>CAMJPQ010000028.1 GCA_946407745.1 uncultured Clostridia bacterium
GGAATCTCTCCCTGATCTATAACGGCTGACGCCGGGGAAGGAGAAGATATGGCGACAACCGTAGCATACGCAGCATCCATGTGTACCAGAAAAACGGGATCGAGCTCGAACGCGAAGAACGGCTACGCTTCTCAGGAGTTCTACGATTCCAGCTACAACTACGTGGGCATCATCTGCTTTTCCGGCATGAACCTGAGCGGAAAGGTGATCACCGGGATCTGGCTGACGGTGGAGGCCTCCAAATCGGGATACGGCGCGGGCAGCACAAAGACCGTATATCTGCGAAAAGCTACGTATCAGAACAGCATCGTTTCTGGTGTGACCGGATATGGCTATGTGGGGGATGCGCTGGGGACCTTCGACGGGTCGTTCTACGGAAACACGACCTCGTACCAGATGACGGGCACCCTTTTCAACAACATGGCTGCTTACATCAGCCAGGGGAACAATACCTTCACGATCTATAACCCGTACCCCAGCGCTTCCGGGCAGGGGTATTCCTATAACTACCTGCAGCTGTCAGCCGTTACGATTACGATCACGTATGAGGAAGCGGTATCCTCGCCGACGGTTTCGTCGGCAGTGGTGAACATGGGCAGCGCGGTGACGATCTACACCAACCGCGTCAGCACCAGCACGACGCACACACTGTTATACTCCTTTGGGAGTAGCAGCGGAACGATCGCTACGAACGTGGGCGCATCTGTGTCCTGGACGCCGCCTCTGACATTGGCCAGCCAGCTCCCCAACGCCACCAGCGGTATTTGCACGATCACCTGCCAGAGCTATAACGGCGGTGTGCTGACAGGATCACGGACTTGCACAGTGACACTGAATGTGCCCGCATCAGTCGTACCGAGTATTTCCTCGGTGACGGTGACTGACACGAACAGCACGGTCAATGAGAAGATCGGCTCCTTCGTGAAGCTGCTCAGCACGCTGTCGGTGTCCATCACCGCAGCTGGCGCATATGGGAGCACGATATCTTCTTACCGTACCTCGCTGGACGGGGTCAATTATACGGCTGCGTCATTCACAGCATCCAAGAAGCTGTCTGCAGCGGGGGACATGACGATGACCGTCGTGGTAACAGACAGCCGCGGCAGGACGGCGACGCACAGCACCACTTTTTATGTGTTGGATTATGCCTACCCCTCAATCCGGCAGTTCAAGGCGGAGCGATGCAACAGCGATGGCTCCGCTGCCCAGGTGGACGGAACAAAGGTCCGGTATTCTTTCCAGGGCGGGGTCACGGCGTTGAGCAATAAGAACGCGCTTTCCTGCGTGGTCTACTGCAAACTGACGTCCGCGACGGCCTGGTCGGTGGCGGAAACGATGGATATCACCTCCTACACCCTGAGCGCTACGGATAAGCTATTAGCCCAGACCTACGACGCTCTGTCCAGCTTCGACCTGAAGGTCCGTCTGTCCGACTATTTCTATTATGTCGAGCAGGCGGTCAGCATCGGCACCAAGGGCGTGATCATGGACATCCTGGCAGACGGCACAGGCATTGCCTTCGGAAAAGTGGCGGAGGAATCGGGGCACGTGGAATTTGGATGGCCATTGGCGCTGTCCACTCCGTTGGCCATTACCGAGGGAGGCACCGGAGCGACAACTGCCGCCGCCGCGCTGGCTGCACTGGGCGCTGTGAAAAAGACCGGCGATACCATGACTGGGAATCTTACGATCCAGGGCAATCTCTATCCATCTGTCTACCTGAAACCGACCTACAATGATACGGCCAATCGCACGGTATTTGAGGGTAGCTACATCGGAGCGTCCTCGTTTGCGGCATGGGAGGATGCGTCAGGCAATAATCGTCGGATGTTGGAGGTGCGCACGAAGGCGTATGAAAACAGTATGGATAACGCGGTCATGCTGCGCGTCGCGGATAATGGAACATGGGGGAATTACCGATTATTCCACGCGGGGATGGCGACGCCTGTCCCCATCGCCAACGGCGGCACCGGGGCAGCGAATGCGGCCACAGCCCGGTCAAACATCGGCGCGAACAACGCCAGTAATTTGAATGCAGGGACGGTGGCCATGGCACGCCTACCGTTCAAGGTCGCCTATGGTTCTGGCAGCGTTTCCGGAAACAGCGCTCTGACAATCAACTACGCTTCGGCGGGATTCACTTCGGTGCCCTGCGTCATCGTGACTTATTCCACCACGGGCAGCAACTGGTCTGGTGATAACGGCGCGCTGAAGGTTCATAGTAAAACAACGACCGGAGCGACGATTATCGTGGGCGGCAGCTTCAATACAGCGAGGAACGTGGACTGGGTCGCGATCGGCCTGTAGAGGAGGGTATAAAAGTGAACAGAACCAGGGACGCGCCGCCTGCGGGCGGTTTTCTTTTGCCCATTTTTGGATCAAATAGCATCTCTGCAGGAAGAACCCAATTTCTGCATTATTGCAGGGAGAATGATCTCTCTGCATTGTTACATCATTCCTGCATGATTGCAGGCTAAACGACCAACTATAGGAGGACATCATCATGAAGGATTTTTCCATTGAACTGATCTGGACCAAAATCCAGATCGCTGTGACGGCGCTGGGCGGATGGCTCGGCTACTTCCTGGGCGGCCTGGATGGGCTGCTGATTGCGCTGATCGTATTCTCGGCGCTGGACTATCTCACCGGCGTGATGTGCGCTATTGCCGATAAGACCCTGTCTTCGGCTGTGGGCTTCAAGGGCGTAGCGCGCAAAGTACTGATCTTCGCACTGGTAGGCGTGGGACACATCCTGGACACCCATGTGGTGGGGAGCGGTTCGGCGTTGCGTACCGCGATTATCTGCTTTTACCTTTCCAACGAAGGCGTTTCCCTCCTGGAGAACGCTTCCTACCTGGGTCTTCCCGTGCCTGAGAAGCTGAAGGCCGTGCTGGAACAGCTCCACGGCAGGGCTGAGAAGGAAGATACCAAGGAAACCAATACGACCGACCAGGGCGACGGCGAATAACCGCCGCCCCATTTTATTTCATGGAGGATTATTACGATGGCAGAGAGAATCAATACCCCGTTCACCAATGAACACTTTGCCGACTGGTGCCTGAAAATGGCGGAGGCAAAATCGCCCTATTGGTACGGAACCTGTGTATATAAGGCCTCGAACAGCGTGCTCTCCAGCAAGACCAACCAGTATCCCAGCCATTACGGCTCGAGCCGCACTTCCCGGTATAAGCAGGACATCGCCAACAAGCAGGTCGTGGCTGACTGCATCGGTGGTTGCAAAGGGTACGCCTGGTCCAATGGCGGACAGGGTGTGCTGGAGGCCATCGGCACGGACAAGACCTTCACCCGCAAATACGGCTCCAACGGCTGCCCGGACAAGAGCGCCAGCGGGATGTTCTCCTATGCCAAGAGCAAGGGCATGGACTGGGGCAGCATCGATACCCTGCCCGAGATCCCCGGTCTGGCGCTGTTCAAGGAGGGCCATGCCGGATACTACGTGGGCAACGGCTATGCTGTCGAGTGGAAGAGCTTCAACTATGGCTGCGTGAAGACTGCCGTGAAGGGCCGTGGGTGGCTGAACTGGTACAAGCTGCCGTTCATCGATTACGGCTATGCGGATACCGGCACTCATGCTCCCGATGTTGTAGAGAACATCACCCTGGGCAGCCGTCTGCTGAAAAACGGCAGCACCGGCACGGATGTGAAGGCACTGCAGGAACTCCTGAACCAGGTCGGCGCTTCCCTGACGGCGGATGGAATCTTTGGCAGCAAGACCGAAGCGGCGGTGAAAGCCTTCCAGAAGAAAGCGGGCATCAAGCAGGACGGCAAGTACGGCGACCAGAGCCATTCCGCCCTGATGGCGGCCATCGCGGAAAAGGACGCCCCGCTGCAGACGGACCCGGCTCCCGCTGAGCCAGTGCAGGAGGAGCCTGCCTCCGCTGAAAAGAAAGTGGTTATCGTTTGTGATAACGGCACGGTGAACATCCGTGTTGGCAACGATACGAAGTATGCCCGGATCACCGCAGCGGAGAGCGGCACCGTACTGCCCTATGTGGCTACTGCGGAAAACGACTGGCATGCTGTCATCGTAGGCGACAGGGTCGGATGGGTGTCCGGCAAGTACAGCAAAATCGAATAAAGGTATTCAGTTGTCAAGGTGCATGAGAACCACGAGCCTATTATCTCATGCGGCTTCTGATCTGTCGACGTCCAGCTGGACGCAATTGTCAAATATATTTTGCCCGGCGGCATTGCTTCCCCTGTGTGGGGAGCAGTGCCGCCGGGCATTTTTTGCGTTTTGGAAGGTGGACAAGTGGACAGGTGGACAACGTTTTCGGGGACCGCGTATACCACAGACAGCCCCCATGATGCAGGATGCATGGGGAACCGCTGTGGCTTACGCGGGCAGTATCGTTGTTATGTTGGGTCCGTCAGTGTCTGTCAGACACCGTGTTCGCTGAGGATCGCTTTCAGCGCCTTTGCTGCTTTGGTGATGATCTTCTCCTCTTGTGTGGTGCAATCCAGAAGAATGTAGCGCAAATCGGAATCATCTATTTTGTCGGCGGAATTCAAGCTATCTGCGAGTAGTTCAGCAATTGGAACGTTGAGGATGTTGGAAACGTTAACCAACATTTCAAGGCTGATACCACGATCACCGTTCTCCAGATAGGCAATCTGAATTCTGCTTATGCCTAGCATTTCTGCCAGCTTTTCCTGTGTCAAGTTTTTTTCAGTACGAGCATGCTTTATTCGCAAGCCGATGCTCGCAAAATCGAGTGCCATTCATAACCTTCCTTTCTGAGGCCCACGTAAAGCATACGTATATTGCCGTCACTCTGGAGAATAATCAACTCAATTTTCTGATACAAATCTCTTACAAATCCGGGTCTAAGATGGCAGCGTTGTGCGCTCCTACTATTGGACAGTCTTACGCCAAAAATGTATACTGTCAGTTTACATTTTGGATTTTGTGCATACTGCCAGTTTACAGACGATTGCAGTCATAGCGCCTATAATAATCATGACCATACTGAGGGCCTTATTTGCCTATCCGAAAGGGGGAAGAGCTTGTGCCTGAAACATCCAGCCTGCTGTCGCTCTACAGCGATGTACAGACCAAAACGGTCAGCTGGCTCTGGTTCCCCTATATTGCGTATGGAAAACTTACCGTTCTGCAGGGGGATCCCGGCGACGGGAAATCCTCCATGATGCTCCATCTCATCGCGGAAATATCTCGCGGCGGAGCTTTGCCGGACGGCACAGCCCTGGGGCGGCCCCAGCGTGTGATCTACCAGTGCTCTGAAGATGGCGTAGGTGATACGATAAAGCCCCGACTGGTCAAAATGGGCGCGAACTGCAAAAACGTCGCCTACATCAACGAAGAGGTCAACGGCGGGCTGACGCTGGATGACGAACGCATCAGGGACGCGATCCTTGCTTTTGAACCGCGATTGCTGGTGATAGATCCCGTGCAGGCGTACATTTCGAATGATTCTGATCTCCAGATTGCGGGCCGGGCAAGGAAACTCATGCGCAGGCTCGGCATGTGGGCGGAGGCGTATGACTGCGCTATCGTTCTGATCGGACATATGAATAAACGTGAAAGCGCCAAGGGGCTCTATCGCGGTTTGGGCAGTATCGATATCGTCGCCGCAGCCAGGAGCGTCCTGCAGGTGGAGCGGGATCCATTGGATCCGGATATCCGGACGGTGATGCAAATAAAGAACAGCCTGGAAGCGCCCGGCGCGGACATCCGCTTCGAGATCCGACCTGTTACCGGCTTCCAGTGGCTCGGCTGCAGAAATCGCACTGAGTTCATATCCGGTGACGCGGGTGAAGGCACGGGCGCAACTGCCGGAGGATTCGAAACCAAGCAGGAAGAAGCCGCGCATATCATGGCTAATATTCTGCGGGAACGGGATGTTCCAGCCACAGAAATATTTAGCCTCATGGCCGAGTATGAAATCGCTGAAAGAACAGTCCGTGTGGTGAAAAAAAGGCTGGGCATTCAGACATATCGCAAAGACCAACAATGGTACTGGAGTCTGAAGAAACCGGGTGAGGTGACTGGCAATGCACCGTGAGAGCATGAAAGTGACATCCATGCGGGCAGCGGTGTACTGCCTCTTTGGCGTTTTGGACAACAATCAGGCCACCTCCTGTGGGTTCATAGCATTAAAACCGGCAATGGTCCGACCAACGTGGAAAGGAGAAGAACCCTGTGACCGAAAATGAGAAGCAGGCGGACAATCAGACGCGGCGACAAAAGATAGCAGAGCGGTACAAAGGGGTCGACCCTTCCATGTTGGAGGTCATCCCGGCGGAGATGGATGAATCCATCAATATCGCAGAGCAGAAGCTGAAGGTGGCGGCTTATGTCCGTGTCTCCACGGAGAACGACGAGCAGAAGTCGTCCTTTGAGCTGCAGTCAAACGATTTCACCAACCGCATCAATGCCAATCCCAACTGGGAGTTCGTGGGCATCTATGCCGACGAAGGCATATCCGGCACTGAAATGTCGCACCGCAAAGGCATGCTGCAGATGATCGAGGACTGCAAGGCCGGAAAGATCAATCTGATCCTGGCCAAGTCCATTGCTCGTTTCGCCAGAAACGTGGTGGACTGCCTTTCGGTTATTGAGGAGCTGCGGAACCTGAATCCGCCGGTGGGCGTGTACTTCGATGAGAGTAACCTGTATACGCTGGATACAACTGGCGCACTGGTGCTGACGATCCTGGCCACCGTGGCGGAGGAAGAATCCCGATCCAAATCGTTCATCATGAACTGGTCAGTGGAAAAGCGGTTCAGCAGCGGCATCTTCCTCCTGCCGGAGCCCATTGGCTTTGACAAGGACGAGGATGGCAATCTGGTGATCAATCCGGATGAAGCTGAGACCGTGAAGGTCATGTACAACCTGTATGTCAACGGGTGGAAAGTACAGGAAATCGCGGATCTGCTGACAGAATACGGTCGACCAACGAAGAAGGGAAACACGGAGTGGCATCATCCTTCAATCTATAACGTGCTCGGAAACGAGCGAAACTGCGGCGATGTGTTGGCTCGGAAGACCTTTACGCCGAATTTCAAGGATCACAAGGCCAAAAAGAATGTCAACCAGCGGAACAAATACCGACAGCGTGATCACCATGAGGGGATCGTGGACCGTGATGTGTTTGAGGCTGCGCAGATGCGAAGACAGGCGCTGTCCGGGATCCGTGGAAGTAACAGAACGATCCCTGTTCTCAGCGTCGTGGACGATGGTGTACTGAAAGGCTTTGTGCCGCTGCATAAGGATTGGACTGGATTTACCGGCGACAGCATATTGGACGCTGCTCAAAGCGTGCTGAAGCTGCCAGCCGGGCAGACGAAAGAAGAGCACACGGTCCGCCCTCTTGGCCGTCAGTTGAACATGGACGGCTTCTGGGAGGTCAGCGGCCTGAGCTACCATCATCGAGACAAGCCCTATCTGCGCATCAAGGGCGGGAAAATGCGGTTCAGCATGTACTGTCTGCAAAGATTCCAGGACGTTGAATACGTGGAGCTTTTGCTGAACCCGCTCGAAAAATGCATCGCGATCCGGCCGACAAACAAGCAGAATCCAAACGCCATTCACTGGGGAAAAGTGAAGAATGACCGCTGGGCCGTGCTGCCTGTGAGCTGCGCAGGCCTTTTGCAGGTGCTGGGCGATATCATGGATTGGGACGATCCGGATGCCCTCAGCTTTGTCGGTGAATATGTCGAGGAACAGAAACTTTTGCTGTTCGGTCTGGAAAATAGCACGATTACGCGCACCGTCGTACCAGACAGACCTGAAGAAGGCGATAAAGACGGTTCTGACAATGCTGACAACACTCCTCAGAAGGTCATTTTGTATTCCCACGAGATCGGGGCGACGCTCGATATCCCGATTACCACCATGGCGGAAGTGTCTCTGCTGGAGCGGAGGCATTACGCTGGGAACTGGGACGTTCTCCGCCCGGCCACAAAACTGGAGGAGAAGGGAGTCCTCACACAGGACAGGCTGGCCGAGCTGATGCGCGAGGCCGAGGAAATCATAGAAAGGTGGGCAAAGAACCATGACGAACAGTGAGACCATGATCATGACTGCAGCCGGAGCCGGGGAGATCACCATGCAGCAGACAGTCCCGGGAGAAGCGCAAAAACCCGAGGGGAAGGTTGCTGTGAAGCATCTGGAACGGTATCCTGATGTCCAGAGGGAGCTGACGCAGGCGCAGCTGGATGCGCGTGAGGCGCGCCGACAGGAGCTGGAGAGAACCTTCAGCTATGACGACTATAAGGTCGCCCGGAAGGAAATGCATTCCACCCACAGGGATCCGTCTGTCCTGATCCGGGGGAACAGCGTCACCTTCAACCAGGCGGTCATCGATAGCTTCGCGGATGTTTCGTACATCAACGTTTACTTCAGCGAGACACAAGGCAAAATGGCCATCAAGCCCGTGTCGCGGAATACCCCGCATGCAATGCACTGGTGCTCCGATGGCAAGGATAAGCGGAAGCCCCGGCGGGTGGTCTGCCCTGAGATGACCAAATGGTTCTTTGATATCATGGGCTGGAACGACAACACTCGCTACAGGGTGCTGGGGTACCTGATCGACGTCGATGGGGAACAGGTCTACGTTTTTGATTTCCATTATCCCCGGATGTTCGACGAGCGCCGGAAGGATGACGAGGGGAATATTATGCCCGTGGATCGCAAGGGCCGTTATTCCGATGAAGCCCGTCGTTCTATGGCTATGCCCGTGGATGAGTTCAAGCGATCCATCGCCGTGGAAGAGGCGAACGGGCTGGTTAACGCCGCCATGCTGATCGGCGCTGACAAGCTGGACGATCAGATTGAGGAGCCCGTGCAGGAAGCCCCTGTGGCCGCCACAGAGGCCCAGGACGCCAATACCCCTGCTGCTATTGCGCCTAAGGCTGAAGAAGCCCAGGAAGCCCCAACAGAGGCCAACACGAGCGATCGTGAAAGCGACGGCTGCATGTTGCCAGCTCAGACCGGGATGGTGGCCAGCCCCACTGATAACAGGGCTCTGATACTGTGAGGAGCTGAGAGACAATGCCGGCGGACGTGATTCACAGCGCGAGACTTCGGAAGGGCTTCACACAGGAGGAAGCCGCTGAGAAGGCAGGAATTTCGATCAGGACATACCAGCGGCTGGAGCACGGGGAAAGAGACATCCTGGAGGCCAGCATGAAAACAGGGCTGGGCTTATGCGCCGCGTTGGGGATTGATCCTCTCACGCTGATCCTCGATGAGGAGCGGCGGGCTGAATCTTGACAACTGAATATCCGGCAGCAAATAGAGTGAGGCTCTGATTACAGGGTCTGTTTGCTATACCCGGAACAGAGAGCGTCGCGACGGTGAGTAGGCGCAGATGCCAAGAAGGTTCGTTGGACAGGGTTCAGCGGGCGATTTTTTTATGCTCAAAAACAGCCTCATGACCGTCAGTCGCGGGTGACAGCAAGTTGGTAAAAAAGTTTTGGCACCGGCAGCAAGTTAGTAAAAATCTTTTGGCACCGACAGCAAGTTGGTAAAAAAGTTTTGGCACCTTTTGCGACAGCAAGTTGGTAAAACGCGATTCATTGTCAACAACAAACCTACTGGCAGAAGGGCCACGACATGCGCTACGCTATCGACCCAGCAAAGATCCACCGCGAGCTCGGCTGGCTGCCGGAGACGAGGTTTGCCGACGGCATCAGGAAAACCATCCACTGGTACCTGGACAAAGGGCTTTTTCAAGAATCTACAGCAGCGAGGCATATCCAACTGGCAGCGGTTAAAAAAAGCACCTTGGCTGAAGCCATTTGCGTGGGTTTATCAGTTGTGTCGTTACGCGCGCCGTGGTTTGCAAGGGGGAGGCTTAAAAACTGTCTGGGAGAAGTTGGGAATCGGATGCTTTTACTTGAGATTAGTATCAGCCGTCCATGTGCCGCAGATTGTTCGGCCCGGAAAAGCCCTGCGCAGACGGCTGCCGCAGCCGCGGTCCGGCAGCAGAATGATACGAATTTGTCAAGCGAAAAAGTAGACAAACGGGCGAAATTCTGTTATAGTTTATTTGGTAAAGTCTACCAAGTTTTCCCACCACATTCACCGCCATGGAAGGATGTGCTGTGCATTGAGGACAATTTCTGAGAAGAGCCGCCGCAGAGCGCGGAAGGCCGTATCCGTTCTCCTCGCCGTGATGATGATGTTAAGCCTGTTTGGCGCAGCGGCGGAAGAAGAGCAAGCGCTCCCGTCTGAAGCCCCGGTGCTTGAAACCGCGAATCCGGACGCTGCCGGGGAGGCCGGGACCGAGCCGCCTGCCGGAGAGGCTGCTGAGGAGACCCCCGCGCCGACCGAAGCTACGACGCCTGAACCGACGGAAGCCCCGACGCCTGAACCTACCGAGGCCCCGACGCCTGAACCGACGGAAGTTCCGACGCCCGAGTCCACCGAGGTCCCGACGCCTGAACCTACCGAAGCCCCGACGCCCGAACCGACGGAAGTACCGACGACTGAGCCGACCGAGGTCCCGACGCCCGAACCCACCGAGGTCCCGACGCCCGAACCGACGGAAGTACCGACGCCCGAACCGACGGAAGTCCCGACGCCCGAACCCACCGAGGTCCCGACACCCGTGCCGACGGAAGTCCCGACGCCCGAACCCACCGAGTCCCCGACGCCTGAACCGACCGCCACCGCTGCGCCGACGGAAGCCGTGGTCATCAACGGCTTCCTCCAGATCGGCAGCCCGTATCAGGCGGCGCTGAAGCAGGCGGATCGGCAGACGCTCCAGCTGACCCTTGCGGAGAAGATGGAGCTGGCGCTGCAGGCCGGCGGCATTCCCGTGAAAATCACGATCCTCAATGTGAAGAGCGGCTGGCAGCGGATCGTGCAGACCAACGCCACCAAGGACATCGCCGAAACGGAGACCGAGGCGGTTCTCGAGCTGCCCAGGGGCGAGTATCATGTGGTGGTGGAGCCGCTGAAGGAGGGCCGCGTGTGGCTCTGCTTCGCGGAACCCGTGACGGAGGAAGCGCCCGAGGAAACCGTCGAGGCCGTGGAGGCCGCCGAGACCGTGGAGGCCGCTGTCGAAGCCGAGCCGGAGATCGCGGAAGAGACCACTGCCGCGGAGGAAGCCAGCGAGCCGGAGGAGACCGAAGCGGACGAAGAGGCCGAGGCTGTGGAGGAAGCGGCCGTCCCCGAACCGGCGCCGGCCGACGAAACCGAACCCGCGGAGACGGAGGAGCCCTCCGATGCGGCCGTCACGGCGGAAGCCGCGGAGGCTCAGGAGACTGACGCGGAGCAGGAGAGCAGCGAAGCCGAGCCCGAGGAAACCTTCGCCGCCGTCATCGAGGAGATGGCCGAGCCCGAGGCGACCCCCGCACCGGCGCCCCGGGAGACAGCGGAACCGGCCCCTGCCAAACCGGCCGGGACGCCCAGGCCGACCGCCAAACCCACCGCGAAGCCTGCGGCAAAGGCAACGCCGGCCGCAGCCAAAACAGAAGCCCCGGCCGCCCCAGAGGACGAAGCACCCGCACAGCCTCTGACCGTCACGATCACGGTCAGCTGCGAAGGCCCGTATGCGCCGGGATCGGTGGTCACCCTGCGGGCCCAGGTGTCGGACGATGCGTACCAGGGTGAAATCCAGTGGCAGTATTCCGCGGACGGCGGTCTGACCGTCTGCGATGTGGAGAATGCGGAAGGGGCTGAATACAGCTTCCGTCTCGACGAAGCGAACAGCACCTGGTGGTGGCGGGCCTACGTGAAGTGAGGTCGCATCCGGCCCCTGCCGCACCCTGCGATCTGTGACTGATGAAAGGCGGGATCGCCTGTGAAAAATAGAAATCGAAACGGCATATACAGACTGACAGCCATGGTGATGATCCTGGCGCTGCTTTTGTCCGGCGTGAGCCGCGGCGCGGACGTGAATGATTCAGAAGCGCAGGCGCCGGTCTACAGCGACTGGCTGCGCCTGGACGATCTGCTGGAGGACAGCTTCGAGACGGCGCCGCTGACAGCGGAAAGGCCGGATTATGTGATCACCGTCACGCCCACTGCGGATGCGCGCATCCCGAAGGGCGCGCGGCTGACCGCATCGGAGCTGGATGAAAAGGATGCCCGGCATCACGCCCTCCTGCAGGAGGCCGCGCTGATCTTTGGCTGCGCTCCGGAGGCGCTGACCCACAGCCGGCTCTTTGACCTCGCGATCGAGACCCCGGACGGCTCGGCCGTGCAGCCCGCCGTCCCGGTGCAGGTGCGCATCCGGTATGCGGAGCCGCTCCTGTTCGAGGCGGCGCAGCGCTTCCTGGTGGTGCATCTGGGCGAGGACGGAGGCGATCCGCTGGAGCCCGTCGCCGAAGGCCCGGCGGAGGGCGGCGTGGACACCTTCACCTTCACGGCCGGTGCTTTCTCCCTCTACGGCATTGTCTCCTCTCCGCTGGAGGGCGACCGTTCGGCGGGCGAGAGCACCAACCTCGCCGATTTCCTGGACAGCGTGGTGATCACCGGCGCGGATCTGAACGAGGACGGCAAATATGTCATCCACCAGGGCGTGCCCTACACGATTCAGCTGAATTTCAGCGAGAAGGCCGGTTCCCTGCAGTTCAATGACGATCCGGACAGCGGCGGCCTGGTGTACGAGTTCCCGGAAGGCTTCACGCCCCATCCCGGAACGGGCACGGTGGAGATGACCGGCGCAGCAGGCGTCATGCGTTTCAACTACGAGATCACCGAGGATCGGCTGGTCGTCACCTTTGACGAAACCAGCCCGGGCTATGCCGGCTTCCTCGCCTCCGAGACCGCGCAGTTCGAGATCCACGCCACCGGCATCATCGACAAGGAGGAGATCACCTTCTCCTTGGAGATCACCGGCGAATTCGACATTGACGATACGCGCAAGCTGAGCGTGGAGAAGACCGGCTCCTATGACGAGGAGAGCAACCGCGTCAAGTTCACGGTCAAGGCCTATTCCAAGGGCAACAACAGCGACATCCACATCGGCGACATCGTCAGCGGCACGGCCCTCGCCTATGATCCCGCCAGCCTGACGGTCACGTCGAATCTGAGCAATCCCGTCCAGTACAGCGATGACACGTGCGCGGGCGAAACTTTCGGCCTGACGATCCCGTCCATGGCCCACGGCGAGACGATCACGATCGAGTACTACGCGGATGTGGACCTGACCGGCCTGAGCAGCACCGGGGGCGGCCATTACGGCACCTTTGATGAAACCAGCAACTCGATCAGGATCAACAGCCACGAGGACCCGCCGGGCGATGACGACGAGACTTCCGATGAGGATTTCGAGCACCGCATCTCCCTGTCCTCCAACAGCAAGACCGCCTCGGGACAGACCGTGCACGGCGAGAAAACCTACGTCACCTGGACGATCGTCCTGAATGAGAATGCCCGCATCTCCATCGCCGGGCAGCGGGTCACCGATACCATCGACGCCTCGTCCCAGGCGTTCATGCGGTATTCCGGCACAGGCATCCATGTGGAGAAGTACCTGAGCGACGGCACGCCGGCGGGCTCCAGCGACGTCCCGTGGGGCACCGGCGGCCTGACGGCCAGCCATGGCGGCAGCACCTGGACCTACACCATTCCGGAATCCGACGCGGGGATGAACTACCGCTATGTCATCACCTACGAGACGGAAGTCGATTCCGATGAATTCCTGAAGGAAACGACCGTCAGCAACTCCGTCCACGACGACTATGACACCGACTACAGCTCCACCGTCGTCGAGCCGACCGGCGAGGAAGTCGAGGCCGAGAAGACCGCGCTCGATTCCACCGTGAACGCCGCGGACAAGAGTGCGGAGACGGAGTGGGAGATCACGTTCACCGTGCCCGCCGCCGGCCTGGACAGCGCCGTGGTCATTGACAGTCTGCCCGCCTTCCTGGATTACGCGCGGATGCACTGGTTCTATGACACGTACAAGGAGGGCTCCGCGTACGTGGAGGCCGGCGACCTGGCGGAGGGCGAAGGCTTCACCGTGGACGCGGCGTCCCAGGAGCACAAGGTCATCATCACCTTCACGAAGGACAACGGGCAGCCCGGCCTGACTGGAACGGGCCTGGCCCGGACCATCCATGTGCATCTGACCACCGAGGCCGACCATGACTGGCTTCTGTTCGCCGAAAGCGAAAGCCGGGCCAGAACGCACACGAACAATGCTATCGTGCGGCTCAACGGGCAGGACCTTAATGTCGTCGCCTCGGTCAGCTACAACACGACCGAGTACGACATGGAGAAGAAGCTGAAAGGAAAGTACGCCACCAGTTCGGAGCCGCCCCTGCCGGTCTACGTCTACTGGATTGTGCTGGAGAACGTGAACGACAACGCCTTCGATGCGAACGGCTGGCTCACGATCACCGACACCTTTGACGCGGAGTACCTGGCTTACCATCCCACCTACAGCGTATCCGGCAATGACGAATGGACGGTCAACCATCCCAACGGCTATATCTACGGCAACACGCAGTGGAACAAGGACACGCTGATGGACATGTACAGGGGGCCGTATGTGGTGGATCCGTCGTCGTCGGAGGGAGAACTGATCTTCAAGGTGCACAGGGACAGCCTCCCCAAGTCCGGCGCCGCCTATTTCCCCTATTACACGATTGCCTACGCCCTGCAGATCAAGGACGCGGAGACGCTGAACCGGATGCAGGAGGAGGCGCTCCACAACGACGGGCTGAAGGTATCGCTGGGCAACACCGCGTACAATGAGAAGTTCGGCAGCCATACGATTGTCACCGAGTATAAGGTCGAGGCGCTGGAAAAGGAGCTGCTGTCGGAGGAAGACAACGAAAGCACCGGCACGCATGACCTGCACTTCCAGGTCAAGGTGAATGAGAACGGCCTGATGATCGGCGATGAGGATACGATCACCCTGAAGGACACGCTGTCCAGCCTGAGCTTCGATTACACCTCCATCGTGGTGGAGCCACAGCTGGAGGGCGACATCCTGAACCGCACCGGCAACAGCATCATCTTCACCCTGCACAACGCGACGCCCTACACGATCACCTATACCGCAAGGCTGATCGGCATCCACGACGTCCACTGGACCAACAAGGCCGAGCTGTTCGGCCACACCGCGGGCGCCAGCGGTGTCTCCTCCTCCGAGACAGGCGGCTCCGGCACGTACGGGAATTACAGCATGAATGTCAAGAAGTACGAGGAAGGCAACATGAACAAGGGCCTTCCTGCGACCTTCGAGCTGTACGAAGCCCGGACGAAGGACGCCAGCGGCCAGGACATCGCCGAGCCCGATTGGATCAAGGTCGGCGAATTCACGACGGACGCGGCCACGGGCCTGTATCAGATCAGAAACATCACCCGGCCGGGCACGACGGAAGCGCAGAGCCTGCGTCCCTATTCCTTCCACGACGCGGAGGGGCACGAGCAGTTCGGCGCCTCCTACGGATGGCGGTACAGGATCCGGGAGATCATCGAGCCGCCGGGCTATCAGAAGACTACAGTGGTCTATGAATTCGGCATCAGCGACATCCCCTCCTATGTCGCGCCGTACAACTACCTGAACAACGACACGGTGACCATCATCAACCAGCCGATCGGGCTGCCGGTGAGCGTCGAGGTCGCGGGCACGAAGGTGCTGCTCGGCAAAACGCTGGAGGATATGGAATTCATCTTCACCCTGCGCCCGGAGGAAAGCATGAAGGCTGCCTGGGGCGAGAACTATCCCGGCACTGACGAAGGCCTGATCGCCCTGAATGACATCAACGGGCGCTTCAGCTTCAAGCTGAACTTCACCTACCGCCATTACCTGGATGCGCTGGACAAGGGCTTCGTGGACGAAAACCAGCGCGCGCTCTTCTACTATGTTGTGAGCGAAAAGAAGCCGGACGAGGCCGTGGACAACATCTGGAACGGCGTCCGGTACGATGATTCCCAGTTCCTCGTCGTGGTCAGGCTGTACATTGAAGGCGGCCAGCTGCAGACGGAGGTCACCAGCTACCCGTACGACGGAACCCGGATCCTCACGAGGGCCTGACCGGGCTGGCAGGCGGCATGCGGCGAATCAATCCCAGCGGGGCTGTGTTGAAAAGGCATTGCAAAGATGCCCGGACATCACAGCCCCTTTTTCGCGGGTCAATGGCGGCCCGGATGGCCTGATACTAATCTCATATTATGACTTATTCAAAGAAAAGTGATACTATACCTAAGGGGGTGTGTATCATGCGGAAAAGGACAATCAGCAAGGAAGAATATGAGAGGATAGTGGCAGCAGAAAAGGCGACCAAGGACAAAAGGATCTCACGGAAGCTCAGCGTCCTGATGCTGCGATATGAAGGATACGACAACCAGACAATTGCAAACCGCACAGGAATCAGCAGTACGCGAGTGGTGCATTTGGTAGGAGAGTATTTCAAGAGAGGACTGGAGGACTTTGCCAAGAAGAAATATGGCGGCAATCACCGGAACATGAGCGTGGCGGAGGAAGAAGCCATCCTGCAGCAGTTTAAAGAACGGGCAGAAGCGGGGCAAATCATCACCGCTTGGGAAATCAAGCAGGCTTTCGATGAGAAGCTTGGGCGAGACACCGGGCGCGGTTATATCTATATGCTTCTGGCCAGACACGGGTGGCGGAAAGTCAGTAATCGGCACTTTGGTTCAGTCTGGAATCATGCTCAGCTATTTCTCTCGCCCTTCCTGCCAGCTTCGGTTTGTATGGCCACGACACATTCTTCGGGGCTTTAGCCGTATCCTGCAGATTGGAATCGGAGCAAGTCTTTTGGACTTGGGTACGATTACCATTGGAACAGCGATGAACAGGCAGATTATGAAGTATGGCGGCACAACCGACTTGGCGGTGTTTGGTGTGCTTTCAACAATCATGGCCTTGCTTCAGTCGCTGTTCAGCCGGTTGATCCAATCGTTGGCCTTTGTCCGGTCATCGTACCAATATTCCGCAGAAGCGGCGCCAGTTCATAATCCACGATGGAACGAAGCGCCGCGTCGTCGGCTTTCTCCAGATTGCAGAAATAGCTGTGCCCGATGCAGAACCCTTCACCTAAGGATTCATCACTGGTGATGGTATTGCTCAGGCTCTCCACGCAGGCAATCAGGCGATTAAACTTTTCGCTGTTCAGTTCAGCGCGGTATGCCCGGAAACCCTCGCTTTCAAATCCGGGCTTCATATCAAAGAAAGCAAACCGACGGCGCAGAGCATAATCCAGCATGGCCAGGCTGCGGTCGGCGGTGTTCATCATGCCGATAATGTACACGTTCCGGGGCACATAGAATTTTTCATCAGAGTAGAGCAGCTGCAAGGCGTTCCCGCGCTTGTCATTTTCGATCAGCATGAACAGCTCGCCAAAAATCTTGCTCAGGTTCCCGCGGTTGATTTCGTCAATGATGAAGAAGTATTCATTTTCCTGGTCGTCGGCAGCCTTCTTGCAGAAGTGGTAGAAGGAGCCCTTCTTGATTTCAAACCCGTTGCTGCCGCTGGCAGGGCGGAAGCCTTCGATGAAATCCTCGTAGGAATAGCTTTGATGGAACTGCACCATCATAATGCGGTCCTGATCCTTCACCCCCATCATGGAATAGGCCAGCCGCTTGGCAGTATAGGTTTTGCCCACGCCAGGTGCACCTTGCAGGATGATATTTTTCTTCGTGCGCACCAAGCCTACTCAAATCCACTTCATCCAAATGTTATATTATTCATCATGCTTCCTCCCCATTTTATACTATTATGCCGCCAGCGCGTTCGCATTCACCTGATCAATCACTCTTTTAATCCCCATCCACACGGACAGATCGGTGAAAATGTCGACGATGCTGCCCTGATCGGTGAACGGCGGCTCCTGCAGGACGGACATGTCTTTCAGGAGACCGTTGTGGACGATGTATTCCACGATCTGGTTCACGAAGTAGATTTGCCGGCTGTCCAGCTGGGTGCTGTCAAGGTATTCCGCAAAAGCGGCTTTGGCAGCAGCCATATCCATGCCGACGATGCCCCGGACGAATTCCCCCAGGGGCACCGAGCCGATCTCCCGCTCATAGTCTTCTTTTGTGCCAACTTCGCTCCAGAGGATATGTTGCAGCTCATGTACATCTGATTCTGTCAGGGGTACATTGCTTTTCAGCTTGGCAATGACAGCCTGGTCCTGATGCTGGCGAACATAGAACTCGGCTTTGGCCTTGTAGTTTTTCAGATCGTCGTTTTCCAGCTCGGCATCGTTCCATTCCATGGAGAGAATCTCATCGTCAAAGTTAGTTTCATACTTGATGCGGCCGACGGGGATATACTTGATCAGGCCCCGGATATTCTCCCGGATGTGCTCAAATTCATTGATGCCGGCGTTCTCCACATAATCCGTCGTCAGGATCCGCTGGATCAGTTCCTGCTGGGCCATGATCTCCGGGATGTTGGCAACTTCAGCCACTGCGGCGACCTTTTTCATCAGATCGGCACGGGCGCGGGTGTATTTCTTGCCGGCGAGATAGGCCAGCTCAATCCCATACAGTAGCGCATCGAAACGGAGTGCCTTGGGATCATCTGGATCGGGCTGCACCAGCGGGGCAATCTCCCGGGCCATGTCCAGCGTATCCTCATAGGTCAGAGTGGGATACCGATCCGGGTCGCTGAACTGCTCCACATACTTCATGTGCTGCCGCACAGCAAAACTCTCCCGGTTCAAGGCGCGTACCCTATCCAGCAGATCCTGCACCAGGGCTTTTCGGAAGACGATCAGGTCCTCCGTCTGATAGACGATATCCTGCAGCTTGAAGGCGATCTGTGCTTTCAGGCTGAACAGCGCGCCGGAGAGTGCGATCATGTTCGCCGTGGGCTTGCCCTTGTTCATGCGGAAGAACTCGAAGTTGCCGCAGAAATCGAAGATATAGAATTTGCTCTTATCCTGCCCGTCAATGAGCCTGGGGCAAAGGCGGGTGCCGCGGCCGATCATCTGCCAGAACTTGGCCTTGCTCATCACCTTTTTGAAGAAGACCAGGTTCAGCACCTCCGGCACGTCGATGCCGGTGTCCAGCATGTCCACGGAGATGGCGATCTGCGGGAGCTTTGCCGGATCAGAGAATTCGTCGATGGCGCTCTGGGCATAGGTCATATAGTTGTCGATCACCTTCGCCCATCCGGCCAGATGCGGATACTCTTTCCCGAAAACCTCCAGGATCTTCTCGGCATGGGTGTGGTTTTTGGCGAAGATAATGGTCTTGCCGATCCGGTTGCCATAGTCGATCCGCAGCCCGTTCTCCATCAGCACCCGCAGGACTTCCCGGATCGTATCCTCGTTGAAAATCCACTCGTTCAGGGCAGAGGAGGCGATGCTTTCCGGCAGATCGCCGTTCTCGTCCTCGAAGGTGTCCTCATAGGCTTGCTTATCCTCCTCGGAGAGCTCGTCGTACACGATGCCCTGCTGGATAAACTTCAGCGTCGTCTCCACGCTGATGAAATCCACCAGATAGCCGTCCCGCACCGCCTGGGCCAGCTCATAGCCGTAGGTGGGCACACCGCTCTCCAGCTCGAAAACCTCATAGGTATTCTTGTCGATATCATCCTTGGGCGTAGCGGTGAGGCCCACCAGCGGGGCATCAAAATACGTGAAGATGTCCCGATATTTGTTGTAGATGGAGCGGTGCGCCTCGTCGCAGATCACCAGGTCGAAATGCCCGCAGGTGAACAGCCGCCCGCCGTCCTCGTCGTGGACGGTGTCGATGCAGTTGAACATGGTCTGATAGGTGGAGAAGGCGCAGTGCGCCGTCACATTGCTCCTGTCCTCGCACAGGTTCACCACGGACAGATCAGGCATCAGGTTGACGAAGCTGCGCTTGGCCTGGGTGACCAGGGAATTCCGGTCCGCCAGGAACAGGATGTTCTTCACCCAGCCCTTTTCCAGCAGCACCTTGCACAGGGCGATGACCGTGCGGGTCTTGCCGCTACCGGTGGCCATGACCAGCAGCGCCTTCCGGCGGTTCTTTTCATCAAAGCTCTCGCAGACGGCCTTGATGGCCTCCTCCTGGTAATAACGCCCGGCGATCTGCCTGTCCACGGTGACATGCTTCAGGGACAGCCGCATCCGGCGCAGGTTGAACAGCTTTTCCAGATCCCGCTTGCTGTAGACGGTCGCCACCCGGCGCTCCGGGTACTGCCCGTCATCCATCCGGGTCTCAAAGCCGTTGGTCAGGAAGATGACCGGCCGGCGGCCGCACTGCTTCTCCAGCAGATCGGCGTACAGCTTGGCCTGCTGGCGGCCCTTTGCGGGGTCCACACAGGTGCGCTTGGCCTCGATCACCGCCAGGGGGCGCCCATCATCGCCGTAGAGCACATAATCGGCATAGCCCACCTCGCTCCGGTTGGGCATGCCGGGCAGCTCCACCTCATCCAGCCAGTCCTTGCCCTTCGTCCAGCCGGCGTCCTCCAGCATCACATCGATATAGAGCTTGCGGGTCTTATATTCGGAGATCTCCAGCGGCTTAGGCGTATAGCTCTGCTGCTGCTCCTCGCGGCGGGCGGTCAATTCCTCCCTTAGGGCGGCGTTCTCCGCCATCAGCTCCTGCAGCTGGGCTTCCGTCTCCGGCGGCACGACGGCCACCGGCGCGGCGGGGGCTTCCGGCAGGGACGGATCGAACTTCCCCGGGGTATAGTCGCTCCCGTAGCAGTAGGCCACGAAGTCCATGAACACCCACAGGTTCTGCAGGCAGAGCATGGCCTGTTCCTTCGTGATCCTCTTCCCGTCGTGGGCGGCGCTGTTGCCCACGCGCCGGATGTAATCCAGCCGCCGCATGAGGTTGTCGTCCACAATGTCCCGGAATTCCTCCGTGCTCAGCAGCGATACCAGCTTGTCATCCCAGGGCATGGAAAGCGCGCTGTCCACGGAATACATCCATTTGACAGCGTTCTCCATGGCCCGCCTGCAGGTCATCACACAGGCCGCTGGATCGATGGCATAGATCTTTTCGGCTGCCACAGCGGGCTCGGCGAAGGAGGAGAAGGATGGGGTTGTGGCGAGGAAATCGAAGTTGGTCATATCGGACACCTCCGATCAGGCTTTCAGCGAGAGCTCGATCAATTCGCCGGCGCGCCGGCGGAGCCAGGCTTCAATGGCCTTCTCGCGCCAGACAGGAAGATGATAGGTTTTATCCCGGGTCAGGCTGAAATCGAACATCCTGCGCAGTTTCTCCCGCTGGCGCGCCGTGCAGAACTCCCTCACGATATTTTCAAAGGGTACGTTGTACGCGGACAGCCTGGTTGCGGCATACCGGGACAGATTCTCAAAATCATCCGGCATGGCATAATTGAACAGGGACAGCCCGTGGTCAAACAGCGGCGCAAAGGCATAGGGCCGGTTGGTCCGGCTGTCCACCATCAGGCCGAAGTTGGCGAAATGCCGGTCTTCGTTGCAGATAAGCGCGTCAAAGACCAGCATGTCCGCATAGGCGGCATAGTAGTCCTCTCCGATGCCATGCAGGTATTCCGCCACCGTCCGCAAGGTACAGTTGTCGAGGAACCTGTAGATCGGCACGAATGAGTGGCCGATATCACAGAACAGTTCACAGGTGGAGCAAAGGCAACCCTTCCACATGGACAGCCCATAGGGCACATGGGGGATTCCCATGCGTTCAGCGACCTGGGCAGCATAATACTCCGAATAGGGTTCATTCCCGGTGTTGGCCGCGCCGCTGGTGCCGCCCTTGTAGAGGAGTACCTTTCCGCCGAGCCGCCGCCAGCCCTTGCGGAGCATGCCGGAGGTGGTGAACTCGGGGGACGAGGAGAACCCCTTAGCCCGGGAAGAACCGTATCCGGTGTACGCGATCAGGGAGAGCACCTTCACAAAGTCATGCTCATACAGATTATAGTCCGCGAACAGCCCGTTGAAGCCATCCTCCGTGACCCAATAGCAGTCGTTCAAAGACAGCCCGCGGCTGATCTGCAGGATGCCGCGCGTGTCCCCGTGGGACAGCCCGCTCTTGGCCAGCAGCGCGTTCACGAACTCCCGGTTCCGCGGGACGATCCGACCGCGCAGCCAGGACATCAGGCCTTCGTCCGTCGGCTTGAGGCCGATGGGAAACAGCTCCCGGCAGTCCGGGCGGAGCTGCAGGATATGGCATTTCTGCCCTTCGAGGGGATCGTCGATGATCTCGAAGGAGAGCAGGGGAGTGTCGAAGTGTTTGAGATGGAACATGGTGATTCTCCTGTGTCAGGACTGTGTGTCACTCTCTGCGCTTCTTTCTCTGATCGCGATGTCAATTGCTTCACAAACGGATCGAAAATCGTCATCAATCTGCTGATTCGTGAACCGCAGCACCCGCAAGCCCAGCGATTCCAGGAACGCGCTGCGTTCTGCATCATAGGCAAGGCCTTGTTCTGTATAGTGCTGAGAGCCATCCGCTTCGATAACCAGTTTTGCGGAAGCACAGTAGAAGTCAACAATGAAGGAACCGATGATGCGTTGCTTATAGATTTTCACCGGGTACTTGCGCAGAAACAGGTACCAGAGTTTGCGCTCCTGAGGCGTCATGTCTTTGCGCAGTTCACGCGCACGGGGAAGCATGGCATCATTTTTGGGAATGATGGAAGACATGGGATGGCTCCTTTCAGTGGCTGCCCTCTCAGTCAGCTGCGCTGACAGCTCCCCCAGAGGGGGAGCCAAGGGGGGTAGCAGCGGCTCTTGCCTCTCCCTTTGGGAGAGGTGCCCGAAGGGCGGAGAGGGCTCACCCAAAGTACTCCTGCATCAGGCTGTCAAACAGCACCTGCGCCCGCTCCAACGCCCGCTGCACGACAGCTTTTGATTTGTCGACCTGGGAGACAAAGAAGGCAAAACTGTCTTGTTCGATCTTTGAAACGGTCGGTATCTCCAAAGCAGAAAACTGCGACTTGTTAATAATCGGAACAACAGGTGCATTCGCCATGTCCGCTAAAGCATCCTTGAAGAACGAAAGGCAATATGCCAGATAGATAGGATTATATCTGTCATTTGGTATGATAAAGTTGATCTGCTGATTGCAACAACTCTCCTGTGCAGCAATGCCAACTTTTCCGATAGTACCGATACACGTTACAAGAACAGACCCTTTCGGCATTACTCTGGCTGCATCTCTCCCTTTTTCCGAAATGAAAGCTCCTACATGTTGAATTATTGTTACTCCGCTTTCGGCAATATCACCTGGCTTTATAAACGGTATGTCATCGCTTTCATAGTATTCCGGGATTTTCATCGAAGGGGTATTTCCTGTATATACTTTGCCGGTTTCTGACAGTTTTTCTTTGGGCCCTTGCTTTGAAACAGGGTCCCCAAACATCTCGACAAATCGGGCTTTGATGAGGGTGTCGAGGGTGCGGAGCTGGCTCTGGCGGGTTTGTATGACTGCGTTGACCTTGTCGAGAACTTCAACTATCGTTTCCTGCTGCGTTATCGGAGGGACAGTAAGATCGATTTCCCCAACTTCTCCAAGATAGATACCTTTCTGAGCAACTCCTTTTGCTGCTTTTTCAATATAGGTACGCTTACTGCGAAGAGCATACATAAGGTATCGACTTGAGCAGATGTCTTCTTTAGGGTGTAATACCGCTACACTTCGCTGTAGAGTGAACCGTGGCATTTTGTCCGAAACAACGGCTGCACGTCCGACAGTTCCAACGATTGTTAGCAGAACGTCACCAGTGGCAATCCTTGTTCTTTTGTCCTCTTGCCGAAAGGCGTCTTCTGCCAGAAATCGCGGATCATCCAAGGTGATTTCATCGTCGAAGATGTTCTTTGAGCTAAGCATTAAATACTTGCTCTCCTCTACACCTTGTGGCGGATTATGGCTTCCATCTGTGATGAAATGACAAATCTCTTTAACCCTCATTCCTGTTCCCCCACAAATCCGAATTTCACAGCCCCAGCAGCTGCTCCAGCTTCTCCATTTCCTCGCCGATCTGCATCTCCAGCTCCCGCAGCTCCGCCATGATCTCGCTGGTAGGCGGATACTCCACCGGCTTGTACTCCGTCTGCTTGTACTTGTTGATGGAGAGGTCGTAGTCGTTGCCCACGATCTCCTCCACCGGCACCAGGAAGGACTGCTCCGTGCGGGCGCGGCCTTCCTCCGCGGCCAGGTTGCCGAAGCGGGCGATGATGTCCGGGATGTCGTTCTCCGACACGGGGCTGCGCTTGTCGTCCAGGGAGAAGCCGTCGGCCCGCATGTCGTAGAACCACACCTTGTCCGTGCCGCCGTGGCCGGTCTTGGTGAAGATCAGCACAGCGGTGCTCACCCCGGCGTAGGGTTTGAACACGCCAGAGGGCATGGAGATCACGGCCTCCAGGCGGTTGCCCTCGATGATCTCCTTCCGGATGGCCTTGTGGGCGGTGGAGGAGCCGAACAGCACGCCGTCCGGCACGATGCAGGTGCAGCGCCCGCCGATCTTCAGCATCTTCAGGAACAGCGCCAGGAACAGCAGCTCCGTTTTCTTCGTCTTGCAGACCTTCAGCAGGTCGGTGCTGACGGTCTCATAGTCCAGGCTGCCCTTGAAGGGGGGATTGGCCAGGATCAGCGAGAAGCGCTCCCGGTCCGGATTCTGGTCGCTGAGGCTGTCCCGGTACTCGATGAAGGGATTCTCCACGCCGTGGGTCATCATGTTCATGGCCCCGATCCGCAGCATGGTGCGGTCCATATCGAAGCCGGTGAACATGCGGTTCATGTAGTGAGCTTTGTTCTCCCGGTTGAAGAAGACCTCTGCCTTGCGGTGCTCCTTCAGGTAATCGCTTGCTGCAACCAGGAAGCCGCTGGTGCCGCAGGCCGGATCGCAGATCAGCTCGTCGGCCCTGGGCTGCATCAGCTCCACCATCATTTTGATAATGTGCCGGGGCGTGCGGAACTGGCCGTTCACGCCGGCGGTGGACAGCTTGGACAGCAGGTACTCATAAAGGTCGCCCCGGGCATCGGTGTCGCTGAGCTTCGCCATCTGCTCATAGATCCCGTCCATGGCAGTGACGATCTTGTCCAGCATCAGGGGCGTCGGAACCTTGAAAATGGCGTCGCTCATATACTTGGAATAGGCGCTCTCCTTGTCGCCGTGCAGGTTCTTGATGAAGGGGAACACCCACTCCTGCATGACGCTGTACATCTTCTGCGCCGGGAAATCGTGGAACACGCTCCACTTGAGCTGCGTGCCGTCCACCGTCTGCGTACCGATCTGCACCTCGTCGGCGAAGATGCTCTCGAAGGGCAGGCCCAGCATGGCGCACTCCTTCGCACGCAGCGTGTCGGCGGCGTCCAGATCGTGGATGAACATGAGATAGGTCATCTGCTCAATCACGTCCAGCGGATTGGTCAGGCCGCCGGTCCAGAAAATCTCCCACAGGCTGTCGATTTTGCTCTTCAGTTCGCCGGTAATCATGCGTTTTCTCCCTCCCAGTTCCAGGCATAGGATGTATAGCGGCCTCCGCCGATCTTGATGATTTCTCCGCTGGCGAGCAGATCCCGCAGTGCCCGTTCAACCGTCACTTGGCTGATGTCCGGGCACTGCGCCATGATCTGCACTTTGGTGATCCGCCCGGTGGTCAGGCGGATGATCTCCCGCACGCGCCCGGGCTTCGAGAGCCCCCGCGCGATGAGCGTCTCCACCCGGGAACCGAATTCCCGATACGCCGCCAGAATGATCCCCAGCATGTACCGGACAAACGGCAGGTAGTCGTTTTCTCCCTCATGCCATCCGGCGGAGCTGTCCTGGAGCGCTTCATAATAGCTTTCCTTGCTATCTGAGACAAGCTTTTCCAGGCTGATGTATTTCCCGACAATGTACCCGCTGCGGTAGAGCAGCAGGAGCGTCAGCAGCCGGCTCATGCGCCCGTTGCCATCGTTGAACGGGTGAATGCAGAGAAAGTCCAGGATGAACATGGGAATCAGCAGAAGTGGATCCAGCTCCGGGTCGGTCAGCGCATCGTTGTAAGCCCTGCAAAGCTCCTCCATGGCAGCAGGCGTTTTCCATGCCGGAACCGGTTCAAAGCGAACCCGCTTCGTGCCGTCAGGCAGCTCTTCGGCAATGACATTATCCGAATTCTTAAAGTTGCCACCGATGGATGCATTGCTGTATTTATAAAGATCCCGGTGAAGCTGCAGAAAGGGATTCGGACGAATTGAAATGTAATCATAATCCTCGTGAACGGTCGTCAGAACATCCCTGTATCCGGCGATCTCGCGTTCGCTGCGGTTGCGCGGAGTCGTCTTATTGCGCACCAGCCTCTTCAGACGATCATCTGTTGTGATGATGCCCTCAATGCGGTTGGATGCCTCTGTGCTCTGAATCTTGGCGATCTCCAGCAGCTCAGTCAGGATGTCCTTGTGCGCCTCGATAAACAGGTTCTGCTGGCCCTTCTGCTCATGGATCTGTGAAAGGTAACTCACGACCTCCGGGATCAACAGTTTTTGATAAACAGCCTTATAGTTGAACGGCCTCATGAACAACCTCTTTCCCAAAACCAACATCGTCATTTTGATCTGATTTGACGCAATTGCATTATAAAAGAAAGAAGACCAATTGTCAAGTTAAGATAGTCACAAACGACAAAAATGACTATCTTAGTCAGATGCGCTGACTATATTGCGACCATCAATCTGCCTTTAGCTCCATTATAGTCTCATTTCCAGCTCCGTTTGTAGCTCCACCGTGAACCAGCATCTGTTAACTAACATGCAGCAAAGCAACAGGTATGGATGAAAACACGTACTGCTAATGAAAAAAGCGTATAAGAGGATCCTCACAGAAAAACAGCAAGCTCACTTTTCTATTATAGACTCTATAGCAAAGTTTGCCATGGGGCTTTTTGCATTTGAGTCCAAACATGCAGTAAAATCTCGAAAAGTTTCTGTGGTGTTTCCAAAAGCAATGATTTTCGCCATGTAGATATGGAGGCAGAAAACAATGACGCCCTCAGAATACAGCAGCACTCAATATATGGCCGCGTCCCGGAGGAGTGCACAGGTAATATCGTCAACATAGAATCGTTTGATACAAAGTTCAGGGTGATGCGAGATGAGGCTTGATTTACAGTATTTCGGCGGAAGAGGCTCCAGCAGCGGCGCGGGCGGTGGGGGAGGAGCCGGAAGCAGGACCAGAACCACTGGTATGAAAGACCTGGTCAAAAAAGCCGGGGCGTCGGAAAACGCCGGGGCACGCCTGAAGACACTTCAAAATCAGTTGCTCAAGTTCTTGAAAGCGATTAATAGAAAACAAATGGATAAAGTAAAAGACTGGCGCTTCACTGTCTACAAGGACGGAAAGCGATACCTGTTTGACACCAGGGGAAAAGAAGCGGTGGCCAGGCTGGCAGACATGGTGGAAGAAATCGGAGGTGCCAAAGGGCTCAGTCAGATATCCTATGTCAGGTTTTCCGATGGGAAAAGCATAGTAGATTCTCTTGTCGGGAGACAGTATGGTGGGCCCACAGACCAGCCGTGGACACCTTACGAGCAGCGTACCTATCACAGCGAAGTCCGCAAAACATTCGAGGAATAATCCGACATCACGAGTAAATGACTCAAACTTCCCACATGCATAATGTGGATCGGACCAAGAAAACTCTATAGGGGCCAAGAAAAAATAGCTGAAAACGTTGAAAAATAAAGGCAAGAGCCTCACAAAAGTGGTATAATGTAAGTGCTAACAAACCATCATCCACAGGAGGCTTTTGCCATGACAAGCATAGCACAGATCAGCGAAAATGAACAGATGGAGATTGCAGGAAGCCTGAAGAAATTCTTCGCCGATTACAAGGTACGGGATCTTCTGAAAGCATGCCGCGCCGAAAAGCAGAAAGGCCACTCAGCTTTCGAAATCTTCCGCTATCTGCTGTGCCTTGTCTTCTGCGATCGCAGCATATACATGCAGATCATCCTGTACTGCGCAGACTGCGGCAGCAGAATGACCTTCGCGCACAATGAAACGAAGCGGAAACTGGCCGATGGCACAATTAAGGTCTACGAGCGGGACATGTACCGGTGCTACCGGAAAATCTCCTCCAAATTCACCTGCGCTGGACAGACCTCATACGATATGAAGCTGATCGATCCGGCGGTGGAAGCTGAGGTGCGAAAATTCCTTGTCCAGCTCGGAGACAGACCGAGAGAAGAACTGCTGGAGATTGCTTCAGTCCGAAATGTGGAAGCCTAATCAGGCTGATACCGCCCGACTTGCTGTTCAGGATTCTCTCCGGCTCGGCATACACCTTCCGCAGATCCGTCCAGAGATATCAATAGTTGTTTTAAGGATTAACTGTTTTTCCGCATCGGTGAATGCATGTTCAATAAATTCTCCATTCAGCCAGGAGCGAATTAAGCTATTATTCCAGTTTTTCTGTACTGTTCCATCTCCATCATCTTCTTTTTCACACGGCATGAAATCCAATGGATATTTGCTGAGCAGCAGCACAGGGCGGACGCGCCGGAGACATCGGCCTTTTCGATGCTCTCGCCCTTCTTCGTTTTTCTCGGATGGCTGACGACCATCACCACAGCGCCGAAGCGCTTGGCAAACTTTTTGAGGTCGTTGACGAAACGCGCCTGTGCCCGGAACTCCTCTTCTTCATCCGCGAGGGAGGACATGAGGTTATCCACGAGGAAGACGCGGCAGCCGTAGCGTCTGGCGGAAGCGGTAAACAGACGGAGGATTCTCGCGTGCTCCGACTCCTCGGAGAAGCCGTCGTTATCGTAGACGTAGAACTGTCCCCGGTACCAGTCGCGGATGCGGCGGGAGACCTCATAGGGGACAACCGGCACATCACAGCCACGGGTGTTGGAATGCTTGAGCGTGATATACTCAGAGCCAGCAGCTTGGAGGTTGATCCATTCCTGAAACTTTTCTTTGGAAAGCTCACCGGAATAGGCGCAGCACTTCCACTGCTGTTCAATGGCGTTGAGAAGGATCAACCCGGAGAGCGTACTCTTGCCCTCGCCGCTTCTGCCTGAGAGCACGATGACCTGAGACACACCGAACCCGCCAAGCGCCTTGTCGAGGTCTGGTATATTTGTCTTGACCGCTTCCACGGAAGTCGGGTCAATCGGCTCGACATCAGCGAGGTCTATTACGCCGCTGATCCCGGTCGGTGTGCCGACCGTTGGTGTGACTTTCGTCGTTCCCGTATAGGCCACCACATTGCAGGTTTTCGTGGTAGCGGCTACCTTGCCATCCTTGTTACCGGCAAAGGTAATATTCTCATTCGTCAGGAACACAATGGAAGCATTTTGACCGGGAGAACCCTCGCCGCCGGGAGCGCCATCTTGCACCTTATAAATTGATGTGGTATCTCCGATATTGTCGTCGGAAGTGGTAATCCGCAGAGTAGCGCTCTGCCCGACGAAAATGCTGTGCGTCGGCTTCACGATGAGCGTCGTGCTTGTGATGCTTGCATTGTCGCTGGTGGTCGGATAATCCTTCCAACTGCCGGAGCTGTTCTTGTACTGCCATTTGCCCATCGTGACATTCTGCAGATTCGCCGTCAGGGTGATCTGTGCCGGGGAAACCGCTCCGGCAGCGGTGTATTTGAACACCTGCTCACCGCTGATCCATGCGCTCTTTGTGTCCTCGCCGGTGGTCAGCATGGCGAAAGTGATGTCCGCTGTTGCGTTGATGGTCAGCCCGGTATCCGGGTCGGCATACGACACATACGCGATATAGGTCAGCTGTTTGCTCGTGGAGGTGGACAGGTTGTTCTTGTTCACGGTGAGGGCTTTGTCGCTGACCGTTTCACCTGAGATGAGCGCCGCCTCTGCCGCAGAGCCGTCCTTGCGTTTCCAGGTGATCGTCAGCGCCGTATTGTTCAGGGCGATGGCGGTCTGGTTGGCATATACCACAGGCGTAGGAGAAAACGCTTCTGATGATTCATCAATCAGTACCGTTCTGCTGCTCTTACCTTGGCTTCTACTGTATACTTCGCTTTCCTCGACATGAATACTCCCCCTGAAGCTCACTGGTTTGTGTTTTTCCAGTGTCTACTTCTGGGGGAGCATATCAGTCCGACGGCCGGCTTTCTGATGACTTTTATGTATATTTTCAGACCTCCAGCAGGTGTGCGCACTCGCTGCGGAAGGAGATATACGCTTCTTCCCCGACCTGGAAGATCCTCCGGCCGATTGGGCAGTTGTCAGCGATCTTCACAAGGGTATCGCCGACCCGGACGTGATAGTTCTGGTACGAACCCATAAAGCAGCTCAGCTCCACCCTGCAGGGCAGCTGTCCCTGTTCGGCGATCTCGATGGCTTCGGGGCGCAGAACGATCTCCGCCTTTCCGTCGGCGGTCGTTTCCGAGCGGACCCGGACCGGATGGCCGTAGACCTCGGCGATGGCGTCCTGCCCTTCCCGGCCGATGACGGAGCAGGGCAGAAAATTGCACTCACCGATGAAGTCGGCGACAAACTCGCTGTTCGGATGGTAGTACATCTCCGTCGGCGAGCCCATCTGGGCAATGACGCCGCCCTTCATCAGGATGATGTTGTCGGAGATGGCCATGGCCTCGCTCTGGTCATGGGTGACGTAGATGGCCGTGATGCCCAGGGTCTGCTGGATGCGGCGGATTTCCGTGCGCATCTGTACGCGCAGCTTGGCGTCCAGGTTGCTCAGCGGTTCGTCGAAGAGCAGCACGCCCGGTTCGACCACCAGCGCGCGCGCCAGCGCGACACGCTGCTGCTGTCCGCCCGAAAGCTGGTTGGTCATCCGCTGTTCCATGTCGGACAGTTCGACCAGCTTCAGGATGTTGGTCACTCTTTCCCTGATCTCGTTCTTGGGAATCCCGCGGAGCTTCAGGCCGTAAGCCACGTTGTCGAACACGTTGTAATGCGGGAACAGCGCGTAGCTCTGGAAGACCATCGCCGTATCGCGCTTGTTGGGCGTCAGTTCGTTGATCGGTTCCCCGCCGAGATAGATCTCGCCCTCGTCCGGGCTTTCAAAGCCGGCGATCATCCGCAGGGTGGTGGTCTTTCCGCAGCCGGAGGGACCCAGCAGCGTCACGAAGCTGCCGGGTTCGATATCCAGCTCCACGTCGTGGACCGCGTAGAAGTCCTTGCCGGTCTTCGGGTTTTTATAGATCTTGCTGATATGATCCAGGCGGACGCCCTTTGGTTCTTTTTTCTGCGTTCCACTCATGATTATTCAACCTCCTTGACTTTGCGGCTGGTGCCGAAGTGTTTGATAATAAAGTTCATCAGCAGGACCGATCCGTACGTGATAGCGATCAGGATCGTCGCAAAGGCACACGCGATGCCGTAGGATCCCTTTTCGGCAAACTCGTTGATCTGCACGGTGATCAGCAGATAACTCGGCGTCACCAGCAGGATGATCGCGGAGATTGCTGTGATGGAACGCACAAAAGCGGTCACCAGGCCCGACAGGAAGGAATCCTTGATCAGCGGCAATGTTACGGAAGTAAAGACCTTGAGGCTGTTGGCGCCCATGTCGTAGGCGCTTTCTTCAATGCTTTTGTCAATCTGCCGCAGGGCGGAGATGCCGGAACGGGTACCGGTGGGCAGGGAGCGGACCACAAACACGATCACCAGGATCACGCCGGTGCCGTAGATTCCCTGCATGAAGCCGGAATGGAACACGCCGCCGGCGAAACCGCGGATGTATCCGATACCGAGGACCGTTCCGGGCACGGCCATGGCCAGCATGGAAACGACCTCGATAAAGCCTTTTGTCTTGAACTTCCGCTTGACCACCAGATAGGAGATGATCATGGAGAGCAGCGCCGTAATCGGCGCGGCGATCAGAGACAGAATGAAGGAATCCTGGAAGGCCTTGAAGCCCTTGTAGCGGGTGAAGACCTGCTCAAACCAGCGGGTGGTGAGGGTGAAGTCCCGGCCCCAGGTGCGGAACAGGGCGCCGAAGGGGACGCAGATATACATCATCACCACGAACAGCGCGATCATCGAGCAGAAGACCGTCAGCGGCACGGTCACGCTCTTGTCCTCGATGAGCATCCTGGCCCGCGAAGCCTTGCCGGTCAGCGTGGCGGCTGTCTTCTTCTCCAGGTAGAATTTCTGGACCAGGAACATGATCATCGTGATGCACAGCAGCACCACGGCCATGGCGCAGGCGCCGTTCTTGTCGTAGGCGCCGGTGATCTGCAGGTAGATGGTCGTCGCCAGCGTATCATAGCTGCCGCCGATGATCATCGGGTTGGCGAAGTCTGCGATGGATTCGATAAACGTCACCAGGAAAGCGTTTCCGATGCCGGGCAGCAGCAGCGGCAGCGTTACGGAAGTGAATACTTTCCATCTGGATGCGCCCATATCCCGGGCCGCCTCCTCCATGGAGGGATCGATATTCTTCAGCAGGCCGCGGAACATCATGTAACAGACCGGGAAGAAGGTCATCGTCTGAACGATGGCGATACCCCAGAAGCCGTAGACGTTGTTGTCGTAGATGCCCAGTAAATGCCGGGTGATGATGCCGGCCTTGCCGAAGAGCATGATCATGGACAGGGAAAGCACGAAGGGCGGGGAAACAACCGGCAGCATGGAAACCACCTTGAACAGGCCGCCCATGAACTTCGTCCGCACCTTCACATACACTTCGACATAAGCGAAGAGCAGGCCGACCAGCGCGGACAGGATGCCGACGAGGAAACCGACCTTTAGGGTGTTTGTAATCGCCCGGATAAAGGTGTACTTGGAAAAACTCTCCTGGAAAAACCGCAGCGTCAGTCCGCCCTCCGGCGAATAGATACTGTCCACCAGAAGGATCGCCAGCGGATACAGGATAAACAGTGTCAGGAACGTGATCAGCACCACGATGGTGGTGATCATCACCGGATCGCCGAACAGTTTCTTGCGGTCCAGCGAAGCGCTTTGAGCTCTGGCCACAGCGCAGCCTCCTTTCTGAATCTCAAACAAAACAAGGGGGACGATGAGACCACCGTCCCCCGGAAATCATCTCATGATTCCAGATCGGATTATGCAGTGTTATTCAGTCTTGAAACGATCGTCCGCGGCGGCGCCTAGCGCTTCCATCACTTCGCCGATGTACTTGGTGGTGTTTTCCTTGGCGTCCTCGAAATCGTAATCCATCACGTTTTCGGGATCGAGGCCGAACTCAGCCGCCTGGGCGGGCTGCTCGGCGTTGTCGAGAACCAGGAACTGATAGCTGCCGAATTCATCCGCCTGGTTGACGCAGTCGGGAGAAAGGGCATATTCGATCCACAGCTTGGCCGCGTTCATGTGCTTCGCGCCCTTGAAGATGGCGGTGGCGCCGATCTCGAAGGAGGTGCCGCTGGACGGGATGACAAGGCCGATGTTGTCGTAGCCGTTATCCACGATCTGGTAGATGCCGTCATGCAGGAAGCCGATGCCGATGATGCATTCGCCGGTGCCCACGTTCTTGGAGGGGCCGGAACCGGACTTGGTGTAAACCTGGATATTCTTATCCAGGTCGACCAGGTACTTGATGCCTTCGTCATGGCCGTACTTCTGGATCATGGTGTTGATGACCAGCTTGGCCGTGCCGGCGGTGTTGTAGTTGGACAGCCAGATCAGGCCCTTGTATTCGGGCTTGAGCAGGTCGGCCCAGTCCTGGGGCGTTTCCAGACCCATGCGTTCGAGCTCTTCCTTGTTTACCATGAAGCCCAGGATGCCCTTGTAGATGCCGTACCAGGCGCCGTCCTTGTCACGGTAGGCCGGTCCGAGCAGATGAGCGGCGTTGGCCGCTTCATAGTTCTCCAGCAGGCCTTCCTTGGCGCAGATGTTGTAGGGATCGGTCGTGCCGCCGAACCAGACGTCCGCGCTGGGGTTGCCGTTCTCTTCTTCGATCTTGGCCTGCACCTCGCCGGTGGACAGACGCTGATGGGTTACCTTGATGCCATAGAGCTTTTCAAAATTGTCGCAGGCCGCCTGCAGGTACTCTTCCTCGCAGGAACCGTAAACAACCAGCTCGCCTTCTTCCTTGGCGGCGGCGATCAGGTCCTCAGACCCGCCTTCCGCGAAGGCGGAGACGCAGCCAAGCAGCATGGCGACGGCAAGCAGAGCAGCAAACAGTTTTTTCATGGTCAAAACCCTCCTAATTTATTCTATCTCGCCGCGATGCCCGCGGCGGAATATACAACAAAGAACACGCCGTAAACGCGTTACGATATGTCGCTTCTGATCTGGCTCTATCTTATCACTTCGGTATCCGCCTGTCAAGAAAAAAGGGGGTTGCGGCAGGGCAGTCTACTATCCAAAAGTGATAATGTCTCATTGATCCAAAAGTGATTATGTCCCAAACCTACTGGATCTGGTAATCTACCAGATAACAGAAAGGAGGACTGATCACTATCAGAAAGGTGGGCTTATCATTGATTCAGGAAGCAAAGTATCAGGCGGTAAAGAATTACGTTGATCATCCGGACAGGAACAAATTACGTATAGCCGTAAACTTCGGCATCACACTTCGGACAGTGAACAGATGGATCGCCGATTACAGGAAATTCGGAAAGAGCGCATTCATCCATGGAAACACTACACTCGAGCCAGAATGCAAAATTGCCACAGAAGTCAGGGACAAGATTGTCTCCATGTATCGTGGAGATATCTATAACGGCAGCAACTTCGCACATTTCACGGAGTTGCTGGCGCAGTATGAAGACATCCATGTTTCAGAACAATCCGTAAGAAATATTCTACATGCTGCCGGAATCTATTCGCCTAAGATGTGGCGTTCCACCAAGAAACGGCTGCGCCAGGAGGAAAAGCAGCAGGAAAAACTGCTGACGAGCAACGAGAATACAGCGAACATATCTGATTCTGCAGACAAGAACAAGGTGGCTCCGGAAGACGGGCACTCTCTTCGGGAGCGTTGCAAATACTTTGGGGAGATGATCCAGATGGATGCCTCCTCTTACGAGTGGTTTGGCGGTATTGTCTCCAATCTTCACGTGTCAATTGACGATTGCACCGGACGATTGACCGGAGCTTATTTTGACAAAGAAGAAACCCTCTTCGGCTACTACAATGTATTGAAACAAATCCTGCTGAGATACGGTATTCCAGCCAAATTCCTGACAGACAAACGGACCGTCTTCGAGTATACGCGCAAAGGTGAACAGGATGTAGAGAAAGACACTTTTACCCAGTTCTCGTATGCTTGTAAACAGCTTGGTACTCGTTCACATCGAAACCAGCAAGCCGTTCACATCGAAACTGGCAAGCTGTTCACATCGACGCCGGGCACTCGTTCACATCGACTCGCGTGAACGGATTGCTTGTTCAACTCGTTCACATCGAGAATTGCACCCTGTCGGCACGGAAAAATGCACCCTCTCCGGGGAAGAAGGGAAAAAAGAAAAAGCCTTGATTTCTCAAGACTTTTTCGGATTGGTGGAGCATTCTCCGACAAAATCGAACCATCCTCCACGGGTTCGTCGACGGCGTTGATTACGTCGATATAGGAGATTTCCTTGCCGCCTTGGATATTGTAGAAAATAGCGACCTTGTCATCGTACAGGTACACGCACTTGATAAAAACATCTATCAGCTTCTGACGGAAAGATTCGTCAAGCAGGTCGCCGTTGGTAAAAGTCTTCAGCCATGCAATCACCTGCTCTTCCGTGAGACGGATCGACTTTGCAAGTTTCAGCTTGGCCAGCTCGATCTCGGCATCGGCCTTCTGCGTGGTCAACTGTTCCATGCGCTGGGCAATCATCGGGCGGGCCGTGTCCGGCATAACGAGAAGGCTGTCGACCAGCTTGTTCAGGTCGGCGTCAATTTGGCGGATCGCTTTTTCCAGATCTTCCGCGCCCGCGTCGCTGAACTCTTTTTCATATTCCGCCACGACGGCAGCAGCAATGCGCCTGATTCTTTCCGGTGCGAGAACATAGAGCACGGTTTGTTCACAGACGTACCATTCGACAAAATCTTTCTTTTCATTCTTCTTCCTGCAGGTGTGCGACTTTTTCCGCGTGGCGCAGGTGTAATAATTGTAGACCACACCGGCACGCGACCGGCCACACTCGCCGATCATCGGAGAACCGCAGTGCCCGCAGAAAATCTTGCCCTGCAGGAGATACCGCGTTTTTGCCTTCTTTGCCGCGGGCGCGCGGCGATTTCTCTCACGGCGGGCCACCGCGCGCTTGAAGACAGCTTCATCAATGATGGCGTCCGCCACGCCTTCCACCACCTGACCGGAGTAGACCAGCTTACCGATATACGTGGTGCTCTGCAGCATACCGTCAAACGTGGAGATGCGGAAAGGGTGCCCGCGCCTGGTGTGCAGGCCGCGCCTGTTCAGGTCATCCGCGATGGCGCGCGGCGACTCTCCGTCCGCGTAACGCTGGAAAATTTCGCGGGCCAGCGGCGCGGTGCGCTCATCTGCCACAAGGCGATGATCTTCCACCTTATAGCCCAGTGGCGGCGGGGAACCGAGATACCAGCCTTTGGCCATAGACTCTTTTTGCCCGCGGCGGATATTTTCCGAGAGGTTCGCGGAATAATACTCCGCCATGGACTCCAGCAAGCCCTCCAGGATAATCCCTTCCGGGCTATCTGTGATGTTCTCCATCACGGACAGCACGCGCACGCCGTACTTTTTCAGCTTCGCCTTATAGATGGCGCTGTCATAGCGGTTGCGGGCAAAGCGGTCCAGTTTCCAGACGATGACATACTCAAACTGCTTTTTCTCCGCGTCGTGGATCATCCGCTGGAAGTCCGGCCGGTTATCTTTCGTGCCGGTGAGCGCCCTGTCGATGTATTCCGCGATGACCGTATAACCGTTGCGCTGCGCGTACTCATAGCCATCGTGGAGCTGGCCTTCGATGGACTGCTCAGTCTGGTTGTGCGATGAGTACCGCGCGTAGATCACAGCGTTCGGCATTGCGCTTTTCCTCCGGGCGAAAAATCATTTTGCAAAACCGCTCCCTGTGTGGTATAATAAGTATGCACAAAGAGCCATCCTTTCTGAGTGCCGCCCGCCCTGCTCGCTGCCATCGTCAGGGCGGGCTTGTTTTTTTCAGATTTTCACGGTGAAGATTTTTCCACACTTATTGCAGCGGAAAGTCGCTTCTTTCTTTCCTGACATCAGACCGGCCGCGCCTCCGACGACCGCGCCGACCGGGTTCACCAGCGCACCGGCCGCCGCGCCGATGATCCCCTTGCCGAGACCTGCTTTCTTTGAGACGCCCACCGGCGATATATCTGTGCTGCCGCAACGGAGCGCGGGACATTTTACAACCTTTGGCATGGTAACAATCTCCTTTCGATGTGGTATGATATTTCCGCCACCGGTGAGTATCATCAAAGGAGCGGAAACAATGAAAACTGAAAACATGGAAGCGCTGCGCGCGCTGATCAACCGCCTGCTTGACATGGTGGACGATGAGCAGCTGCTGCGCAAGATTTACGGCGCCATCAACCGGCTTTTCTGCCGGAAGTAGCGAGAGAGGGACAGCTTTACAGCTGTTCCTCTTTTTCGTTTTCCCGCGCTTTATCCAGCGCGGACAACATGTAATGAAGATAATCGCGCAGCGCGTACCACGCCGAGTCGGGCAGCTTCAGCAACTCGGTGAGCAGTGCGCGCGCTTTTTCGTCCGCGTCCGGCGCGTAGCGGTCGATAAACGCGTCGCCGGTCGCTTCCTCATAGACAGGGCCTGCGCCTTCCGTCAACCACAGGTAATTGACGTGGTAGGTGGCACAGATCAGTTTGACCGCGGCATCCGTGGGGCGGCTGACATCTGTTTCAATTTTCCCGACACCTGCGCCGGAAATACCGATCAGCTGCCCAAACTCCACCTGGGTTAGCTTTTTTTCTTTTCGGATTTGCCTAATTCGCTCTCCGATTGTCTCCAATGGCGTTCGCCTCCTTCCGATTCTTATGATAACACAAAATTCGAATACAGTCAACAAAAAACTCGAAAAAGTATTGACAAGTCGAACTCATTCGAGTATAATAATGACCGTAATCAAGAACAACCCGCAAACGAAGCGAAAGGAGATCCCCATGAGCACCTACCGCCGTACCGGCACCGTCGCAAGCTTCGACAGCAGCATCGCGATGCTTGACGAAGAGGGCACCGGCCACCCGTTCCTGCTGAGAGTTTCCGGGCCGATGCTGGACTACATCGCCGCCGTGGAAGCAAGCGACAGGGAAGAAAAATACACCTATTGCACCTACTACTATGACAACCTCTGCAACCTGGTTGCAATCACGGTGCCGAGCAAGAACAGCGTCATCCCAGCCAAGGCGGTTGTGCTGATCGGCAACGAGCTGCTCACATTCGGCCCACACGACATCATTGACACCGGCTCGCCGGAAATGATGTCAATGAACAGCTACATTGCCTTCTGCGACGCCATGGAAAAGTTCAACTGAAAACAACGCCGACAAAAAGAAAGGAGAAACCACCATGTTGAAACTCAACCCCATCAAATTCGCAGCCGCGTTCAGCATCGACTTCGGCGACGAGATCAACGACCTTGACAAGGCCGTCAACGAGGCCAGAGAAGACGAAACCATGATTGACGAAGCGGCAAAGCAATTCCGCCACCTGAACAGCCTGCTCAGCGGCGTCGGCTACGTACTGGACTGCATGGAAGACGGAGAAACGAAAGAGCAGCTGATCGAGACACTTGAAGAAGGCTGGCGCGACCTGCTGCTGACCTACTGGGCGCCAATTATCGAGATGCTGTGGACCAAGCGACTGGACAGAAAAGTCACGGTCATTACACACCACAGCGACGGCAAGAAGAGCTATGAGGTGCAAGTGAGCGGGTACGGCACATTCAAGACGGCGAGTGCATCGGCTGCAGCGAGTGCATAAACCGCGAAACCGACCCGTGGAAGTGGTTGTATGAACATCACGCCTACAGAGGATGAAGAGCAGGCCAGCCTGTTCCGCTGGGCGGAGTGGGCAAAAAGCGCCGTGCCGGAGCTGGCGCTGCTGTACGCAATTCCAAACGGCGGCTACCGGCACAAGGCCACGGCGGCGAAGATGAAAACGACCGGCACAAAAAGCGGCGTGCCGGACATCTTCCTCCCCGTCGCCCGGCACGGGTGCCACGGGCTGTACATCGAGATGAAGCGCACACAGGGCGGCACTGTGAGCAAAGCACAGGCCGAGTGGATGGAACAGCTGATGCGGCAGGGCTACCGCTGCTGCGTGTGCTGCGGGTGGATCGCGGCAAAAGAGGAAATAGAGAGGTATCTGGATGGAGGATGAAGTGAGGAACTACGCGCCGGACTACGGCAAATACGGCATCTCAAAAGACCGGTACTATTACACGTTTGACTTCTCAACCTTCCCGTGGCGCGTTGACTTCGTTCCGCGCCCGTCCTCCGTTGTCAGCGAGTTTCGCCTGAACCGCAATATCACGGACTGCAGCGTCACGCTCGATGACGATGATCTTTGCACGCGCTTTTATCAACGTCAACGTGACACGGGCAAAGCAGCCCTACGAGGTCGGCGTGCTCGGCACGGGCCGCCTCGGCTACATGGTACTCGGCAAAGCGACACTGTAAGCGCTGACCGCGCGGGAAGGGAAAACACATGAGCTACACGAGACAGAACTTTCAGGACGGCCAGGTGCTGACCGCCGCGCAGATGAACCTGATTGACACTGCGCTGGCGGAAACGGACACACTGGCGGAGAGCACGGCAAGTGATCTTCAGGCACTGACAGACGCGGCGTTCCGTATGGGCGCAACGCCGATGCTGATACCCGACGGAACCGACCTCTCGACGCTGGGTGTGGGCGATTATTATTGCCCGTCAAAAGGCTCTGCAGCCAGCGGAGGGAATCCTGCCACTGGCGCTATGTCCATCACAGGCAGCCCTGTGCTTGGTTCTTATCGCCTGCTGGTGTGTAAGAGAACGAACAATGCAAACTATCATACGCTGATTGCCTGGGGGAATGACGGCAGACTGTATGTGTCCCAGAAAACGGGGACAGCTGCTGGACAAACGCTGACCTGGACAAGCACCGTTGCTCTTGCGGATGTGGCTTCTGCGGCAGCGCTCAATACAGTACAGGGAAACGTAGCGACACTCCAGGCAGACGTCGGCACGCTTCAGACAGACATGACGGCAGCGGAGGCGGATATCGCAAGCCTCCGGGAGAAGGAATACGTCATCGCATCAGGGCTGACCGCCGACGATGTGACAGTCGGAACGGTGAACGTAGCGAACAATAAGAGTATCCGCGATCTGGTGTATGGCGGATATCTCATCCAGATGGAAGAGCAGTTGGAAGGCACCGTTCTGCTGAAGAACGACAATGGCGTTCTGCCTTTGGCCAAGGGCGCCAACGTAACCCTGTTCGGCGGCGCCTCCGGTTCTCCTAACTACGGTGCTGGTGGTTCCGGCGGCATCATTTCCGATAATGCGATCAGCTGGGTGGAAGCCTTTGACGGTGTCCACTATGAGAAAGAAAACTCGGCCATCAAGTCTGCAAAGGTTCCCGGCACTCCTTATTGCCAAACCCGCTGGTGAAGATGAAAATGGTCCCAACGGCTTTAACCTTCCTTTCACCATCGGTGAACTGGAACCCAACCCCTGGTGCGGCATTGCACCGAACCCCTATGCTGCTCGGATAAACGACCCTGACCTGACCAGCCGCTATGAATTCACCGGCTTCTCCTCCAACGGCATTCTGGCCGCAACCTTTAACAAGGAAGTGGCAGCAAAGGTGGGCAGGCAGATCGGTGAGGAGGGCTTCTGGGCTGGTAACTCCGGTATTCTGGGTGTTGGCCTGAACATTCAGCGCTCTCCTTATATCGGCAGGGCAGCTGAATACTTCTCTGAGGGTGCCATGCTCTCCGGTTTGATCACGATCCCCGAGGTTAGTGGCATTGAGTCCATGGGCATCCACACGTATCTAAAGCACTGCGCCATGAACGAATCTGAGACAGCCCGCCACGGCGTGCAGGTCTGGACGACGGAGCAAACCCTCAGGGAAAACTACTTCCGGGCGTTTGAACTGGCCATAGCGGAAGGCGGCTCCTATCCGTATGCTCCGTATCACCGCCGCGAATTCCTTCGAGCAGCATCTTTCCGCC
>CAMJPQ010000029.1 GCA_946407745.1 uncultured Clostridia bacterium
GCGGGAAGCCGGGAACCTCCCGCCTCGAAGAATAAAAAGCCCCGTTTATCACTGCTCATGGGGCATTGGTGACGGGTGACGGAGTTGAACCGCACGGAAGGAGCCTACCCTTCCGCTCACCGAAGCCCGTCATTTGGAGTACGTCATGCCGGGGTAGTCCCGGATGGCGAATTTCTTGATCTGCCCTTTGTCCCGGTAGGTCAGGAATTTGTTTGCCGGGTGATCCCGGAAGGCCACGGTGCATATAATCGGCTCGTGGCCTTCCTTCTGGATCTTCACGGTCTCGCCGACCTGAAGGGCCTTTACTTCCTCTGTGGTCATACATCCATGCCCATGCTGTGATATGCCCAAAACCTGCCGTGCCGGAAAATGATCTTGAACCAGTTCGTGAATATCTGCCCGGTGCAATCGTACATGGACGGGCGGCACTCGCGGTATTCGGTGTCCATGAAGTAATCATGAGCGCCTTCCTTGGTCTTGATCCGTTCCGGGAGCTGGATCAGCACAATGCAGCCGTCCATTCCATCGTCCTTAATGACGCGCTCTTCCCGCTGCGGCCGGTGGTTGTATGCGCGGATTTCCCGCTTGAGCTGATCGAACTTCTTTTCGTGGCCCATCTCCTTGGCAAACAGGAGAAGATCATACGCACATCTGAGGTCTCTGCTGCTTCTGATATTCATGGGGCTACCTCCTTGCTTGTATTAGAAACTCAGAATCTGAGGATATAATAATATGCGGTTCTAAGAATGTCAAGACTTTTTTTATTATTTTCTAAGAGTTTATCTTGATTGTTTAGAACACTTATTGTAAAATACAAATAGAAAGGAGGGGTGCAATAATGGCAATGTTCACCAAAAAGCAAATAGCGGACCTCTTAAAAGACAAGCGCCTTGAACTTGGCTTGACCGGTTTAGAAGTGGTTCAACGTTTGAAACAGCAATACGATATCGACTTATCTGATAAAACGCTGTATGGATATGAAAGAGCTGTCAGTACTCCGAACGTCCCCCTGTTTCTCGCGCTATGCAAAATATATGAGATAGAAGATGTTGCCGGTTCTCTTGAGCGGGCCAAAACTCGCCGGAGGGCATTGACGGTTACAGAAGAACGGCTCGTGACGTATTTCCGGCAGGCTTCCCCGGAGGCGCAGGAACTCGCGCTGAAGATGCTGAAGCCTGAAGAACAAGATACCGCTTCATTGGTAGGGTAGTGAAATGAATACTGGTGTGAAATTTATCTTGGCGGTCCTTCTCCTGTTCGCATTTTTCGCCGGCGGCTTTTGTCTCGGGAGATACGATATCCCGCAGGAGATGTTTGAGGAATCCTATTCAGACGGATATGAAGACGGCCTGAGCGACGGAGAATGGGATGCAGACGCCCGGTATGCTGCTGGGTATGCAGATGGTCACGCCGAAGCAGAAAGCCACAGCGAGGCGTATTATGAGCTTCTCAGGCAGGCGTATCAATCAACCGGCGGCACGGGTGCCGGGTTCAGCACGGATGCGGACGGCAATGTGTATGTGGAAGAGACCGCGCCGAACGGTCAGAAGGTGAGGTGCCCTTTACGCCATGATCTGCCGATACTGCGATAAGGAAGTGGCCGACGGCAGCATCTTCTGTTCCTTCTGCGGAGAGCGCCTTGCCCGGAAGAAGAAGGGGAAGAAAGAGGAAATCAAGGTCCCGAAGCCCCGGCAGCTTAAATCCGGTGCATGGAATATTGAGCTGCGCAAGGAAGGGGAGAGTATCACCGAGGCCACGCCGGAATCCTGCACTGCCCGCGCCCGCGCCGTCCGGGCCGGGTTCCTGAAAATAGAAAAAGCCCCGCCGAAGCAGAGCTTGAAATCTGTGATACGGAAGTATATTGACGACAATGAAGCTGTCCTGGCTGTTGATACCGTCCGTTCCTATGAATCCATGATTGAGAATCGCTTTCAGGACTACATGGACGCGGATATCTGGACGCTGCCATGGCAGGAGATGATATCAGCCGAGGCAAAGAAGAAAGCCCCGAAGACAGTTTACAATGGCTGGAGGATGGTCACGGCAGCGCTGAACTATGGCGGCCTGCCGGTGCCGAAGGTGAATCTTCCTCAGAGCGCACAGAAAGAAACGGAATGGCTGGACTATGAACAGATACAGACGTTCATCAAGGCCATAGAAGGGAAGTCCTGCGAGCTTGCCTGTCTGCTGGCGCTGCACTCCCTGAGAATATCGGAGATCCGCGCACTGACGCCGGACAGCATCAAGCGTGGAGTGATCCGGGTCCGGGGTGCCGTCGTCCCGGATAAGAACGATAAGCTCACCTACAAGGAGGCAAACAAGAACGATCCATCCCGCCGGGATATTCAGGTCATGATACCGCGCCTCACGGCGATATGGCCGAAAGAGGGAACGATCAAACTTCAGGCAGCCTCGCCGCTGCGGCGTCAGTTGGAGAAGGTCTGTAAGCAGAACAGCCTGCCCGTGATTACCATCCACGGCCTGCGCCACTCCTTCGCAAGCCTCGCCTATCACCTGAAATGGGATGAACGTACCACCTGCGCCGTCGGCGGCTGGGGTGATCCTACCTGCGTGCATCGTATCTATACGCACCTGTCGAAGCTGGACAAGAACGACAACATAGAGAAGATGAAGCAGTTCTATAACGGCCAAATTACGAATGGAATTACGAACGAAAATCAGAAGGCCCAGTGATTACTGGCCGGATAGAGGTTTCAAAGAAAGTTCGAAGCCTTCTTCCCCTGCCAGAACAGAAAGCGCGAGATTTGTCGAGAATCCCGCGCTTTTGCTGTATTTGCTGGACTTTTCACCGCTTTTTGTTCTCTCGGAAATTCCGGTTTTCCTCACTTGGAAAACCACAATTCAACAATGTAGAACACAAATAAGCGGCAATTTTACGAACGGATTTACGAACGCCGGGTTACTCCGGCAGAGCCGCTGTCTCCGTTTTGTTGAAGTTGTTGTTGAATTCGTTGACGGCTGCCTCGATCATGGAAACAAGCTCATACTCGCTGATCTGGATTCCGTACTCGGCCAGAATCTTAGAGGCTCGCCCCATGGCCTTACGCAGTTTCTGTTCGCCGTGCAGGTCCTTATAGAGCTGCTCCACAGTCCGCACGACGGTCCTGCATACCGCCTGCTTAATCTCCGTGGTGACATACTTCTTGTACAGGTTCTTCGCCTGCACGCCCAGCCAACCGGCAAGGCCCAAAAGCAAAAGCAGAAGAATCTGAGACAGATAGCCGTTGAGAATGTTCATGGTTTATCTCCTTTCAACCTTCGGTTTTCCTTTCCAGGTCCTCGATTCGGTGATTGGCCACTTTGATCTGCTCTTCAATAACCGGGATGCGTTCCGCAAAGCCGTTGTGCTTCCGGACCTCCCGTGTCAATTCATCGATCTTCGTGTCTGTCACGGCCTGCGCCACGGTGAGCTTCTGCGTGACAGCTTCCTTCGTAGAGTTTGCTGTGATCACTGCTACGATCACGGACCCCACAAGCCCAAAAACGCCCGTAATGATCGCTACCATTATTTCGTTCATCCCGTCACCCCCAGCATCTTCGCCCAGGTCTCGGCGTCGATCTCCCCGGACACGCGCAGCCCTGCGCTCCTCTGGAAGTTCTTCGCGGCATTCTTGGTATTGTAGCCAAAGTCGCCGTCGGCCCCGTCGGGGCCGCAGCTGTAGCCGAGGGCAATCAGAATCCCCTGTGCCACGACCACGGATCTCCCGCAGCAACCGAAGGACAGCACCGGCAGCGCCTTGCATAGTGCCTCACAGTCGGGCTTGTCCTCCGGAACCTCGGGCTCTGTGTCGGGCTCTTCGGGCGGTTCTTCCGGGGAAGCCTCTGCGGCATCGTCCACATACCCCGGCACGGCAAAGCCCCGGATAAAAGTGTCGCCCTGATAGATGTACCGGCGCTTAACCGTGTCTGAGTAGTTCCCCTCGACAACCTCGATCAGCTTGCCGTCTACATAGACTACAATTCCGACGTGATCGGCGCTGCCGACGCAATCCCCGACCCCCGAATCCTGCCAGTCGTAGAAGATCAAATCACCAGGCGTCGGCGTATAGCTGTCGTCCTCGATCCATTGACCCTTCGCCCGGTAAGCATCGATCATCCCGTCACAGTTGACGTGCGGGAGGATGATATCACCGAGGCCGACGGCCATCCCGACGGCGGAGACAAACGCCGCGCACCACGGGTCATTATAGGTCATCCGGTAGCTGTCGGGCGGCCTCATGCGGTTATACAGGTCGATGATGGCTCTGTGCGAGCCGTCCGCCTCGTTGTAACCGAGCCATTCCCGAGCCTGGGAGACAATTGCGTTCCTTTTTTCAAGTGCTGTCATAGTCTCTCCTTTCTGGTCACGACCACGCGCCAAATATCTCGCCCGTAAGATAGTTGAGGGACAGTCCTCTGTGCCGGACTCCCACGGTGTCAATATCCGCGCCGAGCCGCAGAAACTTGATGTTGTGCTGGTAGAGGTCCACGGCCATCAGCGTGCCGCAGGAAAAGTTGTACGCATCGACGGATTCGTTTTTCAGGACATTCCCGGCTCGCTGCGCCAGCGACGGGAACGTCACGACGAGCTGCCCGCCGTATTCGGGCTTGAGCCGGTACAAATTGTCCTGATGGCTGTGTCCGACGAGCCAGCACAAAAACGTACCGCCTCCGTCCATAAAGTCCTTGACTTTTTCCGCGGCTGCGATGTTGATCATGTCGCTCGGATAGGATGCATACGGTTTCCACAGCGAAGGGATCCACTCGGCATAGGCTTCCTTAAAACCGTAGTGCGATACGCAGATGACCGGCTTCGAGGACGCCGCCGCATCCGCAAGGACCGATTCCAGCCATGTTGCCTCAGCAGCGTTCCAGTACATGCAGTCCAGCGCTACGATACGAATCCCATTAACGTCGTAGTAGTAATAGCAGAGAGAGTTCGCCGCCGCGTCTGTCGGCTGCACAAGACCCTCTTGCTCTGCGATTGGGGCAATGACGAGGTTGTACGTTGTTGCCTGTGGCCCCACATTTCCGAGCGACGAGTAGCTGTCGTGGTTTCCGACCACGTTGATGCAGGGCAGATCGATGTACGACATGCTCTTGTCGTAAGCCCCCGGATAATTTGACTGCAATGTCTGCGCCGTATCGCCGCAGTTGATGATCGCGTCAAAGTAGCTGAGTCCCCACGTTTCCATCAGGGCCAGCAGAGCGCCAAGCCGCTGCATCTCGGCGTGGACGTCCGTGACAATCAGCGCTGTCAGGTTCGTTCGCCCGTACTGCTCGCTTGTTGTCCTGTGCTGGATCAGCACATCCGCCATTTCCTTCTGCTCCGCCTGCTTGTCGATAAAACCGCAAATGCTGTGTTTACCATAGATGACACAGTTGCTGTAGGCGTCCCTGTCGCCGTCGACGCCCCGCATTTCCAGGCGGAATTTTTTTGCCGCCGGGTATGCGTGTTTGTACACATCGGTGATAATCACGCCAGTCTGATCTGACCTGGCGAGGAATTCGTTATCCTTGTCATACAGGGCCAGATAAAAGGGCATCCCGGCTGTAAAAGCGATGGAGTAAATGTTGTCAAAATCGAGATAGCTGTTTGTTCGGATCGAAGTGTTTCTGGCGTAGTTTTCTCCGTCCGAGCCAATACCGCCGGTAAACCACAGCATCGGGTGCAGATTGATGTTTGTATACCCGTCTGGCACCTTCGTGGTATCCACTTCCTGCAGGGTGACAAAAACGGTATAGTCCGTATACAGTGTATCTTTGCACGGGTTCAGGAGAATGATATTCACCAGACCGTCCGGTGCGGTGAAGTATCGGCGGTAAGTGTCGCCGTCCCTGTACGCATAGCCGATCGAGGTCGCCGAGCCGATGTTGTAAACGCTGATACTTGGATAGCTCGCGCCCGTTGTGGTCCCGGACATATGCTTGCAGGTTACAAGATACAGCTTTCCGGCTTCGAGCTGTATTCCGTCTGTCCAGGCTTTAACGGTGTTTGAGCTGATTGTCCGGCCCAATGCACCTGTCAATTTCAGGTACACATGCTGCTTGGACGCGGATGACTGATTTACATTTCCACCGTTTAGTGTCACAGTCATGCCTGTTCTTTTCGTCGCGAGGCATGTGCCGTCCGATGCGCCCGGAGTCCCGCTTAAATCGAAATCATTCCCGGCGTAGTCGGTCAGGCCGTGAAACGCGGACGTTGCGTCTTCCAGACCGTCCACATCAGCACTCAGCTCCGTGTAGTCCTCCGGGATGCTCGCCAGCACTTCCTCGCCCTTGGTCTGCACGGCTGCCACCTGCGTGGCTCCGGCCTGATTAACCGCCGCAATCTGAGCAGCCCCGGCATCACCGATCGACGCGACAGACGCCGCAGCAGCCGCCGCGCTCCCGGCAGCAGCCGCCGCGCTGCCGCCTGCGTTGGTCTCGCTCAAAGCCGCTGCGCCGGCGCTTCCTGCTGCATCAGTCGCCGATGCCGCCGCGCTCTGCGCACTCTGCCCGGCATCGGCCACAAGCGCTTCGATCGCTGCCTCGTATGTCGGGAAACTCTCGATAAAGGCCTGCGCCGCCTCGCTCATCTGCACCCAGTTCACATACCCGATATTTTCCTCGTAGGTATAGTCCTGGGGCTTCATACGCGGGCGGATCAGGTATTTCAGCAGTGCCGTCTCTTTGCCCTCGCCGCCGTCTTCCTGCTCGAACACACTGACCACCAGCGGCCCGTCGAACTGCATCAAGAAGTTCGGCACCTTGCAGACCCAGCTCGCCGTCTCATCTTCCGTCTCGACTTCCTCGGACACAACGACAATTGCCCGATTGAGCGCAGGATGGGCAAAGCGCAGCTGCGGCGTCTCTGTCGCGCCGGTGATGATGAGCTCACGGTCGACGTCCCACTGAGCAAACGTCGGTTTCCCGCCGACTTTATCTGTTACTTGAATTCCCATTGTCTCCACGCTCCTCGTCTTTGCGTTCCAGCTCGCGCACCAGTCTCACCAGATAGTCCCGCAGCGCTTCAAGCTGCTGCTGTTCCGTCCCTCTCAAAATAGGAGGTAATTCATACATCGCTGCCCACCTCCAGCACGCGCTCGATGGAAAAGATTTTAAAGTCTCCCGAACCCTCGAGCTTCATCCTCAGATGATCGCAGCGCCGTGGGCGGATCGGCACCGTGACCGTACCGATCCCGTTGGCAGGGCGATGAATAACGCCGCTCATTACCCACTCGCCGCTCGAATCGTACTCAAGCCATACATGGATTGAGGTCCCCGCCTCCATCCAGAGGCGGATATTGTATCGGCTCACGTACTTATGGTCCGGAGACTCGTAGTACATGATTCCGGTCTCCACGCTCCACGGGATCAAATACAAAGGGCCGCTCCCCCGGATTCCCTCAGAGTAGTAATCCTCCCCCGTCGTATTCCCGGTCATAGCGGCCAGCATACGACTATACTGCGGTATTCCGATCAGGTATCCCCAAATCTCGTCCCGGACGGTCGCAAAAAATGCGAACGGCTCGGTCTTCTCCTCTGTTGTCCAATCGTCGTCCTTGATCCACAGATTTCGGGCGGTGTCGTAGTAAAACAGCACAAGCCTCTTGTCGTTCGCCGCGTCCCGCATGCAGAGATAGTATTTCGTCCCGTAGCCACCGGCGACTCCGTCTTTCCAGCGCTCGCCTCCGAAGACCGAGCCGCTCACCGACACCGGAAAGCCGCCCTGCCAGGCCATCACGTCGCCCATGCTCTTGTAGTAGAGCGTCTCGCCAACGACGCAGAGGCTCCGTGCGCTGCCCTTCTCGACACCGCGGCAGGGCGTCTCGTCAATCCTGTGCGCCCCCTGCGGCGATACCGTGACCTGATAGATCCGATCCTCCTTGAAAAAGACCGGCTTCCCGAGATAACTGATTGCGCCGGTCCACTCGCCCGGAGCGCCGACGGACGCGGCCCAGGAGTCCGTGCTGAGGCCCTGATACACGCGCCAGTTTTTGAAGTCTCCGAGCTTGGAGCAGTAAATCTCGTTGATCATCTCCCCGGTCTGCTCATCCCGCGTATACGCGCAGCCCCACAGCCGGTTCTGACACTCGATCACGAAATCCATATCCGGCATTGTCCGGCTGATATCTACACCGTCATAGGTATGCTCAATCGGCGCGTCCAGACCGATCAGCACCAGATGATCCTGTACACTCTGTGAGGGATCGCCGCCGATCTTGTAGATGTACTTGGAGCCGTTCAGATCGGCATAATACAGCCCGTGAATTTCGACCGTGTCGCCCTCAGAAAACCGCTGCGAGAGCACGCCAGACGTCTCAAACACGACCAGCATATATACCGACTCGACTTTCACCCAGGTCGTTGTTACCGCGTCGTACTGATACAACTCGGTTACTTTTGAAGTTACCTTGAGCCAGTATTGCCCACCCGTCGGCTCCTCCGGCTCCGTACTGCCTGTGTAAGTGATGGTGTACGGGTCACCGTCAATGTTGCATGGCTCATAGTGGACGATCTGGTTCACGCCCGCGCCGCCGCTGCCGCTGGACAGATGATAGGCCGCGTCGATGCTCCCCGCATCGCCAGGATTGGAGAGATTATAGTACCTTCTGTCCTGTACGCTGATCACATAGTGGCCGAATCGCACCAGGTCCCGATAACTCCGACTTTGGCCCAGGCCCATGCCTGTCGGTTCTCCGTCCACATACAGTTGGTCGTTATCCACCCAAATGAGCTGATCCCCGCCGAGCAGTGCGGAGAGATCGTCTGGATTCGTAGTAGTATTGCGGAACATTCTCGGCTTCCGCCGTGCGAGCATCGGGAAGAAGTCCGCCGTGATCTTATTCATGTCGTACATCTCGCCGTCGGCGATCTTAAGATTGTGATTATAGCCGCGAAACACGTCCGTCGTGACTCTGGACGTGTTTCCGGGCTGCAGCAGCGGCAGCTTCATAATGGTTTCCACCAGCCTTTTCAGGAGATTCAGGAGATTTCGGATCAGTCTCAAAACCGCCACCCGCTCTGTTGCGTCGCCTTATGCGTTCGGTTGTACCAGTTGACATAGTTCGTGTACGCCTCATTAAATAGTGTCGCGTAGAGGTTGTACTTCGAGATCTCCGCGTTCCGCTCGGCAATCCTTGAGAGGAGGTAATTCTCGTACACGTCCGATGCGTAGGGGCCGTCCAGGAGCAGGTCATTCTCTGTATCGGTGTAGCCCTCAAACATACGCATGACGCCCCATCTGGGCTCGTGCGTCAGGAACACCTCGTGCACGATCCTCCCATCCAGATCGCTGAGCCAGCGGGTTTTCTGCTCGTCGCTGTACTGGTTCGGGGACAGATAGTCCACCCTGTCGATGATTTCCTGTATCGTCATGTTTTACCTCCTCCCCGAGAGAGACTTACAGATTGCTCTGTGCCAGCAGGCGCTCTTTTTCCTCATACATGCGGTTCTCTGCCTCCTGTGAACGCTCAAGCTCTTTGGCGATGTAGTCCGGGACCTCGACGGGCTTTCCCTTCGGGATCAAGTAGCTCTTGCCGTTTACGCAGATGTACAGGCTTTTCTCCTCACCCTCTCGGGCGCGGGGGATCGTGACCGTCACTTTTCCGTTGGTCTCGATCGTAGCTTTCGGTTTCGCTTTCGTGGCCATGCTTTACTTCCTTTCTTTATTACAGAGGCAGGAGGAGCACTCCTGCCTCTGCTTCAGGTGGTTGATCAGAGATTGGTGTCGTCTACGTCGGAGAACGAAGACGCGCTCATGACGCGCAGCATGCGCTCCTGGTACAGAATGGTCGCGCCGTTGGTCTCGAACTTATAGCCGATCGTGCTGAACTGGTTCAGCGGGCCGCCGATCTCGTCCTTGTCGTGAATGATCATCTGCAGGGACCGGCCGTCGGGCTCAATGATGCCGAAAGCTTCCTCGCCGAAGAAGTACGTGGCATAGATCGCCTGATCAGCAGCTCCGCCCTCGCCCGGATAGATCACGGTGTTGTCCGTGATGGTGCCGAAGTTGGTGCTGGCAAAGGTCAGGCTGTTGGTCGTGTTCGCGGTGATCTTGGCAGAAACGCCGTTGATGTTGATGTAACGGCCGACCAGGGCGCCGTTCGCAACGGTTCCGCCGTCAAACGCGACACTGGTGATTGCGCCGGAATAGCCGGACTGATTGTTGATCGTCAGGGTACGGGAATCGCTCGCCAGATCCTCGCCCTTGATGACCGGGGCGAAAGCGTCCTCGATGAAGCGGACGCCGTGCAGCTCGCCGATCTCGCCGTTGAAGATCTGCTCAGGAGCGGCGTACTTGTGCGGTTCGAGCCAGCCGTCGCTGTTACGCAGATCGTGCGCGACAGAGGGGTGGATGACGGCGTAGTACCTGTTGTTGATCTTCGGAGCGCGGGCTTTCTTCAGGATAGTGACGGCCTTGTTGATCATCTCCGGAGTGAGCGGGCAGCCGTAGGTAGCGCCGTAGTTCAGTGCGCCCCAATCGCTGACGGAGGCGTGGTAAGCGCCGGTGGCCAGCGTAATTTCGTCGCAGTACATGACGTTGGACCCGACGTACAGCGCGTTGCGGATCAGCGCTTCCTGCGTCTCGGCGGCGCTGCGGCCCATCTCCTTGGAGGCACCGGCGATGACATCATCATACGACTGCATTTCCAGCTTGTCTGAAATGGTTGTGTAGATGCCGTACTGGTCGATGCTGCCGGTGAGACTGCTCATGCCGAAGGGCTTACCGGCCGGGATGACCGCTTCCACAAGCTGATCGGCGCGGGGGAAGGTGTTCCACTTGCGCCACTCGACCGTACCCTTGCGGCCCTTGGGAAGCGGCTGCTTCCTGCCGAACTGCGCGTAGAAGAGCTCCACGCTGGTGTTCTCAAGAAGCTCGGTGTCGTAGTATGACTTCAGTTCGTCGGCCATGTAGGTCGCGTCGCCGTTGTTCTGGCTGCGCGGCGTCTCGACGCCGGTATAGGCGTTGGTCATATTCGCAGTTGCGTTTACAACGTCACCGGCATTGGCAAAGAACTGAAGATCAAGAATAAGTTCTTCCATTCTTATACTCCTTTCGTATTATCCAGGCGGAGGGTACTTAGCCATGATGTAAGCCCTCCTCTGCTCTTTTGTCATCTGTTTAAGGTTCGGCGTCGCACTCGCCACGGCCGTTCCGGACGATCCGTTTTCACGCGGATGCCGGCCGGACCGGATCGTGGAAGCCACGTCCGCCTTTGCACGCCGGGCGATTGCCTCGGCCTGCTGCTGCATGATCTCGTCATGATGGATGCTGTAGAAAGCGTCCTCAACGGACATGCCACTCTCCGGGGAGGTTCGCTTCAGAAACTCAGGATTCTGCAATTCGCGGTTCAGGTCGAAATCCGGAAAAATCTCCTTGAGCTTGTTTCCCTGCTGCTGCATGCCGTAGAAATGCTGCTGCAGCATCGTCTCGCGGTCGCGCTTGCGCTGCTGCTCCGCCTCGAACTCCTCACGCCAGCCCTGTTTGGCCGCGTTCAGGGTCTCTCCCTTTTCGAGGGCGCGGTCTTCGTAATACTGGTCATCGTCCATGACGGCCTTGATAACGGCGTCCATGTCGATCTGTCCGTCTTTCGGTTCGATTCCGTATCGCTCGGAAAGCAGTTTGAGCATGGGATTCAGTTTTCCCTTCTGCTCCTCGGCTGCACGCTTTTCCTCCGCTGCGGTTCTGCCCCGCTCTGCCATCATCTCCTGAAGTCTCTGCTTGTTTTCGGGGATCTCCATGAAACTGTCCCAATCTGTGGGCGCTGTCTCGGCTTTCCCCTCTCTGGGCTCAGGCTGTACCGGCGGCTGCCGCTTCGCCTTATTCTGCCGATATTTCTCGGCTCTGTCGTGGGGGACACCCAGATCCTCCAGACTCCGGCCGGCGTCGCCGGATTCTACGCCCGTTGCGGCTCCGTCTCCGCCGTCGCCTCCGGAAGCGCCGTCTGCGAAGAACTGAAGCCAGTCAAATTTTGAAGACATATGTACTCCTTTCTACGTCTTTTTCGGGGGACGGGCCCTTGGAATTTATGCCTCTGATTGCATTATAAAAAAGGTAGGTTACTAATGTAACCTACCCATAGCGCAGTTTTCGGTTTATGTGTTCTTTCTTTGCCAGTCTGCGAAGCTCGTCTTCCAGCCCATCGTGTTCCAGATTCCTTGGGCTGCGGTGTCAGACAGGGTGCCGCTCCGGATGCCGGCCAGCAGGTACGTTCCGAGCTCTCCCTGGTTCGGGCTGTTGCCCTTGCCGTCCGTGTTGGCCGCCGTCATAATCGTCTCGTAGCGTTCCTCCGTCAGTCCGGTCGCGGCGATCCTTCTGCTGTGCTCTGCCGCTGCTGCGGCTTTCTTCGCGCTTTCATCTCGCCACGTCGCAAAGCTCGACTTCCAGCCGCGTGAATCCCATATCGCCTGTGCCTGCGCCTGCGTGATCTCGCCGGCGTTTATCAGGTCGATCAGGTACTGGCCGAGCTCGTCCTGACTCGTGCTTCCGAGGCCGTCTCCGGCCGCGTCCGCGTCTGTCAGGATCCGCTCGTAGGTCTTCAGGGAGATTCCTGCCGGCCGCACGTGCTCCAGATACTTCCGGTCCGTCGACCGCTGATACGATACGAGTCTCTTGTCCGGCGCGTACCAGCCTGCCGTGTTGTTCCACAGGTCCACGACTTCGCGCATCAGCGTGGCGATCGGCAGGCCGACCATGCCGGAGGTCCCGCGCAGGAGATTGTACGCAGCGCCGTATGCGGTGTAGTTCGTCTGGTTCCCGTTGATCAGGTCCCAGGAGATTTCAAAGCCTTTCTGCAGGTACTTCGCGTACTGTGCCCATCCGTTCGACAGGCCGTTTCCGTACAGGTCCAGGCCGAGCTGATCGAACAGTCCGGTATAATCCAGCAGGCCCTTCAGCCCGTCGTAGATTTCCGACACGAGTGGGATCTTTCCGAAGGGAAGCTCTTCTTCGATCGCGTTTGATTTGAAAGCGTTCAGGTACTTCATGAGGAAGTTCTTGAACGGATTCTCCACGTCGTACTCGTCGTCGTCGCGCCAGCCGTCGATAACCGCCTGCATTGCCGCAAGCAGGATCTGCCCGATCGAATACACGGCAACGGTCTTTGCGATATTCTTTCCGTTCCGCCGCCATGCCTGGCCACGGCTCATGCCGCGCTGCAGATCGTCTGTGTACTTGTAGTAGGCGTCCGTCAGCATCGACACCGTTGTCATTGGCTCCGACATGAAGCTGCCCAGCATGCGCGGGAAGAATCCCTTCGCCCGCAGGAACTCACTCTTTGTCAGAACGCTGTCCACAACCTGGGTCTTGTAAATGACCTCTTCAAAGAGATCCGTAACGGCTTTCATGTACTCGGCGTCGCTCTCATACTGGCTCCTGTCCACGCTCTGCTTCGCCGCGTACCACATGGCCGCCCAGGTAAAACGGTCAGCGAGCTCCGCGCCCTTTGTGCCGAACTCCACAAACTTCTCGTCCCAGCTCTGATTCTGCTTGATCAGCTCCGTCAGGCCGCGTGAGATATTCGTGTCGTAGAAGCCCAGCGCTTTCCAGGCCGCAATGCCGCTGTGTTCTTCCATCTCGGCCGCGAGCTTCCGCAGGTGCGTTGCGCTCATGCCGAGACCTTCCGCGAGCTTCGCCGGGGAAAGGATCATGGCCGCTCTCGTGACAGCCATCGGCTGCTGGATCACGACCCGCGTATTGTACGCAATCTGTGCCCGGTTGAACTTGTGCAGCCCTTTCAGGCCCATGCTGTCGTAAGGATCGCCCTGCGCGGACGTGCCGTTGTAGGACTTCAGCAGGTTGATAACGAACTGCTCGGCGTAGCCCTTGCTGCCGCTGCCGGCCCGCTCGTCCTCTTTCGCGCCGAATGCGGAGGCCAGCTTTGTTCGGACGCTGGTATCGTCGTTCTGATAGTTGAACCATTTCAGCGCGTCCAGGACAGGCAGTGCGAAGCTCCGGTACTGTGCCATGCTCGCCGTATGATTGGCGAAGACGTCGAACACGTTGTACAGGATAATCCTGTTCTTCGCGTTCTCTCTCAGCTCCTTCGTGAAGCTGCTGTTCAGCAGCGCGTACAGGCCGGCGTTGTCCGGGCTCTCGTCCGCTGTCTCCGACAGATACCGTCCGTCGCTGTTGATCGGGAAGTAATTCTCCTCGGTGAACTGCTCCACGCCGAAACGGATCATGCTCACGTAGTTGCCCCAGCCGGACGTTACGGTGCTCATGAAATGCTGAAGCGCGTCCGCCACCTGCTTCTGACGGTCCGTAAGAGATCCGGTAATGTTCTCAACGTCCGCCTGCGTGACAAGGTGCCCTTCGTCGAGCTGGACTTTCCGGCCCTCTTTGTAGTTGGCTACGCGGATGCCGTCGCCGTAGATGTGCGTCTGTGCCTGTTTGCGCTTGGTCAGGCAGTACAGGCTCATGATGTGCGTGATCGGCAGCGTCACCGTCTCTCCGTTCTCCAGCTCAAAGCTCCTGCTCTCGTCTCCCCACGCTTTCACTTCCCTGCCGCTGTACGTTTCCTTGGCAAAGTCAATGATCGTGTTGGCCAGGAAAGCCTGCTGTGCCTGCCCTTCGCGGAACTCATGCTCAATGCTCTGGCCGCCCTTGCCGAAGTGTTCAAACACGTAGCTCGGCCGCATATAGTCGAAGCGCATGAACTTGTACGCCCTGCTGCCCTTTTTCGACTTCTGCAGCTCGCTCAGGTGCTCGATCGTCTCTTCGCCGGCTTCGTAAGCGTGCCTGAACATTGCGTTGTTGTGGAACTGGTTCATGTTGGAGATGTACTGTCTCAGTGTTCTCAGGGTATTGGAAAGCTCCCTGAGCTCGCCGCCGGTCATCTGATTCACCACGAATGTTCCCGTGTGCTGGTCAATGTGGTCCTGCACTTTGCGGATCAGGCCGTCGAAGATTTCCATGAAGTCTTCCGGCAGGTCCGCGTAACCGGAATACAGGCCCTTGGAATCGACGTTCTTCTTGATTGCGTCGCGGAGGCGCTGCATGGATTTGAGATATCTCTGGTCCGCTTTCGTCGTCTCGGCTCCGCTCGAATTGAGGAACGTCTTGCTCATGAGGTTGATGCTTTCCAGAAAGTCGGCAACCGTCTTCTGCAGCTCGGCCGGCACATGCTGCCGGATATCCTTGCTGCTCGGATTCACAAGCCAGTTGCGCAGCGTCTTCACATCCGCCTGGACTCTGGCCCTGTATTTCCGCACCGCTGCGCTCTCGTTGCGCCGCTCGCGGTACTGCTTGAGCTTCTGCTTCCCTTCCTCCTTCTCGATCGTCTCCACGGCTTCCCTGGCTTTCACAAGGATTTTCTTCAGAGCATCCTTGTTCTGCAGCTCAAGCAGCCGCGTCTCCATCTGCGGGATCGACTGATCCAGCACTTTCATCTGTGCATGGATCTTCTCGGCCTCCGCTCTGGAACCGCCCTTCGTAAACTGTTCGTCACGGTACTGCTGTCCGAGACTGGCCCTCTTTTCCTGTGCCTGCCGCAGCGTGTCCAGGGAGTTTTTGAAGATATCCAGCGCCGTCCGCTCTGCCGGCGTCAGCGTGCCGACGTCGAGAGAATCCGTCGCCATCTCCAGGATCTCGCGGTCACTGAACGTCTGCCTTCGTGTTGACTGCTCTGTCAGATCTTCAGTGTTGACATTTTCAGCAGACATTGATAGAATACGATCTGTAAGGTCTGCTGCATATGCCACCGGCCCGGCCATTTTAAGACCGGCATCACGGAGTAATGCAGCGGCCTTTCTTTCGTTTCCGGCGTAAATTTTGCTGTCGGAAGCTCTCAGAACAAGCCAGTTCGCAAAATCGTCACGCCCGTACGCGCTCTTGATTTCATTCGCCGGCTGCCCGTCTACGCTTGAATTGGGATCGATCCCGATCAAGAGCGGGGCAGCTTCACTTTTTTTCGTTTTTACGTATTCTCCGGCGATGATAGAGACGCGTCCATTTCCAACAACGTAAAGAGCGGGACTTTCGATATGACCGGGGATCCTCAGCATTGTTTCTTCTCCAATGCCGTGCGCAGAGTAATTGTCGTTGCTGCCTTCCTGCCGTGTGATCTTTCCAAAGTTGCGTTTCAGCAGGAAGAACGGTTTGCCGTCCAGTCCGGTGTCGATACCGGTTTTCACAGCACCGTGAACGTAGATATCGTCTACGCGGTTAAGTATCTGCCGGCCTTTTCCAAACATGGATTTGATTTGATCCCGGTATGGAATTGTCTGTGAGCGGCGAATCGAATACTCGGTCCGGTCCTCGTCCTCGTCCTCGCCGCTGTCAATGGCCTGCTCTTCCTTGGGGTTGAGCTCTTCCATGACCTCGTTGTACCGCTGTCGCTTCTGGTCAAGCTCTGCCTGCCGGGGAAAGGGCGAGCGCATCATGGCCTCCTGAGCCTTGATCTCCTGCGCCTTCTGGCGGGCAAGCTCTTCCTGCGCCTGCACAGCGTTGTCCAGCCCGTTCAGCACCTTCTGCATGTTGGTAATCATGAGGGTAGTGTTGTCCGGGTAGGTGTTGAACCGATACGCGCCGTCGGCTTTCAGCAGGCCGATAATGCCCTCTTTGGTCTGCATGACCATCACGTCGAAGCCAGCGAAGGTGCCGATCTTGGTATAGGTTTCCTCGGTGGCCTTGGCCGTCGCGTACGCCATGAGCACCTTGCCTGCTTCCTTCTTATCGGTGTAGGCCTTGTTCCCGACGGTGATGCTGAACTTCTCGTCGGTGCTCGCCTCGGTGCGGTGCTTGATGTCCCTCCGGGCATTGGCGGCGCGGGTCTCGGCCTCTGCCTTGGCCTGCTTGGCCTCTTGCAGCTTCTTCCCGGCCTCCACGACGCTTTGACGGTGCGCCATATACAGGTTTTGCAGCTTCTTAATATCGGTCTCCAGCTGTACCTGCTCCAGAATGAGCGGGCTGCCGGATGCCAGTGCCTTGACCTCTGCCGCCGACAGCGTGACTTCACCGGTGTCCTCCACCTCGCGCCCCACGTTCTCGCCGTTCATGATCTGGTCAATGAAGCTGCTCTTTCGGTCGATAATATCCCACAGGCGGGCGTCGAAGCTGCCCGTGGTGACGTACACATATTTGCTGACTTCCTCGTTGATATTGCCCTGCCGGAACACGCGCCCGTCGCGCTGCTCCACGTCGCCCGGCCGCCACGGGGCGTCAAGGTGGTGGATGGCCACAGCCCGCTTCTGCGCGTTCATGCCCACGCCCATCTTGCCGGTGCTGCCGATCAGAACGCGCACACGTCCGGCGTTCATGTCGTCGAACAGTTTGCTCTTCTTGGCGTCGGTGTCCGCGTCGTGGATGAAGGCAATCTCCCTTGCAGGGATGCCGAGTTTCACAAGGCGCTTTTTCAGGTCGTCGTAGAGCTTGGCGCTTTCGGTGTCCATGCCGGCGTCTTCTTCCGCGGCGGCATTGGCGTTGTTGCTTCTGCCCTTCGGCGTAGCCATATCACAGAAAACAATCTGCGTGCCCTTTACGTCCCTGCTGGCCTTGTACTCTTCGACAATGTTCTCCGCGCATTTATAGAGCTTGCTGCCCTCTTCATACGGGAGAGATGGGTCAATCATGCGCTGGGTATAAGAGATCTTCCTGCCGTCCGACGTGATCTTCAGCATGTTGTCCTCGCTGGGATCCACGTTCTTGATGTTGTCGGCACGCTTTTCCAGCTGCTTCATGTACTCCTGCTGGAACTCGCCCGCGTCGCACTCAACCACTTTCACTGCCCCACCCTTCATCTTCGGGATTTTCAGGCCGGGAACCTTGGTCAGTACGTCCGCGAAGTTGCGGAACAGGAGCTGAAGCTCACCCATATTCTTGAACCGGGAAAAGCTCTGCTTCACGCGGTAGCCCTGCCCGGAGGGTTTGATTTCCACGCCGTTGACCACTTCGCCGAACTGTTTTGCCCAGGCGTCGAAGGTGGACAGGCCGAGCTGGTCAAGGAGGTCGGATTGCAGGTACTTTTGCATGATGTACATCTCGCTCATGCTGTTCATGACCGGGGTGGCGGTGGCGAATACCACGCCGCGCCCGCCGTTGAGCTGCTGGAGATACCGGACTTTGGTGTAGAGGTCAAAGGCCCTCTTGCTGCCGTCCTTGTTCCCAAGCCCGGAGACGTTGTTCATGCTGGTGGTATAGAACAGGTTTTTGAAGTTGTGCGCCTCGTCAATGAAAATGCTGTCAATGCCGAGCTGTTCAAACTCGATGCTGTCGGTGTCTTTCGCCTTGTCGCTCAGCTTCTGGATCTTCGCTTCCAGCTGCTTCCGCTTCTTCTCCATATCCTTTACGGACATGGACTTTGCCCCCGCCTCTTCCTTGGCCTCGTTGATGGCCTGAATGATCTCGTCCACCTGCTCCTGATAGAGTTGGAGGGCGAAGCTGTCGGAAATGGGGATCTTCTCAAACTGCTCATAGCTGACGATGATCGCGTCATAGTTGCCCGTGGCAATCCGGTTGGCAAAGGTCTTGCGGTTGGCCGGGGTGAAGTCGCTCTGCTCTGCAACAAGGAGCTTTGCGGCGGGGAAGTAGGAAGAAAACTCCTTGCCCCACTGCGCCACAAGGGATTTCGGAACGGCGAACATGGGTTTCTGTACAATGCCAAGCTCTTTCAGCTTCATGGCCGCCGCTGCCATTTCCAGCGTCTTGCCCGCGCCTACGCGGTGCGCAAGCAGGGTGTTGCCGCCGGAGGACACAATGCGCTGTACCGCGTCCGCTTGGTGCGGGCGCAGGCTCCAGCCAGCCCGGAGGCCGTTTACGGTGAGCGTGCTGCCGTCGTACTTCGGCGTGACAAGGTTGTTGAAAGTCTCGTTGTAGAGATATTCGAGGTCTCTTGTCCGCTCTTCATCCTGCCACAGCCATTCCTGAAACTTCTTCGTGATCTGCTCGATCTTCTCATTGGCAGCGTCCGTCGCCACGCGGTCAACGATGGTGTGGCCTTCGTTGTCCTTGTAGGTGACGGTGACGCTGCGGCTGTTCATCATGGCCTCCAGCAGATTCAGGAAGGAGCGCTTCGGCGTGCCCCACTCCTGCATGTTCTGATAGTTGGTCTTCAGCCGCTTGTTGTTCAGGTCGATGGTGAAGGTGCCGGTCTGGTTGCTGCGGTGTACGGCAATATCCGGGCCTCCGTAATACCGGTGGTTGTTCCCGCCGAGGATGAAGGCCGCAAAGTCGGAATACACGCTTTCGGGGATCCACGGAGTGCCCGGCTGCACAAAGATTTGCTCGTGGGGAATATCGGCGGGGACGACGGCTTTCAGCGCGTCGATGTTGTGCTGATAATCCTTGTCAATGCCGACAAGCCCCTGCGCGTCGCGGAGCTTTGCCCGCACGTTGCCGGACAGGTAGGTTTCTGCCGGTTCGAGCTGCCCGTCCGTGGTCTTGAAGGCAAGCTCGCTGTCGATCAGCTCCCGCGTCACATCCTCCTGCGTTCTCCCGGTCAGCTGCGCGATAACCTGCACGTCGATGCTGCCGATGGTGTTCCGGCAGATAGCCAGGGCGTCCTTTACGGTGTCCGCGTGCGTGATGGTCTGGTTGGGCTTGATGGTGTCCGTGGTGAAGATGTCCGCTTTCGTGGCGGTCTTCTTCTCCGCATCCCAATTCTCCAGCGCGTACAGGCTGTAACGGTCGGGGTCTCCCTGAAACGCCTTGCGGTTGGCGGGGCTGTTGAGAAAACCGTATTCCTTCACAAAGGCGTCGTAGGCTTTGTTCAGGCTGCGGCGCAGGGCTTTGGTGCTCTTCTCATTCACACCCTGCTGTTGCGCGTTCATCAGCTCCCGTGCAACATCCCGGATGCCCAGCATCCCGGTAATGCGCTTTGCGGTCTTCTCGTCCGTCTGGACTTCCCTCAGCTCGCCGCCGTCGTTCTGATAGAGTTTGCCTTCCCGCTGCACATAGCCGCCCTGCTTGGTGCCCTTCTCCGCACGCTGCACCCGGTAATTGGTCTTCTCGGGGCTGAGCTGCGCGGGGTAGTCCATTTGGCCGGTGATCTGCTGAAAGGCCTTGTCAATCTGTTCTTCGAGGCTGCCCCGGTCGGTGTAGGGGTTGACGCTGTACTCGTCGCGGTAGTGCATCCCGCGCGTGGTCACTTCCTCGCCCAGCACCATATCAGGGTGCGCCTTGAAGTATTCGTTCTGATAGCCGAACTTGTAATCGTACTGTGTTTCCACAAAGGGGACGCCCGCGTACTCGGTGCCGGGTGCCCTCTTTTTCAGCACAAGGATATCCGTCACGACGCTGGTGCCCGCGTTCCCGGCAAAAGCCGTGTTGGGAAGACGGATCGCGCCGAGAAGGTCGGCCTGCTTGGAGATATAGTTGCGCACGGTCCTGTCGTTGGCGTTCATGGTATAGCTGGACGTGATGAACATCACGATGCCGCCGGGACGCACTTTGTCCAGGGACTTGGCGAAGAAATAGTTGTGGATAGCCGAGGTCAGCTTCTTCGGGTACGCCCGGTCTACCACGGGATAGTTGCCGAAAGGCACGTTGCCAATGGCCACGTCCATGTAGTTGTCCGGGAGGATCGTCTTCTCGAAGCCCTCAATACGCACGTCGTTCTGCGGGTACAGGTGCTTTGCAATCAGGCCGGTGATGTTGTCCAGCTCTACCATTGTCCAGCTGCGGACATTCCCGGTCATGCTCGCAGGCATAGCGCCCACAAAGTTGCCGACGCCGGAGGAAGGTTCCAGCATGCGCCCGCCCTTGAAGCCGAGCTTTTCCAGCCCCCGGTACATGGCGCGGATAACCGGAATGCTCGTATAGTGGGCGTTCAGGGTGCTGCCCTTGGCTGCCTTGTATTCCTCGTCGGTCAGCAGTTCCTTCAGCTCTGCGTATTCTTTGCTCCACTCGCCCTTGCGCTCGTCAAAGGCTTCCGAAATACCGCCCCAGCCCACATAGCGGGCAAGCACGGCCTGCTCTTCTGCGGTGGCGTTGCGCCCCTCGGCCTCCAGCTGCTTCACAAGCCGGATCGCGTCCACGTTTGCCCGGAAGCGTGCCTTGCTGCCGTTGGGCAGGTCGAGGCTCTCCCCGATCTGATAATTGTTCCCGCCGGCGGCCTCGGTGGATTTCTGCTCCACCTGCTGCGTGGTGGTCTCGTGAAGTGCCTCGTGCTGCCGCTCCTGTTCCTCTTCGGTCATAGGCGCGGCGGCTTCCTGCTGGCTTACAGCATCGGTTCCTCGTCCGGAATCTCGGCTCCCGCTGCGTCCGGGTTGAACTCCGCTCTCGCCAGTTCCTTGGCTCCTGCTTCGTCCATTCCGTTTTGCATCAGATCGATTATCATCTCGTCCAGATCCCAGCCTTTCTCCTGCAGGTACGGCAGCAGGCTCCCGTCCTGCTGCATCTCGCTGTACATCTCCGGTTTGAAGTTCAGCAGGTACTCGTACAGTTCCGTCCCCATAACGGTCAGCGTCCGTCTCTGCTCCCACGGGAGCGGCTGCGGTTTCGGCAGTTTCTTCTGTGCCATTTGTCTCTGCCTCCTTTGGCATTTTCTCTATGATTTTCCTCGAAGCCGGGGTCTCTGCGGCTTTTTTCCGTGTGTCCGTCGCCTTTTTGGAAAAGCTTTTCAGGTTGGTCGGCAGAACATTCTGCTCTCTGAGGGACGGATTGATCGGCTGCCCGAGGATATAGCCCATCGTTGTGCCGTCTGGGTTGTCGATCCGCATGGACGAGAAATCCGTCCGCTCCCCACTCATGTTCTTGTATACAGAGAAGTTCGCCCGATAGAGATTCCCTCCGTCGAAATAGCGAAACGTCTCCTTCGGAATGTATAGATAGTCTCCCTCTTCACCAAAGCGATAAAAGGAGGAACCGTTACTGAACTTCACTTCCACCGGTGCTTTGTCGATGGACGTGTAGTTGCTGCTGAGAATCTGATCGATGCCGCCGCTGAGGGAAGATACCTTCGCTTTGTACCCTTCGGCGCTGGTGGCATAATCCACCGCGTCCTGTGTAATAGGGATAAGCTCTCTGCCGCTTGCGCTGATGAACCATTCCCCGTTGAGCTTAACAACGGTCGGCCTTTCGCCGGAGCGAATGAGGGAATCCAGCTTTTTGTTGAAAATGACGTCCTGTGTGACTTTGGCTTTCAGCATGGTCAGGACCTTTACCACATTGTAGTCATATGTCGAAAGCTCGAATTTTCCGTCATAGGGAACGTCGATCTTCACAGTCTTTTTCCCTGCGTAATATCCGTTGATAAGGGCCTCGATCAGGTGTGCGCGCTGCTCCACATTGAAGCCGCGCACGGTGCCGGTCAGCGTAATGTTGTCCAGCGACAGCTGCTTTGTTTCGAGCCCGTGCAGAATGGCCTCCGCGTTTGCCTTTTCCACGGGGACAGAGACACCTTTTTTCAGCTTGGCTTTTGCTTTCTCGGTCTCCGCTTTGGGCGGTACAGGCTCAACGGGCGTATCGTGCTCCTCTGCGGCCTTAATCACTTCGGAAACCGTAGGCGCTTCGGGAAGTGTTTCCTCCGTTTCCTGTATGGTCTCTTCCAGCCCGGCTTGTTTCGCAATAGCGTTCAGATATTGCCGTGCTGAGGAATTTCCCTGCACTTCGAGCTGATCGACAACAGGGGACAGCATTTGAACAACAACACGCAGATCCGTATCGTTCAGGTGATATGCGTCCATCTCTGCCGTGGCGTTGAAGAAGGCGCGCAGGTCAATTCCGGCTTTGCTCGCCGCGTTTTTGATGTTGGAAATATAGACGTTCAGAAGCTGTTGCAGCCTCGCCCCTTCCTGCGTGTCCTGCGGCGCAGATTCCTCCTGTGCTGGCGTTTCCGTCGCGGCGGGTGTCTCCGCCTCTCCCTTGGCTGCCTGCGTTTCCTGCGTCTCAGAAGGCGCGCTCTCGGCTCTCGGCACCATGCTCTTGAGATCCGGGCCGGCTTCTGCCTGGCTCGTGAAGTCATTGGCCGGGAAGCGGTCACGACTCGCGGCCGGTGCCTGCTGTGCCATGCCTCTAAGCTCCGGGCCGTTCTCCGCCTGGCTGGTAAAGTCGTTCGCCGGGAAGCGGTCTCTGCCGACGGTCCGGTTGTTCTTCGCCGCCATCTGCCGCAGGTTCGGCGCTTCTTCCCCGGTCTCTTCCACGTTCCGGAAGAAGTCCATGCCGGCGCGTCTGGTCTCCGGCTCGGTCCGCTCCTGCCCGTTGGCGCTCTGATAGTTTTCCACAGCGGTCTTGGCGATATCGTCCCACATGCGCACAATATCGTCCAGGTACGCGCCGCTATTCTTCAGAAGCTCCGCTTCCGGGATCTTGGTGCTGATGCCCTTGTAATACTGCTTCAGCCGGCCGACAAACTGTTTCAGCTTCCGCAGCAGGGTCTTGAAGATGTTCGGGTGCTCCTCCGCGAGATTCTGCACGAGTCTGCTGTCCGGAAGAATGTCCATCATGGAATCGGCCACGACTTCACGGGACGCCTGCTCGTACTCGTCCTCGCTCATGTTCAGCTCGCCCATCTTCGTCTCGATCAGATCGTTGACGTTGACGCCCTGCTTTTTCATGGTGGAGAACACGAACTTCCTGAACTCATTATAGCCTTTCGCGTTCCACTTTTCAATGAAATGCGTGAACTCATGGGAGAACGTGCGCAGCATCGTGTACTTTCCGAGCTCGTTCACGTCGCCGCTGCTGAACAGGCCGCTGTTGATATCGATGTAGATCGTGTCGTCCTTCCACCGGAACTCGCCCTGCGTCGCCGCGAAATTGCCGTGCTCGTCCGTCTCGGACTCATACAGCACGATATCCACGCCGGTCAGCTCCGCGAATCTGGACAGGAACCGGTACGAGATACGCTGCGGATCGTTGAACTTCTTCCGAAGCTCCGCGATCGTGACGCCGACGCCGCGCACGGTGCCCTTCTTCCGCTCAAGCTTTCCAGTCCTGCGGATCTCGTCGATCTTGTCGCTGCGCTTCTGCGCTTTCTTATCCGCTGCTTCCTGTCCCAGCTCGTAAGCCGCTTTGCGCTGCTGCTCGGTCAGGTACGGAGCGGTGTCTTCCGTGACGTGCGCTTCGCTCACGCCGCTGCGTCCCATGTCGTAGGCGGCCCTGAATCCAACCGTAAAATCGTACAGATCCATGCCCTCGTCCATGTTGAAGATTTCCGTCACACTGTCCGGAGCGGGATACTGCGCGGCGAAGTCTCCGATGCTGGCGTAGTCGCTGCCGCTGTGCGCATGTCCGATCTTCCAGGCCGTGCGGAACTGCTCCCCGCTGATGCCGGCGGTACTGAACATGTCGCCCATGGCTTCCATGACGGCCTGCGCCTGCTTCAGCGTGGCTCCGTTCTCGCCCATGAGCCTGGCCATGTACATGCCCTTCAGGTAATCGCCCGGATCCGCGGCTTCGCTGTCGTAATCAAAGCCGCTGACGATCTTCTCCCGCTCTTCCTCGCTCAGTCCAGTAAAGCTCCTGTCTACCGCCTCGCCCATGGCTTTACGCCGGTTCTGCTCGTTCTCCTCTTCCACCTTGACGGACTGCTCCATCACGGTGGCAAAGCTTTGCACGCGGTCAACGGCACGCTTCAGATAATCGTCGGCGCTCTCGGAGGCATCGCCATCCTCCAGGCCCAGGTTTTTGGCAAGCGTGACAATCTCGCTCTCGGCCTGCTCGCGTGTCATTTCACTGGCCCCGGCCGGCAGGCTCTCGGTCTTGCCGCTCGCAAAGTCCGCCATGCCGCGCACGGTTTCGACAGCGCCGCTTTCCTCCTGCCTGCGCTGTGCTCCGGTGATCTTCTGCTCCGCCGGCTTTGCCTCGGCAGTTTCCGCCGCCTTGGTCTTGCGGGCCGTGTTCATCACGTGCCGGATGCCCTCGGTGATGCTCGAAGGCTTGTACTGATCGTTGACCAGCGCTTCCAGCTTCTCCGCCTGGAACTGGCTGACGCTGCCGCGCCTGCCCATCTGCTTCTCTACCTGAGCGCCGTACCGGTTTGCCAGGCTGCCCCGCTCGGTCAGAGACGCGGCCGCCGTCAAAGGCTTAACGTCGCCCTCGTAGGTGCGTGCGTGGGCAGGGACAGAGTAGCGCATATAGTGACCGGCGCTCATGCCGAGGCCGCTCAGGAAACCGCTCAGAGAGGCATCCCAGATCTTGTGAAGGACCTCACGCCCTGCCTGTTTCTTGGCATCCTCATAGCTCATGCCCTGGACCTGCAGTGCATAGATTCTGCTCGCATACTCGGACTTCCCGCCGTTGATCCAGCGGTCCATAAACTCGTTGGAGATCTCGGTGAAGAACTCCTCGGACGCTTCGACGCCGCCCTGCTTCAGAACGATACGCAGCACGCCTTTCTTGAAGAAGTCCACAAGCGTATCTTCGTTCAGCAGGTTCTCAATGGACAGCCGTTCAAACATAGCCTCCGCGCAGCCTGCGGCGAGACCGGTACGCAGCGCTTTCTCCGGATCGACGCCGCGGTTCAGCATGTCCCGCGTGGTGGAGGCCGCCGCGCTGCCAAAGAACATGACAAGGCTTGCGCTGTCGCCGCCCAAGGCAATGGACGCCGCGCTCTCCGCCATGGAATAGAAGACCGAGTACAGATCGCCGATGCCCTTGCCGCCGAGACCCATGTACTTCCCGAAGAAGGAATCCTGCGGGATCGTGCCGTACTCGTTGAGCTTCTGCGAGATGGATCCGGTCACGTCGTCGGCCCACTTGGAAATGCCGGTGTACTGTGAATCATAGATGCCGCCGCGATAGCTCCGCTCCGCCGCCATCTTCGCATAGTCATACAGGCCGCCGAACAGGTGTCCGGGAATCGCTCCGAGCGTGCTGAGAGCTCCGGTAGCGAAGTTGCGCGTGGAATACTCCTGCGTGCCGCGTCTCCGCTCCGCTTCTTCCTCGGCGTTGTACTGCTGCCTGACCGTCAGCGCATATTCCCGCGCCCGGTCAGGATCGGACGAATACAGGTAGTAATATACGTTTTTCTCCTCGTCGGTCCATCTGTCGTCCGGCTCGGCGATGTCTCCGCTGTAGCGCGTGTCCCATCTGGAGGCGTTGGCCGCGTCTGCACGCCAGTCACGAAGCCACTGATCGAGGCCGAGCCGCACGTAATCATAAAGCTCGTCGCCGGTATAGCCTGCGGCCTCCGCCTCATCCGCCAGGTCCTCACGCTCCTGCACATACCGTCTCCAATCCTCATCAGAAGGAATGTACGTGCCGGCATTGGGATCGTTCTCGTCCTCGTCGGACAGATACGCGGTGTGCGCTTTTCTGTCGTCCTGGAACTGCTCTCGGCCTCGGTCCGCGCCTGTGGTGAAGTCTTCCCGTTCCGGAACGTCAGCAAATCGGAGCTGCTTCGCGTGGTCCAGGATTGCGGCTGCCTTGTACCGCGCCTGGGCAAGCCGCTGCCGCTCCTCGTCAGTGATTCCTCCGTGGACAGCCGTTCCCTCGATATCCAGGTGCATCCCGTCCACGACGCGGTCAATCTCAGCACGGATTTCATCCGTCTGCAAATACCAGTCGATGGCCGCCTCGATATCGGTTGGATCGTCCCCGTTGTGCGATTCCCTGTACTGTGCGAGCATCTCCTGACCAATGCCGTAGCCTTTGTCGACTCCGTCGCGAAGTTCCTCGCGGTACTCCTCAGCTACACGGGCTCTTGCCTCGCTGCGCTCCATCGGGACGTAACCGCCGGTCGACCCGTTGGCCCACGCCTGGTAAGCTTCTTCATTCTCCCGCACGGCTTCCTGGTACGCATCTTCCCCGCCGCCCGGATGCGCGGCGTCCCATTCTTCGAACCAGCCCTTAGCGTCCGCCGCCTGTTCAAAGGAAAGCTTCTGCTCATTGTACAGATCAATGAGGCGCTGATACTCGCGGGCCGACGATCTGTCCCCCCGCGTTTGGGCCGCTTCCATGGCTGCTGTCGTGGCCTCGATCAGACGGTCATGGTTTCCAAGGCCGATCCTCGTCAGATCGTCGATATAGCGGTCCGTGGTCTCCATAGTTTGAAGATCCGCCTGCAGCTCTCTCCGCCGCCTGTCCGCCGTGTCGACGTCCACGTCGCCGCGCCCTGCCGCTACGGTTTTGCCGTACTCAACACTCTGTTCAGCAAGCGTTCTCGCCTGCTCCGCCGTGGGGGTCACGCCGGCCTGCGCCATCTGTGCCTGCTGCGCTCCGACTCCGATGAGCTTAAGAATGCCGCTCCATGCTGTGTTTCCGCTTGCCTGCTGATACGTCGCCTCAGCCTGCTCGTTTTCTCCGCGCAGCTCGGCAAGACGTTTGGCGTAATCGGTCTCGACTTCAGGCATATCGTAACCCTCGCGGGCAAGCATCTTGCTCACGTAGTCTTCCGGCGTGACGATCGGCTTTGTGAGACGCCGGAGCCGCTCCGCCTCGGCCTGATAGTTTCGCATGTAGATTCTGCCGTCGTCACCGGGAATGTATCCGCCAATGAACGCGCCGAATCCGCCGTCGAAGCTGAGCGCCTTGTTCACATAGTCGGCGTTCAGTCCGTTTGTGCCGTTGCTGTCTACAAACTCCTGCAGCAGAGACGGCCTGTCAAGCTGCTGGCCAAGTGCCTGGCCCTGCTGCTGTCCTCCGCCTCCGCCTTTTTCCATTTCTCTGATTTCATCGACAAGCGCCATTTTCGGCCCTCCTTATTTACTGCGTGCCCACTTGATATCCTGCTGTACGGCCGCGCTGCTCGTGTCTACGCCGCGTGCTCTGAGCCCTGCCTCGATCTGTTTACTCGTCATACCGGCCGCCGCAGCATCAAGCAGCTCGCCAAGGTTGTATGCCTTATCCTTGGAAGTAGTAGTCTTGCGGCCTCCGGAGCCCCGGCCGCCTCCGCCGCCGCCACCGCCGGGCCCCTTTGCCCCCGGCGCGCCTGGTGCCTGTCTGCCGGTCAGCTTGAAATACTGGTCTGCGGTCATCAAGCCCTGCATCCAGGCCGCCGCCGGATTGCTGGCGATCCACGCCTGAAACAGAGAATTTGCCTGATCCGGCGTCATGCCGGCCGCCTGCAGTTCTTCTGCGCTGGGTTTGTACCCCGTCTGCAGGATCGAGCTTGACAGCTGCGAGTACGTCTGCTGCCGGCGGTTCCATGCCCGCTCCTCAAACTGTGGGATGAGATCGGTCAGGCCGCGCATGGTCTCGTCATACGCCTGCTGTCCTGCCCACTGAGAATACGTGTTGCCGTAGCCGCCCGTAAGCGCGGACGTCTGGCCCATTGTGTCCTGCATGGACCGCTTTGCATTCTGCAGGTAACGATCCCGGTACATCTGATACGTGGCGTCGGCGTCCAGATTGTACTTGTACGGCGTCCCCGTGACGTTCTGGTACGCCTTTGCTACCTGCGAGTCGGTATCAGCACCGCCGATGACGCCGGCCTGCTGGACCGGCTGCTGTGCCTGCTGCTGATACGCAGGCTGTGCCGGCTGCTGCACGGCAGGAGCCGCGCCGCCAAGTCTCTTTCTTTCTTCGTCCGTCATGATGTCTTTTCCTCCCTGTACGGTTCAAGCGTCACATATTCCGGGTACTGTGCCGCGAGCAGCCGGAAGCCCTTCAGGATCACGTTAAACACAGTCAGCGTATAGCTTGTCTGAAACGGGTATTTCGACATGCACCGCACACAGTACCGTCCTTCCTCTTTGTCCTTCTCCATTTCGCCGTTCAAGCGGTCGTCGATCGCACACTTTTCCAGTGTCCGCATCAGGATTGATACGGCAGCGCACACAATATCGTGTCCATATTCGCCCGCTCCCGCGTGTCCCTCCGCTCTGATCTCAAAGCATCCTTCGGCCGGGTCCATTCTGTACGTAACATGCGTCATGTCTTTACCTCGACGGGCTCGGAGCGTTGGCCGTCCTGCTGCGCGTCTTCTGCATGCGTCTGTCCTCGCCGGTCACGTCCGGCTGCTGAATCATTCCCCCGCCGCCTGCGAGCGTCTGTGTGCCCTGCAGCGCCGCCACAAGGCCGTCCACGTTCTCCGGCTCGTACTTCTGCGTCAGCGCCAGGGCGAGCTGTGCCATCTGCTGCAGCTGATCGAAGATCGTCCCGTTCTGCGCGATCCGCTGCGTCAGATCCTCTTTGCCCTCGAAGTCCATCATTTCAATGCAGCTCAAAGCGGGAGTGGCGAGCTGCGGATTGAAGAAGCCAAGATTATACAGTTGCAGCGCCAGATCGTTCTGACTCTGCCGCGTGTAGGCGTTTCTCTTCTGAACCTCAACCTTAATGTCGAAGACCGGCGTCCGGAAGCCGAGCGATTCATTCCCCAGGCCGATTGGCTGCGGCTGAAGCTGCGAGTTATCGAGCATCGTGAAGTCCTGCTGACCGTTGTCTCCGGTGATCCTGAAGAAGCGCGGCAGATCGTAGAACTGACGGATCAGCTCCACACACAGGTTCACAACTTCGGAGAAGCAGCGATAGCTCGCCCTGGTGCTGTCCCTCGAACCCTTGCCGCTGGCCTCCTGCAGCGCTGCGATTGCGCTTGCTGCCGTGACACCGGCATTGGCCGTGCCTGCTGCCGTCTCCGTGTTTCCGCTCGTCTCTCGCAGCTCGTTCACCTTGTTCTGATAGAACGAGATATAGTTGCCGGCGAGCGGGGAATAGTCGATGGGTCTGAGGCCGGTGTCGTCGAGCGGTCCGTTGACATGCACAATCGCGTTGTTGATGTTTTTGAATTCCGCCTCGTTCACGGCGCCGTCCACGCGCTCAAAGTAACGCGGCGTCGCGCCGACCATGGCGTTTTTGAGGAAGGCGGTATCGAGCATGTCGATCTGCATCTGCGTGTTCATGCAGAGGTCCACGAAGCCGTACCCGCAGGGACTGCCCTCCACCGGGAACAGCGGGTCAAACACGAACGGATACAAGCCGTGATCGTACAGACCAACATGCTCCGTCTCCGGAAGCATCATGCTCTCGTCCGCCTCAGCGCCGGTCATGTCCGCGCCGGCCGCCTGATCGTTTTCCGTGCTCACCAGGATTACATCGTTGACGTATTTGCAGTAGTGCAGCACGGTCCTTGCCCCGTCCTTCACCTTGTAGTAGACGTCGATCACAAGACTCTTACCCTCGGTGCTCACGTTGTCGTCGTAGATGAAGCGCGTCAGCGTGGTTTTCTCGCCCTTGAGCTTGTCTTTCAGCTCCGGGTACTGCTGCTCCAGCAGCTCGTCGTCCTGCAGCTCACAGTGGAAAAAATACCGGCTCTTCTGGATGTCGGTGACGCCGGGCTCCCAAAAGACGCCGAGCAGGTCCACGTTGATGATGGAGATATCTCCGAGACCGTTGTGAAGATCCTGGTCCCATGTCACCTTGTAGACGCCGGTGCCGGTCTTGAGCTTCTGCCACACGGCGTCCGAGTAGGTCTTCTCGAACTTGTTCTGCTCCAGGATGACCGGCAGCACGTCGGATAGCGTCTTGGCCGTCTCTTTGTCGCCGGGCTCCCGCGGCAGTACCATCGGCTCGGGATAGCTGTCCATGGCGTCTGCGTGCTTGGACACGATGACGTTGTGCAGCCAGCCGCTCTTGGCATGGAAATCGTCGTTCCAGCCGACGCCATTTTTCCGCTCCTCGGCTTCGTTCCTGAGCTTCCACCACTGTTCCGCCGACACGACGCGCCGCTCGACGCTGTGTTTCCCGGACTTGTATCGCTCCAGGATCACGTCGAACTCGCGCAGCCTGGAAGCGTCAACAGGCAGCCCGATCTTTCCGTCCTTGCCCTGCGGCACACGTGCATCCGCGCCGGCAGCGTCGACAAGGTTACGCTTCTCCGGCCGGATCTCCCCCGCAATGATGCCGTCCTGCATCCTGCGCCTATGTTCGTCCATGCTTTAACCCCTCCTCAGTATTCCCGCTCTTGAAACATGTTGAGCGGGTCAGAAATGATGACCTTCTTAGGAACTTCACGCAGCGGTGTGACCGGCCGCGACATGCACAAGTATCTCACTTCGTCCGCAACATGGTCCTCCAGGTCCGTGTCAAGGTCCTCCGGCCGCGTCTTGGAGTACATCATGAGCGGGATGGTCCGGATGAAAGCCCGGCAGTTGGAAAAGACGTACAGCCTGGAATAGCCGTTCTCGTCAAACTGGAAGCGGTAATGCACCTGCATCCAGCCTGGGATTCGCTTGTGATCGCCGGGGACAAAGTATACGCCGTATCTCGTCGCCGTCTCCGCCACGCTGATACCGCTGCTCGCGTCCCATATGGCGGGATCGGCGATCCCTTCTATCCGCTTGCCCTTGAGCCAGGGGTGCTCACGCTCGATTCTGGCGATCTCCTCGAACTGCTTGTCCGGCGTCCACCGCACGCCCTCGTTCGGCGTCTCGGTGCAGCCGTAGAGCTCAAGGATTCGGTACAGCGTTCCGTCGTAGTCCACGGCCCACCACGCGCAGGAGAAGGGCTTGCCGTAGCCGAAGTCATAGCTGCGCAGAATGTTCCATGTGCGCGGCTCTCCGTGGCTCAGGTCGATCGGGTCTATCACATGGGTCCAGCGCCGCTGCGCCCGCAGCTCCGCCTTGGAGAGCGTGCACCCGGCAGCCTCCGCCGCGACGAGATCGGGCTCCGGGCGGAAGTCCTCAAAGAACTGCCCCTCGAAGATCTCCCAATTGCCGTACAGCCATGCTTCGCGCTGTCTCGGCGGCAGGCTGCGGAGCTGGTCCAGATAGTCCGGTTGCTCCCGCATGAGAGCGGCATTGTCCGTGACAAGCGACTGAATGAACGTGTAGTCCTCCGGCCGCTCCGTGTCGCGGAAGCGCCGGTCAATGAAGATCCGCTTCACCCACTCGTGTCCGATTCCGCCCGGATTGCAGGTGAGGTAGATCCGCTTAGGGAACTGATTCACACCGCGCAGACAGGCGCGCAGAATATCCCAGCGCTGCTCCGGCTGCTGCGTTGCCTCGTCGATGAACAGCACATCGACCTCGGTGCCCTGGAACCGCCCCTCGTCGCTCTCTGTGTCCAGGTAGCGGAACAGGATCACACTCCCGTTCGGAAACGTGATCTTCTTTTCCGAGTCGTTATAGGAGGCGTACCGGTCAGAGCTTCCGCAGCGGAGCATCTGCCGCAGCTGGCGGATGTGGTTTTCCCGCAGCTCGGGATAGGTCTTTCGGACGATGCAGCAGATGATTCCGGGGAATTGCTCACAGAGCAGTACAGCCTTGACGCGCACGGCCCAGCTCTTTCCGCCGCCGCGTGCGCCGCCGAAGCAGATGTACTTGTGCGTGTCCGTCAGGAAAAGCTTCTGCTTTTCGCTCGGCATCGGGATTTCGAGACGACGGCTCATACCTCGCAGCCCTCCGTATTGACAAAGACGATCTCGACCGGCTCCTGCTTCTTCTCTTCCTGCAGGCTTCTTTGAAGCTGCCGGATCCGCGCCTGCTGTTCACGCAGCTCTCGCGGCGACAGAGCGCCGAGCTCTTGCTTAATGTCCGCCAGTGCGCCCGTGATCGATTTGATATCCCGCGGCGTGATCTTCTCGTTCTCAAGCAGCACGTCGATCACGTCAAGCGCACGCCGCGCCGATGCCCGCACGCGCTCATACTCTGAGAGCGCGTCTTCCGCGTCGACGCCGTACATCTCCTCCGGGACTTCCGGCGCGGGCACGTCGAGTATCTGTGCCGGCTTGATATACCTGGCGTCGGCCGAAGACCGTTTCATTTTTGTTTCATTTTTCTTGTTCCGTTTTTTTTGTTCCGTTTTTGGTTTCGGAGGAGGTTTCACCGGGACTCTGCTCCTGATCTCCTGTATGTCCCATCCTCCTGCGCTTGCCCATCGTGATATCGTGGCAATCGATATCTTGTATTTGTCTGCAAGCTCACGGAACGTAAGGCCGGCTTCGTAATCTTGCCGCACCTGGTCACGGTCGATCTTGTACATATCAATCCCTCCGGGCCGCTCCTGTGATAATGATACCAACGGGCAACAGTGAATGTAACCAAGCCATAGCGTGAAAGAGCCAGGGCTTTCGCCCTGGCTCTCAGTTTTCGCAGTATTTCTTATAGATCGTCTTAAACAACGGGCACATGATGTATGCAAACGTGCAGCAATACTTTCTCTGAAACTCCCTGAGCTTCGCAGGATCTCCGAACTTTGTCCTTACTGTCGTGTCCTCCAGGAATCCTTCACAGGTTATACCTGCATTACGAAAATCCTCAAAGCGGTAGAACGGGCAGAGAACATTCGGGTTAAGCGTGCTGATTGATTTTTTCTTCTTGCCGCCAGCCATACTCTCACGCTCCCCGTTCAAGCCGCTTTTTCTGAAAGCTCTCCCGTATCCTATCCGAGCGCAGGCAGCCGCAGGACTGACTCCTTCCATGCACCAGCAGCGTCCCTCTGACAAGGCGTTCCTTACCACATTCGCAGCGCGCGAGCCACCAGGCGTCCGTACCGGTCATGTACGGAGGCTTCGGCCTTCGCTCAAGCACCGTCCAGCGCCCGAAGCGCTGTCCTGTCAAATCATTCAGCCTGCTCATGTTTCCTCCTCCGGCGGCTCTGGCAGCGTAACAGCCCGCCAATAATCAGCGTCCTTTGCGTCCATTCCCTCTCCTCCGTCCGTCCATGCTCGAAAGTATGCGTCTCTGTATTTGCCCCCGCACCCGAAGCACCCCGCGTGTACCATCCCGCAGCTGATCCACTCGATGTTTCCCACTTCTGCACCGAGATCGCACTCCGGCAATCGCTCCGTCACGGGAATCCATCTTGGAAGATACAACAATTCCAAAAGTATGCGTCTTAGTGCTTTGTAATGCGACCACCATTCGGAATCTGTCGGAATGCTTTCTGGGTCGACCATTTTGCTGTTGATTTTATGAACGTCAAGCAAGAACTTCCCGACCTGCCCCATTTCAAGAATCTGTTTGCTCAGATCCTCAACGGCGTCGGCGGCTTGCTCATAGTCACAGGCGATGCCGGGTCTTCCGTCATAGTCGAAGGCACCGGCTTTCTCTCTCAGCCGCTTAATCAGCTCGTCATACATCTTTTGCCTCCAGGCTCTCGGCCAGCTTCCGCACCTTCTGCAGCCGCTCCACCTGGACGCGCCCGCCGCATTGGAACAGGAGAACCATCTGATCCAGGAGGATTCCCACGTCGGCGATCTCGGTTGCGATCCCGGTGTAGTCCGGTCGGCCGTCGAGGTAGTGGCCGATCTCCACCGCGAGCTCCGCCATCTCCTCCAACAACTTCTCCATCTGCTTCTGAGGGCCGAACGTCTCCAGCGCCTTGACAAAGACTTCCCGTTCACTGTTCGTCATTTCTCAGCCCTCCTGAAATCTTCCGCATTGGGGCAGGTCGACCAATGCGAGATGTATCCCACTCCTGTAGCATCGCCGTCAAAAGTGAGGCGGCAGCGGATGGTCTCTCCGTTCGGAGTCACAATGGTGTCTTTTCCGGCTCGATCCGCCTTATAAGCAATCAGCACACTGTCGCACGGCATGCTCTTGCCCTTCATGGTCTTGATCCAGATGATGCTCGCCCCGCACTTTTTACAGGTTGCCATCAGCTTTCCTCCCTCTTTCCGTCAGCGCAAAAATAGTCTGCTGGTTTGCACAGGCCAATTATCGCACAGAAGTGGATTCCTTCTTTGCAATCAGACGGTTGCCAGTCTGTTTGCCAATTATCGCACTCGCCGCAAGTCACCACAGGCCGCACGTCGGCAGCGGGAATAGTTGCGAGCTTTTCTTTCACTCCATGCAGCAGGCATTGATTGCAGTCGGCATAGAACCCGTCAAATTCCTCGCAGCCTTCTCTACATTCAGCACATGCGGCAGAAAACAGCGATTCAACTTCCGCACATTCGATATACTCAGCCATTTCCGTCCTCCCCTGCCGCGCCCAGCTCCGCGTCAAATTCCTCTTTGATCCTGTTGTATGTCTCAGCCCACTCCGGATCAGGCTTCCAATAATCGTCCTTCTCCTCGCCTGCAGCCTTGACATTGATTCTCATGGGGGGAAGGAGGCAGCTCTCCTTCCCCAGCCATTGGCAGAAGTTGCTCGCGGCGCACAGGAATCCGTACAGCCCCAGCAGGCCGATAAAGACCAGGTACACTTTGGATTTAAGAAGATACAGGCTGACAAGGATCGCGGTCAGCATCACCGCAAAGAGCGCGGTCACAAAGATGGATTTGTTTTTGCTCATTTCTTTTTTGCCTCCTTTTGTTTTTCAAGCTGAAGCTTCCGAAGGTCGATCTCGCCCCGCGTGATGCCCTCGGACTCTGCCCACGAATACCAGAATTTGCCGTCTCCGTATCCCATCTCCTCAATGAATTGAAGTCGTCCGATAAAGAAATCAATTCTCTCTTTTCTTTTTGTGGGATCGGATAAATCAATCTTTTCCACAGGCGGGAGTTGCGGGAAAGCCCCGTCCGGCGGGTTTCCCCTCTCACACTCTCCCTTTCCTGTACTATCCTTATCTACACTAAACTGATTTAATCTAATCTTATCTAATCTATTCTGCGTCTCCGGTTCGGATACAGGTTGGATACAGTCTGTATCCGGTGTGGATACATCTTGGATACGGTTTGTATCCAAAGCGGGAGGCAAAGCAGGCTTTTTCCCCTCTCCGGGTGTCATGGAATACGCCTTGTTTTCGTCAAGATAGACCTCTCTTAGCAGCGCTCTGAAGTTGCTCGCCTTGTACCGGTCCTTCTGGATGGTGTTGTGAATCTTCCAGTGCTTTATCAGGTAGATGAAATCGTCACCCTTCTGGAAGGACAGCACGAATTTCTTTGCTATAAGGAGTTTCATGCTGTCCTCGCTCGCGCCACACATCCGCATTACCGTGCGGGGGTTTGCCACAAAGCCGTCGTCGTCAGCTGCCAGATTCAGATGTACATAGAGCATTTGCGCCTCGGCAGGCATGTTCATGAACGGGTCTGATTCAATGATGGTTCTCGCCAGCATACGTTTATCAGCCATATTCATCACCTAAGAATGCTTCCCGGATCTGCCCCTCCAAATCTATCTGCTGATCCTTGCTGCCCTTCCTGGCTATCGTGCGCACGCGCCGGAGATTCCGAAAGATTTCTCCGAATTCGGAGGAAAGGAACTTCTCAAAATCCGTTTCGTTTGCCAGCTTAATGCCTCTGCTGCCGCTCACAATGATCTTCTCGAACTTGTCTGAGGAATTGATCGCCTCGATATCAGAGGTCAGGAGCCTGCGCGATCCGCTGTTGTGGAAGCTGACGCCGTAGGCGGGATAAAAGTTAATTCTGTTTACGGTCGCCTGCATCCGTGTCCATTTATCCCCACGGGCGAGGAGGAAGCTGTAAAGTGCTTCCCGCCTCTCCCGGTCCTCTTCAGGCGTATACTGCATCCGCTTCACCTTCCTTCAGGAAGTCCGGCAGCTCTTCGCCGTATGCCTCCGGCAGCGCTGCCTGTTCGACAACCTCGCCGGTCTCTTCGTCCACGGGGATTTCAACCATATCGTCAGGGTAATCCTGCGCTGCCAGAGCCGTCGCAAGGTTCATGGTGTCCTTGTCTGCCCCGTTCTGATACTCAATGCTCATGAGAGCGTACTTGCTGCACAGGCGGCGAATGACGGTCTTTCGGGCCATGGCGTCGAAGTTCTCCCGCCAGCCTTTCCCCATGTATTCGCCCTTGCGGTTCTTCTGCTCGTGCTTCTTGATCTGCTTCACGGTCATGAAGATGGTCTTCTCGGCGCCGTTCTTGAGCTGGAAGTAACCGGCATAGCCGATAATCGGCAGCTCTTCGCGCTCGTCCTCGTCCTCGATCCAGTTGAAAACGGCCTCGCCGGTCAGACGGTTATAGCTTTCAAGCTCGCCCTCGCGCACGTCCACGGCGTCAGGGACACACTTATACGCGCCGGTTCTCAGGCAGAGCTGCACCATACCTTTGTAGCCGATGATGAAGGTGGCAGTCGGTTTGCCCTTGTTCTTGTACGGAACGATGTAGGCATAGCCGAGGGACGGATCAATCGGAAGATCGTAGCTCGCTGCCTGAAGCGCGGACTTGATTACGCTCATGGAGTTGGCATAGAACGCTGCCTGCAGGTCCTGGTTATCGTTGATCATGCTCACAAGGGAGCTGAGGAACTGCGGGGTTCTCTTTCCGAGAAGCTCGTCGAAGCGCCGCCGCATTTTTTCTCCGTCGAGAATGCCGTTGAGCATCGTGTTCACGCTCTGTTGGGCCTTGGCCTCCGGCTTGCTCTGCTGCACGGCTGCCTGAATTTTATTGTTGGTTGCCATTATCATATCCTCCTTATGCTGTCTTCTGTTCCTTTTCGGTCACGCGGAACACTCTTGCCTGCGTGGCGTATTTGCTGAGGTCGATCTCCGGGAAGTCTGCCTTGATCTTCTCCCGGTCAAGTCCGCTCGTGTTCTGGAGCTTCCAGCTGATATTGAAGGTGCCGCAGGTGCCCTTGGGGCTGCTGCCCATGACGACCTTCACCTTGTTTTCCAGTCCGTCCTTCTCTTTCTTCAGGTTCTCAATCTGTTCGCACACTGCCTTTCGCTGCCGGAGTACATCAAGAAAGCTGCTCAGATCCATGCTGTCTCCCGCTTCCTCGGAGAAAATCTTCTTGATAGCCTCGCTGGTTGCGCTGTGCCCGTCCACGGGCGGCGTCTTCTTCGGCAGAACGTAGGTGTTCCAGAACTCCCGCTCTGCATCCATCAGGGCTTTAATCTCTTCCTCGTCCCGTTCCAGCTCGAACACGCGCAGTTCCCGGTTGTTCTCCAATGCAGCCAGGTACGCTTTCTTCGCGCCGGTCACAGCCAGATAGTGAACCATCTGCCCGTACCACTGTTCCGGGTACTCGCCGCTGCGGAACTTCTTGATTGCCACGAAGCTGGTTGTGGTCTTGATCTCCAAAACCGCGTCCTCGCCGATAACCTCGCGGTCGATGTTCGCGCAGGCCCACGGGTAATCAGGATTCACAAGGGTGAAGTTCATGCGCTGCACCTGCTTCCCGGTCTCTTCCATGAAGAGCTTGGCCACAAGGTCTTCCAGATAGGTGCCGACGCGGGTGCTGATATTGCCCTCAAATTCCGGCGTCTGGCCGGTCTTCTCAGCCCACACGGAAAACGCGCTGTTGTAAGGGTTCAGGCCGATGATGGCCCCGGCGTCGCTGCCGCCGATATATCCTTTGCGGATCTTCAGCCATTCTTCGTGGCTGCCATAGGGAATCATCTTCAGGCCCCTGTTGCGGATGGGGTTTCTCTCGGTTGCTGTTGCCATTTCTTTTCCTTTCTGCTACAATGAGCACGGTTGAATTATTTCGGCTGCCGTTCTTCCCGTCTTGCCCACGGGAGAGCGGCTTTTTATTTTGCCGCTGCCTGTAATGCCTCGTCGTATGGAATGCCGAGCACGTCGCAGTATCGCAGCAGCATACCCACATTCCAGTCCCTTCCGGGCTTGTTCATCTGGACGCGGGCGTTTTGCGGGGTGCAGCCGATCTTCTCGGCAATCTGCGTGCTGGTCATGTGCCGCGCCGTCCGGTATGTGCGGAATAAGGCGGCCAGCTCATTGACCTTCGGCTTGATCCATTTGACTTTAGGCATTGATTTCGCCCTCTGACGGGATAGGGCAATCCAGAGGATTCACTCCGATCACGCGGCACACGGCAATAAACTCGTGCACCTGAATGTTTCTCCTGCCCGTCAGGCTGAGGGAAAGCTTCTGCGTCGTGAATTTCGGGACGCCAGCCCGCTCTGCAATAAAGCTCTGTTTGATACCCTTGCTGTTGATCTGATCTGAAAGCCACTGCTCAGGGGTCATGCTGTTTCACTTCCTTTCTCTGGTTCTTCGTCTTCGGTGATAATCATAAGGTTCCTGCACCACTCAACAAGAAACGGGTCTTCGGTCTCTATGGTGTGCTGCGCAATCTCGGTCAGATACCCGTTGAGAAGCCGGATTCCGATTTCTATGTGCCATGCGTTTTCCTGAAGATACTCGATTTCGTCAGCATCAAGAGCTTCCATGATTTCCCTTATCAGGCCGTTGTAGTTGAGCTTGATCTTGTGGACGCTCATGCGCCGCCTCCGTTCATAATGTCTTCTGCTACCAGCACATCCGTCAGGAACTCCGGGATAACGTAGATGCCGGCCTGAATGCAGATTGCATACTGCATTTTGGCTATGGTGTTGATGCCGCTGCCCTGTTCCTTCATGGTCTTGGTCAGTACCTTCAGCAGGTTTGCCACGCCGCCGTGAGACTGCGGCAGTTTTCCTTTCTTGGCCAGCTCTTCGCCGGTCTTTGCTGTAAGGGCTTCCGTTTTTGCCATGAATCTTTTCCTCCTTTCTGCGAAGAACGCGAGATAATCATCGTGCATGGCGTCATAGGTGCCGCACTCCTGCATTGCCTTTCGGATGTCCCCGCCGTATTTGCAGCGGATATAGCCGTCGATAATCCGGTCGGACTTCTCGTTGAACCACAGCCACGATTTGCTAAGATCAGAGCCGGGGCGATAAGTCCGGTGATCCAGACGCTTGTGCGGCAGGTAGTTCCAGCGGATGCCGGTGTTGGCGTTGGCAAAGAAGTCTTCCCACGGGTCCACCTTCCTGCCCCAGCGCCTGCCCTGCGGATAGACAAGCGGTGTCCGGTCGCGTATCGCACAGCAGGCGTGCCACAGCTCGTTGTGGCACAATTCTTCGAGCATTACGGTTTCACTTCCTTTCTCATGTGAATAAACTGTACTGTTCTACGGGTGGTGAGTAGTTCATCCAGATTGTTTCTGTGGCCATTTCTGTGGATGTCGTCTGACTCATGGTGCTGTCTTTGCGCCAGCCGGCAAGAGCGCTGTCATAGAGCTGCGATTCATAACCGGAAATGATGATTTTTGCCTTGCTGCAGGAAATCAGATCAAGCAGTTGCTGCTGCTCGCGGTCAGTCATTTCATGCTTATATAGGGCACCGCTTTTCCGGGTGTGCCGAACATACGGCGGGTCAAGGTACATCAGGGTATCGCGGTTGTTGTACCGCTCTATCAGCCTGAAGGCGTCCATGTGCTCAATCTGCACAAGGTGGGTCGTGTCTCCGCGAAGCCGCCGCGCCGCCTCGTCAATGGTTTCGGTGATTCCAGCCCATTTACAGGCAGTCCCGCCGATTTTCATTTGCTTATGGTTTCTCCATCCGCACTTCTCGTCGTTGTGCATCTTCGCCCCGATGGCCTGCGTCGTGCGCACCATGTACCGGCGAGCTTTCTCCAACGGGTCGTCGCACGGCTCGAAGGAAAGGTCGTATTCCTCGCGGCTATACGGTGTCAGGGTTAACACACGTTTCAGTTCTTCCGGATATTCCCGGAGGACTCGGAACAGGTTGACGATGTTGCTGTCAAGGTCGTTGATGGTCTCAACCGCGCCGGGGTTCTTGTTGAAAAAGACAGCGCCGCTGCCACAAAACGGTTCCAGATAAACCATTTTTTCATACCCGGTAGGAAAGTGATCAATAATCCAGTCAGCAATAGACCACTTACTTCCGGGATAGCGGAAGACAGCTCTGATTCGATAACCTCCTTTCTTTTAGAGTGAGGCGGGAAGCCGGGAACCTCCCGCCTCGAAGAATAAAAAGCCCCGTTTATCACTGCCTTAGTTTTGATTGACAAGCCGGAGAATCTTCGGCTGCGGCTGCTCTGCGCCGCTCATACTGAGCTGTCCGGGAATCTGCGGGACCATCTCGGCCACAACCATTTCGCCGTTGC
>CAMJPQ010000030.1 GCA_946407745.1 uncultured Clostridia bacterium
ATAAAGTCTGAATACTTTACAATCCCGTGATTCATCCTTATACCCCCTTTCACGGGAACAGCATCAACACGCCGTTCCATCCGGTTTTGGTTTTATAGGGCTGCAAATCGGCCTCTGTGGCGTATTTGTGCCCAAATTGGTTTTTCATGTCGGACCAGACGGCCCAGGGGATTTTATACACGTTCCCGGAAGCAAAGCCCCCGATCACGTAGCACCGGGCGCCCAGGGCGGCGTGCTGGTCGATGTACTCTGTCTGTTCTTTGGTGACCCGATCCTGGGCCAGTCGGTCGGAGGCGGTGTATTTGGCCTCGAACACCACCTCCCGGCCTCCCTTGATCACGCCCTTGTAGTCGGCCTGTGCCTTTTTCTCGTAGCATGCCAGGAACTTTCCTTGCCCCATGTCCCGGAGGGGCTTCATCGGCTCGGGCGTTTTCTCCACCGCCGCGAAGCCCGTTTTCCGGTAGTATTCGAGGCTTTGGTCTATGCGCTGCTCAAACGCCTTGCCCCGCTCCCGGGAGAGGTAGTTCTTGGCCCTGCGGGCGTCATCCGTCAACATGGTAGTATCTGGTATTCCCGCTTTCGTTGAAGGTGGTGCGGAGGATGATCTCGTGCTCTGCCCAGGTGAGGAACAGGTACTCCTTGGAGAACATCCGGATCCCGCCGTCGTGCCAGGTCTGAACGACTTCCAGAGCCACATCGTAAAGCTCTTGGGTCACGGGGTTATCGTCGGAATATCCCATCCACTGGACCGGCTGCGAGCAGACCTCCTCGATGCTGTTGGGGAACAGGGTGCTTTCGGTGCGGTTGATGATGCACCAGCAGACGGCCTTCTGTGCCTCCCGGGAATTGTGGAGGGCGGTACCGTACAGCACCCGTGCCATGGCCTGGGCCTCCCTCTGGATGGCCGCCTGCTGCATGGCCTCCATCTGCCGGGCCTGTTCCGCTGCAAGCTCCTCGGGGGTCAGCTCGTGTACCTCCGGGGCCTCCATGATATCCACGGCTGCGGCGGTGGGGGCGGGTACGGTCTCCCTGTTGGCTTTGGCGTCCCGATCCCGGAAGATGATCACCATGGACAGGGCGCCCAGCATGAAGGCAATAGCATACCGGCCCAGGACCGGCGCGAGGTCGCGCCGGTTTTTCCATGCACGCCGGAGCAGATCCGGGAGCTGCAGGAGGGCCACATAGATGGTGGCGAAGATCCGGGTGGAGATCTTCTGCGTGTTTCTCATGATCGCGGTGAAGTTCATTTTTCATCTCTCTCTTTCTGTTTGGTCAGCATCCGCAAGAGCTTTTCGGTGTCATCCTGTACAGGAGCCTTTTCCTTTGGGCCTGCGGCGCTTTTGGCCTTGTGGTTGTCGTAGTTACCCTCAAGGACCTTCGGGAAGTTGTTTGGCTTGATGAACCAGTCGAAGGTGATCGTCCAGCCGCGGTCATTGTTGCCGGTGAGAAAGTCGCTGCCGGAGATCTTGCCGATGGCGGTGATCACAGCATCGATGCCGTAGTCCTTGATCCGCTTGCGTAGCATATTGCCTCGGACGGAGTCGGGGAGGATCTTCGTCACTTTTTGAAGGCCCAACTCATTCCAGGCGTCAACTACTCGTCGCACGTCCCTCGTGCGACAAACCGGCTCGTCAGAGGCGGTTTCTTTCTTATCTCCATCAGATAAGGTAGATTTTTTAGAAGAGACGGTATCTTTCTCTTTCTCTATCTCTTTATCTCTATCTCTAATATCTATCTCTATCTCTGTGGACACATTTTCGGACACATCACTGTACACATTGTGTACAGGCAAAGCGGAGTTCTGATTTGCCCGAAGGCGCCGGTTTCGCTCGGCATAGTCCGTCTCGCTGCCGACAAGGTTGTTGTAGTTGGCAATGGTAAGGCAGCCGCTGTTGTCCTGATAGACAAGCCCGAGGGCTTTGTAGAGATTGAGGGCAACACGGACGGTATCAAGTGAAAACCATTTGGTGTCGCGCTGGATCTTCTCCTCATTGTAGGGAATGATGACTTCCCCAATGTGGCGTTCCAGTTTGCCGTCCGTGTTGATTGTCTTGAGACAGAGCATCTGATAGAGCACGACATAGTTGGCGCCGTCTTTCTGGCCCATAAGAAAGTCCACGGCATCGGAGGTCATGAAGCTTTCCTTGAGCTTAATCCAGTAGTAGCGCTTGCCGGTCGCCATATCAGGCCCTCCTGTTCCATGCTTCGACGGCGTTTCTCGCCGCTTCTTCCGGGGTGGAATATATCGTGTTGTTCTTCCCAAGGTTGATGAGACGACATCCGCACTCTATGTTATCGCATTGGATTATGTACTCATAGCACCCATAATACCCATGCCCTCCCGGCCTCCATAACGGTTTCGCTTTAAGATGAACCTCATTCCCGCAGAACGGGCAAGGTTTCGGCTTTTCGAATTCCTCCATCGGCCCACCTCAGAACGGCAGCTCGCCGTCGTCCTCGTCGTCGGGGATCTCGGAAAAGCCCTGCTGCTGCGGGGGAGGAGCGGGAGATGTCGCTGCCGACTGTGCCGGGGCCGCTTCGCCGTCACGCTTGGATCCGCCGAAGTAGCTGTGATCCACGTTGATCTCCCAGGAGGTGCGATTGTTCCCGTCCCGGTCCTGCCACTTCCGGCTTTCCAGACGTCCCTCTACAACGATCAGACTGCCTTTGGTGAAGTACTTGCTGACGAACTCGCCGCCGGATCTCCAGGCCACACAGTCGATGAAGTCCGTCTTTTTCTCGCCGTTGGTGGAGAAGTCACGGTCAACGGCTATGGTGAAGGATGCGACCGGAACGTTTTGCTGGGTGTAGCGGAGTTCGGGATCACGTGTCAGCCGCCCGTAGATGATGATCCGGTTAAGCATCGGCTTCGGCCTCCTTCGGCTCCAACGGATAGCCAAAAGCGGCGAGAACGCTGTTTATTACATTACGGTCAGGTCCGTAATTGCCGACGGAAGTGCCGATCAAGTGAATGGCAAAACGGGCTTGGAGAAGCTCGTCATAATCGCCGCGGGGGAGGGCGACGCTGTCGGGGGAAACAACAGATGCGTTGACTTTAACTTCGGGAATGTCCATATTTTTCTCCTTTCATTGATACCGGGCCTTCATTTCCGGGGTATCGGTGTCGATCCCCAGGTCTTTGGCCTCCTGTATGGCCCCGTCAATCAGATGGGCCATTTCCTTTGTGTCCATGTCGGACGTTCGCTTGTAGAGCAAAAAGCAGTTGCAGAGGGTCCCGTTGTCCTCCACGGTCTTGTAGCATCGTGTGTAGGGGTAGACGCTGCGGACATTGACGGCGACGGGAAGCTTTATTCCGACGACGTTGCCGTTGCAGTCACGGGCCAGAGCGCCGTACCGCACTACCAGCTCACTTTTCACGTCTTCATCACTCTGGCCTGCGGTTTGAGCAATTTGATTCACGATAAGGTGGAAATAGGCGTTGGCGTCCTTGCTGCGCTTGTCCCTCCACTTCTTGATCGTGATCTCCACGTCCACGTCTTTGAGGGCGTCGAAACCGTCCCGGAAGTCGCTGTCCAGCTCCACGGTCACGCGCTGCTTCCGGTTGTAGCCGGTGGAGAAGTCGATTAGACGGCCACGCATAGGTCATTACCTCCGCGCTTGCTGTTTCGGCGGTTATTCGCCTGCTCCTTGGCGTTCGCAAAGCGGCAGTTTTCTGGGCAATAATTTCCGTTTACGTCGATCCTGTCTATGGTGCAGGCTCCGCGTTTGGCGGTTTCATCATATCCATGAGCCAACGCCCAACTGCGGAATGCGGCATAGTCATTTTTCCATTCTGGACAGACCTCAATTCCACGACCGCCCCAGTCCTTATACCGAATGCTGTGAGGGTTATAGCATCGGGCCTTCATGTTCTCCCACACCTTATAAAGGCGTTCTTTCTTACCGCCTGACACCCCACCGTGAAAAGGCTTCGCGGCGCGTGCTATAGCTGTATAGCTTTTCCGAACACATCCACAGCTTACGTAGTGGCCGGTTCTTAGGTTTCCGGCGGAAGCTATGACTTCGTTGCCGCAATCACAAATGCAGCGCCACATTGTTTGCCGTGCGCCGGACGGAGAATAATGCGGGGCGACTTCTTCAATGACCGTGAGTTTTCCATACCTTTTTCCAGATAGGTCTTGTTTAACGCCCTTCACAACGCCCTCCATTTCTCCCGGTAGATCTGCGTCAGACCGGCGGCGTCGAGCCAGGAGAAGAAGTCGGAGATCACGGGAAAGATGCTCCGGGCCTCCTCCCGGCGGTAGGTCTCGGTGTAGACCGCGCTGCCGTTGCTGGCAAGGTAGGTGAACTCCTGGGCCTCCGGTATGAGTTCGAAGTATGCCGGGTGCTGGGTGCTGTCGAAGAACTTTCCCCGGTCGTAGCTTTTGGTGAACTTTATGTCGTAGATCCTGCCGGCCTTGAGCACGTCCAGAACGCCGAACAGCAGGACATCCGTCCCGGCCACGGTGAGCATCTTCTTGGCCTTGAGCTGGAAAGTGCCGCCCTTGATGATGTCCGAGATCTCGGAGGCGGCGTCTCCCCATTTGTCCTCATTGCTGAACAAGGAGTGGTCACCATTGGCGAAGCGGTAGCACACGGCTTCAAATTCGAGGCCGTTCTGCATGGCCTCCGTGGCCTCCCGGGGTTCCCGGCGGAGGACCTTCAAAAAGTCCTCCATCGGGTTCTCCTCGGTGGTGGCGTCGGAATAGGGGTTCTCTTTGAGGGAGTACAACCAGGCTGACAGGAGGGAATGCGTGACCATGTAGCGGGCCATCACTCCGCCTCCTTCGGGGGCGCGGGAGTGTACGCCTTGATCACCTTATCGAAGAACAGGTCCAGATCCTTGATCTTCTTGTTCCAGGCGGCGGTCAGCTCCTTCTCGGAGGTGAGGGCGTGCTTGATCTGCTTGAAGCGGGGCATGGCGGCGTTGGCGGTGTCCGCGTCGGTGATGGAGCCGATGATCTGCTGTCCCAGGAGCATGGCGCTTTCGTAGTCGGCCTTGTCGATGGTGGCCTGCTTCGCTTCATCGGCGGACTTGGCGTTGTACTCCTCAAAGAGCTTGGCCAGGAAGTTGTTCGGGGTGCCGGGGGTCAGCTCGGGAATGGTCCATACTCCGTGGATCCCGCGGGTGCCCTTGGCAAAGTACCGCTCGCAGTTGTCAAAGCCGATCGTCCGGGCCTTGCCGCGCATCTCCATGAAACCGCCAAGGTCCATGACCTCCCAAACGTTGTTCCGGGAGCTGCCTTCGGCCTTGATCCGGAGCTTGGTGTCGTCTCCGTCCTTTTCCTCCACGGTGTGGAAGATGATCACGATGTGCTTATCCAGGTTGTAGATGCAGTGGTCAAGGAAACGCTGGAACTCTTTTCCGAGCCATCCGTAGCCTTTGAGGGAAAGGCTGCCGTCACGCTGTCCGTACTTCGGCTCGATCTTCTGGCCGTACTGGCCCATGATGGTAAGCAGCTTCCCGCCGGTGTCGATCACGATGGTCTCAAAGTCTTTCAGATCGGACTTGACGTTCATCAGCTCCATGTCGGAGGCGCCGATCCCGAGGTCACGCCGGAGCTCGGCGTAGTCGCGGGGCTGGGTGACGCCGGCGGCCATGTTCAGCACTTCCCGATTGATCCGCTCGGCGGACAGGTCAACGTCGATGTACAGGGGCTTCGGGGCGGAGAGGGCGAGGGTGGTGTTGTGAGTGACGATATAGTTTTCGGTGACGAAAAGCCCGGTGGGGTTATCAACCATGATGCAAGTACACTCTCCGTCTGCGGCTTTTGTGATGGATTCAATGCGGCGGGAATAAGTGGTAGGGCTCCATTCGGCGGCTTTCCGCTTGAGGTAAAAAGGGCAACGATTGAGCCGAATCTGAACGTGGTATTCTGTCGTTTTTTCTTCATCGGAGCGATCATAGCGGTGGCACTTCGCCAGGCCTCCAAGGGACTGAACGAGGGACACAACGTTGGAAGCGAGTTCCGGAGAAGTAGTGCAGAAAGTGACGCGGTTTTTGTGAGCCGATCCGTCCGTGTCCATCAGACCGCGCAGAAGATCAAGACGCTGTTCATAGCTTGCTGTCATGTAACCAACGGGAATGTGCTTGTTTCCGGCAACCGTATCAAGGCCAAAAGCGCGAATTGCCTGCGCAATGGGGTTTGTGGCAGAGCCAACGTGCTTGATGTAGTAGTTCGGAAGGCTGATCATGCGCATGGACAACTGATATTCGTTGCCGAGAATAACTTTGATCCTATCGACGATCTCGGAATCAGATTCCGGGCAAACAAAAATCGGTTTGCCGCCGCTCGTGCAGCCGTCACCAAGAAGAACGCCCATCAGATAGGGGTGAATAACGAAATCTAATCTGGCCCCGGCAAAAGGTTCTGCGATGGGAACCTTCCAGCGAAGTATTGGCTTGCGATTAGAAGCTTTGCGGCTGGGAGAATCGCAATGAATACCGCGATCGATAAGTTCCTTCGTAGTCAGATTCCTCCAACCGAGTTTTGCGGAGTTACCGGCAGTTGCGCAGACTGTCCAGATGTGGTTTTCGTCGCAACGGATAACGGAGCCGTCGCTGAATTTCACATCGTAGGTGGGGCGAAGTCCTTGGGGGTAAACGCCGAGCACATCATGAAGAATGCCATCTTCGCCATAAACGCGGTCGTTGGTGGTAAGCTTCCAGATAGCTTTCCAGCCATCCTCTGTCAGAACATCGGTTCTGTTGTCCAAGGCCTTTCCGATCCCGGGGAAACCGGCAATCAGCATGCGGATCTTCTTGTCCGCGAAGGTCATGGCTTCGGGCTTGACGATCATTTCTTTTCTCCTTTCTTGTGCTTACGGATGGGCTGCGCGGCGGTCTGCTCGGCGATCTTGCGCCAGCCGCGGGCAAATTTGCTGGGGATCTTGTTGCCCTGCAGATCTACGCCGTTCTGCTTGTTGTAGCCGGTGACACCGGCCTTGTCGAGCTGGGCCTTGGCGATCTTACGGGCCAGGCTGCGGGGGTGGATGGTTTTCATTCGTAGTCCTCCTTGGAATAGTTTTCCCACCATTGTTTTTCGCGCTCTTGCCGTTCTTCCTCTTTCATGTCCGAGATCTCGATGTACCGGAAGATCAGATGACGGATGCACTCGTTGGCGCTTTTGTAGCCGTCTTTTTGCCATTGCCAGGTGAAGGCTGCAAGCTCATCTTCCGAAAGGCGGCAAAGAACGTGGTTTTTCATGCGGTGCCGGTCTTTCTCCCGGCGCTTGTCCCATCCCTCCGGGTCGAACTTCTCTCCCAGGGTCTTGATGGCATCGGGCCGGAGTTGCACGCCGTAGCCCTCGTTGATGGCCTTGGAGAGGAGGGGTTTGTCCAGCTTCGGGTACATGGGCCGGAGCTCGGCCACCAGGTCGTCCATGGGGATGGAATGATTTAAGCGGAGGCGCTGCAGGTCATACTTACCCATGGCGCACCTCCGCTTGACAAATCCGGGAAGGATTGGTATTCTTGCCGTGGGTAACTGTGTCTGAGGTACCTGCGCCGCGTTCCGGTCTTGCACACCGGGCGCGGCATTTTTTTGCGCTCATTTGGTCGCTCCTTTCTGATTCTCCCGGCCTCGGGCCTTCTTGACGGCCATGGCGCACAGGTCCAAAAGGATCACGTCCGGGACCTGGGAGAAGTCGAAGCGGGGGATGGTGGTCATTTTTTTGCGTCCTCCTTTCGTTTTTTGTAAATTGCAGAATTCAAGAATTCTGAATTTGCTTGGCAAAAAAATAATCAAAAACCTCGGTCTCTGGGATCTCGAGGATTTCGATAGCCCTGGAAATATCGTCGTAATTCCACGGACGCTGGTTGTTGAGTCGTTCGCTCAAAGTGTGGGTAGAAATGCCGAGAGCCGCGGCAAATGCATAGTTTTTGCCGTATTTCTCGATTATTTTACCGCGCAGTTTTGCGAAGTCATGAGGATAGGCGACCTTCGGGGCCTTCACGCTTGCCATTTTTTCACCTCCTTCGGAATTCAACGAACTTGAATTCTGTAATCACCTTACCACACAAAAAATGAAATTGCAATAGAATTTTATTGAATTTTTGTTCAATGCGTGGTAACATACACGAAGAGGAGGGATTGAGATGCCTATTACTGAAATCGGGAAAAGATTAAAGAAAGCCATTCAGGCAAAGGGCCTTATGCAGATTCAGGTCGTGGAGATGGCGGCACCTCTCCTCGAGACCAGGGGAATGAAGCTGAGCCCGAGCAAACTTTCGCAATATGTTACCGGCAAGTCTACACCGGACAGCGACATGATCGAGTTACTTGCGGAGGTTCTCGATGTAAACCCGGCCTGGCTTGCTGGGTTTGAAAAAGAAAAGCCCACCCTCCCGGAGGAGGATGAGCTGGACGAAGAATTAGTCCGTATGCTTATGGAGTTGTCGGCCGAGGAGACGGCGAAGGTTCTCGCTTTTGTTCAAGGGCTTTTAGCTGGACGTAAAGATTAAGCTTCTCCTTGCGAGTAAGAGAAGCCACGATTTTTCTGGCCTGTTGTTCTGACACAATCATTTCCCCTTTAATTCATGCTTACCGGCAGCGAAGCCATTATAACACAGATGTAACAAAAAATTACAAGAATATTGTCAGCCGGAAAACTTTTCCGCAAAGAGAGGAGGGGATCACCGCGAAAAAGAAAGCACAGAAGCCGGAGAACCTGCGGGCGGTAATCTATGCCAGGTATTCATCGGCTGCCCAAAAGGACGCCTCCATAGAGCAGCAGTATGAAGCCTGCGAAGCTTTTGCAAAAAGGGAAGGCTACACCATCATTGAGCGATACCCTGACCGGGCCATTTCTGGCAGGACGGACGACAGACCGGCCTTTAAGCGGATGATGAAAGACGCCCACACCGGGGCCTTTGATTACGTGATCGCATGGAAGTCAAACCGCCTGGGCCGGAATATGCTGCAGGCCATGATGAACGAAAGCAAGCTCGCGGAGTTGGGGGTCCGCTGCCTGTATGTGGAGGAAGATTTTGACGACACGGCGGCAGGCCGGTTTGCACTCCGGTCCATGATGAATGTGAACCAATTCTATTCAGACAACCTGGCCGAGGATGTGAAGCGCGGAATGATGGACAATGCGCAAAAGTGCATGGTGAACGGAGTGACCCCATTCGGGTATAAGCGGGGAGAGGATGGGCGCTTTGCCATTGACGAAAACACAGCCCCCATCGTCCGGGAGATCTTCGAGCGGTTTCTTTCTGGCTGGTCGATCACGGAGCTTGTGGACGATCTGAACGCCAGAGGGATTAAGACAAAGTATAAAAGGCCGTGGAGGATCCAGAGTTTCCAATGGCTGCTGAAAAACGACGTTTACACCGGAGTGTATAAATACGGCGACGTTCGAGTTGAAGGCGGGGTCCCGGCAATCATCGACAAAGAGCTTTTTGAGGAGGTGCAGCGCGCATTGACAAATAAGAAGCGGCCCAGGGGCCAGCAGCGGATCAACGCGGATTATCTGCTGACCGGAAAGATCTTCTGCGGCGAATGCGGCAGCAACATGATCGCGCTGGCCGGTAGGGGGAAAAGCGGACAAAAGTTTTGCTATTACGCCTGTGCCAAAAGGCGCCGTGGTGAGGGCTGCAAAAAGGCCCACGTGAGAAAAGAGATCATAGAGAAGGCCGTCGTGAACGCCGTCCGGGACACGCTTTCACAAGCTGGATTTGTAGAGTGGGTTCTCTCCGGATATGAAAAAGTGGCAGAGGCAGCGAGGGCCGACACAAAGATTCATCTGCTGCAGGAGGAGCTCACCGGAGTAAACACCGCCCTGGATAACATCATGAAGGCCATCGAGGCCGGGATCATAAACGAAATGACAAAGGCGAGGATGGATGAACTGATCCAGAGCCGGAAGGACATCCAGGAGGCGATCCGGCTTGAAGAAACAGCAACAGACATACCGGAGCCGGAGCAGGTGAGGGAATGGCTGCAGGGACTTATTTCCGGGGACTTTGAAGATCCCGAGTACATGAAGCAGCTGATCCGCGTTTTTGTATCGGCGGTCTATGTTTATGACGATCATTTCAGACTTCGGTTTAATTACGGCGACGATGCCGACATATCAATACCGGCCCAAGATGTAGACCCGGAAGTGTTTGCTGAAAGTAAAATCCGGGGTACCACTTCTGACCCAAGCAAACACTATGGCAGCACAGTGCTGTTTTGTAGAGCGTTTTTTGAGGTCAGCATCCCCTTCGATTGCAGGGCCGTCTATTGAAAAGACGGCCCTGCTTTTATTTTGCTCGCCCACCACCACGGAAAGAAATAACGAATTTCTGGAATAGTTTTCCGTTTCGAGTAATTTTGCAACCGGAATGCGTTATTTTTATGCCAAAGGAGCGAGCCACATGATACGGATTTATTTGTCACGCCTTCTCGGCGAAAGAAGAGTGACACAAAAAGATCTGTCCAAGAAAACCGGGATCCGGATAGCCACGATCAACGAATACTACAACGAGCTGTCCGACAGGATCAACCTGGAACACATGGACAAGATCTGTGAAGTACTCGGGTGCGAGCTGACCGACCTTATAGGCCGGGAGAAAAGGTAATACCACACAGAAAAGACGCAGGCAGTCAAAAGGCTGTCTGCGTCTTTTTTGCGTTTACGGGCTATTTGATCTCGCGCTGTTCTCCGTCCTGCATCTGGAAGATGACCTTGCAGCCGAGCCATTCGGCCACTGCCACAAGCTCCGCCACGCTCCAGGTGTTCGCTTTCATCTTCCTGCTTGCTGCCTGGGGAGAGCTGACAATCCCAGTCTCCGCAAGATCGGCCTGCCGCTTGCCTCCACGTTTAAGCGCGTTCCCGATGATTTCTTGTAAATTGTTCATAAAACACCTCCTGCAGATACAATAAACCCGCAAAGAGGATTTGTCAACATATAAAGTTGAAAAATTATCAAAATAGTTAATAAAAGGGGTTGACAAATTAACTCAACGGGTTTATAATAAATACAGAAAGACGGGAGGGAGTGAGGTAAAACGAAGGCGAAACGGTTGATCAACCGGCTGGTCAAGTGGCTGAAAGCCCACGGTATCAAGGCCGAAGATATAGCCGAGTGCATCGACTATATAACGCAATAAACCGCCCCGGATGAGGCCCGGAACGGTTTAGAGCATGGAGAAAACGGGGCACGGTGGCCCGTCTCACCGGCCCCTATGATAAAGGATAGACGGGAGAAAGTCAAGGAGGAAACAAAATGAAGCCCTGCGAGACCTGCGAATACAGATCCACAAAAAAGACCAAATACGAAACTTATGATTGGTGTAAGGCTTACGGGTGCGCTACCAGCTCCCCGAAATGTGAATGCAGAAAGGAAAAGGCAATGACGACCAGGGAAGTATTTAACAGAATGCCGGAGGCCGTTCGAAACCAGCTCGAGAACATCCGGAAGGGTTACAAAAACAAGGCGCTTGATACAGACGCGACCCGCGCAGAGCTCTACGGCTATACGCTGGGGCTTCGGGATGCGGGAATTATCTCCGAACGAGAGCGGCAAATCCTTTTCGTGTACGGGACTGTATAAAAAAGATAATGCCCTCCAGGCGGGGCAATACACCGGGAGAAAGGAATTACGATGTCTTTGTGCGATACTTGCAAGTATGATTGCGTGGCCGGGTGCCTGTTTTATTGCGGAGGCGTTACTGGCTGGGATGAAGAAAACGAGGTTGTTACTTCCTGCAACGACTATGAGGAGAAAGGGGAGCGTCTGCGAGAATTACAGAGGAAGGAGCAATGACCATGTATAGAGACATGATCGGGGATCCCGAGCGGTTCACCGCCGGAGGGCGGGAGTGGTGGGTGCAGCAGTTCTGCCACGGGGACGGGACGCTTAAAGCCGTCAGGCTCTACGATGCAGACGGTGAGTTCGTGGGTGAGTTCCATAGCGTGGAGGAAGCGCTACAGGCGGCCACAGGAGGCGATTTGTGGAGGGAGGGGTAAACGGGCATCGGGAAAGCAAAAACGACGCAGGGAAAGTTGCAACGGCGTTTCACGTCACGTTACTTGCTATCGCCCACAAAGTGTGGTAATGATAGACTTACAATCCGTATCAAGGGAGCACCCGGTCGCCGCCGGGTGCTTTCTGCATCGTGGCCGCTCCTTTGAGTACGTCGCCAGCAGCGACAGAAAGAAGGAGCGTTTTTTATGAAGATCGTAGAGAAACGGCATGACGAGATCAAGCCGCACGAAAACAATCCGCGCCGTGACCTACACACAGACATAGACGCTCATTTGGTTTACCTCCCATAAATGCCACACGGAGGCTGCGCGGTGATACCGACCGAGTTGGGCTGCGACAAACCGCGCCGGTGAAAATCCGGCATTCTGAAAAAGGAGGAGCGGAATGAAAGACACAGAGAAGATCCCGGTTTTCCTTCGGATCGAGAACGGAAGAACCGTCTGCGTCTGTCATGCCGCCAAAAAGAAGTGTGGCCGACCCTGCGAGCGTGACACCGTGACGCGGGACATCTTCGAAGGATGGAAGGCCACCATGAAGCGAGACAAATTCGGGAGGTGAAGCCCGTGGCGAATGAACAGAATTTAGTTCCATTCACTTCCGATCAGAGCCGAGAAGAAGCCATGAAGAACGGGAAGAAAGGCGGCATCGCCTCCGGAGAGGCCAGACGCGCCAGAAAAACCCTCCGCGCAGAGCTTGAAATGCTGCTGCAGAGCTACGCCGTTGACAAGAAAACCGGCAAGCCGAGCAAACGCACAGTCCAGGAGGCGATGGTCTTATCTCTGGTGACGAAAGCCGTCGGCGGAGACACCAAAGCCTTTGAGATCATCCGGGACACGATCGGAGAGAAACCCGCCGAGCGCATCACTCTGGCAGAGATCGACCCGAAGACCATAGAAGAAGTGGAGCGGATGGTGACGGGCCGTGACGCGTGAGCAGGCCGTCAGCTTCCTTCTTGAGCGCCCTGTCGAATTCGCCAATGCGGTAGGGTTCACGAAGCTTGGCGAGCTCCACAACGACTGGATCAAGGACATGGTGAGCGGCAAGGAGGACAGCACGCTCCTGGCACACCGAGGCTCCTACAAGACGACCTGCGTTTCCGTGGCCCTGGCGCTGATCGTGCTTCTGCTGCCGAACGTCCGCACGCTGTTTATGCGGAAGACCGACACAGACACCCAGGAGATCATCCAGCAGGTCTCCAACATCTTGAAGCACCCGGTAACAAGGTACTTTGCGCGGGTGATCTGGGGCGTGGATCTGACGCTGATCAAGGACACGTCCAAGGAGATCACCACGAATCTGTGCCGGGACGTGAAGGGCACAGCGCAGTTGAGCTCCCGAGGCATAAAGGGATCTCTTACCGGCAAGCACTTTGACCGGATCTTCACGGACGACATCGTGAACCTGGACGACCGGCGCAGCCGTGCGGAACGGGAGCTTACAAAGGGCGTCTATCAAGAGCTGCAGAACCTCAAGAACCGGGGAGGCCGGATCTTTAACACCGGAACGCCATGGCACAAAGAGGACGCGATCTCCATCATGCCGAACGTGAAGCGGTTCGACTGTTATCACACCGGCCTGATCTCAAAGGAGGAGTTGGCCGACCTGCGACAGCGCATGGAGGCCTCGCTTTTCGCTGCCAACTATGAATTGAAGCACATTGCATCTGACGATGTGCTTTTTTTCGAGCCCAAAACCGACGCGGATCCCGCGCTTGCGGAACAGGGAATCGCCCATGTGGACGCTGCCTACGGCGGCTCCGACTCCACAACCTTCACCATCTGCCGGAAGGCGGACGGGAAATACTACATGTTCGGGAAGCTGTGGCATAAGCACGTGGACGACTGCGAGGCGGAGATTATCGACTTCCGAAAGAAGTTCATGGCCTCGAAGATCTACTGCGAGGACAACGGCGACAAAGGCTATCTTGCCAAGGATCTTCGCTCCAAGGGCGAGAGGGTGGTCCGGTACCACGAGGACACAAACAAGCACATCAAGATCACGTCATATCTCAAGGCCGTGTGGCCGGACGTGATCTTTGTCAAAGGCACGGATCCGGAGTATATCAACGAGATCTGCGACTATAACGAGAACGCGGAACACGACGACGCGCCGGACAGCGCCTCCTCCGTGGTCCGCGCCCTGTGGAACAAAAAGAGCACGAGCAATGACTATACATCCATCTTCGGATAAGGGAGAGTGATCGAATGCTGACCTTTGAGGATCTTGTCGCCGTAGGCGAAGACGAAAAGCAGCGGATCGCCTTTGTATTGAAAGTGATCCAGCAGCACCAGCAGAGCGACGCCTACAGGGCGGCCAAAACTGCCGAGATGTACTACGACGGCGAAAACCCCACGATCATGCAGTATGAGAAGATCATATACGACATGAAGGGCAAGGCCCACGTGGACATGTGGACCGCCAACCACAAGATCGCCTCCCAGTTCTTCCCCTTTGTGATCGACCAGGAAGTGAGCTATCTCCTGGGCAACGGCATTCGCTTCAACAACGAGGGCACCAAAGACCAGCTCGGCAAGGACTTTGACCAGGAAGTCATGGATGCCCTGGAATACGCCCGGATCGGAGGGACTTCCTTCGGCTTCTGGAACCTGGACCACATCGAAGTATTCAAGCTGACCGAATTCGCCCCCCTTTACGGGGAGGAGAACGGCGCTCTGATGGCCGGTGTGCGGTGGTGGCAGCTCGAAAAGACAAAGCCGCTGCGCGCCACGCTCTATGAGCTGGACGGCTTCACGGAGTACATCCGCGAGAACGGGAAGGACATGGTCGTCCTCAAGAAGAAGCAGCCGTACAAGGAAAACGTCCGCTTTACCGAGGCCGAGGGCGAGGAGATAACGGACGGCGAGAATTACGACGGTTTCCCGGTCGTTCCTCTGTATGCCAACAAGGCCCACAAGAGCGCCCTCAACGGCAAGAAGAACACCGTGGACGCCCTGGATCTGCTGAGCTCCAACATGGTCAATAACTGCGACGAGGGCAATCTGATCTACTGGGTGCTGACCAACTGCGGCGGCATGGACGAGCTGGACGACGCGAAGTTCGTGGAACGACTGAAAACGTCCCACGTGGCCCATGCGGACGGCGACGCCGGCGCATCGGTGGAAGCGCACACGGTCGAGGCTCCGGTGGAAGGGACGAAGACTACGAAGCAGGATCTCAAAGACCAGCTCCACGAGGACTTCCAGACCTTCGATGCAAAGGCCATGACCGCCTCCGACATGTCCGCCACGGCTATCAAGGCCGGTTACACCCGTCTGGATATGAAGACGGACAAGATCGAGCGGGAAGTCACCCGCTTCATCAACGGGATCCTTGCTCTCGCCGGGATCGACGATGACCCGACCTATCAGCGCAATCAGATGGTTAATGCCACCGAGGAAACGCAGCGGATCCTCATGCAGGCGCAGTACTTCGACGCGGAGTACATCACCAAGAAGCTGCTGGCGATCAACGGAGACATCGACCAGTACGAGGATCTGATGAAGCGCATGGACGCGGAGAACGCCAACCGGCTGAAAGAGATGGAGCAGAAGCTGGCCGAAGCCGAGGCCCAGAACGCGGCCCAGCAGGCTCCGCAGCCGCCCGCTCCTGCTGAACCGGAGGCGGCTGAATAATGGCCGACCGTGGACATGAGCTGACCGACGCCCTTCTGGAAGACCTGGAAGAGCGAATCGCCAGGGAATACGCCCAGGCCTCCCGGGATATGCAGCGCAAGTTCGCGGAGTACATGGAAAAGTTCTCCGCGGAGGACGCGGCAAAGCGCAAGCTCCTGGAGGCCGGGGAGATCACCGAGAAGGACTACGCCAACTGGCGCTACCGTCACATGATGATGGGTAAGCGGTGGGAGGAAATGAAGGACGTTCTAGTTGAGGACCTGGAACACGTCAACGAGATCGCCTTGAAGATCTCCGAGGGGAAGATGGCGGACGTCTACGCCCTCAATGCCAACTTCGCCGCCTATCAGATCGAGCATGACGCGAAGATCAACATGGGCTTTGATCTCTACAATCACGACACCGCCGAATACCTCCTCAAGAAGGAGCGGCAGCTAATGCCCGGTCCATCCACCCGGAAGGCCCGACAGATCGCAGAGGACAAGACCATGCAGTGGAATGCCCAGAGGATCCAGTCTGCGGTGCTTCAAGGTGTCCTGCAGGGTGAACCTACTGACAAGGTCGCCGAGCGCTTACGCGGCGTTGCAACGATGAATTATAACGCCTCCGTGCGCTATGCCCGCACCATGACCACATCCGCGCAGAACGCGGGGCGGTATGAGAGCTATCGCCGGTCCGAGGAACTGGGCGTTGACCTGGTGATCGAGTGGCAGGCCACGCTTGACGGGCGCACCCGGCACGAACACCGCATGATGCACGGACAGCGGCGGGAGATCGGAGAGCCGTTCATCGTGGATGGCGTCCGGATCCTGTACCCGGCGCAGAGCTCCGGGCCGGGCGCGTCGGACATCCCACAGTCGATGATCTGGAATTGCCGGTGCACGCTGCTGGCTATGGTCAAGGGCTACGAGGCAAAGACCGTGACAAGGTCTCCCAAAATGGGAGATATGACCTTCGAGGAATGGAGGGATGCACATGGCTGATTACACCTTCATCGACCATTCGGACGAGGCGAAAGCGGCTTTGGAGGAGGCCATGTACGCAGCCCTGGACGCTATGGGACAGCAGGCCGTGAGCCATGCCAAGTCGAACATAACGAGCGCGGGCCGAGTGGACACAGGAGCCCTTCGGAACAGCGTGAGCCACATCGTAGCGGCAGATGAACATGCCGTCTATGTCGGCACCAACGCCGAGCATGCCGTTTTCAACGAGATGGGGACCGGCATATACCTGGACGGAGGCGGCGGACGGCAAACGCCGTGGCGGTACCAGGACGCGAAAGGCAACTGGCACACAACGAGGGGCATCCGCCCAATTCATTTTCTCCGGAACGCCGTGCAGGATCACCAGGACGAGCTTATCCAGTTGGGCGGGGAGATCATCAAACAGCACCAGCCGTGAGGCTGGTTTTTTTATCGGTAAAAGCCGCGAGAGCGGATTTACACAAATACTTCTCAGGGTAGCACTCCCGAGAAACTGCGAAAAGGAGAAGCAGAAAAATGGCAGACTTTGAAAACATCATCAAAACCCACGCGAAAGAGGACGGGAACATCCCCGCTTCGGCTATCCCCGCATTGGTGACGGCTATCAAGACGGCTGTCGGGAATGAGTACGTCGACAAGGAACGCTACAAGGCCAAGCTGACCGAGATCGACCAGCTCAAAGAACAGTCGCAGACCGCCGAGGACAATGCCACGACCGCCGGAAAGTGGAAGGACAAGTACACCGACCTCAAAAGGCAGTTTGATGAGTACAAGGATGAGGTCAAAGGCAAGGAAACGCTGGAGAGCAAAAAGGCTGTCCTGCGTGAGATTGCCAAGGACGCCGGACTTTCCGAGGCCGGTATCGCCAAAGCCGTCAAGTACCACGACTTTTCGAAGCTGGAGCTTGACGAGAACGGCGCGGCCAAGGACAGGCAGAGCATCCTCAAAGGCCTCAAGGAAGAGTGGCCGGAGTACATCCAGACCACACAGCAGCGGGGCGCGGCTACTGCCAACCCGCCCACGACCACCAGTACGGGAGGCGCGAAAAAGTACGCCTCCAAACAGGAGATCATGGAAATCAAGAACACTGCCGAACGGCAGCGTGCTATCCATGACAACCGTGAATTGTTCGGGTTTTCCCCGAATGGAAAGGAGTAAAAAATGCCTGCTTCCAATGTTGAAACTCTGACCAACCCCCGCGACTCTCTGCCGAACGTTTACACCGGCGTCACCGAGCGCGAGATCGACTTCGTCTCCCGCTTTGCTCTGAACTGGGATGCTCTGCGTGAGATCATGGGGATCATGGAGCCCATCAAGAAGGGCCCCGGTACCAAGCTGATCTCCTACACCGCCTCTGTCGCCCTGGAAAGCGGCAGCGTCGATCCCGGTGAGGTCATCCCCTACAGCAAGGCCACGATCGTGCAGGCCGCTATGGAAGATCTGACCGTCGAAAAGTACGCGAAAGCTGTTCCCATCGAGGACGTGGTGAAATACGGCGCGGCCATTGCCGTCGAGAAGAGCGACAACGCTTTTCTGACCGCCCTGCAGAACGATGTTCTGAGCCGCTTCTTCACCTTCCTCAACACCGGATCCCTCACCAACAACCAGACCACCTTCCAGATGGCTCTGTCTATGGCCAAGGGCCTGGTGGTGAACAAGTTCAAGGCCATGCGCCGGACCGCCACCGCGGTCGTTGGCTTCGTCAACGTGCTGGACGTTCACGAGTACATCGGCTCGGCCAACATCACCGTGCAGAACCGCTTTGGCTTTGACTATGTCAAAGACTTCATGGGCTACTCCACCGTGTTCCTCATGTCCGACGCCGACATTCGGCGTGGCCGGGTGATCGCCCTGCCCGTGGAGAATATCGATCTCTACTACATCGATCCCAGCGACAGCGAGTTTGCCAAGCTGGGCCTCGACTACACCGTGGACGGCGAGACCCCGCTGATCGGCTTCCACGCGCAGGGCAACTACAGCACCGCCGTCGGCGAGAGCTACGCCCTCATGGGTATGAAGCTGTGGGCTGAGTACCTGGACGGCATCGCCATTGTGGACGTGGTCGCATCCGGCGGATCTCTGGCTGCCATCACCGGCTTCTCCACCGATTCCGGCGGTGCTGCCGGCAAGTCCGAGCTGACCGTTCCCGATCCCGATGTGGGCGGCGGCAAGTTCTACTTCAAGTCCAAGGCCAGCTCCGCACCTGCGGCTCCTTCGTATCTGGCGGTGTTTGATCCCACCGGCTGGACTGAGGTCGTCGACGAGCAGATCGTCTCCGCGACCAACGGTCACAAGTACCGCGTGGTCGAGGTCAACGGCACGGGCCAGGCTATCGCCACCGCCGACGGCACCGTGGTTGCCGGCACCTGATGAGAGGGGGCGGTCCGAATGCTTACCGAGCTTTGCCAGGAGCTCCGCAACTGGTTTGACCTTGAGCGGCATACCGGCACGTTTGAGATCACGGGCGGCAATCTGACCGCCGACTTTCTGCGGGAGGGTCAGTACTTCCGCATCATGGGCAGTATTTTCAGCGACGGGGTGCATCAGTACCCCGCCGCTGATCTGCCGGACGAAACCTTTGAAGGCGCGGTGTGGGCGCTCGCCATCCCGCAGGCTGTCATTAACCTGTCGGCAGAGATCGACACATGGCAGACAAAATACGGCGGCGCTGACGGCGTTGCAACGTCCCCCTTCGCTTCGGAAAGCTTCGGGGGATACTCATACTCCAAGGCGACGTTCTCCTCCTCTGGCGGTTCTGGTGCCGCTACGTGGCAGACGGTTTTCAAGTCCCGGCTGAACGCATGGAGGAAGATGTGATGAGCCTTCTGGAAGCGGCGTATGAGACCTTCGTCATGATGGACCGCACCAGCGGTCGGGACGAATACGGCGGTATCACCCGGTCGTGGAGGGAAGGGGCAGAGATCCAGGCGGCAGCCACGCTGGACACGTCCATCGAGGCCCGTGTCGCCGGTGTACAGGGCGTGACAAGCCTGTACACCATCATCACGCGCCGGGAGCTCACTTTGGAATACCACGATGTCCTCAAACGGCGGTCAGACGGGAAGATATTCCGGGTGACCTCCGACGGGGACGACAAGAGAACGCCCACGGGCGCCGGACTGGACATGCGGCTGGTGACAGCCGAGGAATGGGAGCTGACCAATGGATAAGGCACAGGCGCTTAATTCTTTTTGGTCTGGCTTCGGGCTGGACGCCATCGACGAGCTGAGCTCTTACGATGAAAAGACCATGGAGGAGCTGGACATCCACTATCCGTACATCAGCTATGAGGCTGCCTTTTCCTCTCTTGACGAGCCGCTGATGCTGGGCGCGGATCTTTGGTACCAGTCTGTCTCCTGGGAAGAAATCACCAAAAAAGCGGAGGAGATCGGAGCCTACATCGGGCTCGGAGGTCGGTTCATCCGCTATGACGGAGGAGGTATCTGGATCACCAGGGCCTCTGTTTTTTCACGGCGCATGGCGGAGGAGACCGGAAACGACAACATCCGCCGCGTCCACCTCAACATCAACGCCGAATACCTTTCGGCATAAAGGAGAATGGATATGAAGTTTACTCAGATCCCGAACGATACCTTTGAGAAGCTCCAGCTGAATGCCGGTATTCTCGTTGACGAATTCACTCCCGCCACCGGCGTCATCGGAAATCTTCTCGGCGCCACCACCGGCGGCGTCTCTTTTGCCAGCAATCCCTCCTATACGGATTTTGGTGAGGACGTCGACAACTGCCCCAACAACACCAAGGAGCTGAAACACCTTGACGGCTTCGATCCCCAGATGGCCGGAACGTTCCTCACCTGCACTCCTTCGGTCATCAAGAGCCTTGTCGGTGCCGCCGACATCTCTGGGAGCGACGCAACGCGCGTGATCCCCCGCAATCAGCTTCTGGCCTCTGACTTTGAGGAACTGTGGTGGATCGGGGACTATTCCGATGTGAACACCGGAAATAACGCGGGGTTCCTTGCCATCCATCTGATGAACGCCCTCAACCAGGCGGGCTTCCAGATCACCAGCGCGAAGAACGCCAAAGGCCAGATGGCGTTTGAGTATCACGGCCACTATTCGGTCGCAGACCATGACACCGTCCCGTTTGAGATCTACTGCAAGGCCGGAACTGCGTGACGTCGGATAGGAGGATCGCATGAAAACGCTGGCAAACTGCAACCCCAAGGAATTCCTTGTGCAGACCAACAAGATCCGGCGGCATGTGGAGCGTTGGCTTTCGCTTACGAAGGTCCTGGAAATTCGTAAGCGGATGCCGGCGATCGACGAAAATGCCACTCCCGATGAACGGCGGAAGGCGGTGTCCGAGCAGATCAAGAAAAACGCGAACGACGTTCTTTCCGCCGTGATGGAGGAGCATCCGGACGAGACGGCGGAGCTTCTTGGACTCCTCTGCTTCGTAGATCCGGAAGATCTTGAAAACCACAAGATGACCGAATTCCTTGGTGCATTCACGGAGATCGTTGAAAGCCCGGAGGTCATCGGTTTTTTTACCTCATTGATGCAGTTGGGGGAGATGAATACTTCCGCCTCTGCCAAGGGATAAGGCTCGATATGCTGGAGTTGTTCGGCAGCGGATACGTTTTGGACCATTGTGCCGTACAGCTTCAGCAAGAGCAAAAAGAACGCTCATACAAGCGATACATCTCGGAAGTCCTTCGACTGATGGGAGAAAACGTAGCCAAAGCGATCGGAGGCTCCTATTACGCTTCCCGTTGGGACGACCGGCCACAGCCGGAAGATGATCGGACGGGTGACGAGGTCGCAATGGATATTATCAACCGCGCCGGGCTGCGGGTCAAAGGAAGTGAGTAAATGACCGTTTTTGATTTGGTAGCAAAGCTTGTCCTGGACACGGAGGGGTTCGACGACGGCCTTGATAAATCGGGAGAAAAAGCGAAGGGGTTTCTCGGCAAGCTCGGTGATGGCATAGGCACCGCAGCAAAGGGCGCGGGGATCGCGCTCGCCGCTGTAGGAACTGCTGCTGTCGGCCTTACAAAAAGCGTCGTGGATGGAGCTTCCGAGGTTGCTGCCTACGGTGACAACATCGACAAGATGTCCCAGAAGATGGGCATCAGCGCCCAGGCATACCAGGAATGGGACGCGATCCTGCAGCACAGCGGATCCTCTATTGATGGCATGCAGCGGGGCATGATGACACTGGCAGCAGCAGCCGAAAAAGGCTCGGAGGCTTTTGACGCGCTCGGCATTTCACAAGAAGATGTCGCCGGAATGAACCAGGAGGAATTGTTCTCTGCCGTTATTACCGGGCTCCAAGGAATGGAGGAGGGAACGGAACGCGCTGTCCTTGCTCAACAGCTTCTAGGTGGCGCGGCCAAAGAACTCGGGCCTCTGCTCAACACTTCCGCCGAAGATACTGAAGAAATGCGAAAGCGTGTCCATGAGCTGGGCGGCGTGATGTCAGATGAGGCCGTGAAGTCTGCTGCTGCCTACCAGGACGGGCTGCAGGATATGCAGACGGCTTTCAAAGGTCTATCCCGAGGGCTGTTCTCCGAATTCATGCCGTCGATCACGACGGTCATGGGCGGGTTGACGGAGATTTTCTCCGGGAACGGAGATGAAGGTATAGCTCAAATCTCCCAGGGAATTGACGCACTGATCACCGACATCAGCGACAAAGTTCCAGAATTCCTCGATCTCGGTCTCGGTATTCTCGAGTCTCTTATAGGTGCAATCATCGACAACCTCCCCAAGCTGCTGGGTGCCTCCGGAAAAATCATCGGGAAACTGATCGCCGGTATTATCGCGGCGCTGCCGTCGCTTATAAAGCAGGCACCGCAGATCGTGAAGGCTATCATTGATGGCCTTGTGGCTGCATGGCCCGACATACGAGAGGCTGGCATAGAGCTGCTGGACATGCTGATCAGCGGCATTGACAGCGTTCTCAATTCTCTAAAGGATGTGGCTGACAGCATAATCGGGAAGATCCGGGACGGCATAAGCGCCGGGTGGAGCAGTCTGAAAAACGTGGGCAAGAGTATCATCGACGGCATCCTGCAGGGGCTGAAAGACGCCTGGGACTCCGTGAAAAGCTGGTTCTCCAACGCCGTGTCCAATTTGCGCGGCAAGGCCACGGTCGAAGTGGACGGACAGACAAGCGGCACTCCGAAGGCTTCCGGTATCGACTATGTTCCGTATCACGACTTTCCCGCCATCCTTCACAAGGGCGAGGCTGTTTTGAACGCCACGGATGCGGAGAAATGGCGCCGCGGCGAAAACGGGACCGGCGGCGGAGGCATCACCATTATCCAGAACATTCAGGCTGTCCCGCAGACGCCGGTTGAGTTTGCCGCCGCCACGGAAGCGTACTTTGAGCAAGCGAGGTGGGCTATGGCGTGAGCTTCAACAATCTTTCCAAAACATTCCGCTATGTGAATGAGGAAGGCAAGAGCATCACCTTCCTGTATGACAACGGCTTTCTCATCAACAAGCCCGTCGGCATCGATACGGTGCAGATCTCGCTCTCCCAGGCCCAGGGCATCAACCAGGTTGGCGCCACGGTCCAGTCCACCAACGTGCAGCCGCGCCCGGTGAACATCTCCGGGCGCCTGGTCGGAGAGTTCCAGGCGGAAAACAAGGATCTGCTTATGTCCGTGATCCGCCCGGATCTGACCGGGAAACTGTATGCGGACGACTACTACATCGACTGCCGGCCCACGGCCACGCCGACGGTCGGCCCGGAGCCTGAGTTCGCGTTTTTCCAGTTTTCCCTCCTGGCGCCGTATCCCTATTGGGCGCAGGACTCCTCTGCGAGCGCAGTACTGGCCGGTGTGGGGGGGAGGTTCCGGTTGTGGGACGGAGACGAAAGCCACATGGCCCCGGACGGCACTCCTGGCGTATGGCTGATCTCCGGTGAATACGCCTTCGGCGCGCCCATTGAGACGCAGTTCGTACGGATCGCAAACCGCGGACAGCTTCCGGTTCCGTTCACCATGACGGTATCGGCCAGAAGCGAAGTCTCCAACCCTATGATCACCAACGTGGAGACGGGAGAATTCCTTCTCCTGCGTCACACCCTGGCCGCCGGGGAGCGGGTCGTAGTCGAGATTACGCACGAGCGCACCTATGTGACTTCTTCGCTGCATGGAGACATTCGGGGTGCGCTTAGTCTGAAAAGCACTCTCAACCGTCTGGCTGTCGGAGAAAACATCATCAAGCCGGAGGCGAGCGGCGGCGGGGACGGAATGGAGATCGTCATCTCGTTCTCCAGCGAGATCGTGGGGATCACGGTATGAACGTTTACGCCTATACTGCCGACCGTGAAAATTACCACGAGATCACTCACGCCACAGGCCTGCAGATGCAGTGGTTTTATAATGCGATCGGGAAATTCATGCTGACGGTCCCCGCTGACGATTACAACATTGCCGCCCTTGAAAACGACGGCATTTTGTATATTTCCGACTTCGACGATCTCACCTTCACCATCCAGAACATCAAGTATGACACGGCGGAGAACCGGATCACCGCAAACGGATACACATCAAACTGGCTTTTGAACAAGCGGGCCATAACGTCACGGGTGCAGATAACCAACGTGGAAACGGCGGTTTATACCGCCGTCAGCAACAACCTTCGGGGCCTGCCGGGAATTACTCTGCATGCTTCCGCCGGTTTGGAGGCCGAGACCGACGCCATCCTGTACGGAGGCCAGCTCCTGGATGGGATCATGGACGTACTGGACGAAGCGGAATATGGGCATCGGCTTTTGTGGGACACGGAAACACGAAGTCATATGTTCGAGGTGTACCAGGGCCAGGATCTGACGACCGGCATCCATGCTGTCGTGTTTTCCGAAGAGCAAGGGACGGCAGCACAGCTTGTGATCACCGACGACAACTCCACCTTCAAGAATTATTTCTACCTCCCTTGCCGCTTGCGCAACGGCAATGACATTCTGGTCGAGTACGGAAGCGCCTCTGCCGGAGATCGGTATGAACACTGGATCCGCAGCAACCAAACGCAGACGGCGGATGAAACGGAAGCTCAATTCCGACAGAGGATGCAATGGGAATGCCAGGCCGAGGCCTCGCAGCGTCTTCGCCGTCAGACCTTTGCCGTCCGCGTTGCTCCGGAAGACTTTGGGAAAGCCTTCAACCTTGGCGACAAGATCTCCTGCGTCTCCAACCGCTTCGGAGTTGAGTTCGAGGCCAGGATCAACGGCGTGAAGTATGCCCTCGACTCTCGTGGGCCACAGACCACAATCATTCTCGGTGAGCCTCAGCTCACCGCTCTAAACGAGGTGAAACTTAGTGGCAGAAATTAAATCCTTCCCCAACAACCAGAGCATCTACGTAGGCGCGGAATGGGTCATGCGGTGGCTCCACGGACGCACATCCGGCGTTTTTGCTGCCGCAGGCAATGCCGCCGTTTCCGCTGTTCAAGGGGCCATGCAGGTGGCCGTATCGGATGGCCTCGGCTGGATCGCCAACGCGGAGGCAAACGGCGTGGTGTGGTGGAACGACACATACAAGACCACCGGCGTTCCGCTGACCCTGGATGTTCCGATCGCTGACGGCGCGCTTGACCGGATCGACAGAGTTATCGTGGAATGGGAAACCACAAACTATGTTGCCCTTCCGCAGATCAAGGTCCTTGTCGGCACTCCCGCAGCCACTCCTTCGGCTCCGGCGCTGACCAACAACAATGTCCTCCGGCAGATCAGCCTTGCCCGGCTCTCCATCCCCGCCGGAACCGTAGCCATGACGGCGAGCATGATCACCGATGAACGCATGGATGATACGGTCTGTGGGCTCGTTACCGAGTCTCTTGTTATTGACACGAGCATGGTGCAGGCCCAGATGCAGGAGCTCTTGGAGACCATCGAGGAGGAGCTCCGTGAGATCAACGACGGCTCCGGTGTGGTTATTTCCGTCAACGGCAAGGGTGGGATTGTAGCTCTTGACGCAGAGGACGTTGGTGCGCTCGAGTCTATCAACGGAAAGAGCGGTACGACAATTACCCTCACCCCTGACGATGTAGGGGCGATGAGCAAGTGGGATTTGCTGTGGACGAATGCAAGCCCGACAAGCGCATTTGCGGCGCAGACCATAGCGTTGGATTTGAGCGGATTTGATGCCGTTATCATTGTCAACAGACATTGGACTAACAACATACTATACCGTTCTCATTACGTCCCCATTGATGGGAATAGTTATGGGTGTCCTGTGCAGAATTACGCTGGAGCATGGGCGGGCAGGACGTGTTCTGCAATTGTTAGTGGTGTGACTTTTGACATTGGCGTTGGTACAGCGGCTGATGCTTCCGCAGCAGTACCAGTCGAAATCTACGGCATCAAGGGGGTGCAGTGATGTACGCACTTAACATAAACAACGATAACCGCATCCTTTCCGCTTGCGTAGTCCTCCCGGCTACCCCGGAAGGCCTTCCGAGGGTGGACACGCTCCCGGACGGGGACGTTTCGGACTATCTCTATGTTGACGGGGAGTATGTCTTTGACCCACTTCCCCGTCCAGAACCGCCCACGCCAGAACCGACAGCGGATGAAATCTTGAACGCTCTTTTGGGGGTGACCGAATGAACAGACTACAATGCGCGGAACAGCTTCGCAAAGCCCTCCAGATGTTCGCCCAGACCTTGACGGACGATGAGGCGATGGAGATTGCTACCGTATATCCTGCGTGGGCATCTGGCGTTCCCTACGCCGTCTATACGATGGTCACTTACGGCGAAAACGAAGTGGGCGACCCACAGCTTTACCGTTGCGTACAGGCACACACAAGTCAGTCCGACTGGACTCCAGACGTTACTCCGGCTTTGTGGACTGCTATCGGTCTTGCCCCGGACGACGTACCCATCTGGTCCCAACCCACCGGCGCAGCCGATGCTTACAACACCGGCGACAGAGTCCACTACCCGGATGCGGACGGTCCCATCTATCGCTCCCTGATCGACGGTAACGTGTGGGCGCCGGACGTGTACCCCACCGGGTGGGAGGTTGAGGAATGACCATTCCTGAAAAAGCTGCTGACTTCTGCTATGAGGTAGCCGTTGACGACAGTCACGGGTACGACCAGGGAAGCAGGTGGGGAAATCCCGACTACGACTGCTCCGCCTTGGTGATCGACGCCTATAAGCGCGCTGGCGTGCCGCTGCAGTCCACGTACACGGGGAATATGCGCTCCGACTTCCTCAACCACGGCTTTGTGATCCCCCTCAACGTCAACCTCCAGACCGGAGCGGGGCTGCAGGTCGGGGACGTTCTGCTGAACGAGAAAAGCCACACGGCGATCTACATCGGAGATGGGAAGATCGTTCAGGCCTCCTGCAACGAGTTCGGCGGCGTGACCGGCGGCAAGCCTGGTGATCAGACCGGCTATGAGATCAACGTCCACGCCTATTACAATTTCCCCTGGGACTGCTGCCTCCGGTATGTCAAGAAAGACGACCCTGCCCCGGCCCCCACACCCACGGGGACGTACACCGTAAAGAGCGGGGACACCCTTTGGGGGATCGCGGAAAAATTCTACGGGGAAGGTTCAGCCTACATTCTCATCAAGCAGGCCAACAATATGACGTCCGACATGATCTATCCGGGCCAGGTGCTGATCATTCCCGGCACGGACGGGAAAAAGGACGTCACCATCTCCGTCACGATCCAGGCGGACACCTACGCCCTGCTTAAGATCATGGCGGAGGGGAACAATCTGACCATTGGTCAGTGCATCGACAAGGTCATGGAGGACGTAAAATGAAGGACGTGCTGATGGTCATCCTTGCTTTTATCTGCGGGGCCGGCGGGACGGCGCTAATCAACGTCGCCCACGACCGGTGGAAGTTCAAGGCAGAGAGAAAGGCCAAAAAGGAGGACATGGCAGCGGAAAAGAAAGACAAAGTGGACGAGCTGACAGAGCTCGTGGAGGCCCTGGGGGAACAGCAGCGGTCAATGAGCGGGCAGCTCGACGCCCTGCGGGATGCCCAGAAGTGTGTGCTTCTGGACAGGATCATCTACCTTGGGCAAAGCTATATCGCCGCCGGTGAGGTCGACTTTGACGACCGGAAACGGCTGCGGGATATGCACAACAGTTACCACAACGGCTTGAAGGGCAATGGGGACGCGGACCAGATCATGAAGTCCGTGGACTCGCTGCCTCTCAAAAATCACTCAAAATCGAAAGGAGAAGTTCGTTATGCCTGAATTCGCGACTGTCGCCGGGATCACCGTGATCTGCTTCCTCATCGGCATGGCCGTCAAAGCCAGCCCCTTGAACGACAAATGGATCCCCATCATCGTTGGCGTCTGCGGCGCTGCCCTGGGAGTGACCGGGCTGTTCACCATGCCCGCCTTCCCCGTGGACAACGTGATCGACGCCGTGGCCGTGGGGATCGCCTCCGGGCTTGCCGCCACCGGTCTGCACCAGATCGGGAAACAGCTCTCCGAAAACTGACGTTTATTGATCCGTATCATGGCTGACGTGTCGCCGCACGTGAGCTGCAGGGGCTCCTCCGGAAAGGGAGGACTACCCATTGGAGAGCTATTCCAACGTCCAAATGCGGGACATCATCAAGGACTATCCCGTGAGCACCGTCTCCGGCATCATCGACGAATACATCCACAGCGCCAGGGACCGGGAGATCGCCAAACGGACGATCCTCGAAAATGAGCACTACGAGCCGCTGTCCGCGGAATTCGAGCTCACGCCCCGGCACGTCTGCAACATCGTCAAGAAGGCCCGGAAGGTCATCATAACCCATCTATGCACGTAGCCCCCTCTGTTCGTCAGAGGGGGCTTCTTTTTTGTTTTCCGCCATATTTCACTTTCTGTTCCGGAAAGTTGCCGTCTGGCTTCATCGTCAGACGGCCTCTTTTTTTATATGCTTTTTCCGACAGAAAGAAGGTGATCCTCTTGTACGACAACGAGTACATCCTGGACGATGATCTTTTCCCGAGGGAGGAGCAGGAGCATGTGGATCCAATTCAACCCGAACCCGCAAGGCTTGCTTGTGGGCGACTGTACTGTCCGTTCGATATGTGCGGTGACGGGGCTGGACTGGAATACGGTGCACAAAGCGCTGTGTGATCTATCCGGAGACATGGCCGATATGCCGAGTGCAGACCGCGTCTGGTGGGAGCTGCTGCGGCAGTTCGGCTTCACCCGGAAGAAGATGATCGACCGCTGCCCGGAGTGCTACACCGTGGCGGACTTCGCCGCGGATCATTCCTCCGGGATCTACGTTCTCGGCCCCCACGAACACGCGGTTGCGGTCATCTCCGGTAACTGGTGGGACTCCTGGGACAGCGGACAGACTGTCCCGACATATTACTTTTCACGGAGGTAAAAACGATGGCATTCTACAACAGCGGTTTTCCGGCGACATATCAGCCCTTGTATCAGCCGTTCCAACAGCCGGTCATGCAGCAGCCTTTGCCAGGGACACAAATGTCCCAAGCAAACCAGATGATGACCCCGCCCACGATCCGTGCCGAAATCGTGCAGGTGAAGGGAGAGGAAGCGGCCTCCGCGTTTCCGGTGAACGCAGGCGCTTCGCAGATGATGATTTCACAGGACGAAAGCGAGATCTACATCAAGTCGGCCAACGCCAACGGTTTCACGCTGGACGTGTACACAAAGCGCCCTCCCACGCCCCCTGCGCCGAAGTTTGACCCGGCGGAATATGTGAGACGGGACGAAGTGGAAACGCTCGTGGGAGCGGCCCTGTCGGCGCAGATCGCCGCCATGCGCTCGAAAAAGGAGGAGACGAAGTGAGCCTTTTTGAACAGCTCGGCCAGCAGCAGGGAGGGGCATCCATGCAGCAGGACGTGAGCCAGATCAAGGCCAATCCCGCTTCGTTTCTCAAGGCCCGGGGGCTGAACATCCCGGACGGCATGACGGACGCTCCGCAGATCACCCAGTACCTTCTCCGGACCGGGCAGATCGGCGCGCCCCGCCTGCAGCAGGTCATGAAGATGTTCAGCGGCAGACGGTGAGCAAATGACAGTCAAGTAAAAGATTTGCACATTCAAGGGCGAAAAATGCCCGTTTTCCTCAAGACTTGCTCACTTTGCAACAAAACTTGCTCACTGTAGCAAGTTTGTAGCAAGTTGCAAGCAAGTAAAAAGTCATTACTTTTCGCATTACTTTTCACGGTATTCACTCCGCTGCGGGTGCACGGCATGGATAATTACGTCCCCGCCGGATCGTAATCGGAAGAACAGATACAGATTTCCACTTTCCCATCATTTGCCCTCACAAGGAATCTGATTCTGCCCTTCATTTTTCTTAGATCGCTAAGATCGAATACCTCTGTTGAAAATACTCCGGTATTCGTTTCACATGCGTGGATCCAATCGGTAATTTGACCTCTTGCAAGTGACAGCGTACCTATAATTTTCGATTTTTCATCGGCGTATTTCCAATGATAACCGGACGAGGTTCTTTGCCTACCAGCAAGGGCTCTTGAAATGTTGCTTTGCTCAACCCCCGTAAAGCGTGCAGCCTCTGAAATGGAATTAAATACCTTGCCTGTCTCAATGCAAATAACTCTTTTGGGACTCGCAAATTGTTTCCCAGGACTGTCTTGGCAATTCACTCTCAATTTCTTTGCTTTTGCCTTTTTTGACTCTGACGGCAGATATGAATTGTTGTAACTATATGAACACCACTCCAAGTTTTCGGCCCTGTTATCGTGTTTGTCCCAGTTCTTGTGGTTAACGACAGGCAAATTATCAGGATTGTCAATAAATGCTTCGGCAACGAGCCGATGAACACGTTGCATGCTGCCTTTACCGTCTTTATACAGTTTTACAAGAAGATAGTCTTTCCCGTTCAGCAAAGACAATGCGGATTCCTTGCCGTTCTTTGAGAAAATAATACTTTTCACATTTCCATAATTGCTTACTTGATACCGGCCCTCATATCCGACTACGTCCCTCCACACTTCACTCATAATTATAAAATCCTCCACGATTTATGTTATTCGTTTTATACCAGCATAGACATAATAACACAATACTGCTTTTTTGTACACTATTTTCTGGCCAGAAAAGTGTAAATACATTTTTGAAAGGTGACAAACATTATGGCTCTCACTGATGAAGGATCCGGCAACGGGTTCTACATGCCGGTCGCTCCCGCCTACGGCGGCGGCTACGGCAACGGCAGCGGCTTTTTCGGCGGGGACTGGGCGTGGATCATCCTCCTGCTCCTCATCGGCGGAAACGGCTGGGGCTTCGGCGGCTTCGGAGGCGGCTATGGCGCCATGATGGGCATGGACTGCGGTCTGTACCCCTGGCTGAATAACAGCCAGCACATCTCCGACGGCTTCCGTGATCAGCAGATCACCACATATCTGAACGGGCTGCAGAACAGCCTTACCTCCGGCTTCGGTGATGTTCAGCTCGGCATTGCCGGGATCAACCAGAACATCTGCCAGACCGGCAACGCCATCACCGGCGCGATCACCAACGGCCAGATCGCCAGCATGCAGCAGGGCTTCGGCATCCAGTCCGCCATCAGCAACGGCTTCAACCAGACCGCCGCCGGCACCGCGGATCTGAAGTACACGATCGCCACCGAAGCGTGCGCGGACCGTGCCGCCGTGACCCAGGGCATCCAGACCGTTCTCGACAAGCTGTGCCAGCTCGAACTGGACGGCTACAAGCGCGAGGCAGACAGCCTGCGCACCCAGCTCTCCGAGGCCCGGCTGGCGGCTTCCCAGACCGCTCAGAACGCGTTCATCTCCCAGGGCTTCTCCAACGAGGTTGACGCCCTGTACAACCGTCTCAACTCCTGCCCCGTGCCCACCACTCCCGTGTATGGCAGAACCCCGATTTTCACCTGCGGCGGGAACCCCGTCGGCTGCGGCTGCGGCGGCAACACCTTCATGAACTGATCGGGGTGTCACCATGGCAAGGTATCTTACTTCCACGGATCAGAATGTCGCTCTCAACGGCATTATTCCGTTTGATGATGTATCTATCTCGTGCAACAAGGGGTGTGTCATTCCCCTTGCTGTCGGGGTTCTTACCTTGAAGGGTGGCTCCAATCAGCCCGCGCGGTACGAAGTGACGCTGCAGGGGAATATCGCCATCCCCGAAGGCGGGGCCGTGACGCCGATCGCTGTGGCGATCACGCTCAACGGAGTCCCCGTTGCTGACAGCGTGGCGATCGTCACTCCTGCGGCGGCGGAGGATTTGTGGCACGTGAACACGTCGGCCACGATCACTGTCCCCTGCGGCTGCTGTGTGTCCGTCTCTGCGGCCTACGTTGACGCCACGGAGGACGACGCGGCGGTCACTCCCACGCCGTCCATCTTTGTGCGGCGGCGCGCCTCTCTGGACGTCCAGAGAACTGCCTGACGGGAAGGAGGAAGCACAATGGACGAGAAACTGAAAACCCTGTATGAGCTTTGCGAGCTGGTGTCCGAGTCTCTGTCCGAGGCGAAGGACAAGCTGCGCAAGTCCTCCGGCGCTATCTCTGTGGGTGACGCCGATTACGTGGACAAGCTGACCCACACCCTCAAATCCATCAAGACCACGATCGCCATGATGGAGGCCGAAGGGGAAGAAGGCGGCTACTCCGGGCGCTACATGATGCCACGGTACGGCTACGCCTACAACGACGGGCGCTCTTATGCCGACGGCGGGCGCGGCAACAGCCGGGCCGACAGCTACGGCGGCATGAGCAACGCCGGACGCCGGAACGCTCAGCGTGACAGCATGGGCCGGTACTCCGGCAATTACTCCTACGCCGAGAGCATGGATGCCATTCTGGAAGACATGCGCGGCATGATGGGCTCTCTGCCCGAGGAGAAGCGCCGGGAAGTGCAGCGGTTCGTCGATAAGATGGACCGCATGTAAGGGGGGTGGCCTCTTGTGATAACCGAACAGGATTTGCAGGAGGCCATTGCCGAATGCCAGGGGGAAAAGCACCCCAACGCCTCCACCTGTATGAAGCTCGCGGCGTTCTACACGATCCGTAACGAGCTGTACCCGGCGAAGTCCGCAGAGCCGGTCGTCCGGGGGTACTCCTACGCGCCCCCGCCGGAAGCGGTCGGAAACACCATCACCTATGAGAGCGACACAGAGTTCGGGCGGACGATCCGCGGGAGATCCCAAGCGGAGATCTGGCCCATCGTGGACGAGCTGGTGAGTGATGCGCTGCGGGTGGTCAATCCCAGGCTTTACGCCGCGTTCCTGCGCAAGATCAGACCATAGCAAAAGGCCCTTATGCCGAGCTTCGGCATAGGGGCCTCTTTATTTGCCCTGTGAGGCGTTTTCCAGCTCGGGGATGTTGGTATATGGGTATTGTCGCTCAAAATCGCTGTGAGCCGTTGCAACGGCCTCTCGCCGGATTACACGCTTTCCAGATAGCGGTAGCATACAGCCTTGACCGCCTCCTCGGTGTTTTTCCCTCCGATGATCATGGCCACATCCGCCCAGGCGAACCCTGCCAGGAAGCGGAGGGAGAAGATCTGTCGGGTGCGGTTGTCCTGGATCGTGTCGATCCACCCCCGGATCCTCGGTTCGGAGCGGGTCACCATCCTTTCCATGCGCTCTACGTCCTCCCGCTGCTGGCTGATCAGAACGGCCAACTGCTCCACCTTCCGGCTGTCACCGGATCCCCGCGGCATGCCGTCCATGTTCTGGGCCTTCAAAAATGACTGCATAGACTGGAGCCTGTCCCTTGCGGCAGCGAGGTCGGTAACCATGTCAAGGTGCAAGTTCAAGTCCTCCAGCGTCATGTCATTTCTCCTGGCTTTCGCCTATCGGTGCATAATTCTTTCCGACGTACTTTCCCATTAGCCCGTTCGGGAATTTCACAAGGGGCAGCTTTTTCCGGCGCTCGATCTCGGCGTAGGACCAGGGGCAGCCGTCGCAGGGAGCCTGGATGCAGGTCTCCTCCTTGCGGTTCCACGAACAGGTTTTTGAGATATACGGCGCTTTCTTCTCCATGTCAGCCTCCGTTTTCCTTCTGGCCGCGCCACACGGGGGCGCAGCCGGTTTTCTCGCAGTCCCGGTCTCTATACTTGCAGACCCAGCAGCGGCGCGACGGGTTCATCATGACGAACAGCAGATCCCGTTTCAGATCCTGGATGATCTTTTCTTCTGGTGTCATTATACATCAACCTCCAAAATCTTCCGGCAAGAGTACATCTGCCGTGTCCCATGCGTGATAGATCCGAGGGCCGATGCGTGCGATCCAGTCCACCATTTCCTCGTTGGTTGCCCAGGAGTCATAGCATCCAGAAGAAGTAGAAAGGCCGGATTCTACAAGGAATGCGTGTACGATCTCGTGGCGGGCCACTTTCGCGGCGTATCGTCGCATATCACCTAGGTCTCCTTCTATCTCCTGTTCTACCACGATCAGGCGAGTGGTCCAGTCTGTATAACCGTCGCAATTCTCAAGCCGTGGATCATTTTTCTCTGTCCGGTATTCGAACGTCCATTTTGAGCCGAGAATATCAAGTGTCATCTTTTGCCCTCCTTACTTGCCGGCTCCGGTGTGAGTTGCACAAAATATTCTCCGGCACGGCGCATCCAGTAAAGCCAGTCGTGCATAATAGCGTCAATCACAGCCACAGCCTTTTCGTGAGGCATCGCGAGGATTGTTTCAGCTGAAAGATCTCCGCTTTCCTGCATCAATTCAAATAGCTTGCTTCTGACAGGAATGCGGCAATACATCGCTTTGCCATTGATAGTGCCGCGAATGACGCTCGGCTTTAAATCCTCCATGTTATTGGCCCTCCTCTGCCGGGATGATGGTGACGCCCTTGTTGCATCCTAAAATCTTTTTGAACTGGTCGTTTTCCCTTTCTTCTTTCTCCTTCTGGTATGGGCAATCGGTAGTCGAACAATCTTTGCAATAGATCATTTTCCCTCTGCACCTCCAAATTCCGCAGGAATCACCGTAGGCTGATTGTCGATGCTTTCAAGGAAAGCGTTTGTGTCATAGACGTATTCGTTTTCGCCATTTATCAGCCATTCATCTCTCATTTCGTCCGCATCGATAAGCCGCCCGTTCGGCCCTACTTGGATTGCGGTTCCAATTTCTTCTCCATATTTGTAGAACGATTTACCTACAACTCTACCATCTGCATAAATACGAATGTCCAAATAACCTTTCGGCATCTCCATGCCCTTGATGTATACGCTCATAGTTCATCCTCCTATTGCCAACTGGCAAAAAATTGAACAATCCTGCATTATTTCTTCGCTCATTCTTCCTGCGTTTGGGTCAAGCTCATCAAGGAAAATTGGCCCGTTTTCGTCATGCAATATTGTATGTCCTATCTCTCGCTCCATCTTTGCCCTATCCTCAAACACTTCGGGAAAATCCTTGCGGATTTTATTCCAGTAGCCTTGCCCCCCCTTGACACATCCTCGGCAGTTGTTGTTTGAATATCCAAGGTCGTACATGGCGGGACGCTTTATCCCAAGTTCGGCGCACAAACCATGCGCGTCCTGCTTTGTTAGTTGCTTATCAATCAGCGGGAACACGTGTGAAAACTGTGGCATCGCGTCAATGAGCCTGTCGGCACGTTCAGTTTCGTCTACGTCGAAACCCCAAACGTAGGTAATGTCATAGTCCCGGTGTTCGTACTCCCACTTTTTACGAACACGCTTTTTCAGCCAGTTTGTGCATGGGTAAAAGCCTGTTCGCAAATTGCCGACATGCCCGCAAGCCCGGATGCACTCCTCAACGCTGTCGTATTCATCAGATTTGAGGATTTTAACCTCACGCCCAAGGGCTTTTTCGCAGTCACGGATAAAACGAAGGCTGTCCGGGTGCTGGTCTGCGATGTCGATGTAGATATACTCGTCAACCGTTTCTCTTTCCAGCCAACCGGAAACGAACGATGAAACCCCGGCACTTATCCAGCAAACTTTGAGTTTTGGCCTTCCGCTCATTCTGTTACCTCCTCAAACAAATTCATTTGGTCACTCCCCGTATTTGATCCGGTAGCATTCACGGCAAAATGGCTTCGAGTTGTCGGTGATGGCACAGTTGCAGGAGTCCACGTAAAAGAAGGCATCTCTCGGGGAAAGCGTTTTACCGCAGCCAGAGCAAACATAGCTGTCTGCCGTCTTTCGCTTGACCTTCGGGATCATGTAGCCGTTGTTCTTCCTCACCGGCGGTCGCTCCTTTCCTTCTCGTATAGAAGCCGAACGGTTACCACGAGGATGAATACGGCGACAAGAAATGCGATCATGATTTTCACCTCACAAATAGTTTTTTCCGAATTCCCGGATAAAGTCGGCTGTTGTCCAACCGTAGGTTTTCATGGCTGCCCGCTGGGCGGCGGCCCGGAGATCCCGGTTGACGGCGGGATCCCCGTGTGCGCCCTCGCTCCCCTCGTGGCAGGGGTGGTGGCAGAGCACCACCCACATGCCGTGCGCTTTGCTTTTCTGCCGGAGCGGGCCTCCGAAGGGCTCGTGGCGGTCGAGTTTCCGATCACGTCTCCCGCACAGGTAGCAGAAGGATGTGTCAGTCTGGATGATGGACGGAGCATAGCCGTTGCGGTCAGCCATGGTGTTGTGGCCTCACAACCTCGAAAGTGTCCATGAGCACGACCCGCTGTCCGCAGTGCTCACAGGAGTCTTTCGGCTCCTTGACCTCATTGAACGGCAGTTTCCGGAGGATGAAAGCGTCCCGGAACAGCTTTTCACAGGCGGGGCAGAGGGTGATGATCTTCGGTGTCATCCCTTTTTCCTCGCTTTCTTGAAGTCTGCTGCATTGGGACAGGTAGCGAAGTGGGGCATATACCCGGTCTCGGCGGTTGGATCGTTGGTGAAGTCACAGCTCACGATATGGCCGCCCCGGGTGAGGATCTTCCCCCGTGCGCCCTCCCTCTCCCGGTACCCGACCGGGAGGGGATCGCAGGGCATGCTCTTGCCGCCTTCTGTGCGGATCCATAAAATCGGGGATCCGCAGCCTTTACATGTTCGCATTGGTTTCTCCTCCTGTAATTCGATCAAAATTGATTGAAATGAACAAATTGACGGATTACGTTACGTATCTCTCATGGGACATTTCCAGCCCACGCTCGTCGAGATCCAGATATATTTGCGTAGTCGACAGTTGCTCATGGCCAAGCATCTTGCTTACCTGCTCTATTGGCATGCCGTGTTTTAAGGCGGACGTTGCGCAAGTGCGGCGGAATCTGTGCGGGTGCACGTTTTCCACTCCGGCACGTTTTCCGATACCTCTAACGATCTGCTCGATCGTCCCATTGTCGGAGTGGCCGGCTGCGGCGACCATGTCCGGAACCTTGTACCAGTTCTCTCGCGTTCTGGCGGTTATGGATAACCTTTCCTTGGTACGGCAGCTATCATCCATCCGAGGAAGCAGATAAGGATTGCTGTCCTTCCGCTCGGAAAGATACCCCTGCATGGCAACAATGGCCTTCGCGTTCAAATAAACCGTGCGGGGTTTTTCGCCTTTCCCTATGATGGTGATCGCTTTGCCGTCAATGTCCGCCCGTTTAATGCTAACCAATTCCGATACTCGGCAGCCGGTAGAGAGCAGTGTTTCGACGATTGCTTTCTCCCTGGCCGTGCGGCAGGCGTTGCGAAGCAACTCGCATTCGATATCTGTAAATGCTTTTTTCTTTTGCTTTCGTACTTTGATGCTGTCCACTTTGGTCATGGGATTTTTGGAGATCAGTTCTTCCCGGTGCAGCCATCCAAAAAACGAAGACAGTACTCGCCGCACGTTATCTGCATTTGCCGCACTCGTTCGCGACATGACTTGTGCGAGATACACCTGGATATCCACAGATCCGATGCTGTCCGCGTCCTTGCCGATCTCCCCGAGTGCCCGCCGAAGGTAGTCGCCGTACACTTTGACCGTCTTTTTTGTGCACCCCGCCACGGCTTTTGCCAGCGTAAATCGCTTTAGATAATAGTCGTTTTTTCCTTCCGTCCACACCTGCAGCGCTTCCTCTTTCGGCCCAATGGTGTAATCATTAAGGATGAGCTGCAATTTGGAACGGATTGCGGAAAGGTCTTCGACACCAGAATCCATGAGCATATAAAGGACACGATTCATCAAGGCGCTGCTCAGGTTCTGATCCAATGATTCCTACCTCCTTTCAGAAGAATGTCAGTTGTCCGTGCTTTGCCTCGCCGAAAGGCGTCTGGACGGCCTCTGGCGGCGTTTCCGGCTTTGGCGGTGTAATTACCTTCGTTTCCTCGGCACGCTCGAATATGGGCCGTTGCAACGGCTGATCCTGGATCTCTGTGGCCGTTGTCGGATCTTTGAATTTCCCGAGCACCTGGTCCATCAGCGCCGCCCGCCGCCGTCCGTCCCACACGAAGGAGAAGTAGAACGGCGTGTACCAGATGTAACCATCGTCTTTCGGGAACAAGCCCCGGCTGTCGTAGCTCGTGAGCGGATCACACAGACTGTCGCCGATCTTCACATACCCCGGACAGCCGAGGATCGAGAGCTGCAGATAGCACATGCAGCCTACCAGGTAGTCGATATCCTGCGCGGTGAACAGCACGGACATTTGATAGTTGACCTTTTGGGATAAGCACTCATTGGCAAAGGCGACCAGGAGAGCCCCGGCGCCGCAGGCACAGTCGTTGACGGCGATCCAGTGATCACGTTCCACGCGGGCCGGTATGTCAGGGGTGCATACTTTGGCCATCATCTTGCACACGTTGTACGGCGTGAAGAACTGCCCGGAATGCTCGTTTCCCATGCCGACGGCCATGTACATCTCCCCGAGAAAGTCCTGGTCCGGGTTGACGTCCATCGCCACGACAAAATCGGAGAACAGATCGGAAAATACCTGCAGCTCGTCCCGGCTGTATTTCTGTGCCCGGGCCATGTAGTCCCGCTCCCGCGCCTCGGCGTGTTCCAGATCCACCGCGTTTGAAATGCTGATGGCGGACATGATCACCCAGTCCTCCCAGATCTGCCGGACGGAGTACCGCCCGGACAGATCCTCGAACTTCTTGACGAATTCACTCTGCGGCCCCTTGCGAACCGCCCTGGCCGCCTTTCCCATGATTTACTCCTCTGGCTCGTCGGTGGGGAGGACTTCCCTGGCTCCGCCATTGTAGTTGCCGACCACGCCGCGCTTCTCCAGCTCGTCCATGATCACCTGGGCGGTGGCATAGCCAACGTTCAACCGGCGCTGCAAAAGGGCGAGCGTGGCCTTGTTCTCCATGCGGACGACTTCGGCAGCCTGTACGATCAGCTCCTCGCTGGCGTCGCATCCGGCCTCCGGCTCCTCCACGTCCTCCTCCAGGGGTTCGGCCTGGGGCGGGAGCTCCGGTGCATCGTCAGCGTCGGCTTCATCAATCACCGGCATGGCGCCCTCCTCGATGGCGTGGCGCTCGATCACATTCCGGAAGAAGTACATGTTCCAGTAAAAGACCATGTTCTTATACAGGTTTTTCAGCTTGGCGAACAGGGAGTCGGTGATGATGAAGGTGTCGCTGATCTTATAAAGCAGCTCGCCGTCCTTGTAGTAGAACACCAGGCGGGCATCCGGGGAAGTGTTGGACGTGTCGGAAGGATCGGACAGGAAGTCCATCTGTTCCTCAACGCCGGAGCAGGGGAGGATGGTCAAGGTGGTGGGGTACTCTTTCTGACGGAAACGGAAAACCAGGTTGTTCTCGTTGCAAACGCCGTCCAGCTTCTTCTTGTAGGCCTGGAATTTGGAAATCTCGGACATTGTTATTCTCCTTTCAATAATTCGTATTCGATTGTTACCCCGCACTTATTCAGCTCATTATCGAGGTCGATTTCAGGGGGCAAAGACGGATTAAGGTTTCTTACCACAATACGCCTATACAGTTCCTTTCCTTCAATACGCGGTCTGATTAAGCCCAACATCTCGAACTGATCCGGATTGAGTTTTGCCAAAACTGTAATCGGCACACCCATTGGACCGGGATAATCGCACGGGATTTCGGAAACTCTATCAACGTTTATCAAAGGGAAAAGCTGCCACAGATTTGAAGATATAAAG
>CAMJPQ010000031.1 GCA_946407745.1 uncultured Clostridia bacterium
TGATGACGACATGGTCCAGGCAATACTGGTCGTGATGGAAGGACAGGTACATGCCGATCTGCCAGCGAGTCTCGTCCTCGGGATCAAGGAAGTCGATCTCCAGCGGGATCTTGGCGGCGATGGCGACGTCGGCGGTCTGGGTGCCGGCATAGGCCATGGGCACGCACTCGGTGCCCGCAAAGGCATCTTCGTGAATCCAGACCATGCTGCTGGGCAGGCCGAGGTTGACCAGGCTTTCGTCGCCGTCGAAGGCGCGCTCGCCGATGGCTATCACGCTTTCAGGCAAGGCAATGCCGGTGATGGCGCTGTTGCACTCAAAAGCGCGCGCTCCGATGCTTTCCACACCATCCGGCACATAGATGTCGGTGACCGGTGAGGCCTCGGGATTGATGTACACATTATCAAGGGTATAAGCATTGTAATGGTAGGTGAGCGCCATGCTGATCTGCCAGAGCGTCTCATCCTCGGGATCAAGGAAATTGATCTCCAGCGGAAGCTGTGCGGCAATGGCTGCCTCACAGGCAGGCGTGTTGGCGAAAACCAGCGGGCGGCAGTTCGTGCCGTCAAATGCATGCTCGCCGATATAGGTCACGCTGTCCGGAATAGCGATGGCGCTCAGCGAGGTGCAGTCCGCAAACGCGTAGTCGCCGATCTCGGTCAGCCCTTCGGGGAGCACCACTGTGGTGATGGAGGTATCGCCCTGGAAGGCATACTCCTCAATCACCGTCACCCCCGCGGGAAGAATCAGCTCATCCGCCGAGGCGAGGCCGGCGGCCAGCAGCAGCGCGCACAGCAGCACCAGGAGACAATTCAGCTTCAGCCTCATTATTTATCCCTCTTTCATTGTGTTGTAACAGGTCTGTATTGCCTGCTTTTGGTTAAATATATCATCATGTGAAAAAAGAGTGGTGTCCCCACAGAACACTTTTGGCCGCAAAGGCCCTTTGTACTTGAACGATTCTGAACGCCTGTGCTATAATCCCATCGGATTTGGGAGGAGACTGAGGTATGCGCGTGAAAGATAAAATCACAACCAGCCAGCTGCTGACGATGATCAAAAATTCCACCAGCTTTGAAGCGGTCTCTGCCTATTATGACGACGTGGGCGAGCCCACGTTTCATGATGTGCTGTACGAGATGATGGACAGCCGCGGCATCCGCCCGGTGGACCTGATCTCGCTGACCGGCATTGAGCGGACCTATTTCTATCACATCCTCAATGGGACAAAGAAGCCCGGCAGAAACATGGTGCTGCGCTGCGGCCTGGCCCTGCAGATGACCCTGGCGGAAACGAACCGCCTGCTGCAGCTGGCTGGCTGCTCAGCGCTGTACTCCAGAATACGGCGCGACGCCGTGCTCATCTTCGCTGTGAACAACAAATACACCATGGAGCAGGCCAACGAGCTGCTGCAGCAGGAGGGCGAGGAGCCCCTGTACAGATAGGAGGGCGAGTCAAACTGACAGCAGAAAAAAACGCGCTGACGCCGGCGCTGCAAAAGCGGTTTGAGGTGCTGTCCGTGCTCAAAAGCGACGGAGAGATGCTTGCCTGCGTGGTCAGGGACCAGGAGAGCCGCAGGAAGCTGCTCCTCAAGCAGGCGCTGACCGCGGACGCCTGCGCACAGATGAAAAACGAATACAGAATGCTGTCACTGATCCACCGCTATGATGCGGTGTCGGAGGAAGCGCGAAGCTTTCCGACGCTCAGGGGCTGTGGAGAGAGCAAAGAAGGCTTCTGGTTTGCCCGCGACTGGATTGAGGGGCACACCATCGCGGACCTGGTGGATTCCGGCCGCGAAGAGCCCGGTATGGAGAGGACGGCGGCACTGGACTGCCTGATTTCCGTCACCGAAAAGCTGGTTTTCCTGCACGGGCTGAATCCGGCGCTCATCCACAGGGACATCAAGCCGCAGAACATCGTCGTGGATGAATGCGGCCAGTGCCGGCTGATCGACCTGGGTATTGCCAGAAACTATGCGGACGGACGTGACCAGGATACGGTGATCTCCGGCACGCGCGCCACCGCTCCGCCGGAGCAGTTCGGCTACCGGCAGACGGACGCGCGCAGCGACCTGTACTCCTGCGGCGTGCTGCTGCGCTATGCCCTGACAGGGGACTACAGGGAGGAGGCGGACCGCAGGCTGCCTGAGGACATCCGCCGCGTTGTCGAAAAGGCGACCAGGTTTGATCCGGCGCAGCGCTATCCTTCCGCGCAGGCACTGCTGAATGACCTGCTCACACTGCGCTTTGGCCGTCCGGCCGCTGAGGGGAAGCGCTCCCGGATTCTCACGCCGCTTTTGTGCGTGGCGCTGGCGGTTTCACTCATTGCGGCGGCAATGCCCGCCATCCGCCGGGCCGATCTCCCGGGCCGCATCGCCATGCTGGCCAGCGGCGCCTACACCTTCCGTGAGCCGTTGATTGAGCAGGCGGTTCGGGAGACACTGAATTTGCCCGAGGGACCCATCACGCAAAAGGAGCTGGATGAGGTCACCGCCATCCGCATTTACGGGCAGCAGGTTTTTCAGTACGAAGAGCAGTTCTGGCTCAGGGGAGAGTATGACTGCCCCTACCTGTACGCGTACCAGTCCAGCGGCCTGTGGGAGAAAAACGGCGGCATCACGTCGCTGGAGGACATCAAACACATGCCCAACCTGCGGGATTTGTCGCTGTACAACCAGAACATATCGGACATCAGCGCGCTGAAGGATACACAGATCGTCCGCCTGGGGCTGGCGCACAACCCCATTGAGTCGCTTGCGCCGCTGCGGGGGTACACGAAGCTTCTCTACCTGAATATCAGCTCGCTGCCGCTGAAGAGCATCAGCGAGGTCAGCACGATGGCAAACCTGCAGGAGCTGAACATCTCAAGCCTGCCCATCAACAGCGTGGAGCTGCTGACCACCCTGCCGCTGCGCAGGCTGCAGATGTACGGCATGAGCCTTCGCAACATCTGGGAGCTGCAGCGGATGACAGGGCTGGAAACGCTGGAGCTGCAGAACCTGGACCTGGAGGGCGTGACCGCCCTGTCGCATCTGCCCCATCTGACGTCGCTGACCGTGACTCATCCGCTGGGGATGCCGCTGCAGGCGCTGGAGCCCCTGAACAAGCTGGAGTGGCTGTACTACTACGGAGGGGAAACCACACTGCCGGAAAACGGCGTGATCAGCCTGCCCAATCTCAGCCACCTGGAGCTCAACAACGGCAGCTTCCCGCACTTCAAATGGCTGGAGGGTATGCTGCAGCTGCGGGAGCTGGTGATCGTGAACGCGCAGTGCGGCAGCCTGGCGGGCCTGGATACCGCGCCGCTGCTGATGTACATCGACTGCGACGACGCACTGGCCGCAGAGATTCTCTCGGCGTATCCGGAGCGGAAGTGGACGGTGGAGTGAACTTAGCACTTGCCGGGCAAGCATAAGAAAAGGAACGCGCCTGTACGGAAACGCGTTCCTTTTTTGCGGTCAGCTGCCTTCAATGCACAGCGCGGAGGCGAGCGCCTCTGCCTCCGCCATGGCCTTGCCGAGCAGCGCGCCGGGGTCTGCGCCCTCCAGATCCAGTCCCTCTGCCGCAATGCGGTAAAAGCGCGGGACACCGAGCGTCTTCAGCACATCCTCCAGGTACAGCGTGCCCCAGTCATGCCCCTGAAGGCGGCTGCCGGCGGTGGTGAGGAATACGGCGTATTTGGCCCGCAGCAGGCCAACGGGCTTGTCGTTCCGGTACACGAAGGTGAGGTTCCGCACCCAGATGTGCTCAATCCATACCTTTAATATGGAAGGAAACATCAGGTCCCAGTACGGGGCGGCGATGACGGCGGCATCCGCCACGCTCAAATCGCGCCCTGCGCGCACCAGCGGGTCAGACCAGCACCTGGCGTCGCACAGTGCCTCCTTCCGCTGAAGGGTATCCCGGTCAATGCCCGTCAATCCCATTTCCGGCAGGCAGTGGACGGTCAGCGAAAGCTCCGGCTGCAGTGCGCGCAGCTGGGATACAAAGTGCCGCGCCAGCGCGAGCGTCCGGCTCTCCTCCCTGCGCGGGCAGGCATCCACAAACAGGACCTTCATCCAAACCACCTCCTGAAATATTTTACCACACTTTTCACCGCATATGGCAGGATTTTTCATTTGTGCGAAGAAATAAAATATGGAAAATCAGGTTGGTTTTCGATTAAGATCTTTGGAGGTGCGTTGCCCATGAAAAAGCTGATTGCCGCTGTGCTGACCCTCTGCCTGCTGCTGTGCTCACTGAGCTTTGCCGCTGCAGAAGAAAAGAGCACCCCTTCTATCGCGATTGTGGTGGCCGGCACCCTCGGCGACCGCTCCTTCTATGATTCCGCGAAAGAGGGCCTGGACCAGCTGGCTGCTGAATTCGGCACCAAAACCACCGTGGTGGAGTGCAACGAAGGCGCCGCCGTCGGTTACTTTGACGGTCTGTGGACCGCTGCCGCGGGCGATCCCGGCAAGGGCATTGACGGCAGTGACATCATCGCCGCTGTCGGCTGGCAGTTCTACGATGACCTGACCGAGGTGGCGGAAGCCTTCCCGGACAAGAAATTCCTCTTCATTGACAATGCGCTGGAGGAGATTCCCGCCAATGTGATGTGCATCACCTATGCCCAGAACCAGGGCTCCTTCCTGGTCGGCTATATTGCCGGTAAGCTGACCGCGACCGGCGCTGTGGGCGCTGTGGGCGGCGAGGATGCCGACACCATCAACGACTTCCTGGTTGGCTATGCGGCCGGCGCGCAGTACGCTCGCGAGGATGCCCAGGTAAGGTTCCAGTACGCCAACACCTACGAGGATCCGGCCATTGGCAAGGAGTGCGCCAACGCGCTGTATTCCACCGGCTGCGATATCGTGTTCGCGGTGGCGGGCAAGACGGGCGAGGGCGTGTTTGAGGCGGCCAGGGAGGCCGACAAGCTGGCCATCGGCGTGGACGGCGACCAGAAGTACATCGACCCGGACCGCATCATCTGCTCGATGGTGAAGCGCGTGGGCAAGTCCATCTATGACGTGGTAAGCGACCCCGAAGCTTTCTTCAAGGGCGGCGAAACCTGGAACGCGGACATGGCCACCGGCTACATTGATGTGGTGTACGGCACGGAGGATATGCCCCAGCAGGCCTCCGACGAGCTGAAGGCCGAGGTGGAACAGCTGAAGGAGAAGATCATCTCCGGTGAGATTGAGGTGCCCACCGCTTTCAAGTAAGAGTTTCATTTCAGATAAGACAATCCAAACATCAGCAGCGCCCGCAGGTGCTGCTGATTTTGAAGAGGTGATATCAATTGCCCGGCAGCGAAGAAAACACCATCGTCTCCTTCCGCCATGTGTCCATGCAGTTTCCCGGCGTGCTGGCCAATGATGACGTGAGCCTGGACATCCGCCGGGGCGAGGTGTTCGCCCTGGTGGGGGAGAACGGCGCCGGCAAGTCCACGCTGATGAACATCCTCTATGGCATGAACGCCCCCACCTCCGGTGAGGTGTGGGTGAAGGGCCGGCGCGTGGAAAGCTTCAGCCCGAGGGACGCGATCGACCGGGGCATTGGCATGGTGCACCAGCATTTCAAGCTGGTGCCCTCCTTTACCGTAGCGCAGAATATCGTGCTCAACTGCGAGCCACGCAGGGGGATCTTCTACGATTTTGCCGCGGCCAGGAAAACGGTCGAAAAGCTGGTGGATGAATACGGGCTGCAGGTGAACCCCGGTGACCGCGTGGAGGATATCTCCGTTGGCCTGCAGCAGCGCGTGGAGATACTGAAGACCTTCCACCGCGGCGCGGACGTGCTGATACTGGACGAGCCCACCGCCGTACTGACGCCGAAGGAGACCGATGAGCTGTTCAGTGTAATACGCAGCATTGTGCGGGAAAAGCAGATGACGGTGATCATCATCACCCACAAGCTGTACGAGGTGATGGCGATCTCCGACCGGGTCGGTGTGATGCGCCAGGGCAGGCTGGTGGCCGTGAAGGAAACAAAAGAGGTGGACGAGCGGATACTTGCCAGCCTGATGGTGGGCAAGGAGGTGCTGCTCAGCGCGCTGCCGCATCCGGACGACCATGACGATACTGTGGCCGTCGAGGTGCGTGACCTGACCGTGAAGGACAACCGCGGCCTGCTGGCGGTCCGCGGCCTGTCGCTGAAGGTGGAGCGCGGGGAGATACTCGGCATCGTGGGTATCGAGGGCAACGGACAGAGCGAGCTGATCGAGGCTATCACCGGCCTGCGCCCGATCGAAAGCGGCCAGATCTTCATCCAGGGAAAGGACACCCGCGGGCTGACGCCCGGGAAGATCCGCGCGCTGGGGCTGGCCCACGTGCCGGAGGACCGCCTGTCTACCGGTGTTTCCGCCAAGGCGGACATCACGGACAACGTGGTGGTTGGCAAGGAAAAGACGCCTGAGTTTTCTGTGGCTGGCATACACATGAAGCGCGGCGCGATGAAGAGATACGCGCAGAAGCTGTATGAGCAGTTTGACATTCGCGGCGCCGGCATAGATGCGCAGGCAGGGGAGCTGTCCGGCGGCAATATGCAGAAGGTGGTGGTCGCGCGGGAATTCAGCTATGATACCCCGGTGCTGATCATCTCACAGCCGACGCGCGGTGTGGACATCGGCGCCATGGATTTCATTCACCAGCAGATCATGCAGAAGAGAAACCGCAGCTGTGCCATTCTGCTGGTCAGCGCGGACCTGGACGAGCTGTACCGGCTCTCCGACCGCCTGGTGACCATCTATGAGGGCCGGCTGACCGGTGAGTTTACCCCGGGCAGCATACCGAAAACGGAAATCAGCTATTACATGACCGGCGGCGGAAGGGAGGAGAAAAAATGAAAGGCGCTTCCAGAAGGAGTTATCTCATCAGTCTTTTCCTCTCCATTCTTCTCGCATTAGTAGTGGGCGGCGTGCTTATGGCTCTTACTGGCCATGATCCGATCAATGGTTATCAGCAGTTGATCAGTGGTACACTAGGATTGTTTGATGAAAATGGCTTCAATATTTGCGTTTGGAACGATCGCGGCATCGGCAACACGCTGTACAAGGCGGCGCAGCTGTGCATCACGGGCCTGGCCACGGCGGTAGCGGCGCAGGCGGGTATCTTCAACGTGGGCGGCGAGGGGCAGATGTACCTGGGCGCGCTCGGCTCTGCCTGGCTGGGCGCGCAGCTCAGCGGGGTATCGCCGTGGATCACCATACCGCTCTGCCTGCTCTTTGCCGCGGTGTGCGGCGCGCTGTACGCCTGGGTGCCGGCGGTGATGAAGGTCAAAATGGGCATCAACGAGGTGATCACTACCATCCTGCTGAACACCGTCGCCATCAAATTCTGCACCTATATGGCCACGGGCCCGCTGAAAACCGCCGAGCGCGGCATCAACCAGGGCACGGACGCGGTGGACAAGGCCTTCCTGTTTGACAAGCTGATTCCCGGGTCGTCCCTGACGGAGTCCATCTTCTATATCGCGGTGATCTCGCTGATCGTATGGTACCTGATGAGCCGCACCACTGCTGGCTATCAGATGAAGCTGATCGGCCAGAACGAGCGCTTTGCCCGCTTTGCCGGCATCCCGGCGGACCGCCTTGCGATCATTGCCATGCTCATCTCCGGCGCGATGTGCGGCCTGCTGGGCATGTTTGAGAGCTTTGGACTGTGGAAGCGGTTCCGCCCTGATTTCTCCAACGAGTTCTACTTCGACGGCATGCTGGTGGCCATGATCATGCGCTATCAGCCCCTGGGCATCGTGCTGATGAGCCTTTTCTTCGGCGTGCTGAAGATGGGCGGCGCGGCCATGCAGTCGCAGGCGGGCATCAGCAGCGTGCTGATCCAGATCATTCAGTCCATCATCATTTTCTTTATGGCGGCGGAGGAGGGCATACTGCAGAACCTCCGCGCGCGCCGGGCAGTGAGCGCGGCAAAGCGGCAGACGGTGAAGGAGGGCTGAGAAATGGATTTTGCGTCAATCTTCAATGTTTCCACCCTGCTGAACACCTTCAACACCGCGACCATCGTGATACTGGCCGGGCTGGGCTGCCTGATGACAGACCAGGCGGGCATGATGAACATCGGCATCGACGGCATGATGACGGCCGGTGCGTTCGCAGCCGTGATGGGCTCCTGGCTGTGTGGCAGCTGGGTAATGGGCCTGGTTTTCGCGCTGGCGGTAGGGCTGCTCTTCGGCCTGTTTTACGGTGTGTTCGTCATCCGCTTCAAGAGCGATGAGTTCATCATCGGTGTGGCGCTGAACATCTTCGCGGTGGCTATTACTACCTTTATACTGCGCTCCATTCCGGGGCAGACGGGCTCCTTCCATCCGGCCACCGGCGCTGTGGTCAAAATGCCCTCCATTGACCTGGGCTTCATCGCTGGTACACGGGTGAACCTCTCGGTCATGGTGCCGCTGTCCTGGCTGTTGGTGCTGCTGTGCTGGGTGATGCTGTACCGCACGCCCCTGGGCTTCTGGCTGCATGCCTCCGGCGAGCATCCGGAATCCCTCCGCTCTGTGGGCCGCAGCCCGGAGAGAATGAAGTTCCTCGGCGCTACCCTGTGCGGGCTGTTCTGCGGCCTGTCCGGGGCGTACCTCTCCATCTCTTATCTTTCCACGTTTACCGAAAACATGTCCGCCTCCAGAGGCTATGTGGCGGTGGCCTGTGTCATCTTCGGCCGCTCCAACCCGCCGCTGGTGTTCCTGGCCGCGCTGCTGTTCAGCCTGATCGACGCGGTGGGACAGCGCCTGCAGGGTGTGGTGGATCCGACGCTGACCTCCACCTTCCCATACCTGGGCACCATTCTCATGATGGTGCTGCTGGCGCTGCGCAACCAGGCAAAGAAAAAACGCGCAGCCTGAGGGAAGTAAAGTCAGCACTGCACAAATATGCCCGGCAGAGGACGAGAAAACTCTGCCGGGCTTTATCAGACTGAAAAACGGCACAGGAAAAGCCTCCCCGCGAGAGGAGGCTTTCCTGCAGCAGCGGCTTACGCCTTCTGCATGGCGGCAATCTCAGCCGCAAGGTCATCCTTGCGCTTCTCGATGCCCTCGCCGCGCTCATAGCGGGCAAAGCGCACGATCTGCACAGGGCTGCCGGTTTTCTTGGCGATTTCGGCCTGCAGCGCGCTGATGGTCTTGTCAGGATCTTTCACAAAGGCCTGGTCCAGCAGCACCACTTCCTTGTAGTACTTCTCGATCTGTCCGTCGACGATGCGGTCCACGATCTTCTCGGGCTTGCCGCTCTCGATGGCCTTGGCGCGCTGAATCTCGCGCTCCTTGGCGAGCTTCTCGCTGTCCACTTCCTCGCGGCACACGGCCTCGGGCTTGGCAGCGGCGATCTGCAGGGCCACGTCATGGGCGAAGGCCTTGATCTCTTCGTTGTCCTTGCCGGCCTCGTCGGTCTTCACGTCCACCAGCACGCCAACCTTGCCGCCCATGTGAATGTATGCGGAGGTCAGGCCCTCGCTCTTATAGCGAACGAAGCGGCGCACGGAGATCTTTTCGCCGATGGCCACGGTGGCTTCGCTGACCAGGTCGGAGATGGTCTTGCTCTCGTCATCGACGAACTTCTGGTTCATCAGCTCATCCACGTCCGCGGGATTCGCCTTGCCGATGTGCTTGGCGACATTGTCTGCGAAGGACTTGAAGTTGTCCGTCTTGGCAACAAAGTCGGTCTCGCAGTTCACTTCGACAATCACGCCGGTGCAGCCGCAGGGGGAGACCCAGGAGGTCACCACACCCTCGGCGGCCACGCGGCTGGCCTTCTTGGCAACCTGAGCCAGTCCCTTTTCGCGCAGCCAGTCAATGGCGCGGTCCATATCGCCATCGGCCTGCAGCAGGGCCTTTTTGCAGTCCATCATGCCGGCGTTGGTGCGCTCGCGCAGTTCCTTTACCATAGCGGCGGTTACAGCAGCCATGTTGATCATTCCTTTCGATGTTCGTTTTGTTTCGGATTATTCAGCCTTTTCGGGGGCGGCTTCGGGCTCGGACTGTTCGCCCTGCTTGCCCTCCAGCACAGCGTCGGCCATCTTGCCGGCGATCAGCTTCACGGCGCGGATGGCGTCGTCGTTGCCGGGGATGACGTAATCGATCTCGTCAGGATCGCAGTTGGTATCCACGATGCCAACGATCGGGATGCCCAGCTTGCGGGCTTCCGCCACGGCAATGTGCTCCTTGCGGGGGTCGACCACGAACATGGCGCCGGGCAGCTTCTTCATTTCGCGGATGCCGCCGAGGTTGGCTTCCAGCTTTTCGCGCTCGTGCACCAGCTTGGCAACCTCTTTCTTGGGCAGCACTTCGAACTGGCCGCTCTGCTCCATCTTGTCGATGGCGTTCAGACGGGCCACGCGGGTCTTGATGGTGGCGAAGTTGGTCAGCATGCCGCCGAGCCAGCGGTTGTTGACATAGAACATGTTGCAGCGCTTCGCTTCTGCTTCGATGGATTCCTGCGCCTGCTTCTTGGTGCCCACGAACAGCACGGACTTGCCGGACATGGCCACATCGCGGACGAAGGCATAGGCCTCATCGACCTTCTTCACGGTCTTGGACAGGTCGATGATGTAAATGCCGTTGCGCTCAGTGAAGATGTACTGAGCCATTTTGGGGTTCCAGCGGCGAGTCTGGTGGCCGAAGTGGACGCCAGCTTCCAGCAGCTGCTTCATGGAAATGACTGCCATGGTAAGGGTTCCTCCTTTTTTCTTTCTGCCGGTGAGGCCGGCACCTTGTTGATCAACCTCCCCCAATGCTGCGCGGCAGGCCACCGGGAAAGCCCGGCACAAGCGGCCGCACATCGGGGTGCGTAGTCTTGTGCATAATAGCATAAAAACCCGTGGAATGCAAGAAGTTTTTTGCGGATTGCCACAGGCGCGGGGTTTATGCTACAATGGGTGGAGCAATGAGAAAGTCGGCGCGGAAGGGTGAGTTGATTGAGGACTTTTATCATCGGAGATATACACGGGTGCTGCGGCGCGCTGGAGGAGATGCTGGACCTGCAGCAGCCGGATGCACAGGAGGACCAGCTGATTCTGCTGGGCGATCTGTTCGACCGTGGGCGCGAGTCCTGGGAGGTGTTCCAGGTGGTGCAGGAGCTGGCGGAGGTGTTTGGCGAGCGCTTTGTGCTGCTGCTTGGAAACCACGAGGATTACCTGCTGCGGGATAAGCTGACCATGTCGGAAAAGATGATCTGGCAGCGCGTGGGACGGAAGGACACGGTGCGCTCGTTCAAGGCGCACGGCGCGAAGATGGAAAGCAGCATCCCCTGGCTGAAGGCGCACTGTGTGCCCTGGTGGCGCGGAGAGGTGGACGGAACCGGGCGGGTGCTGCAGTGCGCCCATGCCGCGGTGATGGTTGAGCCGATCGAGTTGAATGACCGCCATACCCTGATCCATGACCACGATGAGACGCTGAGAAACGCCTATGCGGGGCCGCTGACAGTGACGGGGCATATTGCGCTGCAGGATCCGGTCTGGTTCGCGGGGGATGAGCGGAATACTAAACGGCTGACCGCGGGGGCATGGCAGGAGCTGCCGGCCCAGGGCATTCTCTGCATCGATACCGGCTGCGGCAAGGGCGGTAAGCTGACTGGCATGATGGTGGAGGACGGGCACTTCCGGCTGGAAAGCGTGCCGGAGGCATAAAACCGACAGGGAGAAACGATGATCAGACTGTTTCGGGAGCATGAGACGCGCAGGGTATACAGCCTGGACGGGCTGTGGCAGCTGCAGAGAGAAAACAGGGCGCTTGACCTGAGGGCGCTGGTGCCAGGCGTGTGGGAGCGCCTGCCGGAGCTGGCGGACTGGCGGGGCGTCGCGACGTATTCCAGAAATGTGCGGCTGGAAGCGGACGGCCCGGTGCTGCTGCGCTTCGGCGGTGTCAGCCACACGGCGGAGGTCTTGTGGGACGGGGAGGCAGTGGGGAGGCATTACAACGCCTTTACCGGCTTTGAGGTGCTGCTGACGCAGTCGTCAGCCGGAGAACACCTGCTGCAGGTGCGGGTGGACAACCGCTTCACGGAGGCGTCCACGCTGCACATTCCGAACGATTATATGACCTATGGCGGCATCACGCGGCCTGTGGAAATGCACCTGCTGCGCCAGGCGCGCATTGCGCATATGACTTTCCGGGCAGAGGAAACAGACGCCGGCAGCTTCAGCGTGTCCCTTGAGGTGGAGCTGCAGGCCCTTGCGGACTGCGGGCCGATGCTGCTGAGCGCCTGCGTGGCCGGAACTGGGGTGGAATGCGATGTGCTGCCGCTGCGCAGGGGAGAGATAAAAACGTTGCACCTTTCCTTTGATGTGAATGGAATTGAGCGGTGGTGCCCCGCAAATCCCAGGCTGTACACGCTGGACGCAAGGCTGCAGGCAGAAGGATGCACGGTGGATGACCTGCGGGACAGGGTTGGCTTCCGTACAATAAAAGTAGAAGGAACGCGTATTGAGCTGAACCGCCGTCCGGTGAAAATCCTGGGTTTCAACCGGCATGAGGATCACGGGCAGCTGGGCTGCGCCATGACGCCTGAGCTGATGGAGCATGACCTGCAGCTGATGCGGAGCATGGGTGCCAATGCCGTTCGCACCTGCCACTACCCGAACGACGCCCGCTTTCTGGACCTGTGCGACGAGATGGGCTTCATGGTGTGGGAGGAACACCACGCCAGGGCCCTGCCGGGCGAGATACTGCGCAAGCCGCTGTTCAGCGAGCAGATTGCGAAATGCAACGAGGAAATGATCAGGCAGCACGCGAATCATCCCTCTATCTGCATGTGGGGCGTGCTGAACGAGTGTGAGACAGAGACCGAATTCGGCCGTGAACTGTATGCGCGGAACCTCGGTCAATTGAGGAAGCTGGACCCGACCCGCCCTGTGACCTTCGCTACCTGCAGGCATTACACGGACCTCTGCCTGGACCTGCCGGATATTGTGTCCTGGAACATCTACCCTCAGTGGTATGAAGACGAACCGGCCGCGGAGTTCCTGCGGAGGCTGCTGGTCTGGTCGGATGCGCACGGTGCGGCGGGCAGGCCGGTGCTCATCTCGGAAATCGGCGCTGGCGCCATACCGGGGTATCACGATCCCCTGCGCAGGGGCAAGTGGAGCGAGGAGAGGCAGGCGGACATCCTGCGCGACCAGCTGCGGGCCGTGCTGGCCGACAAACGGGTATCCGGGGTGTTCATCTGGCAGTTTGCCGACGTGCGCGTCGATGAGGAATGGGCCATGCGGCGGCCCAGAACCATGAACAACAAGGGCGTGGTGGATGAGTACCGCCGCCCGAAAATGTGCTGTGAAGCAGTGAGAGACCTCTTTACGCGGGAAAGCGGGGGAAACAATAAATGATGACGGCTGACTGCTTTGCCAGGCGGCTAGACGGGAGAACCAGAGGACAGAAAGCCCCCTGACCGCAAGCGGATCAGTCAGCTTTCGACCGCGTGGGGGAGGATTGACGGGCTACTTGCCAGTGTGAAAACTGCCCGGCAGCAACAATGCAGGGCTGAAACGGAACAACAAATGAGGAGCGGGGCAGATGCGTCCCGCTCTTTTTACATTGACAATCTGGTCGGTTTATGTTAGTATATCTGTGAATTTTTTATGAATGAATCACCAGAGGCAGGGGGCTGCGCAGCAGTACGCCCGCTCTGTTTGTATTGATGTGCAGATAAACCACATCCAATCAGGTCCCCGGCAAAACAGGCTTCTTTGAAACTATATACAGACAGGAGAGGCGGTCATGATGCGAAAAAGATGGGTCAAGTTCTTGGTCGGCATCCTCTGCGTGGCAGCAGTTGTCGCGCTGATTGCCGTGCTTGGCAACGGAGTGCAGAACTTCAGCGCCAAGTATGAGGATGTGGATCTGTCCACAGATGTCTCCGGCCTGGGCCGGAGCGACACCTACACAGGCTATCTGCAGGCACATCGGGACGCGCCTGCGGGAGAGCAGGCCGTGGAGGTGGACGTGCTCGCTGGTGAGGGAGACGTATCGCCCTATACAGGCGAAGACGGCCAGACAGGCCTGCTGACAGCCGATGGCGGCACCGCCACCTGGCATGTTAACGTGCCTGCAGCCGGCATGTACAACATCAAGCTGGACTATCTGGCGGTCCAATCCCGCGGTGTGGACATCGAGCGCGAGCTGTACATCAACGGCGAGCTGCCCTTTTCCGGCGCGTCGTCCCTGACCTTTACCCGCCTGTGGAAGGATGGCGGCGCGGTGCGCAAGGACAACCAGGGCAATGACATCCGCCCCTCACAGGCGGAGGAGTTTGACTGGCAGACCGCGTACTGCAAGGACGATATGGGCTATGTGATCGAGCCCTATCAGTTCTACTTTGGGGCAGGGGAGAACACCCTTTCCCTCAGGGCTGTGAACGAGCCGATGGTTCTGCGTGCCATCACGCTGGAGCCGGTGCAGAGCCTCGGTACCTATGCCGAGTATTCCGCGGCGAACACCGGAGCGGACAACGCGCCGAAGACCTTCCAGACCATCATCGAGGGCGAGGCCGCAGCGAAGCGCTCATCACCGTCCCTTTACGCGCGCTATGACCGCTCTTCACCGGCAACGGTGCCCTACTCGGTCCACAACACCATTCTGAACTACATCGGCGGTGATCCCTGGAACAACGCCGGTCAATGGATCGAATGGGATTTTGAGGTGCCCGAGGACGGCTATTACAACATCACCCTCAAGGGCAGACAGACCTACCAGCGCGGCGCGCTTTCCGCAAGGTCGGTTTACATTGACGGGGTCATTCCCTTTGACGGCCTGTCGGCTGTTTCCTTCGGATACTCCACCGCGTGGGAAATGCGCACCCTCGCGGATGAGAAGGGCACGCCCTACCGCTTCTACCTGACGAAGGGCGCACACACCATCCGCCTGGAAGCGACCCTGGGTGAGATGGGCCCGATCCTGCAGGAGCTGGAGGATTCCATCTACCGCCTGAACCTGATTTACCGCAAGATACTGGTGCTGACGGGCGTGAACCCGGACCGCTTCCGCGATTACAACCTGGAGAAGGTGTATCCAGAGGTGCTGGAGGCCATGGACCTGGAGTCCAAGCGTCTGTACAAGATTGTGGATGACACCGTGGCTATCACCGGCCAAAAGAGCGACCGCGTGGCGGTGGCGCAGACGCTGGCCGTGCAGCTGGAGCAGTTTGTCGCCCACACCGAGCGCATCACGCAGTCCTTCTCCAACTTCAAGGACAACATCACCTCCCTTGGCACGGCCATGCTGAACATGTCCGAGACCAAGCTGGATATCGACGAAATCATCATCAGCGGAGAGAGTGCCCCGCTGCCGAAGATCAACGACGGCTTCCTGGCGAAGATGGCGCATGAAATCCGCTCCTGCGCCGCCTCCTACACGGTGGACTATAACTCGCTGGGCGACACCTACGAGGAAACCGGCGCGGCGGACGAGAACCTGATCGAGGTGTGGATCACCACCGGCCGCGACCAGTCCACGGTGCTGAAGACCATGGTGGACGACACCTTCACCCCGCAGACCGGCATCCGTGTGAACGTGAAGCTGGTTGTGGCGGATACCCTGCTGACCGCGGTGGTGGCCGGCAACGGGCCGGACGTGGTGCTGTCCGTGGGCTCCTGGTTCCCTGTGAACTACGCCATGCGTAACGCGGTGGAGGACCTGACGCAGTTCCCGGACTTTGACGAGGTCGTGAAGCCCTTCTATCCCAGCGCGCTGACTGCCATGGAATACAACGGCGGCATCTGGGCGCTGCCGGAGACGCAGGAATTCTCCGTGCTGTTCTACCGCGAGGACGTTCTGGCGGAGCTGGGGCTTGAGCCACCGCAGACCTGGGACGATCTTATCGGCCTGCTGCCCACCATTCAGGGCAACAACATGTCTGTCGGCGTGCCTTATCCGGACATCACCACCGTCGACATGTCCATCCTCAACTCACTGATCTACCAGCATGGCGGCTCCGTCTACGACGACGAGGCGATGCACACCACCATCGACCGGGAGGACGGTGTGGCGGCCTTCAAGCTGTACACCTCGCTGTACAACGACTACGGCCTGCCCACCGTATACGACTTCGTGAGCCGCTTCCGTTCCGGCGAGATGCCCATCGGCGTCGCTTCCTACAGTGTGTACAACACGCTGACTGTATCCGCGCCGGAGATTCGCGGCCTGTGGGACTTCACGCTGTTCCCCGGCACCCTGAGGGAGGACGGCACCATTGACCGTTCCGTCCACGCGGCGGGAAACAGCTGCATGATGATCGCTACGGACAACCAGAAGATCAAGGACAATGCCTGGGAGTTCCTGAAGTGGTGGGTCTCCACCGACGTGCAGGTGCGCTACGGCCGGGAGATTGAGAGCGTGCTGGGCTCCTCCGCCCGGTACACCACCGCCAACCGTGACGCGCTGGCACAGCTGGCCTGGAGCGCCGATCAGCTGGCCATCCTCCGGGAGCAGATGTCGCACACGGTGGGCTTCCGCGAGATTGCCGGCGGCTATTCCACCACGCGCCACATGACCAACGCCATCCGACGCGTCATCAACGAAAAGGCTGACGCACGCGAGACGCTGCTGACCTACTCCAGGACCATCAATGAGGAGATCAAGGTCAAACGCAGAGAATTCGGCTTGCCGGTGGACTGACAAGCGCCATCAGCGAGAGAAAGGACGGTATCAACATGCAGTCAACCGCAGCCGGCAGGCCCAAAACAAGCTACCTCAGCATGAAGAAGGACAACCTGCGCTACAGCTGGGAAAAGGCGAAGAGGATGAAAGTCTGCTACCTTTTCCTGCTGCCGTACGCCATTCTGTTCTGCGCCTTCTTTATCCTGCCCATCGTCACATCCATCTACTACAGCTTTACTTACTATAACATTCTGGAGCCCCCGCGCTTCATCGGCTTCCAGAACTACATCAACCTGGTGCTGCAGGACGAGGTGTTCCTCACCGCTGTGCGCAATACCTTTGTCATCGCGGTCATCACCGGCCCTGTGGGCTATATCCTGTCATTCCTGTTCGCCTGGTTCATCAACGAGCTGCCCAGGTGGCTGCGCACCATCGCGGTGGTGCTGTTCTACGCCCCCTCGATTGCGGGCAACGCCTACTATATCTTCTCCATCATTTTCCGCGGCGACGCCTACGGCTATCTCAACTCCTTCCTGATGCAGTTCGGCCTGATCGACGCGCCGATCCTGTGGCTGTTGGACCCGAAGTACATTCTGCCGGTGATCATCGTGGTCATACTGTGGATGAGCATGGGCACAGGCTTCCTCTCATTTGTGGCCGGCCTGCAGGGCGTGGACCGCAGCCTGTACGAGGCCGGCTATGTGGACGGCATCCGCAACCGCTGGCAGGAGCTGTACTACATCACCCTGCCGAGCATGAAGCCGATGCTGCTGTTCGGCGCAGTGATGTCCATCACCTCCGCCTTCAACGTATGCGACGTGCCCAGGGCGCTGGCAGGCTATCCTTCCACGGACTATGCGGCGCGCACCATCGTGACCCATCTGTTTGACTACGGCTTCTCGCGGTTTGAGATGGGTTACGCCTCCGCAATCGCAACGGTGCTGTTTCTCGTCATGATCCTTTGCAATAAGGCCATACAGGCAATGCTGAGGAGGGTGGGCACATGAGCAAGCAGAAAGTCAGACATATCGAGCCACCCAAAACCAACGACAGGGCGGATTGGCTGAAATACCAGGCAATGCTGCGCGGCGAGTTCCCCGAGGAGCAGCCGAAGCTGAATGTAAAGCGCTTCCTCATCATCAGCCTGATTGTGCTGGCGGTGCTGGCGGCCGCCCTGATCTTTGCCAATGTACGGCTGGCGCAGATTGAGGAATACAACCTTGCGGTGGCGCAGAGCGGCACGGGAGAGGTGGATACCTCCGCTTCCACCTTCATTGTCATCCGTGTGGCGGCCATCTTCCTGATGGCGGTGTACGGCTTCTACGCGCTGATCACCCTGCTGCAGCCCAAGCGCCGCAAGCCGAACCGTTCCTTCTGGGGCGATCTGGGCATCTACATCATGCTGGCGCTGGTGGCAGTCGCGATGGCCTTCCCGCTGGTTTTCTCCATCGCCTCCTCACTGAAGCCGCTGGACGAGCTGTTCCGCTTCCCGCCCCGCGTCTTCCCGCAGCATGTGACACTGGACAACTTCTCTGATCTGATTACGACCATGGGGCAGAGCTTTGTCCCCTTCCTGCGTTATTTGACCAACACGGTGTTCATTACGTTTGTGGGCACCTTCGGTCACGTGGTTATTGCCTCCATGGCGGCCTTTGTGCTGGCGAAGTACGACTTCCCGGGCGGGAAGACCTTCTTCAGCATTGTTGTCACAGCGCTGATGTTCTCAGGCTATGTCACGGGCATCCCGAACTATGTTTTCATGAGCAAGCTGGGCATGATCGATACCTACTGGGCGATCATCCTGCCGGCCTTCGCGGCGCCCATCGGCCTGTTCCTGATGAAGCAGACCATGGAGAGCCTGCCCACCGCGCTGATCGAGGCCGCGCATATTGACGGCGCTGGCGAGTTCCGCATCTTCTGGTCCATCGTGATGCCGAATGTGAAGCCGGCCTGGCTGACCATCATCATCTTCTCGGTGCAGAACCTGTGGAACACTCCCGCCTCCACTGTCATCTACTCCGAAAACAAAAAGACACTGGTCTACGCCCTGCAGCAGATTCAGGCAGGCGGCATTGCCCGTACCGGCCAGGCTGCGGCGGTTACCGTGATTGTGATGCTCGTGCCCATTACCATTTTCATCCTGTCCCAGAGCCAGATCCTGGAGACCATGGCCTCCTCCGGCTTGAAGGATTGAGCATTGTCCTTGAGAGAGAAAGACAGGAGGGAAAGATTTGAATATCAAACGCTTTACAGCACTGCTGCTTGCGCTTGGCCTGCTGCTCACAGCGGCCGTTGCGGCGGCAGATGATGGGTATACCAGTTCCTATACCTATAACTACGACTACTGGGGAGAGATCAGGGAGAGCCCGGACGCGTACCGCGTGGATCAGGTCCTTTATTCCACAACGCTGGGCCTGGAAACCGCCATGCGCCGCCCGCAGAGCCTCTACGCGCGGGATAATCACCTGTATATCTGCGATACAGGCAACAACCGCATTATCGAGGTCATCCGGGAGAACGGCCAGTTCACGCTGGGCCGAATTGTGGACCGCGTGATCGGCGCGGAGCCCGAGACCTTCAACACCCCGTCGGACGTGTTTGTGGACGAAAATGGCAACATGTACGTCGCGGACACAAACAACAACCGCATCGTGATGATGGACGCCGGGCAGAACCTGCTGCAGACATATGTCAAGCCCAGCGACACCACCTTCGACCAGAGCCTCTCTTTCCTGCCGGACAAGATCGTGGTGGACTCCTCAGGCCGTGTGTTCGTCCTTGCGACAAACATCAACAAGGGCCTTGTCAAGTATGAGGCGGATGGAACCTTCACCGGCTTCATCGGCGCCAACCCGGTGAAGTACACCATGTGGGACTACATCTGGAAGTCCTTCTTCACCACCAAGGAGCAGCGCGCGCAGCAGGCGTCCTTTGTGCCCACGGAGTACGAGAACATCTGCATCGACAAAGAAGGCTTCATCTACGCGACAAACGTCGTCTTCAGCGAGTATGACCTGCTGTGGGACAACGCCAAGCCCATCCGCCGCATTAACTCCATCGGCAGCGACATTCTGGTCAAGAATGACCGCTATCCGCCCATCGGCGATCTGAGCTGGGTGGAGGGAAGCCTGGATTACGGCCCGTCCAAGTTCTATGACATCACCGTGCTGGACAACGATATTTACATCGCCGTTGACCACACCAGAGGCCGGCTGTTCGGCTATGACCCGCAGGGCATCATGCTGTGGGCCTTCGGCACAAAGGGCAACAACACCGGCGCCTTCCTTTCCGCGGTCTCCATTGAGCACATGGGCTATGACCTGTTTGTGCTGGACGAGAATGAGTCGTCGGTGACGGTATTTACCCCCACAGACTACGGCAACATGATCTACCGGGCCTCGAACGAGTACCTCAAGGGCGACTATGAGGGCTCGGCGGACACCTGGAGGCAGGTGCTGAAGCTGAACGCAAACTACAATCTGGCCTTTATCGGCATCGGCCGCTCACTGATGCGGCAGGAGCAGTACGAGGAGGCCATGGAGTACTTCAAGATGGCGCATGACCGCGAGAATTACGGCCGCGCCTACCGGTACTACCGCAAGATTGTGGTGGAGCGCAATATCGGCTGGATTGTGGCCATTGTCGCTGCCCTGCTGATCGTTCCCCTGATTGTGCGTACCGTGAAAAAAATGAGAGCGGAGGTGGAAGAGTATGACCGTCAACGAATTGTCACTTAACGACTCCAGGCCCGCTCAGACGGGCTGGCAGCGCTATCTCGCCACCCTGCGCTACGGCCTCTATGTCATTCTCCATCCGTTTGACGGCTTCTGGGACCTGGTACACGAGAAGCGGGGCAGCCTGGCGGCGGCGCACACCTTCCTGGTGCTGTTCCTGCTCACCCGGGTGCTGAAGCTGATGTACACCAACTTCCAGTTTATCTCGGCACCGCTGCAGTACATCAATATCTACGAGCAGTGCGCGTCGCTGCTGTTCCCCTTCCTGGTGCTGTGCCTGGCCAACTGGGCGCTGTCCACGCTGTTTGACGGCAAGGGGCGCTTCAAGGACATCTACATGGCCATGTGCTATGCGCTGGTGCCGTACATCCTCATTCAGCTGCCGCTGATCCTCATCAGCAATTTCATCTCCTTTGACGAGGCAAGCTATTATACCGTGCTGATGAGCGTGTCCATAATCTGGTGCCTTTTCCTGGCCTTCGTGGGCCTCATGCAGGTGCACGACTACAGCCCGGGCAAGACCATCATCTTCATCTTTTTCACGATATTCGGCGCCCTTGTCATCCTCTTCCTGATACTTGTGTTTTTCAGCCTCCTGAGCGATGCCATCGGCTATTTCGTGTCGCTCTACCGTGAAATCGTGTTCAGGCTGTATTGAGGAGGCGGTGAAGAATGAACAAGAAAAAGTCAATTGTCCGTCGCCTGATACCCTGGCTGATCCTGCTGGTGCTGCTGGCCGGCCTGTATTATCTGGGCACCCTGCTGTACGGCAAGAAAGAGACAGAGGTCGTGAACCCGCCGGTGATCTCCTATTACGAGGGGGGCAAGGAACCCCTTGTGATGGAGAACGACAGCCTGCGCTTTGAACTGGACCCAACCAACACCCAGTTTGTGCTGACGGAAAAGAAAACCGGCCGCGAGTGGCGCTCCAATCCGGAAAACGCGGCGAGCGACCCCATCGCCATCAGCACAAACAAGGCGCTGCTGCAGTCGACCATGGTGGTGACCTATTCCTCCTCTAACGGTATTATTGATTTCAACAACTATCAGTTTGCCATTGAGAACGGAACCTACACCATTGACCAGCTGGAGGACGGGGCCATCCGCGTGAATTACGTGGTCGGCAAGATCGAGAAGATCTACATCCTCCCGCAGGCCATCACGCCGGAGCGGTACAAGCAGTTCACCGGCGAGATGAAGAGCAAGGATTCCAAGAAGGTTTCCAGCGTCTATACACTCTACAAGCCCGAAAAGATTGCCACTGCCGACAATCACGACGAGCTGGTGGCACTGTATCCCTCTCTGGACGAGCAGGAGTTGTATGTGCTCAAGGCGGACACCTCTGAGAACAACAAGAAGAACATCGCGGCGCTGTTCGAGGCGGCCGGCTATACAGAGGAAGACTACGAGAACGACATGCAGCTGGTGGCTGGGTCCAAGGAGAACACGGAGCCTGTCTTCAATGTGAGCATTGTCTACCGGCTGGACGGCGACGACTTCCTGGTACAGGTGCCCTACAGCGAAATGCGCTACCGTCCGGAGTACCCCATCACTGCTGTGACGGTGCTGCCCATGTTTGGCGCGGCCGGTGTGGATGAAGAGGGCTTCATGCTCATCCCCGAGGGCGGCGGCGCCCTGATTCACTACAACAACGGCAAGCTGAACCAGAACAGCTACTACGCCAACATGTACGGCTGGGACTGGGGCTCTGAGCGCACCGAGGTGGTTTCGGAAACCAAGAATACCTTCCCGGTTTTCGGCCTGACGAAGAACGGCGGCTCCTTCCTGTGCATGATGGAAGGCCCGGCCTCCTTCGGCGGCGTGCAAGCGGACATTTCACAGCGCTACAACAGCTACAACTGGGTCTGCGCGAAGTATACGGTCATCCACTCAGACAAGTACAATGTGTCCGCCAAAACGGCGCGCCTGGTGTACATGTTTGAGAAAGAGCTGCCGGATGAAACCATACAGCAGCGCTACCGCTTCATTGACAGCGACAGCTACAACGACATGGCGCACGTCTATGGAGATTACCTGCGCGACACCTATCCGGAGCTGACGGCAACGGATGCCTCGGAGGAGATGCCGGTGACGGTCGAACTGGTCGGCGCGATTGACAAAACCGTCGTCAAGTTCGGCATGCCGGTGGACTCCGTGGTGGCTACCACAACCTTTGACCAGGCAAAGAGCATCATTGATGACCTGCAGGGCAAGGGCGTAAAAGGCCTGAATGTCCGCATGAGCGGCTGGTCCAACGGCGGTGTGCAGCAAAAGGTGCTCACAAGCGTGCGCGTGGTGCGCGAAATGGGCGGCGAGAATGGCCTGAAGCAGCTGGTGCAGTACGCAAAGGACAAGAATATACCCCTGTACTTTGACGGCATCAGCACCTTCGCCTACCGCAGCGGCATGCTGCAGGGCTTTATCCCCTTCAGGGACGCGGCCCGCTTTACCACCCGCGAGCAGATCATCGTCTACCCCTACTCCTCCATCTGGTACCAGCAGGATGACTCGCTGGATGCCTTCTACCTCGTGCAGCCGTCCTTCGCGAAGAAAGCGGCCAGCAACCTGATCAACGCGCTGAACAAGTACGGCGCGTACGGTGTGGCCTTCCGTGATATCGGCTATCTGCTCAGCGGTGACTATAACCCGAACGAGACCACCACACGCGAGCAGGTGAAGCGGCAGAACGTGGAGACCATCGCCGAGGCGAAGGCGGCAGGCGAGCACGTGATGATCAAGGAAGGCTACGACTGGGCGATGCCCTATGTGGACATCATCACGGACATGGACCTGGCCGGCATGGAATACTCCATCATCGACGAACGCATCCCCTTCTATCAGATGGCGATTCACGGCGCGGTGGATTACACCGGCATGACGATCAACATCGCCGACGACTGGGAGACCGAGATGCTGCGGTGCGCTGAGTACGGCGCTGGCCTGAACTTCACCTTCATGGCCGCCGATGCCAAGGTGCTGCAGGATACCTTCCATTCCAACTACTACGGCGCGGGATATGACGCCTGGGCAAAGGACGCGGCGGACATGATCACCGCCTACCAGACGCAGATGGCGGGGCTCAACCGCCAGAGAATGGTCGGCCATAATCACCCCGCGGAGCAGGTCAGCGCCACCACCTATGAGGATGGCACGGTTGTGTACGTAAACTACCGGATGGAGCCCTTCACTGTGAACGGTACCGAAATACCGGCGCGGAGCTATCTTGTGGTAAAGGAGGGGAGTAAATGAGCGCAAGAAACAAAAAGGACAAGCGTGAGGCATGGGGCCTGAAAGAATCCGTGCTCACCTTCATCCCGGGCAACTCCACCTTCAATTCCATGCGAAGCCGCAACGCGCGGCATGGTGTCGCCTTTATCCTCCCGTTCATCATCGGCTTCCTGGTGTTCATGCTGTGGCCTCTTCTGCAGTCGCTGATCATGAGCTTCAATGAAGTGAACCTGGTGCAGGGCGGCGGCTTCAAGCAGACCTTTGTCGGGTTCGACAACTACAAATACGCCTTCGGCGTGGATCCCTACTTCAACAAGCGGCTGGTGGAGGAAATCCCCCGCATGGCCATCAACACTGCGGCCACGCTGGTGCTGTCCTTCGTCATCGCGGTCATCCTCAACCAGGACTTCAAGGGAAGAACCCTCGCGCGTGCGATCTTCTTCCTGCCGGTGATTCTCTCCAGCGGCGTGCTGCCCGGCATTGAAAGCCAGAATGAGTTCTACAACATGATGCAGGGCATCTCGGATGAAATTGCCAATTCGTCCGGCGTCAACCTCTCCGCCGCGCTGCAGGACCTGCTCGCAGTCAGCGGTGTGGGCAGCGGCGTGTTCGATGTGCTGTTTGACATGATCGACTCCATCTACGACATCGTGATGGCCAGCGGCATCCAGATCATCGTCTTCCTCTCCGGCCTTCAGGCCATCAGCCCCTCGCTGTACGAGGCGGCGGACGTGGAGGGCTGCACGGCCTGGGAAGCCTTCTGGAAGATCACCTTCCCGATGGTCAGCCCGCTGCTGCTGGTCAACTCCATTTACACCATCATCGACTTCTTCATGAAGAACGACAACCGGGTGATGGAGCGCATCAACGAGCTGATGCAGCGCCTGGAATTCGGCCATGTTTCCGCCATGAGCTGGATCTACTTCGGTGTCGCGCTGGCCTTCATCGGCGTCCTGTCATTTGTGATTTCACGGGGGGTGCATTACTATGAAGACTAAGCAGGCAGTATCCCCCAGCCAGGCGAGCGCAAACAGAAAGACGCGCAGCTACGCTGCAAAGGCAAAGGCCAAGAAATGGGCGATTTCCATCGCCCGCGGCCTGCTGCTGTTCGGCCTGTGTTTCATGATCATCCAGCCGATGCTGACACGCTTGAGCACCAGCCTGATGGAGGAGCGCGACCTGTACGACTCCACCATCGTGCTGCTGCCCAGAAACGTGACCCTGGACAACTTCCGCATCGTGTTTGACCTGACCACCTTCCCCACCTCCATGCTGAACACGGTGTGGACGGCGCTGCTGGTGTCGGTGCTGCAGGTCATCTCCACCACACTGGTGGGCTACGGCTTTGCCAGATACGACTTCCCGCTGAAGAAGTTCTGGTTCGCCTGCGTGGTGGCGCTGATCGTCATTCCGCCGCAGACCATTTCGACCTCGCTGTACACTTACTTTGCGCAGTTCGATTTCCTGGGCATCGTCAAGCTGTTCAACGGCGGACAGCCGATCAACCTTCGCGGCTCCGTGCTGCCATATGCGCTGATGAGCGCCACCTGCATGGGCCTGAAGGACGGCCTGTATATCTACATGCTGCGGCAGTACTTCCGCGGCATCCCCAAGTCGCTGGAGGAAGCGGCGTATGTGGACGGCTGCAACACATTCCACACCTTTGTGCGCATCATGCTGCCGGACGCAGTGCCGACCATCCTCTCCTGCTTCTTGTTCTCCTTCGTGTGGCAGTGGACCGACCTGTTCTATACGAGAAACTTCCTGGCCACCTCTTCACGGCCGATTTTCTCCACCGAACTGTCCACCATTGTCAGCCGCATGAGCCGCTATTTCTCCGCTGACGCCAGCAAGCCCATCATCGTGCCTGTCGGCCGCCAGCAGCAGCTGATTTCCATCGGCGTGCTGATCTGCTGCATCCCGCTGATCATTCTCTACTGCTTCACGCAGAAGACCTTCGTTCAGTCCATCGCGATGTCCGGCTCCAAGGAGTAATGGCACCCAAACCTACAGCCACCTGCCCCGAGCGGGTGGCTTTTTTTGCGGACGAACAGAAGTCAAGCCAGAGGCGAAAGAACCACGGCAGGGGAGGAGAGGCAAAAAGACGAACATTTGTGGCAACTATTGACAACATCACTTTAATGCGTTACACTTTAATGCGTCAAAGCGCTAAAGCTTTGACGGCTCATTAAACAGCCGCGCTGCCGCGGCGCAGGAGGTTGCTTCCATGCTCTTGAAGATACTGCTGCTGCTCGTCTTCTTTGGCACGATGATTGCCATTGGACTGTATTGCAGAAAAAACGCGACCGATGTCAATGGCTTTGTGCTGGGTGGAAGGGCTGTCGGGCCCTGGCTGACCGCCTTCGCTTATGGCACGTCTTATTTTTCCGCCGTTGTTTTCGTTGGCTACGCGGGACAGTTCGGATGGAAATATGGCATAGCCGCGACCTGGGCGGGCATCGGCAACGCGTTTCTCGGCTCCCTACTGGCATGGGCTGTGCTCGGCCGGCGCACCCGCATCATGACGCAGCACCTGTCCAGCGCCACCATGCCGGAATTCTTCGGCAGGCGCTTCGGGTCTGAAAAGCTGAAGATTGCCGCCTCGGCCATCATCTTCATCTTCCTCATTCCTTATACTGCCAGCCTGTACAATGGCCTGAGCCGCCTGTTCGGCATGGCCTTCAATATCGATTACTCCGTATGCGTTATCGTGATGGCGGTGCTCACGGGCATCTATGTGATCGCGGGTGGCTATATGGCTACAGCCATCAATGACTTTGTGCAGGGCATCATCATGATCTTCGGCATCTGCGCGGTGATTGTGGCAGTGCTCAAGAGCCAGGGCGGCTTCATGGCCGCGCTGAACGGACTGTCGCAGGTGAGCGACCCTGCGGTGTCCGATGCGCCTGGTGTGTTCAACTCTTTCTTCGGGCCGGATCCCCTGAACCTGCTGGGCGTGGTGATCCTCACCTCCCTGGGCACCTGGGGACTGCCGCAGATGGTGCAGAAGTTCTACGCCATCAAGAGCGAAGGTGCGATCACCAAGGGCATGATCATCTCCACCATTTTCGCGACCATCGTCGCCGGCGGCTGCTATTTCCTCGGCGGCTTCGGACGGCTGTTTGCTGACAAGATCGATATCGCGGCCAATGGCTATGACTCCGTGGTACCCACCATGCTGGCCGGCCTGCCGGATATCCTGATTGCGGTTGTGGTCATACTGGTGCTTTCTGCGTCGATGTCCACGCTCTCCTCGCTGGTGCTCACCTCTTCTTCCACGCTCACGCTGGACCTGCTGAAGGGCCACCTTGTGAAGAAAATGGACGAGAAGAAGCAGCTGACCATCATGCGCAGCCTCATCGTGGTCTTCATCGCCATCTCCGTGGTGCTGGCGATTGTGCAGTATCAGCAGAATGTGACCTTTATCGCGCAGCTGATGGGCGTCAGCTGGGGCGCGCTGGCCGGTGCCTTCCTGGCCCCCTTCCTCTATGGCCTGTACTGGAAGCGCACTACGCCCATTGCCTGCTGGGTGAGCTTCATCTTCTCCACTGTAGTGATGGTCGCCAATATCTTCGTCCGCGGCAGCTTCCCTGTGCTGCTGCAGTCCCCCATCAATGCCGGTGCCTTCTGCATGCTGGCCGGCCTGGTGATTGTGCCGCTGGTGAGCCTTGTGACCCGCGCTCCGGACAAAGAATTGGTGGAGAATGCCTTCTCCTGCTACAACCTCAAGGTCACCGTCCGCCAGAGCGAGGCGCTGGGGGACGAAACCTGACCGTCTGCTGAATGAAAGCATGACAATGCCTGCGCATCCGCTGCGCAGGCATTGTACGCTGAAAACCCGGAAGGCGAAAAATGACGATTGATTTTCACACGCACACCTTTCCAGACGCTATCGCCGGCAAAGCAGTACGCAAGCTGGCCGGAAACAGCCATACCATGCCTTTTCTGGATGGGACGGCGAATGCGCTGCGGGGCAGCATGCGGCGGGCCGGCATCGATCGCTGTGTGGTGCTGCCTGTGGCCACAGCCGCGAGGCAGGTACCCCATATCAATGACGCGGCGCTGGAGACGGACCGCCATGCGGAGGAGACAGGGGTTTATTCCCTCGGAGGGATGCATCCGGATTATGAGTCCTTCGCCGAGGAGCTGCGAAGGCTGAAGGACGGGGGCATTCGCGGCATTAAGCTGCACCCGCCCTATCAGGGGGTCGACTTTGACGACGCGCGCACGCTGCGCATCCTCTCCGCCTGCGCGGAGCTGGGACTTTTTGTGGTGATCCATGCCGGATGGGATGTCGGCCTGCCGGGCGAGGCGCAGGCCCTGCCGGAAAAGATTTACCGGGCGGTGCGGGCCGTTGGCCCCGTCCGGCTGGTGTGCGCGCACATGGGCGGCTGGCGGTGCTGGGATGAAGTGGAAACGCTGCTGAGCGACACGCCGGTGCTCATCGATACCGCGTTCTCGCTCGGCAGCATGACCCCGCTCGACGATGGTACCGCGTGGCGGGATGAGGACCTGCGGATGATGGCGGAGGAGCAGTTCATCCGCCTTGTGCGCCGCTTTGGCGCGGAGCGCGTGCTGTTCGGCACCGACTCCCCCTGGGCGGACCAGAAAACAGCGCTGGCCGACTTTCTGGCGCTGCCCCTGAGCGAGCAGGAAAAGACGCAGATACTCGGCGGAAATGCCGCGAGTCTGATGGGCTGGACGGAGAGAGGCTCTGCGCCGCAATAAAAACTGCCTTTGGAATGATACACAAAGCCCCTGCCGGTCAATGTCCGGCAGGGGCGCATTGTTACACTTCTGTATGCAGGGTTTCTTCTTCCTCAAAGTCGTCTTCCACGGCAGGCAGCTGGTCGCAGACCATGATCAGGGCATCCTCGCCGTTGTCCTCATAGTACTTTTTCCTCCGGCCCACGGTGATGAAGCCGAGCGATGTGTACAGGGAGATGGCTGGCTGGTTGCTCTGGCGGACCTCCAGCGTCACGTAAGCGGCGCCAAGGTTGGAAACATACTGCAGCAGCGCGGCGGTCAGCCTCCTGCCGATGCCCTGGCCGCGTTGCGACTCTTCCACCGCGATGTTGGTGATGTGGCTCTCGTCGATGATCAGCCACGCGCCGGCGAAACCCGCCACGTGGCCGTTCACTTCCGCCACAAGGTAGCGCGCCGCGGGGTTCGCGGTCAGCTCATGCTCGTAGGAGGAACGCGGCCAGGGGCGCGCGAAGGTGCTCTCCTCGATGACCATGACCTCGTCCAGGTCGCTCAGCTGCATGCGTCGGATACGGCAGTCAGGCATTGCGCATCGCCTCCAGCAGGGCGCTGTTTTTCTTTGCGTTCGGGGCGCGGAGGTACAGCGGCTGCAGTGTGTTGTAATCAACCGCTGTGGCTGTATCCAGGGCTGCCAGATACGCTACGGCTGCCGGCCGGAGGAAGGCATTGTGCGGCTGCGCAAAATGCGCCTGCGCGCCAAGCGCTTCCTTCAGGGCCTCGCGGTGTACGGGCATGCCGTCGCCCACGAACAGCACAGGCCGGCCGTCATTCTGCAAAAGCGGTATCAGGTCTTCCACAGCCATGGGCTCATCCTTGTGAAGGCGAGTAGGTCTTTCATCGCCGCTGAGAAACAGCGCCATGTAGACCTGCCCGGCACGCGCGTCCTGCACAGGGCAGATCAGGCCGTCAAAAGAGCCCGCGCTCACGGCCAGCGCCTCCAGCGCGTTGACGGGAATGCACAGCTTGCCAGCCCCCTGCGCAAGGCCCTTCACGGTGGCCACGCCGATGCGCACGCCTGTGAAGGAACCCGGCCCGACCACCACGGCCAGATCGTCTATCTCCTCCAGCGGCAGGCCGCTCGCATTCAGCGCGCTGTCCACCATGGGCATGAGATTGACAGAATGGGTCAGCTTGTTCTGCGTCGTGTGCTCGCAGAGTATTTTATCGTCACTGAGCACCGCCACGCCGCACACAGGGCCGGAGGTGTCAATCGCCAGCAGCTTCATTGATGCATCACTCCAGGTCAACCGGGGGAAAGCCACCCGCCGGCGTCATTTCAAAGGCACGCACACTTTCGCCCTCCGGCGTGATGTGCACCCTCAGGTGTCTTTGCGGTATCGCCTCCGGGCAGCGCTCGGGCCATTCGACCACGGCGATGCCGTCGCCGCAGAGATACTCGTCCATGCCCATCTCAAACAGCTCTTCGGCATCCTCCAGCCGGTACCAGTCGAAGTGATACAGCGGTATCCGCCCATCCTCGTACACATTGAGTATGGTAAAGGAAGGGCTGGCGATCGGCCCTGAGATGCCGAGCCCCTCGGCGATGCCGCGTGTCAGCTCGCTCTTTCCGGCACCCAGGTCGCCATAGAGCAGCACAGTGTCACCGACGCGCAGGCGCGCAGCCAGCTGCCTGCCGAGCAGGCGTGTCTCCTGAGGAGAATGGGTCAGCATGGAGAGGCTCCTTTCAGCGCGCCTGCACCTTCAGCAGCGGCGAAAGAGGTTTGTAGATCAGCGCGGTGATGAGCGAAATCACGCAGCCCTTCAGCAGGTTGAACGGCGCGGTGACAAACAGCAGCAGCTTCCATTCCGTGTCCACGAAGGGCAGTGCCTTGGAGGCCATGCCGATGATGCCCTGCAGGTCCATGTGGTAGGCCGCCATGTAGGTGGGGAACAGCAGCAGCCAGTTGGTCAGCACCGCCACAACGATGGTGCACAGTGTGCCCAGTGCCATGCCGAGAATGGCCTGTTTGCGCGTTTTATGGCGGCGGTAGAGCAGCCCGGCAGGCAGGATAAAGGCGGCTGTCATAATGAAATCCGCCAGGTCGCCGATGCCCAGGGTGGTGCCCAGTCCCTTCAGCAGCAGGTGGATTACCTCTTTCAGCGCCAGAATGATCAGCGCGGGACCCGGGCCCATGGAGAACGCGCCCAGCAGCACCGGCACAGCGGAGAAGTCCAGCTTGTAGAAAGCAACGACCGGGATCTCCAGCGTGAGGAACAGCACCGCGGCCAGCGCCGTGAGGATGGAGATGCGCGTCAGGTACTGTACGGGCAGCGAACGGTGGTTTTTGCGATTGGACATGCGATTGCCTCCTTCAGATTGTGAAAGCCCCTGAAGCAGCGAGCTTTCAGGGGCGGAAAAGGCAATGCCTGTCTCCAGCTCTTCTCTCATCCAGACTGTACTGTCGGCTCTGGAATCTCACCAGATCGGCTGAACGCAGGTTCAGTTAGCGGGCTGTACCGCCGGTAGGGAATTTCACCCTGCCCCGAAGAAGCTTCAAGTGGCTCATCACGAGTCGCGGCGCTTTGCGCCAGTGGTATGTTAGCACACACTGCCTGCCTTGTCAAGACGGATGCGCAGCACACAAAAACCGCTGCCGCACGGCAGCGGTGGATGTTACTTGAACACTTCCCTGAGCTTTTCGGCAAAGCTCTTTTTGCCATCGTATTCCCTGCCGGTGGATGCCGCGTCGAACTGGCGAAGCAGGTCCCGCTGCTTTTCGGTGAGGCGCCTTGGCACCTCCACTCGCACGCGCACCACCAGGTCGCCCTTTCCGGCAGAGCGCAGGCGCTGAATGCCCTGACCCTTGATGCGGAACTCGGTATCAGTCTGTGTGCCCTCGGGAATCTTGTACTTCACAGAGGAGTGGAGCGTGGGGATGTCCACCTCGCCGCCCAGTGCCGCCTGCGTGAAGGAGATGGGGAAATCAAGCATCAGGTCATAGCCGTCCCGGCGGAACAGCTTGTGGGGCCGGACCTTGTACTGAATCATCAGGTCGCCGGAGGGGCCGCCGTTGCGGCCGGCATCGCCCTGCCCGCTCATGCGCTGCAGGCTGCCGGTGTCCACACCTGCAGGCACCTTGATGTTGGCAGTGCGGCGCTTGCGCACCATGCCGGCGCCGCCGCAGGCCGTGCACTTATCCGTGATGGTTTTACCGGCGCCGCCGCAGGTGGGGCAGGTGCGGATGGTCTGCATCCAGCCGCCGGAGGTGCGTACCTGGCCGCTGCCGCCGCAGGTGGGGCAGGTTTTCGGACTGGTGCCCGGCTTGGCGCCGCTGCCGCCGCATACCTCACACTGCTCCAGACGATTGAAGGCAAAGGATTTCTCACATCCGTCGGCTGCCTCCTCGAAGGTCAGCGTCAGCTCATAGGCCAGGTCGCTGCCCTGCGTCGGCGCATTGCGGCTGCGTGAGGCGCCCATTCCGCCCATGCCGAAGAAGGAATTGAGAATATCATCCATGCCGCCAAAGCCGAAGCCGGCCCCGTCAAACGGGCTGCCGCCTCCGCCCATGCCGCTCATGGGGTCGTTAAAGCCAAACTGATCATACCTGGCGCGCTTGTCCGGGTCGCTGAGCACCTCATTGGCCTCGTTCAGCTCCTTGAAGCGCTCCTCGGCCTCCTTGTCACCGGGGTGCAGATCCGGGTGGCACTCTTTTGCCTTTTTCCGGTATGCCTTCTTGATTTCTTCTTCTGAAGCGCCCTTTTCTACGCCAAGCACCTCATAGTAATCTCTCTTATCTGCCATGGAATCACCTGTACCGCGGTTATTCATGCCGCCATGATACACCTTTTCCCCCTTCGTGGGGAAGGGGGATCAGGTGTGTGGTTATACTGTGTCCTCAGGGGGAATCAGTGCACCTCGCCCTCGGCGTTGGTGGAGCCGTCCGGGTTGGGCTGGCTGCCCATGTCGGGGGCTCCCTCACCCGGGTTGCCCTGCTGCTGATACAGCTTGCCGAAGATGCTGTAGACCTTCTGCGTGAAGGCTTCCATAGCGGTCTTGATTTCCTGGGTGCTGCCACTGTCCTTGACCTTCTTGAAGGACTCGATTTCGCTCTCGATGGTGGCCTTGTCCTCTGCGCTCAGCTTGTCGCCATTGTCGCGCAGCTGCTTTTCCATCTCGTACACAAGGCTGTCGGCCTGGTTCTTTGTCTCGACCTCTTCCTTGCGCTTCTTGTCTTCCTCAGCGTACTGCTCGGCTTCCTTCACGCGCTGGTTGATCTCCTCCTCCGTCAGGTTAGTGGAGGCGGTGATGGTGATGTCCTGCGCGTTGCCGGTGGCCTTGTCCTTGGCGGACACATGCACAATGCCATTGCGGTCGATGGAGAAGGTGACCTCAATCTGCGGTACGCCGCGGGGCGCGGGCGCGATGTTGGTCAGCTGGAAGCGGCCAAGGCTCTTGTTGTCATAAGCCATCTGGCGTTCGCCCTGCAGCACGTTGATTTCCACGGTGGTCTGGCCGTCCGCGGCGGTGGAGAACACCTGGCTCTTCTCGCAGGGAATGGTGGTGTTGCGGTCGATCAGCCGGGTGAAGATGTGGCCCTCGGTCTCCAGACCCAGGGACAGGGGCGTCACGTCCAGCAGCAGCACGTCCTTCACCTCGCCGCCCAGCACGCCGCCCTGAATGGCAGCGCCGATGGCAACGCACTCGTCCGGGTTGATGCCCTTGAAGGGCTCCTTGCCGGTCACGCGCTTCACAGCCTCCTGCACAGCGGGGATACGCGTGGAGCCGCCCACCAGAATCACCTTGTCGATCTGGGCGTAGGTCAGGCCGGCGTCGCTCAGGGCCTTCTTCATGGGCTCTACGGTCGCGTCCACCAGGTCGCGGGTCAGGTTGTCGAACGTGGCGCGGGTCAGCGTCATGTCAATGTGCTTGGGGCCGGTGGCATCCGCGGTGATGAAGGGCAGGTTGATGCTGGCACTGGTGGTGCCGCTCAGCTCGATCTTGGCCTTCTCGGCGGCGTCCTTCAGGCGCTGCGCGGCGGTGCGGTCCTTCAGCAGGTCGATGCCGTTTTCCTTCTTGAACTCCTCAGCGATCCAGTTGATGATGCGCTGGTCGAAGTCATCGCCGCCTAGGCGGGTGTTGCCGTTGGTGGACAGAACCTCGAACACGCCGTCGCCGATGTCCAGGATGGACACATCGAAGGTGCCGCCGCCCAGGTCGTACACCAGAATCTTCTGGCTGCCGTCCTTGTCCAGGCCATAGGCCAGAGACGCGGCGGTGGGCTCGTTGATGATGCGCTTCACGTCCAGACCGGCGATGCGGCCGGCATCCTTGGTGGCCTGGCGCTGGCTGTCGTTGAAATAGGCGGGAACGGTGATGACCGCTTCGGTCACCTTTTCACCGAGATAGCTCTCAGCGGTTTCCTTCATCTTGGACAGGATGATGGCGGAAATGTCCTGGGGGGTATAGGTCTTGCCGCCGATGCTCACCTTGTAATTGGTACCCATCTCACGCTTGATGGAGATCACGGTGCCGTCCGGGTTGGTGACCGCCTGGCGCTTGGCCACCTGGCCGACCAGACGCTCGCCGTTCTTGGTGAAGGCGACAACAGAGGGGGTGGTGCGGCTGCCCTCCGCATTGGGGATAACGACGGGCTGTCCGCCTTCCATCACGGCGACACAGCTGTTGGTGGTGCCAAGGTCAATACCGATAATCTTGCTCATTTTGATTTCTCCTTTATTTCTTCAATTCGTTGATGTTATATTGAGGAAGGGCTTTGGCCCATCCGGGAAACGCGTTTTATATGGATTCTATTCCGCCACAACCTTGACCATGGCATGCCGCAGCACGGTGCCGCCCATCTGGTAGCCCTTCTGCAGCACCGCGGCCACTGTGCCGGGCTCGCCCTCCTCGGGGCCGGCCTGCAGCACCGCGTCTTCCAGCTCCGGGTCGAAGGGCTCGCCCTGACGGTTGATCTCCTTCACACCCAGCTTTTCATAGATGGCGCGCATCTGCTTGAGCGTCAGCTCCACGCCGGTTTTCAGGGGACTCGCTTCGGCCTCTGCTGCCAGCGCGCGCTCCAGGTTGTCCAGCACAGGCAGCATCTGCGCTGCCACCTGCCTGCGGCCGTCCTCAAATGCTTCTGCGCGAACACCCTCGTTGCGCCTGCGGAAGTTGTCAAAGTCCGCCTGTACCCGCTGGGCGAGCGTCAGGTATTCCTCCGCCTGCGCTTTGGCGGCTTCAAGCTCCGGATCGGGCTGGGGCGTTTCCGGCTGCTGCTCTGCCGCCTCGGGCTCTTTCACCAGCTCTTCCATTTCCTGCAGCGCCTCCTGCAGCGCTTCGTCATCACGGTTGGTCTCAGTCATGGGGGTGGCTTCCTGCCTTTCAGTGTTTTTGGTCAGCTTTTTCTTTGTTCTCTTCTTCATTCACTGTCACTTCTTTTTGTATTGTCACCGGGTGTTTCCGCGTCCTGGCTGAACAGCGCTGACAGCTGCTGTCCCATGCTGGAGAGGATGGAGAGCACCCTGCTGTACTGCATCCTGGTGGGACCGATGACACCGATGGTGCCCTGGCGCCCCGAATGCGTGGAATAGGTCGCGGTGACAATGGAACAGTCACTCATCTCCGGCACACCCGTTTCGGGACCGATGCGCACTGTGAAGGCCACATCCCCCTGCTGCTGCACAATGGAGGCCAGCTTATCCCTTGTCTCTAACAGGGAGAGGAAGGAACGCGCCTTGTCCATATCGCTGTATTCGGGGTAGGAGAGCATATTGCTGGCGCCGCCGACACCGACATGCGGCTTCCGGTTTGCACTTCCCTCTGACAGGAAATCTCCCAGGTGCGTCAGTATTGTCTCATTTTCGCCCATGCGCTCGGTCAGCAGCGGTATGCGCTGAACAGCCTCAGTGAGCGTACAGCCGTGGAGGCTCTCTGTCAGCATCCTGCTGATCGCGTACAGCGTGTCGTGATCCAACTGCGGCGGCACCGGAATCACGGTGTCACGCACAATGCCGCTGTCCGTCACAATCACCACCAGCGCATGGCCGTGGCTCACGGATACCAGCTGGATGGTCTGGATTCTCGGCTGCGAGCCGGTAGGGGAGAGCACCACCGCCGTGTACTTTGTCAGCGATGACAGCACACGAGCGGCCTGATCAACCACTTCCTCCATCTGGCGGGTACGGCTGTCAAAGTAGCTCTGCACAGCCTGCGTGCTGCCGGACTGCAGCTTTCCGCTCTGCAGCAGCTGGTCCACATACAGCCTGTAGGCCTTGGCGGAGGGAATGCGGCCGGCGGATACGTGGGGCTGGTCAAGATAGCCCAGCTCCTCCAGGTCGCTCATTTCATTGCGGATTGTCGCGGAGGACAGGCCCATCTCATACTTTTTTGAAATGGTCCTGGAGCCGACGGGCACAGCGGTGAGAATATAATCGTCGATGATGGCCTGCAGAATGCGGAATTTTCGCTCATCCATCCCACTCATGCCCTCGCCTCCTTTCAGTGGGCTTGTTAGCACTCTCCGCAGGTGAGTGCTAACATCTGTGCATACAATAACACGAATGGGGAGGATTGTCAAGAGTGGATTTATGAAAAATGTATTAAAGCAGCACCTCACAATTCTGTGGTACAGCTGGCGGGTTCTTCTGCACTACCCACTTCTTGCACATTTTTCGACCTGCCTTAAGCAAAGCCTTCAGAATCTGCAATCGAGGCTGACACAGAACTCACCCGCCACCTGATTGCTCCATTGTGCGGTCTCGCCTTAAGCACAAGCATGCTGGCAAGCCTTCAACAGGCATAGAAAAAGCGCCGCGGAGCGAATCCGCGGCGCAGGTGCGTTATCCTTACTTGTTGTACTTGCTTCTCGCCTGATAGGTGGTGTGCAGCAGCTCGTGGCTCCTGTGGCTGCCGGGCTTGCCAAGATAATCGGCATAGATGGCCTTGATCTCGCTGTTCTCGTGGCTCTTGCGCAGGGGCTTGTCCACATCCTCGTTGTACAGGGCCTTGGCGCGCTCCACACGGGGATCGATGTCCATCTTGGCCTGCGCGGAGACAATGGGCTGACCGCCGCCGTTGACGCAGCCGCCGGGACAGGCCATGATCTCGATGAAGGCGTAGGGCTTTTCGCCGGACTTGACGCGCTCAATCAGCTTGGTCGCGTTGCCGGTGCCGCTGGCGACAGCCACCAGCACGTCCTTACCGCCGATATTGATGTTCGCTTCCTTGATGCCTTCGATGCCGCGCACAGCCTCGAAGTTCACATTCTCCAGCGTCTCGCCGGTGATGGTCTCGTAGGCGGTACGCAGGGCAGCTTCCATCACGCCGCCGGTCGCGCCGAAGATGACGGCAGCGCCGGTGGACTCGCCCATCAGCGGGTCAAAGTCGGAATCGGGCAGGCGATCAAAGGCGATGCCGGCTTCCTTGATCATGCGGGCTAGCTCGCGGGTGGTGATGACCACGTCCACGTCCGCCATGCCGTCGTGGCCCAGCTCAGGGCGCGCGGCTTCAAACTTCTTGGCAGTGCAGGGCATTACGGAAACCACGGCAATGCTCTTGGGATCAATGCCCTTCTTCTCGGCGTAATAGCTCTTCACCATGGCGCCCAGCATTTCATGCGGGCTCTTGCAGGAGGAGAGGTTGGGCAGCATGTCGGGATGATAGGTCTCGCAGTACTTGATCCAGCCGGGAGAGCAGGAGGTCATCATCGGCAGCACGCCGCCGTTTGTGATGCGCTCCACCAGCTCGTTGGCTTCTTCCATGATGGTCAGGTCGGCGCCGTAGTCGGTGTCGAACACCTGGTCGAAGCCCAGGCGCTTCATGGCGGTGACCATCTTGCCGGTGACGGAGGTGCCCATGGGCAGGCCGAATTCCTCGCCAAGGGCGGCGCGCACAGCCGGAGCGGGCTGCACAACCACGTGCTTGGTGGGATCCTTCAGCAGGTCCCACACCTTCTTGGTGTCGTCCTTCTCATAAAGCGCGCCGACGGGGCAGTTGACGATGCACTGGCCGCAGTTGATGCAGCCCATGTCCGCCAGTTTCATCTCCCAGGGGCTCTCGATGGCCGTCTTGAAGCCGCGGTTGACCGGGCCGATGACGCCCACGTTCTGCACGGCAGCGCATACGGACACGCAGCGGCGGCACAGCACGCACTTGTTGTTGTCGCGCACGATGGAGGGGGAGAGGTCGTCGATGGTATACTCGTTCTTCACGCCCTTATAAGCGTCCTCGTCATCTACCTCCAGCTCACGGCAGAGGCGCTGCAGCTCGCAGTTCTGAGAACGGATGCAGCTGAGGCACTTGCGCTCGTGCGTGGAGAGGGTCAGCTTGAGGATGTTGCGGCGGTACTTCTTGATCTCGGGGGTGTTGGTCTTCACGACCATGCCGTCGGCGGCGGGCAGCACGCAGGCAGCCTGCAGGCTGCGCGCGCCGGAATCCACCACGCACATGCGGCATGCGCCGATTTCATTGATGCCCTTGAGGAAACACAGGGTGGGAATGCGGATACCGGCCTGACGGGCTGCCTCCAGCACGGTTGTGCCCTGGGGGACTTCCACCTGCACGCCATCGATGGTAAGGTGAATCATCTTTTCCATTTTTTGAATCCTCCAGCACACTTACTCTTTGATGATGGCGCCAAAGCGGCACTTCTCCATACAGGCGCCGCACTTGAGGCACTTGGACGGGTCGATCACGTGCTGCTGCTTCACAGCGCCGGTAATCGCGCCGCCGGGGCATACGCGCGCACAGGCGGTGCAGCCGCGGCACTTGTCTGTGATCTTGTACTGCAGCAGGCTCTTGCAGTGGTGTGCGGGGCAGCGCTTTTCCTTGATGTGCGCCTCGTACTCGTCACGGAAGAAGCGCAGGGTGGACAGTACGGGGTTGGGAGCGGTCTGTCCCAGGCCGCACAGGGCGGTGGACTTGATGGTCTGCGCCAGCTCCTCCAGCTCCTCGATGTCGCCTTCCTTGCCCTGGCCGTTGACAATGCGGTTGAGGATCTCCAGCATGCGCTTGGTGCCCACACGGCACGGAGTGCACTTACCGCAGCTCTCGTCACAGATGAAGTCGAGATAGAAGCGGGCAATATCCACCATGCAGTTGTCTTCGTCCATGACGATCATGCCGCCGGAGCCCATCATGGAGCCCGCGGCAATCAGGTTGTCGTAGTCCACAGGGGTATCCAGCAGGCTCTCGGGCAGGCAGCCGCCGGAGGGGCCGCCGGTCTGCACGGCCTTGAACTTCTTGCCGTTGGGGCAGCCGCCGCCCACTTCTTCGATGATGGTGCGCAGCGTGGTGCCCATGGGCACCTCCACCAGGCCGGTGTTGTTGATCTTGCCACCCAGCGCGAACACCTTGGTGCCCTTGCTCTTCTCAGTGCCCATGGCAGCGTACCATTCGCTGCCGTGCAGGATGATCTGCGCCACGTTGGCATAGGTCTCCACGTTGTTCAGCATGGTGGGCTTGCCAAACAGACCCTTGACTGCGGGGAAGGGAGGACGGGTGGTGGGCTCGCCGCGCTTGCCCTCGATGGAGTGCATCAGCGCGGTTTCCTCACCGCAGACGAAGGCGCCGGCGCCCAGACGCACATGCAGGTTGAAGTTGAAGCCGGTTTCGAAGATGTTCTCACCCAGCAGGCCGTATTCGCGGGCCTGGCCGATGGCCACCTGCAGGCGGTGCACAGCGATGGGATACTCCGCGCGCACATAGATATAGCCCTCGGAGGCGCCGATGGCGTAGCCGGCGATGGCCATGGCCTCAATGATGGCGTGCGGGTCGCCCTCCAGGATGGAGCGGTCCATGAACGCGCCGGGGTCGCCCTCGTCGGCGTTGCAGGCCACGTACTTCTGGTCGGCAACGGAGTTGTAGGTGAACTTCCACTTCAGGCCGGTGGGGAAGCCGCCACCGCCGCGTCCGCGCAGGCCGGATTTGAGGATCTCGTCGATGACTTCCTCACGGGTCATGGTGGTCAGGGCCTTTTCCAGCGCCTTGTAGCCGTCCATCGCGAGGTATTCGTCGATGTTCTCCGGGTCGATCACGCCGCAGTTGCGCAGCGCGATGCGGTGCTGATGCTTGTAGAAATTGATGTCTTCCAGCGCCTTGTTGGCGTTCTGCTCGTGGGTGGCGTGGTCGGTGTAGACCAGGTGCTCCACCTTGCGGCCCTTGAGCAGGTGCTCGGTCACAATCTCTTCCACATTTTCCGGCTTCACACGGCTGTAGAAGGTGCCGTCGGGGTAGATGATGACCACGGGGCCGGCCTCGCACAGGCCGAAGCAGCC
>CAMJPQ010000032.1 GCA_946407745.1 uncultured Clostridia bacterium
GGGTTAAATTCATCTGTCCATTCTATGGGGAGTATTTTAAACTCTGCTTTTTGTATAATCATGCATAATATCGGTGTACGGAAAATCTGTCTCGCTCAGGAATATAATGCCGTGCAAGCAGCGCCTATAGAGCTCGGATGTTACACTGCCACGGTTTTTATACTCGGCATACCCTTCGGTGACGATAAACCAAATATATTCCTTGACTTGCCTTTTCATGACAGGCGCTCGGATGCCGCTGAAATCAAGCACCCGTTCAGCTATACATTTCTCGAAGTAGGGGCCAGCGCCTATGGTCAGCTTTCGCAGGTCCCAGACATCGGCATTGAAGAATTCATTCGCTATCTGGATCATTTTCAGTCCACCCGAAGCCTTTCTGTGCAGTCTCATAAAGCTGTCGGCTCTGCTCTTTCAGCAAGCCATCCCGGAAATGTTCGTATATCCGGGTGGAAGAAAGGCTGGCATGCCGCAGTTGATGCTTGATGCTCAGTTCGTCCCAGCCTGCCTCTAACCGCGCAGTTGCGCAGCCATGGCGGCACATGTGGGGATGAACAGAAACGCCTACTGCTTTGCTGATTCGCTTAAATAGCTTTTCAACGGTATCCGAACACATGGGCTGTCCGGCAGTCGGGCCAGCAAGGTTCAGAAACAGGTACTCGCTGCTGTAGGGCTGGCGCTCATGAATACAGTAGGCAGAGACCGCCTCCAGCACATCATTAGGCAGGTAGACCGCGCCAGCTGCCTTGCGCTTCACATGTGTTCCATTGATATTCCCCTCACGCGGCACAATGTTGATTTTACTGTCCCACACTTCGAGATCGGCCAAATGTAACCCCAGCGTTTCGCCAAGCCGAAGGCCGCCTTCATACATGATGCCTACGACAGCTTTGTCACGCCAGTAATGGCACTCCGCAATTATTGCCTTGTATAGTTCTGGGGTAACGAATTCAAGTTGCTCTTTATCTGGAGATATATGAAACAGGCTCTTGCGTATGATGTGCTTCTTCTGAACCATTTCATAGAGGAATGACTTAAACCGGGCCGGTGCCACTCCCTCCCGATAAACGTGGAGTGGATCAGCTACTCCGTCACGTGCCAGATAGTCATAGAAGCTGAGCACAGTCTCTATGATCACATTGATTGTCTTCGGCTTGCGAGCAACCGGCACCGGGCCGACGAACAGGATATTCTTTCCGGACAATGTGTCGGGATGCTGGAGCCATAGCAGAAAATCTCCGAGCACATCCAATGGGCCAGCATTCGGCTGTGAGGCTATTTTGAGTAGATCGATTTCCCGGAGTTCCAGATAGTCTCCATACAGCTTGAGATGCTGGGCATACGATAGCAGTGTATTGTCGGCACGTCCCAATGTATCCAAGAACTTCAGATAGCGGTTGAAATGCACAACCGGATGGTGTTGGGAATCAATAATGATCCAGCGCTCGCCATGATCCGTAATAACCGGCTGTACTTTCATCTCGGCCACCTCCCCGTCAGCAAGCGTGAAGCAGTCTGAGGTTATACTGGCACCGGCTAAAAGACAAGAGAGAGTGCCTGTCTTTCGTCATTTTGACAGGCACTCTCTCTTGCATATTTGGGATCAGTATTGTATTGTCACACTTGCTTTTGCTCATGAGCAGGATAGGGCAACGCAGAGGTGCGACCTGAGCGGCCCATGAGATTTGGCAAGGGAGTGGCGCTTAACGGCTCCACTCTTTTTCATGTATTGAAGTACTGCCGGAGGTAGTTTCGGAGCGCAGGATCACAAACATATACGAAGGCTCCGCGAATACCTCGGGTCATGAGCGTAGAATAGATATTGATGATGTAATCTCGAAGAGCTTCATAGTCTCCGCTAACAGCCCGGCCCAGGTTGTCCTTGTAATTCTCCTGAATCACTTCAATCCGGCGGTTGATCCGATCATAGGTAATCTCCGGGCCAAAGATAACGCCAACGTAATTCAGATCATAGCCCTGGACCGTATGGATGCAGCCGACCTCATATGGCAGCCGATCAGAATTAATCCAGTCAGTATAGGTCCGGTTCCACAGATAGCCTCGGCCAATCTTGATGTCTCGGACATCGGTATCCCTTGGAGTGCCCTTCGAGATCCAGGGCCATGCGTAACCGGCAACGCCACAGGACAGTCCGACCTCAGCATCCATGCGGTTGATCTCGTCCATCATGGCGTCGACATCTTCGAAGAAGCGCAGCGAGTAATTCTCAAACGGACCATGCGCTGCAGTAGCCCGGCTATGAAGAACATCCTTCACATACTCAATGTAGTCGTCTCCGCCAAGGCAGCGGAGCTGCGATGACAGCGGAATCCGAGTCAGGCTCCGATAGCGGAAGATGCGGTCGAACATGCCGGAAGGAATATCCGAGGGTTTGACAGACTGTTCCGGATCATAGAAGAGCAGCTGCATCCGACTGCAGGCCATAAGCCAGTCCAACTCGGTGGCATTCTGCGGCAAACCTAACAGTTCGTTGTTCTTATCATATGCCGGATACTGCGCAAGGGCTTTGCGCTGGCGCAGCCGGTGTGCCTCATCGCATACCAGTAGGTCAAACTTGCCGCTTTGTGCAGCTTTCGGCACCTCCACCGGGCTGAGAATCATATCGGACGAAAGGCCGCGCACAGTATTGAAAACATTCCGGAGCGTCTGTCGGAGTGACTGCATGGGAACAACGAAGCCGATCTTGAGCGGCTTATTGGGATTGATCAGCGCTTGGATAGCGCTGACATCTGTGGCCTCGGTGGAATCGTCGACTTCAAAGGTATTATTGGCCAGATCGGTTAGGAGCTTTAGCAGAAAAACAGCCAGGATCGTCTTGCCGGTTCCAGCACCGCCCTCGACAACGATGGTCTGCTCCATATCAAACTTCAGATAGCCAACCAGCAGATGCAGCACCTTATCGATGACTTTCTGTTGATCCTCTGTAAGCGACTTATATGGAGAATACTTGAACAGGTCGGAGTTCTCGATATCGGCAATGCCACTGCGGACCAGCCCAAGTTCCTTCAAAGCATCCCAAATCTTCAGAAACTGGTGCTCATATTCCTCCCTGGCATAATAGTCGAAGTTCGCCAGGCCGCTGTTGCCGTTCTGGAGGCGATACTTGCCGTCTGCGGAGACATACTTGATCAGAAATGCTTCCAGGTCCAAAATGACGGACTTATTGAAAGTCGCATCCGTCATGATGTGGATCACCTTGAGGCGCTGCCTTGCGGGGTTCTCCCAGTGTTGTGCCGCACGTCTGCCAGCGTTGAGGGTCTCGCCAATATATGCCTCGCGGGTCTCATCGTTATGGATGAAGTACACCACAGGCCAGTTCGTGCCGAATTCCCGCTGACCTGAACGCCAGGCCTCAATGGCGGCCTGGCTCTGAGCATTGAAGGGAAAATCACGGACCTGGAGGTCAAAGCTTATCATACTTCGTGCTCCTTCCCTTGCTCTTCTCGACGGGATACTTCTGCGCACTGACGGCAAGCTTGCGCTTGACGATTTCGATGGGGTCCAGGCCGAGCTTGCTGGCCAGCAGCAGGCAGTAATTCAGCACATCCGCCAGTTCCTCCTCGACAGCTGCCGGATCAGCGTCATCGCTCCACTGATAGCATTCGAGCAGTTCTCCTGCTTCAATGGAGATAGATTTGGCCAGGTTCGCCGGACTGTGAAATTGATCCCAATCCCGCTCCTCAGTGAATTTGACAACAAGTGCCATCAGTTCTTGAATGTCGCTCATTCCGGCCATCTCCTTCGTGTCACTTTGTGGATAATTCGTCCAGCAATTCGTCTAGCGTCATGCCGCTTTGCTTCAGGGAAGCAAGCAACCGGTCAAGTTTCTCCGACTCATCCCTTCGCTGTGCTCGGAGCTGAGCCTTCTCTTCTTTCGACAGCGGATGGTCTCTTTCCTCCACCAGCCGTTCGCGCCGTGCAGATAGCTGGGCCAGCTTCTCCTTCGTGGCAGCCAGTGATGCCTGATGCTTTGCCAGCGCTTCTTGGTCTCGCTTCACAATGGCGTCCCGCTGAGCTTGGAGCTTCAGTGTTGACGCTATCATGATGTCCAGTTCATGTATACGCTCGTCAAGTGGCCTGCGATGATATCCGCCACGCTTTGATGCCTTCTCCATCATGTTCTCCTCCACAGTGCGTTCTATGGCTACTGCAATTACCATGTTAGCATACAACGCCACTGTTTTCGAGGAAGGCTTTCAAGGTTTCAAGGCAGTCATAGGGAGAAGAAATCAACAACCGCCGGAAGCAGTCTACTCGCATAAGTGTCATCTGTGGGAGCCAGATCAACGAACATGCTTTGAAAGGCATGCTGCCGAACAGGGTCTAGCTTTTCCCATGAACTAGGTCTTATGGCAATGTTTTCAGTGCTTCTGATGATAGTATTGTTCACAAAGTTTTTTCTTTCATCAGCTGATAACGACGATAGCCGGACAGATATGTCAGTAAAGAGCGTGTCAAATTTACTAAGCCATGCAAAAATGGCAATCGTTAATTCTCCTTCAGGAAATACTGAGAAATATAAGTGACGCATTGGTGCGCTTTCATCCAGTATGTTCTGAATCGGCAACTGGTCGAAGCCTGCTGTGGGGACCTCTTGACCTGTTGCTGCAAAATTGGCAGCACCGGGAAACTCCCAGATAAAGCTTGTCAGCACAGCATAATCATTGGCTAGCAAAGCTTTGTCGAAAAGCTTTTTTTCGTCTGCAAAATCCTTTGTCGCCAGGTCAAAACCTATGCCGAAAAGATTTGCCGTTCCGAGTAGCCTCTGCATTTCAAAGGCGTGCCTCTTCTTGTGATACTCAAATGCAAATGCTCTGTAAATGTGAAGAAATACTTGCTCGGTGGTTCCTGAAAAAGGAACATCTTCGATTGGTTGAAAGAGGGTTTTATCATGGTATCCACAGAAGCCTGTAAACACTGTGGCTGAATTCAATCCAATCTTCTTCAGTAATGAGCTCTCAAGCATATGCTCACCGAAGACAGGCATATAAACAAAACCATCTTCGGCAATTCGGCTCAAAACTTTTCCTTTGGGAATCGTATGAGCATTAATAATCGTATCAGAGCAGTGCGTATGGTCTGGAAATAAACACTCTTTAAAATTTGACTTCTTTTTTCCTTGGTTTATGAGAGAAAACAGGCTTTGGTCGTGGCTCCGCTGACTTCCTTGGTTTCTTCCAAGGCAACAGTTCTTGTATTTCTTACCGCTTCCGCAAGGACATGGATCATTTCTACCGACTTTTTTGCTCATTGATTTACTATTGATCAGTTGTCAAAGCCGAAGTCTTCAACATGCAACGTTCGGCAGTTTTCCGTTACTGTCCGCACTGTAGGAACCGGTGTGCCATCCGGCATAGTTGCGTCAACAAGCAACCGGATTTCCACCTTCGCGCCATTTACTTGCATGAGGTGATTGATTACCTCGTCCATCAGCGAACCGAGGCTCTTGATTACGCGAGTATTGTCCAGCGTTGTCGTCATGCCAAAGTGTGTATTGGTAGGCACAACTGGCTTTGGCGGCTGAGGATCGATCGGTCCAGGTCCGGGATTTGGATCAGGAGTGGGCTTAGGCGGAATGGGATCAGGACGTGGAGGCGTAGGCTCGACTTCTGAAGCTTTCTGCTTTAGCGCCGGCAACAGCTTGACGATAAGACCAGAATTGTCAACGAATCCAATATATTGGTTAATCTTCAGCCCAAGATAGCGCGTTCCATCAAACGCATCAGCATAAGCAAAGAATTCTTCAGAATTAACTCCGGCTTGGATGGCCTCTTTGAGCACATCGATGGAAGTAAGGCGCGGTAAATAACAGTAGGTGCAGAGTTGTTTCCAGAGTTCTCCAACATTCTTGTGGTTTCCATCACCCCACAGGAGCTTGTCCAGTTCCATAAGGAGAAGCGCAGGTGCCCATTTGCTGATCAGCTGCTCGTTCTGCTCCATCTTTCGAGCAGCCTTTGACACGATGGTATCCGTTCCGCCCCGGATACTGATGGTTTCCCAAACGATATCGCTTTTGCTCACATCAAGGTCAATATAAGGCACAAGCAGCCAGCAATACGTTTCTCTGACCCGATCCTCGATGGTTCGCTCACAGCGTTCGAGCATGTTCTGTGTTTCACGCTCTTGAGCCTTATCCAGGTTAAGATCAACGGTGTCATCTTTAATAGATTTCCATGCCAAGAACTGACGCGCTGCCTCCTTCAACCCGGTCATAGCAGTCTGATCAGGAGCGATAAAGGCCAGCATATTCCGATAAATACGCGGCGATTGCCCACGGTTATTCAAAATATCAGTAGCCGCTGCAATAGCATGATCAGTGGGAATATTCGTCTTGTATGTGGCAGAAATTGGAAGAACGACGAGGCCAACATCCTGATCGTCAGAAACGTCAGCAGAGCTGGCAGGGTTGATGTGGAGTCGAGCGAAAGGCCGCTCTTTCCGGATTTCCCGGAGTCTCCGCTCGATTTCCATCTCTACGTTTTCCTTGGATTGCTGGCTTGCACGGTCCTCGGCTGTCTTCCGAAGAGTAGGTCGCGTATCATACCAGAAACGCTCCGCAGAAGGATTGGTGTAAAGATAGGTCAGACTAGTTTGGAGTGTATTCAATGCGTCGTTGAATGTTGCAATGTTTTCACCGGGCTGGATGGTGCCAAGACGCACTCTGGATGCTTCCAGGCCACGGACCGATTGCTTCCGTTCGCTGGGAGCAGAGCCAAGCATGATTGTACGAGCAACGCGACGGCACGCCATCAGTTGACCAAAGCGAGGAATGCCCTGGTCTTTCTGATACGGAATGGAGTCCTTTCCGTCAACTTCATGATCCACAATGGAATTCCAGTTATCACCTACGTGCCTGGTCAATTCATCACGGACGGCGGGGACATCAAGTGTCATCGAACCGGGCATAATCATCAGCCCAGCATCTTGATTCATCCATAGGTCGTGAATCACCGCAGCCATGAGGCGCAGTACACCACGGGTCTTCTGGAAATGCTCAATTGTAGCCCAGTCTTCATAGAGACGGTCAAACACTTCTGGATGAATGGGATAACACGACTGCATCCTGGCGAGATAGTCGACTTCCTTGGCTTCAGTTGGGAAATCGGCAGCGTTGTCCTGATACATTTGGCTGAAAGCCATGCAAACCTGATCACGCTTACCTTCGTCCTTACATGACTGGAAGAGACGACGACGCACAATCTCGAAGCCTTCATTGGCTGCTACAGGTTTCCAGATGGATTCCATACGGCCAAATGTGTGCTCAATAGCCGCCAATGCTTCCTTGCCGCCACCTTCGCCAACCTCGATCTCACTCTCCGGGATAGACGCCACGACCAGGCTATTCTCGCTTGCCCGTGCTGCTTCCGTAAGTTCCTGGATGAAAGTAATGAGGTTGTCGAACGAACCGGCTGGCAAGTTGTCCTTGCGCCATAGTTTCTTAGCATAGGCAACAAGCTCATCAATCAGGATGACGCAAGGCCCGCAGGAGTTGAAAAGATCAATCAAAGCCTTCGAGCCAGGTGCAACGCCCTTCTTGTCAGCCTCTTTGATGAAATCATAGACCTTGGGCACGCCAGAATCCACGGCCAGCTGTGCTGCCATTTCGCCCCAGAGAGTATTGATCGTCACACCGGGAAGTTGAGGTTCTCTACGGCTCTTTGAAGGATCAAGTGCGGTACCAACAAGAACAGCAACTCGACAGATTGGCGGCATGGTTACGCCAGCTTCGGACAGCACTTCTTTCAGGCTGCTGACCTTTGCAACAGGGGCTTTTCCACGCAGCGTATGATACAATGCCAACATGCTGTGTGTTTTGCCACCGCCAAATGCCGTCTTCAGTTGGATAACCGGCTCACCATCCGAACCGGAAACTCTGCGTAAAGCCTGAACAAGAAGTCCCTTGATGCCCTCGGTCACGTATGTACGAGAAAAGAATTCAATAGGGTCCCTGTACTCATATGCACCTTCACCGCGTGCGACCTGGGCCAGATCAGCCGCAAACTCGGCCTTCTTATATCTGCCCTGTGCCACATCAGGGTGGGGTTCCATAACGGTTCTCCAACTTGGAAGCCCCGCTACTGGCGTCTTTTGCATAACGCCAGACCCTTTCTTTGCTGGATCAGCAGCGACATTCACGGCGCTTGCAGAGCCTTGTGCACTGCCATAGCGCAAGGTGCGGATCAGTCGTTGGAGGCCTTCTGTAGTTTCACCGCTCGTATCAATTTTGTCTGCCAGCAAAGACATAGTATCGAGCGCACGCTCTGTCTCTTTATCCGTGAAATCGGTGCCCGTAAAATGAGCCCAAGTAACACGAGCATTCTTGATCTCTTTGCACCAGCTCCGAGCATTGGCAGGCAAGCGATACTTGAACAAATTAGACCAATGAAGATCAATCAAATTCAAGCAGAAATTGATGTCCAAGCTGTCCTGGCGGTCAGCAAAATCGCTGCTATAGGAGAGCTTCTCCGCATCACGCGCATTGAATTCTGAAAGAACTCGGACAACGCCATCCTGCCACCACATATCATTAATCTTGTAGTCTGGAATCGTCTGCAATTGCTGCAGGATATATCCCGCAAGTGGCTCACGGAGAATCTGGAATGCTTCATCAATAATGCTGTGGTTGGTCATCTGTTCATTCCTCCTTGCCCAGAGTTTAAGCGGAATTTGCCCGTATGCGGTCACTCATCAGGCGACATTTGCTTCATTACGTCGTCTAGTGTAATCTGCTCCGGCGTTTCTGCCTTGATAGAGGCGGCCATAGAAATAATCTCTGGCCAGGCAACAACCAAATTGTTGTACGCATAGCCCTCTTGTGCCCATCCTTTACGCTCACAGATCGTATATAGGCGATATGCCAAAGCTTTAGCATTCTCGGCATTGCTTCCATACATAGCAGCTAGAACGATGGCACAACCTTTGATACCTTCCTTCTCAAGCTTATGAGCGAGCTGCTGGGTCAGGAGCCAAATACATTCTTCATTCGTGTTAATGCTATCCGGGAGCTCATCACGAGTTAGTAGATGGACACGTCCTTTTGCAGCTAGAAGAATATGATGATCAGCCAAGGCTTGCAAAGATGTGTTCTTTGCGGTAGCCAGTACCTGTGCTTCGCCAAAGGCTATCTCGTTGAAGGCATATTGCTGAAAGAGATCAACGCAGAAACGGCTACCAGAATCCAGTTCGCCTTCCTGCTCATTATAGAAGGCATCGAGTTCTTGGTTAATAATTTGAAGTGCCGCTCGAACGGACATGGGTTTACCATCCGCTTCAAGAACTGACCTATAACGACTAAACACTCCAATTCCCGGGCCAATAGCAGATTGTGCCAAGTCTACAGGCGCTATATTGGCACTCTGTAGTTTTTCCAATGCCGGACGCATTTCGCGATGGAGGATGTTGATAAACTCGCGGCGAGTCACACTGCGGGCATTCTCGTCACGTTTACGGCAAACGAGCACAATGGAAGATGCGAGGGCATTTGTTCCAGAGGCAATAGCACGGTTCACCATTTCAGTTCGCATCGGCCAAGTACCTGTGATAGAAAACCCTGCTTTGATGATAGCAGAAAGCATTGTTTCCCACCCAGATGATGATGTCTGCGCATCAGCATCGGTATCGCTTTGTTTAAACGCGTAGTAGATGGTTACAGGGATGTCTTCGGTGGCGTATTGATACAGTTGACAACAAGTTCTGTACATTCCATCTTCGAAGAACGTTTTTGCCTTTAACATACTCCCGTCATGACGATATGGCGTCGCAATTAGCTCTTCCGCCTTGGGAACAAGCATTGTATGAAATAATTGTGGATATGTTCCTTTTAGCGATTGTCTTAGCCAAATGTAAAAGAAATCTGATAGGTCTGCATAACCAATATTGTCATAATACGGTGGATCAGTAGATATCATTACATCCCGTTGTCCACAATCAGTTTGCGCATCTCGCTGCTTTGCACTCCCAAGAGTACTGGCAAATTGCAAGTGCCTTATGCCCTTGATCATTCGTTCAAACAGATTATTAAAGCTTCCCGTAGAATTACTGAAAACATTGCATTCAGCATAATCCCACACCATAGGAATAGCCTGACGACTAAAAGTGTCTCTAATTTGAGTATTGTTCACGTGCCAACCGCAAACAGAAGAAGTCTGGTTTGTCATTTGATCCACCAAGAAGGCCAAATATACGCCAACTGCTTCTCCATATGCTCTTGCACCTCGCCCGCCATTGGCCAGGCCAATATGGTCGTTGAATAAACCTGCTGCCATCGCATCTTCTTCTGCACGCTTTTGCGCATCCTGAACGAGCGAAGAAAAGGTTGTCAGTGCGGTAAGCTGCCGGTTGGTAAATAAGCTTGCATAAGTATCCATGCCGAATGCTGGAGTACTAAACCAACGGGGGTTAGTGGGCAACATCCCATCCGGGTATTCTTCTGGCATGGACACACAAGCAGCATTAATTTGCTCAACGCTTGGTGTAAGATATATCCGCCCTTGATTGCTTTCTGCAACAATTGCAATCATTTGTGCACCCAAACGATGTGCTTTTCCTTCCTCCTTAACGTACTCATCCAGAGTTGTTTCGCCACAGGCTGGGCAAACAAAGGTGGCCCCCCTTCCTTTCTTAGGTTCCGGAATATCATTAGGTAGAGAAGGGCCAGAATACACTTTGAAATCGATATGGTCACCGTTATGAACAGGAGAAATCCATGCGTATTTTGCTTTCTTTTTTGATAGTATGTAACTACTGGTGCAGGGTAGAGTACACCCACACGCAGGATTTGGGCACTTCACCGTTCTGGCCCAAATCCAAGCAATTACTGTCGCTTCTCCGCCGCCCTGCTCATTCGGCACTTTCACTTTGGGATATAAGTGTCCAATTCTTTCAAAGGCTTTATCCTTCATCCATTCACCATAGTACCGAACATCCTCTGCTAATCCCGAAGCACCTGTCCAGACTCCAGCATGAGTGGTTCCAACTTGACCATTGCGCACATCCGGGTTCACTGGTGCTTGCCCAGCAAACTTCGGTGGGATTTCAATCATGGCCTTATTGATCATCACAGCTACAGGATTCAGGTCATGAGCATGAGCCTCCAACCCCAGCCGCTGGGCTTCCAGCGGGATTGCCCCACCACCGGCAAAGGGGTCGAGCAGAGCCGGCGGATTGTTGTTCGTGCTCTTCATAATCTCTGCTCGTGCCTCTGCCAGCACCTGCGGATTATTGCTATTTTCCCATACTACAAGCCGTGACAGTATGTCAAACAGACGTTGCCGTTCTTTCTGCTGTTCTTCCTCGGTCGGAAATTGCTCCGGATGACTAGATGGATCATCCACCAGAGATGCCCATATGACAGCGCGTGCTGTTGCAAGGGGACGACGAGCCCACCAGAGGTGGAGGGTCGAAGGGTGACCATGCCGAATGGATTTCTCTCTCGCAGATTCTGCATTAATGGCTTCCAGAGGCAATGCGACCTCAATCAGTTTCTTTTTGTATGCCATGTTCGTCACCCTTCTATCTGACCATTATGCAGGAGGTCAGCTATTTCATAGTTTACACTGCAAGCACCTTGATCTGGAGACTTGCCGAATGGCCTACGGATATAGACCGGCCTACCAGGAGTGGTTCCATCGACCTCCACCACTGCCAGAATATATTCGTCAGGCTTGTTTAGCGCTGTCAGGATTTCATTCCGTGTCACAGTAACGGTGGTAGAGCCTTTCTGTCGGCCCTTCACTTCGATGAACCGCAGGCAAGGTCCGCCATGCCGCCTATCAACAGGGATCACAGACTCGATATCATATCCGACACAGTCAGCGCTCACATCTCTCGGCAGATAGCCTTCTGTTTGCTCTCGCCGGAAGACAGCGCTCATGGCTGCTTTTTCTATTGCTGTCCGATTCTTACCAAAGAGGCTTCCTGTATTCGGGATGCCCATAAGTTTGTTCAACAAGCCCAGCGGAATAATCAGCGCACCACCCATGATCACTGGCGGACACGGAGATACTTTCTTCTCCTGCTCTAATTCCGTGAGTCTGCGGTCCATTCGCGCCTGGAGCTCATCGGCTCTCCGCTGTGCCATGCTGCTATTAAGCTTGGCGTTTGGCTTCCCGGCTGCTTCCTTTTCTTTCAGGTCTAGGGCTCGCATATCCCAGTATTGGATCTCCTGGGTCAGTCGAGTCTTTACAGCACTTGCTACCTTATCGGCCATTTGCTGTCGATGCCGTTTGACTTCAGCATAATGCGTCGGCACAATATGCTCCACGGCATAACCAATTGCAAGTTCTTCCACATTTGCCGTCAGCCAGCTTTGCTCCTTTGCGAAAGCATGGATAGCTTCACTTTCGGCATCGGTTGCCGGGCGATAGTCCAGATACGGAGCAAAGCCAGCATTCCGGGCTTTTCCGTCTTCTTTCAACTCGACGAACTGTAAGCGCTTGGAGACAACCCTCCGAGTGCCATTTTCCAGGATAGTGCCGTCCTGGATAGCATTCTCAATATAGAACAGCAGCCGAGCATCCTCGCTTGGATCAGTCTCGTCGATCAGGATAGAGCCTCGCTTTAGCACATCGGCGTTCTGCTCGCGGATCAGATCAATGACTGCCTCCAGCAACGGATGCCCAGGGCAAATCTGGTCCGCAATCGGCAGGCCAGGCACAGTACAATTCTCCTTGTCGAAACACACCCGCTCATAACGAGCAGCAACCGGAGTGCCAAAGCCAATGAGCTGATCCCTGGAGCGGACTTTGTAGGGGACCGAGAGAATCTCATAGCGGCCCTCTTCCTTTTTGCGGATGTTGCCGCCCAGTGAGCGGAAGGCCGCCAGGAAGAATGCCTCAATAAAGTGCGGCTGGAGTTTGTGAGCCTCCATGCGCTCCATCTCTTCACGAATGGCCATGACCTTGTGCACATCCATGGTGTCCTCGGTCAAAGCGCGCTCATCCAACAGCTCGCGGAGCTTTTTCTTGTCCAGCGAGCGGTCCACTACCTGATAGAGCTTGGCCCTAGTTTCTGGCATATTGCCATAGCGGATGGCTTCGATCATCAGGTCGCGGAGCGGTTTGTTGTCAAAAGTCACTTTTCCGAGAATATCGAAGACCTTTCCGCCCAGCGCTTCACGCTCTTCTTCCAGCTTTTCAAACAGCCGCTGATAGACCGCGCCCTCGCGTGTTTCCTTTGAAACCATGTTCCAGAGGTAGCAAACCTCGGTCTGCCCAATTCGGTGGATACGGCCAAAGCGCTGTTCGAGGCGGTTGGGATTCCAGGGCAGGTCATAGTTTACCATCAAGTGCGCACGCTGGAGGTTGATGCCTTCTCCAGCCGCATCGGTGGCGATCAGGATGCGGACATCCTTATCCTGCTTGAATAGGGTTTCAACCTTCCGGCGATCATCGCGCAGCATGCCACCGTGAATCGTGACCACGGCTTCGTCCTTACCGAAGAGCGTTCTGATTTTATTCGCCAGATAGTTGAGGGTATCACGGTGCTCTGTGAAGATTATCAGTTTCTGCGGACTGCCGTTGGCGTCCCGCATCCGCTCGTCATCCTGGAGGATTGTAGAAAGCTCGTCCCATTTGCGGTCAATGCCGCTCATACGGACTTGGTTGGCCATCGCTTCCAGACGGCGGAGAGTTTCAATTTCCGCTTCGAGTTCGGAGATTGTCCTGGCAGCAGACGCTTGGTCAACAACCTTTTCTTCGGTATCCTCGAGTTCGTCGGAGGGCATATCATCCAGGTCCTCAGGTTCCTCGGGGATATCAAACTGCCATGGCATCTCGCTGGCCTTTTTGCCAAGCCGCAGCTCATTCAGCTGTGTTTCGAGCCGTTCGTGCCTCCGGTGGAGGGATTGATATATGGCCTCTGGTGAGGACGCAAGACGACGCTGCAAAATGGTCAAAGCAAAGCCCACAGAGCTGCGCTGTTTTCCGTCCAGATTCTCTGCGCGGTTAAACTCCTCCGTGACATATGTCGTCACGTTGGTATATAGCTGCGCTTCCATAGGCGAAAGGTCATAGTTGACCGTGTACGCTATCCTTTCAGGGAATAGTGGCGTGCCATCAAACTTTAGGAGGTCCTCTTTAACCAGACGACGCATCACGTCGTCAACATCGATGGACTGGTTGCTTGTGCGCACAGCGCCTTCAAAGCGGTCCGGATCAACCAGCGACATGAATAGCTGGAAATCCACTTCCTTTCCATTATGAGGAGTTGCTGTCAGCAGCAGGAAATGCCGTGTGATACCGGACAGCATCCGGCCCAGCTGGAAGCGCCGAGTGTACTTAACCTCTCCACCCCACATGGTGGCGGACATCTTATGCGCTTCGTCGCAAACGATCAGATCCCAGTCCGTTGCGGCCAGCTTTTGTTGGAGCTCATCATTTCGCGCCAGCTTGTCCAACCGGGCTATGCAGTAATTGACCTCGTTGAAAATGTTCCCGGTAACCGCGGATTCCAAGCGGTCATTCGTCAGGATTTCAAAGCGCAGGTGGAACTTGGAGAAGAGCTCATCCTGCCATTGCTCGGCAAGATTACCAGGCGAAACGATAAGGCAGCGTTTCAGATCACCGCGGATGATCAGTTCTTTCAAGAGCAGGCCCGTCATGATCGTCTTGCCTGCGCCAGGGTCATCTGCCAGAACAAATCGGAGCGGGAGCCGAGGGAGCATCTCTTCATAAACGGCGGAAATCTGATGAGGAAGCGGCTCAATGGCTGATGTATGGACAGCCAGGTAGGGATCAAAGAGGTGGGCCAGATCGATCCGGTATGCTTCCGAAACCAGCCGAAGCTGCTCGCCAGGAACGTCAAAAGACCACGGCAGGCTTTTCTTTACTATCGTAAGGGACGGCTCCGCGTCACGGAAAAGCAGTTCGGAGCCGGTCGTTCCCTGATTGGTCTTATAGAATACCTCTACACTGGCAGTACCATACCACTTGGTCGAGACAACAACAATTGGTTCCCCCGCCAGTATGCCTATGACAACGCTGCCAGCAGAAAGATCCTCCAGCTTCGCCACTGAAAGCACCTCCTGCGGAATAAAAACATTATAAATCAAAATATTTTATCATGAAAATCAGAAGAATGGAAGCCTTATTTTGCGTTCACCACTACACCAGAATGATGCGCTTCGGCCCTTGCGTAGAAAGGGAATATCATATAAAATGTCTTAGAAAGCAGGTGATGGTATGGGCGAGAAAGAATTGCGCCAGCACCGGTGTTGTTTTACCGGCCACAGACCAGAGAAGCTCCAAGTTACTGAGGAGAATGTCAAAGCTTGGCTGAACAGCCAGATAGATAACGCCATTTCACAGGGGTTTGTCACTTTCATTACCGGCTGCGCTATGGGTGTGGATATATGGGCTGGTCAGATCGTGGTTGAAAAGCGAAAGCAAAACCCTGCGTTACACCTGATAGCCGCGTCCCCTTATCCTGGATTTGGCTTTCGGTGGAATGAAGAATGGCGCAGGCAGTATAAACAACTCTTGAAAGATGCAGACTTAATCCGATACGTAAGCGAGCGGTATACTGATGATTGTTTTATGAAGCGGAATATTTGGATGGTTGATCATAGCAACCTTGTTATCGCAGTATATAATGGGGCAGCAGGCGGAACAATGAATACCATAGAATATGCCAAGCAGCAAGGAATCAAAGTCATCCAGGTGATTTCAGCGCTGGACGGCCATGGAGGCGCAGATGACAGAGCAACATCTTTCTGAACTAGATCAGTTGGCGCGAGACATTTATGACTATGCTGCCAGCAAGCTCACTGACTATTTCCTGAAAGAATATGGAAACAGGAAAAGAGGCTCATTCGATGAACAGATGGAGGACTTTCATCTTGTTGCAGAGAGAGCCAGCATTTACCTCATGGGAAATGTACTTGCAATTATGAATGAAGCAACGGTAGAGGAGAGCATCGCTGTTCACAATAAGCATCTGAGATCAATGGTTCAGACCATCAGGAGTATGTCCGCCAATACAAACGGGCTCCCCAACTGAAGGAGAGAACACAATGCAGGAGCAAAGCAGGATTCTATTGGTTCTCCGTTATCTGCTTGACACCACGGATGCCGAGCATGAAGTCTCGACACGTGATATCAAGGCCATGCTGGAAAAGAATGGCATACAAGCCCCTGTCAGCCGGACGATAGATGCCGATGTGGATTTGCTTGTGGCCGCCGGGTATGACATTATCAGGACGCATGTCAACGGCAGGCCGTCCTTCTACAGAATCGAAGAGCGTGATTTTGATACTGTGGAGCTGAAGGTGCTCATTGACGCGGTTGCGGCTTCTAGGTTTATCAGTATTGAAAAGAGCAAGCGAATCATCAAACACCTGGCCTCCCTTGCCGCGGTGAGTGACCGGCCCTATCTGGAGAGCGAGCTTGCCCATGTTCGGTCCATCAAGAAGGCCGTTGGCGGCACAATGTATGCTGCAGATGCACTTTTCAGGGCCATTGTGGCACGGAAGAAAGTCCAGTTCCAGATGATCGAGTACCGAGCACCGGATAAGGCTGTTGTTCCGCACCGGGACGGCAAGGTGTATGTGGTTTCCCCGTATGCAACAATATGGTCCAATGATCGTTACTATCTCCTGGCGCAAGAGGACGAACGCGATCTCATCATCACGCCCAGGCTAGACCATATCCGGAAGGTCAGGATACTTGCTGAGGACGCCATCCCTGCCCCAAAGAATTTTGACATCGGATACTATTACTCCAGCAGCTATAAGATGTACAGCGGGCCAGAAGAGGATGTTACCATTGAGTGCGAGAACAGCCTCTTGGGGAAGTTCATCGACCGCTTTGGCATGGACTTCGAATGCATTCCCGTCACAGACCATTCTTTCCAGGCCACTGTCAAAGCGTGCATCAGCAGCACCTTCTTTGGCTGGCTTCTCCAGTACGCAGGGAGAATGAAACCTGTTACCCCGGAGACGGCAGTCACGCAATACAGAGAGCAGCTCATGAAAGCCCTCGAGAGCCTGTAAACCATATAAATCAAGGCATCACCTAGACCGCAACATTCCGGTGTAACGGTCTGGGTGATTTTTCTCTTGATTTTTTCTGTTGCATGCCTTATAATCCTAATCGTTGACTGACAGTCAATGATTGTCCAGGAGGTGACCTCATGCAGTACAAGAAGCCGGAGCTCATGGAGCGAATCAAGGACTTCGCACTCACCTATTATCGGGAGAACAACAGGATGCCGGGCATCCGTGCGATTGCGGATGGCACAGGCATCAATCGAGGGTCCGTCCAAAAGTATCTGGTTGAAATGGGCAACCGAGGCATGATCGAGTACGACGGCGGCATTGTGAGCATTCCGTCCGCCAGCACCACTGCTGATGTAAAAGAAACCTACAACGCAGGGATCATCGGCTCCGTCACCTGCGGAATTCCGGCGGATGCCACGGAGTATGTAGAGGATTATGTGCCTCTCCCGATCAGTATCTTTGGCAACGGCGAGCTGTACATCCTCCGGGCGGACGGAGACTCCATGATTGAGGCAGGCATCGATGACGGTGACCTTGTCGTGGTACGCCGCACCGAAGAGGCTAATGATGGAGATATCGTGGTCGCACTGGTCGATTCTACGACCACAACGCTAAAGCGTATCTTCCATGATGCCAAGCATCAGCGAATAATCCTGCATCCTGAAAATCACACGATGGAGGACATCATTGTCCCTTCCTGCATCGTACAGGGTGTAGCAGTCAAAGTGATCAAGAGCTTATAAGACAGGAGGAACACGGAAATGAGCAGAACAATACGACAGCCCAGCCGCGGCAGGAAGATGACCATGCTGGACTTTGACACAGAGCTGGTCCACTGTTATGCGGAGATCGAGAGATACATGTCCCCAGAGGAGAAGGCTCTTCGAGATGATGCTCTGGCCGATATGGAATCAGACGGCTGGTATGGCTGCGATACCAGGACAGATGAGCGCGACGGCAAAATCCTGCTGGACTGGTTCAGCAAAAGCGGTATCACCACCTATGGTGTTGACGCACGCAACCCGGACTGGAGCTTTCTGGACAATTGGGAGCTTCATGATGCCGAGATGTTCTATGAAGCTCACGCTTATCTTCCAATCGCCTACAGCCTGGCACAATACATTGACGCCCGGCGCGTTTCCTGATCAGATGCTTACCCTTGCTGGACAGGGGAAAAGCCAGCACACCCGAATGGGAGCCAGGTGCCATTCGAGGCAAGTTCAACCCGGCGAAATATGAAGAGATGGAGGATCACAAAAGATGGAGCAGCGTCAAGGAATGAATCCCTTCCGGAGCAAGGAGCCAGAGCTCAGGAAGCCGGTCGTACAGGCAGGGATGAGCGCCTGCGACTTGGTTTTGCAGAACGGTATTGCATACTGCGAGTTCAAAGACGAGGACAAAGGGCCTTACCGCGTGCGCGCAGAGGATGTCCTGGAAATGCTGCATAAGGTGTTTGAAATTCAGTAACCTATTGGAGGATACGCGATGGAAAACATAGCGGTGAAAGAGCTCGACGATCCAGAGGCAATATCCCTGTATGCCACATGCTCGCATTGCGGCCACCAGCTTGGCCAGTATGTGCCACCCTGCCGGAGGCATACGACTACGTGTCCCAAATGTGGGTCCAGGCTGGCCATTGCCGCCAAGGACAGCAGAATCATGATTGATGTGCTCGCAACGAAGGAGAAGCGTTTGCAGCACTTACGCACCACTGCCTGATTTATAAACGCTCTGGTCGGTATAGAGAGCCGAGCGAACCCAAGAGTTCGGAGGGCTCCGCCCAACCAGAAAGATTTGCACAGGTCTGAAGCCGTCCACGAGCGGCATGAGCCCGGCAAATAGAGACCAATTGATACAGATATCCTGTATTCATTGGCACTATTTGCCGGGCTCTTTTTTATTCCCTTTTCCAGAAAGAAAGGAACACTCCCACACACTCTTGCATCATGATGCACCCTTTCAGCGCATCCGGAAAGCGCTCGGGTGATCCGACTTCATGATGCCATAACCACCTGCAGCGGCTATCGGAAGCCAAGGCTGCAGTCCGAAACGGAGAACAATATGTTCTCGTTTGGGCTGGGCTTGTTTGCTGCACCCTTCGAGGCTCTCCGTTTCGGTCCCCACAGACTGAAAGGAGAGCCTTGAAATGTTCAGCAATCATGATCACCCCATCATTACCATCCGCAGCATTTTGTCCATGATTTCCCGCCCTGCGCTTGTCCTGAATGAGAAGACCGGCAAGCTGGAGAAACGCACTCCCACAGCTGCCCAGCTCCGCGCCAATGCTGAAGAGGTCATAACCAGCCCGGATGGCAGCATTACGGTCTACTCGACAGGCTATGCAGTATGTGAGGCGACGGCTGGCACCGTTGTCGTGGATATCAGTAAATGCCGGAACGGCTACAGGCAGACATACGCCTTTGGGAGCGCAGGTGTCAGTGGAAGCTTCTCCCTTGATCCAGAGACGACTGATTGGCAGTGGATTGTCATGGAAGCGGCGGAGGATCAAGCAGAGCGTAACCTGTGTCATCGGAAAGCCGACCGTCTTGGGAGCGGTATCAGCATGGACGCCCAGGAGGGTGATGCCTGGGAGACACAAGCGCAGCAGTGCCAGGAGCTTCCCGGAGAAGCATTGGATCGTCAGGAAACGATTGATGAGGCTATGGATTCGCTCACAGACCGGCAGAAAGAAATTGTTACGCTCTACTTTATCGATGGCAAGAATCAGCAGGAGATAGCCACCGAGCTTGGCATCAGCCAGGCTGCCGTATACTACGCGCTGGCCGCCGCGAAGAAGCGGTGGAAAAAACTATCAGAAAAAATCTAAGCAGCTGCTTATATATCGGCCTCCCCCACGGCTAACGGTGAAGGGGTTCTCCCTTACGAAATCATGAGGAGGTCACACCAAGTGGAAGAACACAAGTACCAGATGCACATTCAGGTGCCCAGTGCAAAGGAGAAGCCGATCTTTCAGGCACAGCGCGTCACGCTTCGTGACAGGCTGCTAACCCGGCTGTTTGGGAAGCGGCAGCAGTATGTGGTCATCATGCCTAGCTCTATGGTGGACAGCATATCGCTGGAGCCTGTGAGAGGCGGTGAGGCTGAATGAGCCTGCCACAGGTCAAGCCACCAGTCAAAGTGCCACTGTACCAGCACCAGCAGCAGGCGTTCGAATTTGTCATGAGGATTTTCCACAGCGGCGAACCGAAGCAAACCGATGCGGAAGGAGGCAGGCAGGATGAAACAGGTCAGGATCACATGTGACTGGTGTGGGAAGCCCTTCGCCAAGTGTCCGGCAGCACTGCATGAGAGGAATTTCTGCTGCAAGGGCTGCTTTCACCAATGGAACCGGCAGCGTATGCATGACTTCAATGTGATCAGCAACCCCATGAACAAGCCCGGAGGGGTATTTGAATCACGCATCAGGAGAGGAGCCCTGTTGCGGGGCCGTGGAGAGGGCAAGACGTACACCAAGTTTCTCGGAGGCTCAGAGCACCGGGTCATTGCAGAGCAGAAGATCGGGCGAAAACTGCTGCCCGGAGAGGTCGTGCACCATATCGACGGCAACAAGAAGAACAACGATCCGAGCAACCTGCTGGTTATGGCATCTCAATCAGAACATGCACGGCTCCATGCGGAGCTCAGAAGAAGGAAGGTGATCAAATGAGCATTTCCACTGGCAAAGGCGCAGCCCTCCTGATGGAAATGGGTTAGCACCGGGAAGACGATCACCACCATTGCCATCGTGGGCCAGCTTTCCCTGGAAGGAAGGGTCAAGCATGTGCTGGTGGTATCCCCACTGTCGATCATGGGCGTATGGCGCGATGAATTCCGGAAGTTTGCTGCATTCCCCTACAACCTGATTGTGCTCGAAGGCAGCGGTGCAAAAAAGTCGGACACGATCAGGCACATGATTGGCGCAGGCTTGCAGGTACTTGTTGTGAACTATGAGAGTGCCTGGCGGTTGGAAAAAGAACTATCCGCATGGCAGCCAGACATGATTGTTTGTGATGAGGGCCATAAGATCAAGACCCACAACACATCAGCCAGCAAAGCGCTGCACAGGCTTGGCACGCGAGCGAAGTACCGGCTGTTGCTGACCGGCACGGCCATCACCAACAAGCCCACCGACATCTTCAGCCAGTACAAGTTCTGTGATCCGAACGTGTACGGAAACAGCTTTTACCGCTTTCGTGCCAGGTATTTCGACATGGTTGGTTATGGCAACTATACGCCTGTCATGAAGAAATACATGGAGCAGGAGTATATGCAGCGTCTCCACAGCATTGCTTTCCGGGCCACGAAAGCCGAATGCCTGGACCTCCCGGAATTCACAGACGTCATTCAGCCTGTCGATCTTGAGCCTGCAGCAATGCGGACCTATCGTCAGCTGGTCAAGGACAGCTATACGGAACTGGTAGATGGCACGGTTACGGCAACCAATGTGCTGACCAGACTCCTCCGCCTTAGCCAGCTGACCGGAGGATTTCTTGGAACGGACGATGATCCCAGCCCAGAGCAGGTTTCCACGGCCAAGTTGGCTGCTCTGTCAGACATTGTTGACAGCAGCATGGAAGCCGACCATAAGCTGGTGATCATTGCGCGGTTCATACCGGAAATCCTGGCCATCAGCAAGCTGCTGGAAAAGAAGGGCATCCCCCACCGAGTTATCTCCGGAGATGTTCCCGCGGACAGGCGGGATGCAGCGGTCAGGGACTTCCAGACCAACCCTGGCTACAAGGTCTTTGTCGGCCAGATTGCTACTGTAGGCATGGGCATCACGTTGACTGCAGCATCGGAGATGGTCTTCTATTCCCTGGATTACAGCATGAGCAACTATGAGCAGACACGTGCTCGGATTCACCGTGTTGGTCAGAAGAATGCCTGCACCTACATTCATCTGATCGCCCGAGGCACGGTTGACGAAAAGGTGCTGGAAGCCCTGCGCAACAAGGCCTCCCTGGCCAAGATGCTGGTAGACGACTACCGCGCAGGCATGAACCCATTCAGCAATTGATAGGAGGACAACGCTATGGCAACCAAGATGATGACCCTTGCTGATAAACTGCTTGCCCTGAGGGAAAAGAAAACTGCCTGGGAGGAAAAGCTCGATATCCTGAAGGGTGAGATTGAAACGACCGAGCAGAAGCTTATTGAACTGATGACCCAGACCGATACCCAGAACTTCACGCATTCCGGGACGCAGTTCTCGATTCGCACCTCCACCCATGCCAGCGCGAGGGCAGGCATGAAAGCCGACTTGTTCAGCGCACTACGCGGAGAAGGCTATGGCGAGCTGATCACCGAGACGATCAATGCCAATACGCTCACAGCATTCGTCAAGGAGCAGCGGGAGGCAAACGATGGCGAGCTGCCAGACTGGATGAGCGGTCTGGTATCCGTCTATGATGAAAAGAAGATCAGCATGCGCAAGAGCCGCTGATCTATGGAGGACGATATGAGCTATTCGATTTATGCTTATGGCATGAACACGGTGGCGGAGGTCAAGGCTTACAACCTTGACTTCTCCACCACGCTTTTCCTGAGTTCTCTACTTCGCCAGCCCGGCGATGTGGTCATCTGCACTTATTCCCTTCCGGCGGTGAATGCAATCTATCCGGCAGGGCTGAATATTCGGACAGAAGGCGTGACCATCATTGCCCATACAAACTATCTTGAACAGGCGAAAGCTCTCAAGCAACGATATCCGGCACTCCGAATCTACCTGAACAATCGTGCTCATGCGAAAATGATTTTGACTCATGACCGCCTTTGGGTCGGCAGCGCCAATCTCACGAAATGTCACAGCATGGAGGGTACATTGGCAATTGCGTCCCCGGCAATATGCGCCTTCATGATGGACGAACTGCGGAGGAATGGAGCCTTTGAGCCGGGGAATGAAGTTGTTGTTTCATCCAGCGGAAGGAAGCCACCATGGAGGGGAATATAAAAACATCGGATGGCAAAACCGGAATAAACCGTTATAATATGGACGGGACACCCAAACACGAGTAGAAAATGAAGGAGGAGGTAAAATGAACCAGATTCAGCAGGACAAGTTCTTCAATGGGCTTGGGTTTGAAAAAGTCGAAATGACTTACCCGTGCGGAACCTATATTTGTTTCAAGGCTCCTGCTGGTGATTTCTTTCGGATTGATCATTTTTCAAACACCTACGTCATTGAATATGCTGAGGATGAGGACGAGGCTCGAGCCAACTGTTTCGATGACGGGGATCTGTTTGATGACTCACTCCCGGAACCTGAATTGATAAAGCGGATTCAGGAAGCTATAAAAAACGGATAACCACATAATAGCACTTATTTGGAGCTCCGATCATTCCATCCAGGATGTCCACGACGAAGCCCATAACCTTCTTGCAGCATAGTATTCCAGAATGTCCATAATGGAGCTGGCCAGAGCGCCACTCCCTTGGAAAACCAATGCGATAAACCTCGGGGTTTGGGGCAGAGCCCCAAGGCCTCTTTATATCGAATAGGAAGGAGGCGCCGGTAGTGTGAGGAGCCTTTCGTTCATCCAATTCACCTCCCATAATCTGTGTAGTGGAGGTGGGAAGAAACTCCACCTTTTTCTTCCCAAATATTTGACTCATGTACTTTGACGAGATCTACCACGCCCGCACCGCCTACGAGCACACCCAGGGCACCGTACCCTACGAGACCACCCACCCCCCGCTGGGCAAGGTGATCATGAGCTGGTTCGTGACCCTGCTGGGCATGACCCCCTTCGGCTGGCGTTTCGCCGGCTGCCTGATGGGCATGTTGATGGTGCCGGCCATGTATCTGCTGGGCAAGCAGCTGACCAAACGCACGGCCATGGGCTTTGCCGCCGCCGCGCTGATGGCCCTGGACTGCATGCACTACACCCAGACCCGCATCGCCACCATCGACAGCTTCCCGGTGCTGTTCATCATCCTGTGCTTCTTCTTCATGCTGCGCTTCCTGCAGCGGGACATCGTGGCCGAGCCGCTGAAAAAGGTGCTGCCCGACCTGGCCCTCTCCGGCTTCTTCATGGGCTGCGCGGTGGCCTCCAAGTGGATCGGCGTCTATGCCGGGCTTGGGCTGGCGGTGCTGTATTTCTGGCACTGCGCGCGCCACCTGCTGCTGGGCCGCGGGGCGAAAAAGGCCCTGGCCGCGCGGGAGCTGTCCCCGGAGGACCGCGCCCGGCTGAAGCTGCGCGCCGATACCGCCCCCCGGCGGATACTGGTCCTCTGCCTGTGGTGCCTGCTGTTCTTTGTGGCGGTGCCGGCGGGCATCTATCTGCTCAGCTACATCCCCTATTTCCGCTACGCCCACACCTCCTCCCCGGGCGAATGGCTGAAGCTGGTGCTCAATGCCCAGGAGGGCATGTTTTCCTACCACTCCAAGCCCGGCCTGGGCATGGACCACCTCTTCTACTCCCCCTGGTACGAGTGGCCGCTCATCGTGCGCCCCATGTACTACGCCATGGCCTACTACCTGCCGTAGGGCTGGAGCATGGCCATCTTCTGCTTCGGCAACCCGGCGGTGTGGTACGTTGGGCTGGCCGGCCTGGCCTTTACCCTGTGCCAGTGGGCGCTGGGCCACCGCTACTCCCTGGCCGGCCGGGACTGGCCCCTGCACCTGCGCCGCCGCGACTGGGATGTGTCCGCCGCCTTCGTGCTGCTGGGGCTGCTGGCGCAGTTCCTGCCCTGGATGCTGGTGCCGCGCGGCACGTACATCTACCACTACTTCGCCTCGGTGCCCTTCCTCATTCTGGGCACGGTGCTGCTGCTGGACTGGGCGGGCCGGCGCTGGCCAAAGGCCGGCAAGTGGGCGCTCATCATCTACCTTGTGGTGTGCCTGGCATTCTTCATCGCCTGGTACCCCTACGCCAGCGGCACGGCAACGCCCTACGCCTGGCTGGACTTCCTCAAGCCCTTCCTGAAGGTGTATTACGCGCCGTGAGGGAACCCAACAGACTGGCTGCGCGGGAAGGCTCCTCATCGCAATGGGGAGCCTTTTCGTTGCCTGCGTGCCTGCGTGAGCCGCCGAGCGGCGGAAAAACTCGCTGTTGACACAACCCACACCCGGCATATATAATCAGAATCAGCTAACTCTGTTCATACAGATCCATTGTTCCGGAGGAAACAGCGATGAAAAAACTGCTTGCCCTGATACTCCTGCTGCTGTGCGCGGCCGTTGCGGCCAGCGCGGACGACGCGGTCTTCACGGTGCAGAACGCCGAGAGAATGACCATGCAGGAGTTCCGTTTTGATTTCAGCGTGCCCGGCGCGGACCGGGTCCACATGCACGAGGGGAACGACTGGAGTTCCTGGCAGTGGGAGACCGCCGGCAGCGAGGGGTACTTTACGCCCAGGCTGTACAATTCCGGCGATTATACCTTCCACCTGTGGGGCCAGTTCGACGGCGACTGGCGCGAGGTGGCGGACCCCATCACCGTCACGGCCACCGCGCCGTATGGTGAGCTGGTCTGGTTCAACGCCGACTGCGTGGTGCACACCGACGAGGGACAAACCGCCACCATCGGCCACGATGTGGCGCCGTACCACGAATATGTCACACGCTTCTGGACCGTGGACGGCCTGGATGGATATGACGAAGGCAGCTCCTATGACAACGACGGCCGGGTGACGGAGAACAACACCGGCACCCACATCAGCGACCTTCAGGGCGGCCGGGTGTACGAGGCCTGGGTGTGGGACCTGTGCCAGGGCTATGAAGGCTCCCGCCATGCGGCCTTCATCACCGTGGGCGACAGCAACAGCGGCCTGGCGGTCCCGAATGACGGTCACCAGGTGTTCCTCTTCGCGGACGACGCCACGGTAAACACCTTTACGGATATCCATCTCACAGCGATGGGCCACGGCGCGGAGAGCGTGAAGCTCTTCGTGAGCCACAATGACGGTTACCTGAATGACGAGTTCGAATCAGACGGTGACCGGTACTTCCAGCAGTACAGCTGGCGCCACCCCGGCACCTACACGGTGGCGGCCTCCGCCTGCTTCGACGGCGTGTGGACCGACCCGGAGGGCTGCAAGTTCACCGTCACCGTGAGCAACCCCTACGGCAGCCTGCCGGCGCCCACTGTGTCCATGGCGGCCCAGACGGACCCCGGCCAGGATGTGTTCATCGACTTCTCTGAAACGGCCAACGCCGCCCACTACTCCTTCTGGATGTCCGACGCGGCGGATGAGAACGACCAGTATGTGTGGGGCGATGGGTGCACCGCGGATGAAAACACCCCTTATCCCCTGCGGATGCGCATCCCCGGCTACGTGCTGCAGCCCGGCCACAGCTACCACATCTACCTGGATGTGAACGCCCCGGGCTACACCGAGGGCCATGACGACCGCACCCTGACGGTGAACAGCGCCAGCGCGCCTTACCTGTATATTGAGAACACCTCTCCCACCACCATGGAGCAGGTGCACGTGGCGGTCAGCGCCCCCGGCGCAGAGCGCATCCGCTTCTCCTCAGGCTACGGCGACTGGTGGGACGAGGACGGCTGGGAGGGCGAATGGTGGACCGACAGCTTCTCCCATGACTACTGGGCCGACCCGGACGTCACCGTGCGCGCCGAAGCCATGTATAACGGCCAGTGGCAGCTGGTGGACGAGCAGACTGTGAGCATGTACTCCGGCTACGGCGAAATGCCCGGTCCGGATGAGTACCACCTGGCCCACTGCCTGACCGCTGGCGAGGACCTGACCGTCGGACTGAGCCTGCCGGGGGAGGCCTCCTTCTGGGATGTGACGGTGACCGACGTGGACAGCGGCGAGCAGGTCTGCGGAGCGTGGCGCATCTATGAGAGCCGCGAGGTGACCTTCAGCGCCGACAACTTCGAGAGCGGCAGGGAATACCGCGTCAACTTCCAGTTGTGCGGCTACGGCTACAACTCCTGGCGTGCGAGCGAACTGCTGTATGTGCAGGATGACACCTCCGCCGTGCTGCTCCTGTCCAAGACCGATGATGTTGAGGTGCTGGAGAGCATCACCGCGGTGGTCAGCGCCCCCGGCGCCGAGCGCATCCGTTTCTCCAGCGGCTACGGCAACTGGTGGGACGAGGACGGCTGGGAGGGCGACCTGTGGTCCACCGAAGGCGTCTGCTGGGACTACTGGGCCGACCCGGACGTCACCGTGCGCGCCGAGGCCATGTACAACGGCCAGTGGCAGCTGGTGGGCGAGCAGCACGTGCACATGATCGCCAGCCACGGCGACATGCCTGCGCCGTCGTACTACCTGGCCCGCTGCCTGTCCGCCGGCGAGGACCTGATCGTCGGCCTGAGCATGCCCGGGTACGCCAGCTACTGGAATATCAACGTGTACCGCGCGGATACCGGCGACTGGGTCTGCGGAGAGGGGCAGATCCGGGAGAGCCGCGAGGTGACCTTCGATGCCAGCCTCTTCGAGAGCGGCACGGAATACCGCATCGAGATCTATCTGTGCGGCTGGGGCTACAACGCCTGCCACGTGAACGATCTGCTGTATGTGCGGGACAACACCTCCGCCGTCCTGCTCCTGTCCAAGACCGATGACATCGACGTGATGGAGGGCATCTCCGCGGTGGTCTGCGCCCCCGGCGCCGAGCGCATCCGTTTCTCCACCGGCTATGACAACTGGTGGTACGAGGACGGCTGGGAGGGCGACAGCTGGTACGGCGCCTTCTCCCACGACTACTGGGCCGACCCGGACATCACCGTGAAGGCCGAGGCCATGTACAACGGCCAGTGGCAGCCGGTGGGCGAGCAGCACATCCACATGGTCGCCAGCAACGGTGACATGCCTGCGCCGGAGTACTCCGTGTCCAAGCGCATCGGCGATGAGCTGGCCATCAGCGTCACCCTGCCCGAGTACGCCGCGTATTGCGACGTGAACGTCCTCGACGGCGATACGTATCTCTACAGCGACCGCCTGTATGAGAGCGGCACGATCACCTACCCCGGGAGCGAGTTCGAGCCCAACACGCCCTACACGGTGAACCTCAGCATGTGCGGCCGGGGCTATAACGCCTGGCACGCCAACGAGATAGCGATCCGGTCCGAGGGCAGCGACGCGTACCTGTATGTGAGCAAGAGCGAATTCACCACCGTGGATCCTGTGCAGGTGGTGGTCTATGCCCCCGGCGCGTCGAGGATCCGTTTCTACAACGGCTATAGCGACACACCCCCGAGCGTCAACGGCGACTGGTGGGCCGGCGAGTTCTCCCACGACTATTTCGCCGATCCAGACATCAGCTCCGTGTGGGCCACGGCCCGCTACAGCGACGGCTGGCGGCAGGTGGCCTCGCAGCCGATCCAAATGATCAGCCTTTTCGGCGACATGCCTGCGCCGTCGTACTACCTGTCCCACTGCCTGTCCGCCGGCGAGAACCTGACCGTCGGCCTGACCATGCCTGATTACGCCAGCTACTGGAATGTGAGCGTGTACCGCGCGGATACCGGCGACTGGGTCAACGGAGAGGAACACATTTGTGAAACCAGCGAGGTAACCTTCAGCGCCGACAACTTCGAGAGCGGTGTGGAATACCGCGTTGAATTCTTCCTGTTCGGCTACGGCTACAACGCCTGGTACGCGGACGAGCTGCTGTATGTGCAGGATGAGAACCCCATCATGCTCCTGTCCAAAACCGATGGCATTGATGTGATGGAGAACATCACCGCGGTGGTCAGCGCCCCCGGCGCCGAGCGCATCCGCTTCTCCAGCGGCTACGACAGTTGGTGGGACGAGGACGGCTGGGAGGGCGACAGCTGGTTCTGCGACAGCGTCAGCTGGAACTACTGGGCCGACCCGGACATCACCGTGAAGGCCGAGGCCATGTACAACGGCCAGTGGCAGCCGTTGGATGAGCAGCACGTGCACATGGCCGCCAGCAACGGCGAGATGCCTGCGCCGGACTACTCCATCTCCCAGCGCATTGACGACGAGCTGATGGTCAGTGTCATCCTGCCGGAATACGCCGCCTACTGCGACGTGAACGTCCGCGAGGGCGATACGTATCTCCACAGAGACCGCCTGGATGAGAGCGGCACGCTCACCTACCCGGCGAGCGAGTTTGAGACCGGCGCGCTCTACACGGTGGAGCTGCACCTGTGCGGCTGGGGCTACAATGCCTGGCACACCGGGGAGACCGTGGTCCGTTCCGGCGGCTATAACGAGGACATCCAGCTGACCGTGAACGATGAGGACGGCTACCTGCAGGTTCCCGTGAACACCAATGTGAACGCGGTGGTCACCGCGCCGGCGAACGCCACGGCCATCCTCACCTGGGGCGGCTACAACTGGCAGTGGCGCTATACCAACAATGTGGAAGACAACCACAAGGTACTGCGCTTTGACGACTGGTACTTCGGCGAGGGCGAGCTGTCCCTGATGGCCAGGTACACCACCGACGATCTGGACTACGGCGAGGACATCGATCGATACACCTGGAGCGGCCTGAGCAACGTGGTGGCGCTGAGCGCGTACGCCACCGGCGCGGCCACCGAGGCCAGCGTGACCCTGGCGGACAACGACCTCACCCGCGGCGACACCTTCAGCTTCACGGTGGACAACCTCGATCAGTTCAATGGCCTGAGCTGGAACATTCATGACGAGCAGTACGACGGCTGGGTCTTTGACGAATGGCGCTGGGTGAGCTTCGAGGGCGAGGGCTCCACCACCGCTACCTTTGAGGAGGATACCACCTTCTGGTACACCGATCAGGAGGAGGCCCATTTCAGCCTGTGCACAGTGGCCAACGGCTTCAGCGGTGAGACGAACACGACCACCTGGCATGACATCACCCTGCGCGCCCAGGCCGGCGCCGAGCCGCAGTTCAGCGCTCCCGCCAGCGTGGCCCAGGGCGAGGATGTGGTGATCACCATCCTCAACCCCGAGGACGGTATGAACTGGCACGCCTGGATCTGGGAGAACGACAACCAGCACGAGTACCGCTACTGGGACGGCGTGGACACCATCCGCGTGCCCACCAACCAGATCCCCGCCAATGAGACCGTGCAGCTGTATGTGGCCCACGACGGCAAGGCCGGCTATGCCGGTGCGGACAAGGGCGTGGACCTGCAGGTGACCGGCCAGATCACCGACCCCGTGATCCACACCGACAAGGAATATTACGCCACCGGCGAAACCTTTGAGATCATCGCCTATGCGCCCGGCGCGTCCGGCGTGGCGCTGAGCCTGTATCACGAAGGGGAGACTGATCCCTTCGCGCAGAACCAGGAGGAGAACGGCGACACCCTGTGGTTCTACTGGTCGGATGGCGGCGTGCACGAGATCCGCATTGAGATGACCGCCACCTATCCCGACGGCAGCACCAAGACCGCCAGCGACACCATTAACACCTTTGCGCCCTATGGCCAGCTGGACACGCCCACCGTCACCGCCTCCCGCATGCAGCAGCAGGGCTGGTTCATGGAATTCGACGTGGATCGCCACGGCGGCGAGTGGTGGTGGACCGTGGAGGTGCAGGACAACAGCGACAACGTGATCGCGCACTGGGACAAGAACACCTCCGGCGACGAGACCCACTTCGGCTTCGACACCGCCAATCTGCTGGGCAGCTACCACATCTTCGTCTACGCGTCCCAGCAGGGCTACAGCGACACCTGGGTCAACTTCGACTTCGAGGTGGTGGAGAACCTGGTGATCGCCACACTGCCCAGCGCCCTGACCGAGATCGAGGAAGAGGCCTTTGAGGGCGCTGACTTCCAGTGGGTGGTGATCCCGCAGTCGGTGACCTATATCGGCAGCCGCGCCTTCGCGAACTGCAGCAACCTGCAGGCCATTATCATTCTGGGTCAGCCCACCATCGAGGAAGACGCCTTCGCAGGCGGCGTGGCCAGCCGCACCTTCTTCGCTGCGGAGAACAGCGATATCTGGTCCTGGCTGCTGAACCACGGCTGCTGGGTGGAGCCCCTGAGCTACGCCGGGTACTGATCTCCTTTACGACCTGATCTGACCTCATCCGGCTTCGCTTCGCTCAGCCACCTTCTCCGGGGCTGCCGCCCGTTCTCCGCTGAAAACAGTCCACAGGACTGTTTTCCGGGCGCTCCGAACCCAAAGTGGAAGGCCAAGTAACTGAGCCTTCCCCTTTGGGGAAGGTGCCCGAAGGGCGGATGAGGTCACGACCGGAAGGCAAAGTAACTGAACCCTCCCACCTCGGGAAGGTGCCCGAAGGGCGGATGAGGCTGCAACAAAACGAATACAACCCAACAGCCCCGGACCGCCCTTCGGCCGTCCGGGGCTTTTCTGCGCGCCCGGCGGCGGCAGGCGCGGCGTGGAGAGGGACGAGGGGCTCATTCCTCCAGTATCCCCTTCAGGGCCGCCATCTTGCCGGCGGCGTTGGTCTTGCGGCGGGTGGGGCCCTCGATGCGGACGGGGGCGCACATCTCCATCACCCGCTCGTAGATGCGCCTGGCGGTGATGTGCTGCTCCTGCGCCATCACCGCCGGGTCCAGGTTGGTGGTCACCAGCAGCGGCCTGCCCGCCTTGTACCGCTCGTTGATGATCTCATACACCTGCTCGGTCATGTACCGGGTATCCCGCTCCGCGCCGAAGTCGTCCAGGATCAGCAGATCCACTCTGTGGATGCGCCGCAGCAGGTAAGCGCGCTGGTCGATGCTTTTGCTGCTCAAAGCGGCGGTCAGCGCCCACAGGTTGGTCAGCCACGGGTAATAGCCCTCCTCCTGCAGGGCGCTGGCAATGCACTCGGCAAAGAAGGTCTTGCCGCAGCCTGCCTCGCCGTAGAGCATCAGCCCGATGTTTTCCTCCCTCATCCGGGAAAACTTCCGCACATAGCGCTCCAGGGCCGCGGTGTTCTTTTCGCTGCGCCTGTCGTTCTGGAAGAAGGAAGCCACAGGCCTGTCCGCCACCGCCATGCTGACCAGGGTGGACAGGTCCTCCTCCACCTCGTACTTTTTCGCCCGCAGCGCGTCCTCCGCCTTCTTCCGCTCCCAGGCCTCCTCATCGCACCGGCACATGATGGACACCAGCCGCTACTGTTGCTGATGCCTGCAAGATGCGGAACATTTCGATGTTGACCATCCTCTCTGCCACCGAGAGCGCTCCCATGACCCAAGCTGAAGCAATTGCCTATGTGGTACATGATTTTAAGAAGCAGATCAATGCCCCGAACACCAGGTTTGTCCAGGCTGCCTTCGGCATCAACGATATCTGTTGTTGGAGAGCGGTAGCGTAAGGAACTGCAAAACCTGGTCAGCAAACTACAACTTGTGAATGGACAAATACGAGTCCCGATTATTGGACAGTCAGCCTGATAGAATGTAATCACAGGGTGAGGGAAACAAGCCCTGAAATAAAAAGACAAGGTGAAGGAAAACACCATGAAACCAGAAAGGGAAACACCATGAAGAAGACTGCTGGATACGAAATCAACTACATCGAGAACACCATCACCGTGACCAAGAAGTTCCTAAAAGACGCTGGCATCATCGGCTCCGCTGCCTACAACGAACTGGCGCGTGTGCGCAAAGACCTGCCTGACTTCCAGATTGTGCAGCGCGAAATCACCAAGAAGCAGGGCAAGAAGACCTACGGCAAGCTGACCTAACCTGGCATAGTTTCACCCCCTTCCCGATACCTCTGGGTAAATGGAATAAGATAATCAAATAGTTAATTAATTATAGATGTTTGGTTACTGACGGCCTGCGTGAGGCGGTCTGGTTCTGTTCTCTGCAAATATTGCAGTAACCGCTCCAAGCTGTGGGCCGAGAGTCTATTGCGTCCGCAACGCCATTCATAGATGGTGTTTGGCCGCAAGCCAATGGCTTCGGCAATGGCCTTTATGGTTTGGCCTTTAACAGACAGCGCTGCTTGAAGCAAGGCTTCAGTTTCATATATGTACATCGTGGAATTGGTTCCTCTAATTGCGATAGCACTTTCTGTCCGATGCCTCCAGATAATAGTCAAACCGCCACCCTCCAAAGGGCGGCGGTGTTTTATACCATATCTTTAAGAGGATGGCTCGCATGGAAGAATTCGTTTTCAGGGAGGCACAGTACGGTCGTGCTGAACGGCATCGGCAACGGCATTGTGTTGGACTGGGAGGCGCAGGAGTGCACCAGTCTGGACGGCGGCCAGCTGCTGAATGATAAGGTGGATGGCGATCCGCAGTATCTGCCTCCCGGGAACAGCGTGATCAGCTGGACCGGGACGGTGGTAAAGCTGGTCGTAACGCCAAATTGGCGGTTTTTATAACGCTTACTACCTTCCGAAAATCTCTATGTTTTGCTATAATTGGTATGGGCCAACAGCTCACCAACTCGGGATTTGTAAGGAGGCGATAATATGGATGGCTATAACGAGGATTTTTGGAACGCGTTAGATGAATTGGTAAGCAATTCAGAAATCGTAATCGACAGACCCAGAGGCTCTGCCCATCCCAGATTCCCAAACTTCATCTATAAGGTTGACTATGGATATTTGAAAGATACCGCCTCTATGGATGGTGCAGGAATTGATGTGTGGGTCGGAAGCGGCGAGAAAAAGATCGATGCCATCATGTGTATCGTTGATTTAATGAAGAGAGATTCAGAGATCAAAATACTGGTGGGTTGTACGGAAGAAGAAAAACTGGAAGTATACAAAACACATAATGAAACACAGTATATGAAAGGTGTTTTGATACGTCGGTAAATCGGGATTTGTGAGGAACAGATATGAAAACAATATATCTGATCGGCGGTACAATGGGCGTCGGTAAAACGACGGTAAGTCAGCAGCTGAAAAAGGAGTTGCCGAACAGTGTTTTTCTTGACGGCGATTGGTGTTGGGATGCCGATCCGTTTCAGGTAACAGAAGAAACAAAAGCCATGGTCATGCGCAACATCTGCTTCTTGCTGAATAGTTTTCTCCACTGTACGGCCTATAAAAATATCATTTTCTGCTGGGTAATGCATGAACAATCCATTATTGACGAAATAATCAATAGTCTGGACACAGGAGATGCGAGAGTCATAAAGATTTCGCTTATGATCGATGAAACCAATTTGCGTAAAAGACTCTCTGCTGACATCGCCAGGGGGATCCGCAGTAACGATGTAATCGACAGAAGTGTTGCAAGAATCAACATGTATCAAATACTTGACACCATAAAAGTGGATACAGTCAATAAGAACGTTTATGAAATCGTGAGCGAAATACTGACGCTTTGATATCAACAAATTCCTGGTTGTCGAGATGAATATGAACCATTGAGCGTCTCTTCGGAGACGCTTTCTTTATGTCCTTCGGGAGGAGGTGACCGCCCACGATCTGCATTTACGAAGCCAATACAACATCCTGGCATGGCAACGGCCTGTGCATCCTCCAGCCTTCCTCCTGCACCGTAACGGAGATCGCAGGCGGCGACTTCAGCCTGACGCTGGTCCATCCCATCACGGAGGACCTGCGCTGGAAGGAACTGCAGGAGGAGCGGATTATCAAAGCGCCGGTCCCTGCCTACAAGCCGCTGGAGGATGACGGCACGGTTATCGTCCCGGCGGAGCAGGCCACCGAGCAGTGCTTCCGCATCTATTCAGTCAGCGTTGATACCGCCAATCATGAGGTGTCCGTGGAGGCGCGGCATATCAGCTATGACTTCATGGCCAACATGTGCGGCAAGTTGTCCATCCAGGTGGGCACGTATGTGGTCAACGCCCTATCCAAAATGCGAGAGGCGCTCATGGCTCCGGATGACCGAATCCTCGCCACCAATATCGCCCGCAGGGTGAGCCTGGGTGATCGCAGCTTCGTCAATCCCATCAAGTACCTGCTCGACCCGGATATCGGGCTGGTGCAGCGCTCCCGGGCCAGGCTGGTACGGAACAATGCCGATTTCTATTTGCTGGATAACGATGACCCGCCCGACCGGGGATATGAGATCGTTTACGGCAAGAACATGACGGGCATCTCCTGGAGCAAGAGCACGGACGGTGTGGTCACACGCATCGTGCCCATCGGTGAAGATGCTGAGGGACGCAGAATGCTGCTGCCGGAGAAATGGATCGACAGTCCGCATATCAGCGAGTACCCCGTGATCCATACCGGCACACTGACGGTATCGGACGCCAAAGAAGTCGTTGTAGAAGAAAGCAGTGATGACGAGGAACCGGTATCCGATATCGAACCATTCACCAAAGAGCAGTGCTATGAACTGATGCGCCAGGCTGCAGCGGATGAGTTTGCCAAGGGCTGCGATATGCCTGACCTGACGCTGGATATAGACTTCATCCATATCGGCGATACCGAGGAGTACCGACAGTACCGCAATTTGGAGCGTGTCTTTCTGTATGACCTGGTACGCATCCGGCATGCACCGACAGGCTTTGTGGCCAAGGCGCAGGTGTCAGGCTATGAATGGGATGCTCTGACGAAGCGCTACAAGAGCATCACGGTCGGGAACGTGTTTGCCGTGGAAAGCAGCGCTGTGGCAGGATACCAGCTGTCGGAAGGCGCTGTGACGGCGACGAAGATCGCGCCGGGTTCCGTGTCTGGCAGTAGCCTGCGGGAATTGTCCGTCACTAACGGAAAGATCGCCCACGCGGCCATCGGCACGGCGAACATTCAGGATGCCGCCATCACACGCGCTCAGATCGCAGACGCGGCGGTGGGCACAGCGCAGATCGGGCAGGCGGCTATCACGCAGGCGCTCATCGGCGCGGAGGCGGTCGGCACTACACAGATTGCTGACGGCTCCATTACCGATGCCAAAATCGTGGAGCTGACGGCAAACAAGATCAATGCCGGGACGCTGTCTGTTGAGCGGCTGGAGATGGTCGGCTCCCATAATTCCGTGGTCTATGCCCTCAACAATTCCGGAGGCCTTGTCTCCCAGAACGTTGACTCCCTGGACGGCGATGTGCTGACGGAACGCAGTATCACGGGAGACAAGATCGTAGCCAACGCCATCACCGCCAATGAGATCGCCTCCCGGACCATCACATCCAATGAGATTCTGGCAGGCACGATCACAGGCGGTGAGATTGCCGCCGATACCATCGAAGGCTCCAACATAAAAGCCGGAGCGATTACCACGAACCATGTGGCGTCCAATTTCGGCGAGACGCTGGACCTGTCCAGCAACACAGGTATCAACCAGCGCGTGGAGCAGGTCTATTCCGATATGGATGAGCTGGTGGGCTTCCGCATCGAGATCGTTTCGACATCGGATATCCTTTCAGAGGATATACAGGCCACCACGCTCACCGCAAGGGTATGGCATGGCAGCGAGAACGTAACGGACAGCCTGCCAGCGTCCCGGTTCCAGTGGAAACGGAAATCGGCGGACGATACCGCTGACGCCATATGGAACAACGCCCACAAGGGCATGAAAAGCATCACCCTCACCACCAGGGACGTGCTGTACAGCGCCACCTATGACTGTGAACTGTTGAAGGAGGAAGAATCGTAAATGGCCATCATCGCAACCGGCTCCAAAACCATCATCGACTTGTCTGACGGCAAGTCGCTTTCTGTTTATCTGGGAGCCAACCAGCCCCGGACACAGATCCATGACGTGAACGCCAGCACCTACAGCCCTGACTGGACAACCACGGCAGGCAAGCTGACGGTCACGCCCGTGGTGTACGCCAACCAGACTGCCATCGCCCTGAGCAACACAGCGCTGACGATCACCTGGAAACGCAAGGACGGCTCTGCAGCCGAGGCGGCGCTCATCTCCGGCGAGACGGTCAGCGGCAAGGCGCTCACCGTCAACAAGAACAACCTGGCCACCGCGACCAGCAAGCAGCTGACCTATATCGCGTATGTGGCCTATGCCGATCCGGATACCGGCCTGACCATCAACGCGACAGCGGACATCACTTTCGCTCTGCTGACCACCGGCGAGGACGCGAAAAGCGCATGGATCAGCGGCGAACAGGTATTCAAGTACACCGCTGCCGGAGCGGTTTCTCCGGCGCAGATCACGCTGACCGCCAACCTGCAGAACGTCACCATGGGCAAGTGGCAGTATAAGAACAGCTCCGGGAACTGGGTGGATTATCCGACCACCAGCGACAATGCCAGCATCACGGGCACGACGCTCATCGTGAAGCCCGCGCACAGCGTGTTCGTCGGGCAGAGCGCTACGCTGCGCATCACCACGTCGGACGCCAACGTCAGCGATACGACCTCCATCTATAAGGTGCAGGACGGCGCTCCCGGCGGTGAAGGCTCTCCCGGTCAGAACGCCTCCGTGGTTTTCCTGACAAACGAAAATATCACTTACGCTGGAACGAAAGACGGCAAGGTTGCGGCTAACACAAAAGTGTGCAATGTGGTGGCCTATACCGGCACCACAAAGGTCACGCCCACGGTCGGTACACCGACTGGAATGCCCACCGGCATGACGATTACTGTAGGCAGCGCGACGGACAACGAGATTCCGCTGACAATCGCCATCGCTGCCAATTCAACTCTTGGCGCTGCCGGGCAGCTGAACGGCGTGGTGAATGTACCCGTAACTGCTCCGGTTGAAACTACGCTGCAGATCCATTGGAGCAAGGTCAATACCGGAGCGACCGGCGCGGCGGTATATGTGCTGACGATTTATGCACCCGGAGGCACAGTGTTTACCAATGGGCAGGCCAACGAAACAGACGAGCTGACCCTCAAAGCCCAGTATTTCTACGGCTCGACAGATTACACGGCTAACACCAAGGCTCAGTTCCTCTGGGAGAAGTATGAAAGCGGTTCCTGGGTAACTGTGCAGGCAGAAGCGACCGGCAATAACGGCAACACTTATACCGTCCATGCCACTGACGTGGTGGGTTCTGCGACCTATCGCTGCCGTTCCCGGTACAACAGCGGCTCCGTGTACAACTATGACACGATCACCATCATCGATAAGACTGACAATTACCAGGCGGACATAGACAGCACCGCCGGGGATGTGTTTAAGAACACCGTGGGCCAGACCTGCCTGATCTGCCGCCTCTGGCAGAACGGCGCAGAGGTCGATCCGCTCAAGTCCACGACCTATTCTTCCACTGCTCCTTCTTCTCCCTCCACCGGGGATTTCTATTATCAGATCCAGAGCGGCGGCGCGACGACAAAACTCATGCGCTACAGCGGCTCCGCCTGGGCGGATGTGACGAGCGACGCCACCTACGGCCATGAGAAAACCTACACATGGTACCGCAGAGATAAGGATGGCAATCCCATGGACAGCGGCGCTGCCTTCGCCACCGGCAAGGTGATCTATGTGGACGGGGACGATGTGACGGTGAAGACCGTTTTTGTCTGCGAGGTGGAGTGAACCATGATCGCGCAGGCGCAGTTTACCATCTCCGATCTTTCGGACGCTACCGCTGAAGTCATCGTCGGCACGCAGACCGCCGCCACCAATGCTTGGACGGGCAACGCCACTTTCTCGGAGCTGAAAGACGGACAGACTATCCTGTACTGGCTCCCGTTCGCGGGCACGTCCTCATCCGCTACGCTGAATCTGACGCTGCCAAACGGAACGACCACCGGCGCTGTCCCCGTGTATATCAACGGAACGACCCGCTGCACCACGCATGTGGCGGTGGGCAACATCACCCTGATGACCTACCGGGAGAACACGCCTATCGCCGGTTCCGGCAGTTATACGGGCTGGTGGATCAACCGGAACCAGGACACTACCACCAATTACTATGACCGCATCAATTACAAGGCTTCTGTCACAGCGGTAGGGGCGATTGCGGCTGGCAGGCTGGGCGTGTTCAACAGCGCGAGCAAGCTGATGCTGC
>CAMJPQ010000033.1 GCA_946407745.1 uncultured Clostridia bacterium
AACCGAACCCGCGGAGGAAACCGCCGAGCCCGAGGCTGAGACTGTCGAAGAACCCACTGAGGGAACCGAACCCTCCGCGGAAGACATCACCGAGCCCGAAGCTGAGACTGTCGAAGAACCTGCGGAGGAAATCGAACCCGCGGAAGAAATCACCGAGCCCGAGGCTGAGACTGTCGAAGAACCCGCGGAGGAAACCGAGCCCGCTGACGACGGTATAGAAGAGATTGACGATTACGAGGCCCCGCTGGGTCTGACGCAGTTCATCCCCACCACGGTGGTGGGAGAGGCCACCCTCCGCGAGGACGCGGACGGCCTGAGCGCCGTGCTGGCCACCCTGAATGACGGGGAAGAGATCACCGTAGTGGCGGAAGACGACGAATGGATCAAGGCAGTGTACGGGGAAACCGTGGGCTACATCTGGCGGGACAGCGTGGCGGCCTGCCGCGCGCAGCAGCCTGCGCCGCAGCGTGTGAGGATATTCACCAGCCGCGAAACAGTGGTGCGCAAGGGCGAGCAGATCACCCTGACCAGCCTGCTGGAGGGCTTTGAGGACACGACGGTGGCCTACCAGTGGGAATGCGACACCGGCGACGGCTTCCACCAGGTGGAAGGCGCGACAGAGGCCTCCTATACCTTCACAGCCAGCAGCGAGAGCCTGACATGGAGCTGGCGGCTGATCGTTTACTCTGAGTAACGGCGCAGGCCCGGTGAGGCAGAGATATTTACCCTGCGGGTGACCGCAGTTTTCCCGGAAGGGGGAATACAGATGACAAGGACGCGATGCCGCGGCATCGAGCGCGCCATGGCGGTGCTGCTGTGCTTTACCATGGTGCTGGCACAGCTGCTGCCCCTGGCCGCGCTGGCTGAGGGAACGCATACCACCCGGAGCGAGGAAATGCCCGCGAAGGCATTCTATACCGTGACCTTTGCCGCCCCCGGCGAGGACGGAGCGCTGAGCGAGGTTTCCGAGCTGTTCGTTGAGGCGGGGGCCGCCGTTGAGGCCTTCCCCGCCGCGCCGGAAAAGGAAGGCTGCGCGTTTATCGGGTGGACTGTTGACGAAGAAAAGGTTGAATTGCCCTATACCCCCACGGATGATGTGACCCTGGTGGCTGCCTACGAGGCACTGGAGACAACTGTTTACCATATCGTTCGCTTTATCGCGGAGGGCGTGATTGTCGATGCGGAGCAGGTTGCTGACGGCGAGACGCTGCAGTCCCTTCCCTCGGCGCCGGCCAAAACCGGCAGCCGCTTCCTCGGCTGGTACGAGGGAGGCACCCCGCTGAGCCTGGGCACGGCTGTGACCGGAGACATCGAGGCTTACGCTGTTTACACTGAGGTGAGCGGGAGCCTGGAGGCGCAGAAGGCCAAGGCTGATTTCACCTACACTGACAGCGGCGCCTATGCCGATGTCACCATTTTCGGCACACACAAGAAAAACCAGAAGCCCAGCGCCGGCAGGAACGGCGCCGTCAGCGGCGCGAACGTGCTGGAAGCCTGGACCGCGAACAACATCAAGAACAACACCCGCCTCACACTGGAGGCAGTGATCACGGCGGTGCCGGACAGCGGTACGCTTTCCGCCTGGACCGTCATTGACAATGTGATTGTGGACAAGGTCGCCGAAAACCTGCAGCCCGGTGACCGGGTCGTGTTTGAGCTGGCCATGAAGGGCGCCAAGGGCATCGCCCTGGTGGCCGAGAACACTTCCTCCGCGGAGGAAGAGGACGAACATATCGTAGACGGCGCGCTGTACTACAACAAGGATTTCTACCTCTCCGGCAAGATTCCCGGAAACGGCGTGATTGACGTGCGGCCGGTGATGGTGAATATCGACGGCGAGGAAGTGCTGGCCGCCTACGATATCAAAATCTATGCCAACGAGAAGCAGCGCCAGAAGGGGAAAACCTGGCAGCCTGCCGGCAAAAAGGTGCAGGTGCACTGGTTCTCCGATACCTTCACCGACGAGGTGAACATTTACCATATCGACGGCGCCGCGCCGGAGTATGTGGACACGGTGGAGGCCGCGGACGGCTGGGTGTCGTTTGAGGCCGAGTCCTTCTCCGCGTATGCCGTCACCCGCACCATCGAGAAGACGGTGGAAATCGGCGGGGCGACCTACAAAATCACCGTGACCTACGACAGGTTCGCCGGCATACCGGACGGCGCGGAAATCGAAGCGCACGAGGCCGCGGTGGACGAGGAATACCTCGCGCGCCTGAGTGAAACGGCGGAGACCCTGGGGGTGGAGCTTTCTTCCATTACTTACAGCAAGCTGCTGGACATCTCCATCGTGAAGGACGGAGAGAAGATTGAGCCCCTCACGCCGGTGGACGTGAAGGTGGAGCTGCTGGATGCCGAGAGCGTGACCGACCTGCGCGTGGTTCACTTCGGCGAAAAGACCGAGGAGCTGGCCGCGCAGACCGAGGAGAGCACCGTCACCTTTGAGACGGACGGCTTCTCCCTGTTCTCCCTGACCGATTTCTCCCTGACGGACCGCATTTTCAACGCGATCTTCGGCGACCGCAAGCTGTACGAAAACGACGACATCATCCTCAGCGGCAAAATGCCCATGCTGGGCTCGGTCGAGGCCACCCCGGTGCAGGTCGAAATGGAAGGCCTGAACGTGCTGGTCGCCTACGACATCAAGATTTACGCCAACCCCCTCATGAGACTGCTGGGCATCACCTGGCAGCCCAAGGGAGACCATGTGCATGTGACGGTGAAGAGCCAGGCGCTGGAGGTTGACGCCGCGGATGTTTACCATATGGAAAACGTGCGCAGCGAGGCCGAGCTGGTCAGCGAGGAAATCACTGTTGAAGACCACAGTGTGTCCTTCGACGCGGCCGCGTTCTCCGTGTATGTGATCACCGAGACAAAGCTGAACAAAACCGTGACCACCGGCGATGGCCTCACCTATGACATTCAGGTGACCTACCGCCGTGACGCCGGCATCCCCATGGAGGGTACGGAGCTGCTGGTTACGGAAATCAAGGCCGGGGAAGCGGGCTACGACGAATACGTGGCCGCGTCCGCGGAAAGCATCGGCACCCTTGCGAAGGGCATCGCCTTTGCCAGGGCCTTTGACATCAAAATTGTCAGTGCGCAGGACCACTCGCTGGTGTATGAGCCCCGGGGCAATGTGAAGGTGTCCATCACCCTCATCGGCACGGAGCTGAACGAATACCCGAACGTGGGCGTTGTGCACTTCGTGGAGGACGAAGGCGCTTCAGAGCCTGTCACCTACGGCATCGAGCCCAGTGTGGACGGGGAAGAGGTCTCCTTCGTGACGGACAGCTTCTCCGTGTACGTTGTCGCGGGCTATACAATGGAAAAGCTCATTGAGGCCAGCGACGGAAACACCTATAAGGTTTCTCTGACCTTTACCGAGGACGCCCTGCTGCCCGACGACGCGCAGCTCTCCGTGGTGGAGATGACAGGGGACACCCTGGCGGACTACCTGGCCCGCCTGGCCTCCTCGATGGAAGCCAGCGGCTTTGAGTACGGCCGCGTTTTCGACATCTCCATCGTGGACGGCGAGGGAAACGAGATTCAGCCGGGGGCGCCGGTGCAGGTTTCCGTCGCGCTGCTGGACACGGAGGGAAGCGACGATCCCTTCTCCGTGGCGCACTTTGCCATGGACGAGGAGGGGGAGGGAGAGGTTCTGGAGACCGTAGCGGCGGAAACGGAAGGCAACGTGGTGCATTTCACCGCGGAGCACTTCTCCGCCTACGCGATTGTGGCGGGGCCGGTGGCCGGAACCTTAGGGTGGAAGAAACTGAGCAGTATCGACGAACTGATTGAGGCAGGCAGCGACGGTGTATATATCGCCCACCCGGACGGCTATTATTACAGCAATACGCTGACCAGCGACAGCAGCAGAACGGGCATTACAAAAACCAAGCCCGCAGTGACCACTCCCGAGGGCACGACGTCGCAGGTGAAGGCGAAGTATTACTTCGAACAGGTTGAGGGAACCAGCAATCAGTTCTATGTGTACTGCTACGCCACGGACGGCACGACCAGGCAATATGTCTACAACGGCGGAAACAACAGCCTGTCCTTTACAACGGAGGAAAACAGGACCGCCTTCACGCTCACGAGCATCGGCAATTCAATCTTCAGGCTGAACAACGGCGCCTGGTATTGGAACATGCAAGGCAATGCCGCCGGAAAAAGGTTCTGCTCATATAACAACGCAAATGACGGAAACAACAGTATTGTCTTCTGGGTCTATGAGAACACGGACAGCGACCCCTATGAACTGGGGGGCAAGTCGTTTGGCCTGATGAACTGGAACGGAGAGGTTTCCGGACGGGCCATGATGGCCTCGTCGGCCACGTCCGGCGCGCTCGACGCCAAATCCCTGATCGTTCTGAGCAAGAGCGACAATTCCGAACAGCTCTTCGTTCCCAACGACAGCGACATTTCGATGTGGGAATTCGAATGGCTGAACAACGACAACTATCGCCTGAAGACGGTGGTGGACGGAAGCGTCCGGTACCTGAGCGTTTCCGCGCAGGGGCTCTCCCTGAAGGCTACGCCGGATGATACCTGCGCCATACAGGTTATTCCCGGCGCGGGCAACCACGCGGGCCAGATCTGCCTGAAGGCGGGCGGCACGACCCTCTGCTACAGCGGAGCGCTTGCAGACGGTTTCACCGTGGGCGGAACCGCGGGCAGCGAGTGGCTGAACCTTGTTGACCTGTCAGAGCTGACCTCCGACTACTTTATGACCTATACGGCCAGCAAGGTCAGCGTTTCCGATCCCGCAGTCACGAACGGCTCCCACGTGATCGTTTACACCCGCACCTGGAATGACGACACAAAGAAATATGAGTTCTACGCTGTGGACAGCGACGGCAGCCTTGTGCGCTGCTTTGAAAACGGCGATACCATCCAGTGGGTGGGCGGCCTGCTGAACACGATGCTCTGGGACTTTGTAGAGTATTACTGGGAGGGCACAAACGACCCCAACTACTATTATGAGCTGTTCAACGAGTATTCCGAACAGTACATCGCGCCGCAGGTGACGGGCGGGCAGATTCTGTCCAGTGAACCCATCGGCATCAATATGAATGGGCGGCAGCAGGGATACTACTATTCGAGAATCTTCGCCTGGGATGAGAGCTATTACGCCTACACAGGACTGAAAGCGGACCTGGCTGAGGGCAAGGTTGTAAGCTGCCCCCTGTCCGAGACCGGCGATTTCTACTTCGCGATTGTGCAGGACCTGCCGGTGGATGACGTGCTGTCCACGGTCGGCACAATTGACCACACTCGCTACGGCATCACCATGAAAATCAAAGACTTTGCCACGCGCAAGGAAATGAGCGATTTTCTTGGAAGTGACGCCGGCGGCGCGGTTAGCACAACGGTTTCGGGGCTCCTGTCCACCGATCTGGATCAAAATGGCTATCCAACTGCGAGCGGCGGAAGCCTGGGAACCCTCTTCAGCGGGGCACAGGAGGTCAACCATCTGTTTATTGAGTCGACCTACAGCGCGAGCGGATACTACGAGTTTGACAGCACCCAGAACTTTGCCTCTCTGCATGGCAGTAACTTTGTGGTATATCAGCAGCTGGGCACAAACGACTCGAGCAACAGGAATACGCTGAAGCACGGACAGTTCCTGCCCTTCAACGACATCGAGGCGGGCAGGTTCGCGGCGGTAAACCGCCAGAATCTGTACAGCGCCACAGCAGTGCTGCTGCCCGATTCGGATCCGAGAAAATACGAACAGATGTACCTGGTAACGGGCGACACGAATTACTATTACGGCGTGGAGCTGGAGGCCAGCTTCACCCAGACAGCCAACGGCCTGGACCACTGGGGACACGACATCATTTATGAGTTTACCGGCGACGACGATTTCTGGCTCTATGTGGACGGCGAACTGATCATTGACCTGGGCGGAATACACAGCGCGCTGCCCGGAACCGTCAACTTCAGCACGGGCGCTGTGAACGTCAACGGAAAGCACACCACCCTGCGCGCGCTCTTTGAGGCGAACTACAGAAAGCGCAACCCGGGCGCCACCAATGATGAAGTGAACGCGTATCTGGATGAACACTTCAAGGACGGCGGCACCATTTTCAAGGACTACACCACGCACACCATGAGGATATTCTACATGGAGCGCGGCGCCGGCGCGGCCAACCTGCACATGCGCTTCAACTTGGCCTCGGTCAGCCCCGGCACGGTGGAGCTGAGCAAGGAACTGGACGGAATCGAAAAAGACGTTTCCGTGCTGGCGGAATTCCCGTATCAGATCTGGTACTCGCTTCCTGACGAACCGCTGGAGAATGCACAGCTGCTGGTGCCGGGAGAGCTTGCCTCCGTGAAGTACAAGGACACGGTCAACGATGTGACGTATCACGAGAGCCTGACCATCGCGGGCACCGCTGAAGGAACCGAAAAAACCTACGAGCATGTATACATGCTCAAGCCGGGCGAGACCGCCGTCGTCACCCTGCCGGACAGCGGCGCGACCTACTGGATTGTGGAGTGCGGCGTCAATCCGGACGTATACAGCCAGGTCACCGTGAACGGTACGGCCATTACAGGAACAGACGAGGACAACGACGGCCGCAAGGACTACGCCATCACGCCGACAACGTCCAAATCCCGCCCGACGGTCAAGTACGTCAACACCGTCAACCCCGATTCGCTGCGCACCCTGAACATTACCAAGCAGCTGTACAGGGAGGACGGCGAAACGGAGCTGCATTACTCAGACGATGACACCACCTTCTCCCTGAGGCTGTACCTTGGCGATGAGTTCGGCTCAGCGCCGGACAGCGCAAACATGTATTCCTACCGCATCAAGGACAGGCAAGGCTACTACTGTACTTGGAACTCGGAAAACCAGCACCTTGTGTCCACCTCATGGACGAGTGTGGAGGGCCTGACGGCGGAGGAGAAGCAGAGCATCACCTTCTCAACCTCCATCTACGGCTCTGTTGCCAAGATCCCGGCGTTCTACACGGTGGAGGTGCCGAACATGCTCGCGGGCACGACCTTCCGCGTGCAGGAGCGGCCCACCGAGGTGCCGGACGGCTACTCCTTCCAGAAATACATATATAATGAAACAACTACCTCTACAGACGCCATGACCGGCGTGCAGGATGTGATCAGGAGCGGCCAGGACCCGCAGGTGGATGTGTGCAACCTGCGCGGCTGGGGCCTGAGAATCAACAAGCTCTGGTCCGACGCCGACTTCATGGACAGCCGCGAACCGACCTATTTCGCCGTGTTTGTCGCCCGCCAGGTCGGCGACACGGACGAAGAGCAGCTGACACTTGTTTCTTCCAATGATGTGCAGGATGACCAGGGCAACCCGACGAAAATTGTGCGGCAGCTGAAGTACGGCGAAAAAACCCTGTACTGGTATTTCCCGCAGCTGCCGGTGACAGACACAAGGCTCGCGGACTATGTGATCCGCGAGGTGGTACTGACCAACCCCACGGTGGATGCGAACGGAAACGTGACCAGCTATGACGGACTGACGGTCAAAAAGGAGGGTGACGAGCTTACACTGACCGGTAAGCAGAAGAGCGAAAGCACCGACGGACAGTTTACCTACATCGTGAAGTACGAGACCGGCAAGGTTGAAAACGACTCGCAGGTGCGCGTGGACACCGCCGGCAACAACCGCCCCGGCGTGAAGCTGATCAAGACCGACTGGGCGGGGACCCCCCTTGCAGACTCGACCTTTACCCTCACAGACAGCGCGGGCAACCTGCTCGGCACCTTCGTGTCCGGTGAGGACGGAGCCATCACCACCGCCTTCCTGAGCAACGACGGCGCGAATTACACGCTGACAGAGACCGAGGCCAAGGATGGCTACCAGGGCCTGCCCTCCGCCATCACCCTGTCACAGAACGCGGGCACGGTCACGGTGTCCGGCGTGGATGAAGCCTGGTACGTGCTTGAGCAAAGGCCGGGTGAGGAAACGACACTGACCATCAAGAACAGGCTGTTCACCCTCCGGGCGATCAAGATGGACGGGGACAGACAGGTTCCCATGAGTAATGTCACCTTCGCGCTGCACAGGCAGGTGACCGTTGGCGGCGTCACCTCGTTCGATACGACCCCCATGGCGGGCTATGAGAACCTGAAAACGGACGCAAACGGCCTGATTCCCAAAATCGATGAGAGCCTGCCTGTCGGCACATATCAGCTGAGGGAGAAAACCACCCTCACCGGATTCCAGCTGCTGCCCAGCTATATTCACTTCACCATCAGCCCCACCGGCGTGATCACGCTGGGCGCGCATCCGCAGGAAGCGGTGCTGACGGAGGCGACGAACAGCGAGAACGACGCGGTGGACTACACGCTGACCGTTGAGAACCGCTCCAGGGCCCTGCTGACGGTCGTGAAGCAGGTCTCCGGCGGCTTCGGCGACCGGAACAAGCCGTTTGAGTTCACCGTTACGGTGCCCGGCGTCAGGAACGGTGAGAAGGTGAATGTGTATGTTGGCGACGTGATTGACCCCGAAAAGGCGCTGACAGTGCAGGACGGCAAGGTGAGCTTCACGCTGCGCCACAGCGAATCGATCACGCTCGGCGTGCCGATGAACCAGCAGATCACCGCCACAGAGGACATCGGCATGTACACCACCTCCTGGAAGCTGAACAGCGCGGCGGAGGTGCGGGGAGACCACACCACCTTCACGCTGACCGGCGCGGCCACCCTCGCGGTGGAAAACAGGCTGGAGGCCGTGGCGCCCACGGACTACAGCAGCAATGTACTGCCTTACCTGATGCTGATGGCGGCGGGCGCGCTGATGCTGGTGCTGGCCGTGCGGCGCAGAGGAGGTGGCACAAATGGCTGATATGATGTATAATGCCAGAGGGAAACCGCCACCATGTGCCGCCCGTGCCCGCGGCGAGCCGCCGCTGCACCGCCGCGAGTAACCGCCGCACCTACCCGCTGCTCACACGCGCCTGGCGCGTAAAGAGCGCAACCCAGGTATCAACCGCACGAAAAAAACTTGAAAAAAAGTTGAAAAGTTATGTATGTTACCGACAACGTAACTTGCGTGTGGTAGAATACAGTTGTCAAAAGGAAATCACAGCAACCGACACCTCCCACCCCCGACAAAGGGAAGCGACGGACTGTGGAAGCGACCGCCGCAAATACGCGGCAAGCGTCAAGGCCGGAAACGGCCAACAATATACGGACCCGCCCCAAGAGAGGGCGAGAAAAGGAGAAACACATGAAGAAGTTTGGAGCTATGCTGCTTGCGATCGCGATGATCCTGAGCGTCTGCTCGGCGTGGGCCGATGGCCTGACAGTAACGCTGGGCCAAGATCAGTCCACCGACGGCAACGTCGTGAAAGAAGCCTTCGACGTGGCCATCACCGATGGCTTTACCCCCATCACCGCTGTGAACTTCAAGTCCACCCTGACCTCTCAGGGAGACTACAAATCCGTCGGCGCAAAGTTCATCTACACTGTCTCCGCTGGCACCGCGAGCTCTGTATCCAGCACGGACCCCGCCAAGACCTATCAGATCTACGCCGGCAACGTGAATGCCATCGACACGGCGACCTCCACCCTGACTGCCGTACATCCGATCAACGCATCCACCGGCACCGCGGTTCCCTCCGAAAAGATGATGACCATCAACTTCAAGGACATCAACACGACCAACTTCCCCCAGACCGGCATCTACCGCTACAAGGTCACGCAGACCGCGCTGACTGAGGCGCAGATTGCCGCGGACATCAAAGCCATTAAGGACGGCACCGGCACACAGGTCACCGATGCAGTTGACAAGTACCTCGACGTGTACGTTGTCACCAACGACACTGACGGCGACGGCGCTGTGGACACCGCGAAGATCTACGGCGTGGTTCTCTTCGAGAGCACGGGCGACCCCACCACGGTAGATACCTCCAAGATTGATGAGAACGGAAAGGTCTACGCCCAGTACACCACCTCCAACGCCCAGAAGACCGACACCTTCGACAACATCTACACCGCCTACAAAATCAAGCTGGAGAAGAAGGTTAAGGGTGCCGCTGCGAGCGCCACTGACAAGTTCCCCTTCAGCCTGATCGTTACCGACCCTGAAACCGATACCGACGAGTCCGTCATCCTGGCCGGCGTACAGTATGGCTACGATGCATCAAGCGCTGGTTCAACCACGGCGATCGCCTATAACGCGACCACAGGCCAGATCAAAATCGGTGACGAAGTCACTTCCATCAAGCTGAAGAAGGACGAAACAATCGAAATCGTCGGCCTGCCCGCCTCCGCCCTGGTGAAGATCAAGGAAACCATCAGCGCGCTGCTGGGCTATGACATCACCTCAGAGATTACAAACTTTGACGGAACAACCGTCGCGATCACAACCCCTGTGACCACCGACGAGAATGGCACCTCCGGCGCTGTGGCCAAGAGCGAAGATGGCGTAATCACCTACACCAACACCCGCGAGCAGATTTCTCCCACCGGCGTCATCCTCCGCGTTGCGCCTTACGCCCTGATCCTGGTGGCCGGCCTCGCGCTGCTGCTGATCAGCCGCCACAGGAAGGCCGCTACCATCGAAGAGTAAAACAGCACTGACAACCTGAAAGGGGTGGCCTCAGCTTCCGGGGTCACCCCTCCCCAGTGAGGGGACACAGTCCACACAAGCGCGTGGGCTGAGCAGAGGGCGCGGCAGGCCGCGCCTCCTCCTCAACGCATGCGGCGCAGTGAAAGGAAAAACGATGAGCAAAAAGAACCGGGCGGGCACCACCCCCGCCGTGAGCACAGAGACCCCCGCGCCGGAGCAGACGCAGGCAGCGGAAACGCCGGAGCAAGTGAGGAAGGCCAAGACCCACAGGCGCCGGGTGCGCGCCGTGCGGGACGCAATCATCCGCCTGGTGATGCTGGCGCTGGTGGTGTACATCCTGTTCTTCCACCTGGTCGGGCTGATCGTGATGCCCAGCGGCGACATGTCCCCGCGCATCGATGCCGGCGACATGGTGCTGTTCTACAGGCTGGAGAGCACCGTGCGCGCGCAGGACATCATTGTGTTTGAAAAGCCCACCGCCAGCCTGGAGCAGTCCTATGACCTGGAGGAGGCGCTGGTGACAGAGCGCAAGGAAAAGACCTGGTGGAGAAAGGCGCTGGACTGGCTGGGCTTCAAAGATCCCGCCGACCCGCCGATGAGCACCTTCATCTGCCGCGTGGTCGCCGCCCCCGGCGACACGGTGAGCATCACAGAGGATGAGCGGCTGATGGTGAACGGCAACACCATGATCGAGAACAACATTTTCTACAGCACACCGCAGTACGCGGGCTTTGTGCAGTACCCCCTGGTGCTGGGCGAGGATGAGTACTTTGTGCTGGGCGACTACCGCAACGGCGCGGCGGACAGCAGGTTCTTCGGCGCTGTGAGGAAGGACGAGATACTCGGCACCGTGATTACCATACTGAGAAGGAACAACCTGTAAGAGAGCAAGCGGATGATCCATTCTGAAGAGAGGAGGTCCTGATGGCGCATGGCAGACAGAGACGACTTCAACAACCCCACCCCGCATCAGGCTCCCAAAAAGTCAGTCGTTGACGCCGTGATCGACGGCGCGATCAAGGCAGGCAGCGGCGCGGTGTCGCTGCTGTCCGGCCTGCTTGCGGCCGCGCTGATCATCTACTCCGGCTATGTGCTGTACGACACGCTGAACATCGAGCGCTCCGCGTTCTCCTCCGCGTGGGACCTGCTTCAGTTCAAGCCGGAGCTGATCGAGGACTACAACACGCCCATGGCGTCCACCGCGCTGGCGGACATCAACAAGGATTACCGCGCCTGGCTGACGGTCTACGACACGAACATCGACTACCCCGTGATGCAGGGCCCGGATGACTTGTATTACGCCTTCCACGATGTGTACAAGCGCGACAGCCTGACCGGCGCGATCTACCTCGCAGCGGGCAACAGCCCGGATTTCTCCGACTCCTATAACCTCATCTACGGCCACCACATGGACAACGGCGCCATGTTCGGCGGGCTGGACAGCTTCCTGGACGGCGGCTACTTCGACGCCCACCGCACCGGCACAGTCATCACGCCCATCGGCGCGTTTGACATTGAGATTTTCGCCGCCATATCCACTGACGCGTATGAGAGCCGCATTTACTCCGTCGGCAACCGCATGGACGACGTGCTGGCCTTCCTGAGAAGCGGCGGCGCGGGCGGCGTGGGCCTTGGCACCACGGTGCACCACTTTGACGCCGAGCTGGCCGCGACCGCGGAGAAGGTGATCGCCCTTTCCACCTGCGCAGCCGGCGACGGCACCTCCGGCCGACTGGTGGTGTTCGGCAAGCTGTCCGAGCACATTGTGTACACCAGCCTCACGGTGGCCAAGCAGTGGGACGACGGCGACAACCAGGACGGTAAGCGTCCCGCCCAGCTGACCGTGCGCCTGATGAGCGGGGGAGCCGAGGTTACCTCCGTGACCCTGAACGAGGGCAACGGGTGGACCGCGACCGTGGACAATATCCCCGCCTACAGGAACTGGACGCCCATCCTGTACACCTGGGAGGAGGACAGTGTTGACGGCTACACGCTGACCGGCAGTGTGACCGAGGAAACAACAACGACCCTCACGAACAGCCATGTGCCTGAAACCACCGCGCTGGCTGTGGCCAAGCAGTGGGACGACGACAACAACCGCGACGGCCTGCGCCCTGCCAGCCTGAGCGTGACGCTCAGGGCCGACGGCGAGAATGTCGCCTCCGTCACGCTGAACCGGGACAACGCCTGGACCGCGTCGGTGGAGAACCTGCCCGTGTACCGCGCGGGCACGCCCATCAGCTACACCTGGGAAGAGGCAGCGGTGAGCGGCTACGCGGCGCGGCAGGAGACAGACGGCGCGCTGACCGTGATCACCAACACGCACGAAATTGAGACCACAACCCTCACCGTCACCAAGCAGTGGCAGGACGAGGACAATCAGGACGGCCTGCGCCCCGAGCGCGTCACGGCCATCCTCAGCGCGGATGGCACACCGATCCGCTCGCTGGAGCTGAACGCGCAGAACGAATGGACCGCGACGGTGACCGGCCTGCCCGTGTACGAGGGCGGCGCTCGGATCGCCTACAGCTGGTCCGAAGCCCCGGTGGCGGGATACGCGCCGACCGTGGAAACCGACGGCACGGCGACGACGCTGATCAATACCCACGTGCCGGCCACGAAGTCGCTGACCGTTGTGAAGGTATGGGATGACGGCGACAATCAGGACAGCACCCGCCCGGTCGCGCTGCAGGTAACCCTCTCTGACGGCACCGTGGTGCGCCTTGCGGAGGAAAACGACTGGACCGCCACCGTGGAGGACCTGCCCGTTTATGCCGGCGGCCGTGAAATTGAATACACCTGGACAGAGGAAGAGGTGGAAGGCTACGAGCTGGTCAGCACGGTCAGCGACGGCAGCCGCACCGTCATCACCAACCGCCATGCCGCGGAAACCACCATCGCCACGGTTGTGAAGGTGTGGGACGACGACGGCAACCGCGACGGCCTGCGCCCGGAGAGCGTCACCATGACACTCAGCGACGGGCAGACGCGGGTTCTGAGCGCGGAGAACCACTGGACCGCGACGGTGACCGGCCTGCCGATGTACTCCGGCGGCCAGCCCATCGTGTACACCTGGACAGAAGAACAGGTGGAGGGCTATACCGCCGCCAGCGCGGTGAGCGGCACCACGACCACCATTACCAATACCCACGAGCCCGGGACAGTTGACCTGACCGTGACCAAGGTGTGGGACGACGCGGACAATCAGGACGGCCTCCGCCCGGACAGCGTGACAGTCACGCTGTCAGACGGCACACAGCTGACGCTCAGCGAGGACAACGCCTGGACCGCGACGGTGACCGGCCTGCCTGTGTATGAAGGCGGCCAGATGATTGAGTACACCTGGGCGGAAGAGCCTGTGCCCGGCTACACCCTCTCTGCGGAGACGGATGGCAGCGCCGCGGTGCTGACGAACACGCATGAGCCGGAAACCGCCGCGCTGAGCGTGGCCAAGGTCTGGGACGATGACGGCAACCGTGACGGCGTACGGCCGGAGGCGCTCGAGGTGACCCTGCTGGCCGACGGCGAGCCGGTGGGCACGGTGACCCTGACCGAGGCGGGCGGCTGGGCCGATGAAATCAGCGGCCTGCCTGTGAACCGCGAAGGAAAGGCAATCACCTATGAATGGCGCGAAACCGCCGTGGACGGCTATGAGCTGACAGGCAGCACAACTGCCGGCGGGCATACGGTGCTGACCAACAGACACGCGCCGGATACCGCCACACTCACGCTGACGAAGGTCTGGGACGACGACGACAACCGTGACGGCCTGCGCCCCGCCACACTGCCTGTGACACTGAGCGCCGGAGGGGAAGTCATCTTTACCTCCACGCTGACACCGGCGGATCAATGGACGGTGACAGTGCCCGGCCTGCCTGTGACAGAGGATGGCGCGCCCATCCAGTACACCTGGGCGGAAGCGGAAGTGCCCGGCTACACGCTGACCGAAACGGTGAGCGGCACGGCAACCACCTTCACCAACACGCACGAAATTGCCGAGACCACCCGCACCGTCATCAAGGTGTGGAATGACAACAACAACCAGGACGGCGCAAGGCCCTCCACCCTCACCGTGACCCTGAGCGCCGACGGCGAGCCGGTGCGCACTGTCACGCTGGGCGAGGACAACGACTGGCGCGCCACGGTCACCGGGCTGCCGCTGAACGCGGACGGCGAGGAGATCGAATACACCTGGACGGAAGCGGCCGTCACCGACTACAGACTGACCGGCGTCAGCACGGTGGGTACCACCACCACACTGACCAATACGCACACGCCGGAGCTGATCACGGTTTCCATCCGGAAGCTGTGGGCAGACCTCGCGGACCAGTACAAGACCCGTCCCGCCTCGCTGACGGTCTACCTGATGCAGGGCGATACGGTGATCGGCACGGCCACGCTGTCGCCGGACAACAACTGGACCGGCAGGGTGAGCGGCCTGCAGCGCTACGCGGGCGGGCAGGAGCTGATCTACCGCTGGGTGGAACCCGCCGTTGCGGGCTATACGCAGACGGCCTCCGAGGTGGACGGGTATCACACGACCATCACCAATACGCTGGACCGCCGGCCCGAAGAGCCCGGCGAGCACAGGCTGACCATTTACTACCGCTACCTGGATGGCCGCGAGGCGGCGCCTACCTATGAAGAAATCTACAGGGAGGGCGAGACGTACGACGTCGAGAGTCCCACACGGAGGGGCTACCGCGCAACGCTGCTGCGTGTTACCGGCACCATGCCCGGACATGACGTGGTGTACACCGTGATCTACGTGCCCACTGACGGTACGGTCATCATTGAAGAATTCGACACGCCTTTGGGCCTTGGCAGGGTGTATATCAACGTCGGCGACTGCCTTGAGTAATAACCGGCCCTGTACGCCGCCTTCCCCCACTTCCCGGCGGAAGGGGGAAGGCGCGCGGAAGAGAAAGAAGAGGGAACAGGATGAAGAGACGCATTGCTTTGATCCTTGCCCTGCTGATGGCGCTCACAGCCGTCACAGCCACGGCCGGGGAGACAGCGCAGAGCGGGTACACCTCCCTGGTGGTTGCCAACCCCACGCCCATGCGGGGCGAGTTCCTGACGGAGATGTGGGGCAACGCCACCTCGGATATTGATGTGCGTGACCTCCTGCACGGCTACAACCTGGTTTACTGGGATGTGGAGCGGGGATTGTTCACTGTCGACCCCTCTGTGGTCAGCGGTGTGGCCGCGATGGAGAATGAGGCGGGAGATCACACCTACGTCCTCGTACTCTCCAACGATCTTCTTTGGTCGGACGGCAGCAGAATCACCGCGTGGGACTATGCCTTCTCCTTCCTGTTTTCCATCTCCCCGGTGCTGGAGCAGATCGGCGCCGCGCCGCTGAGAAGGGAACAGATTGCGGGCTATCGGCGCTTTATGGAGGAAGGCGGCACGCTCTCCGGCGTGCGCGTGCTGGCGGATGACACACTGTCTGTAACGCTGAATCACGAATATCTCCCGTTTTTCTACGAGATGGGCCTGCTGTACTGCAACCCGTATCCCATTTCGGTCATTGCGCCCGGTGTTGAGGTCAGGGATGACGGACAGGGCGTTTACCTGGCGAACATGGACCCGGCAGTCACTGAGCCGCTGTTCAACGCGGATGTGCTGCGGACCACCATTCTGGACAAGGAAACCGGCTATCAGTCCCACCCGGCGGTCTCCTCCGGACCGTACACCATCACCTCCTGGGATGGAACCACGGCGGAATTTGAGCTGAACCCCTACTACAAGGGCAATCACCGGGGCGAAAAGCCGAGCATCAACCACCTGACCTACACCCTGGCCGTCAACGACACGATGATTTCTGAGCTGGCGGAGGGGAAGATCGACCTGCTGAACAAGGTCACGCGCACAGACACCATCAACGGCGGTATGGCGCTGATGCTGCAGGGCGGTTACGCTATGAGCAACTACCCGCGCATCGGGCTGAGCTTCATCAGCTTTGCCACAGAGCGGCCCACGGTGAGCAGCGAGGCGGTGCGCCAGGCCATAGCCTACTGCTTTGACCGGAACGCTGCGCTGCAGGACTACACAGGCCCGTTCGGCATCCGCGCGGACGGCTATTACGGCCTGGGCCAGTGGATGTACGGCATGGTATCCGGCACGCTGGTGCCGCCAATCGCCGCGCCGGAGGATGAAACCGATACAGAGGCGCAGCAAAAGTATGAAGCGCAGCTGGCGGCCTTTGAGGGGCTGTCGCTGGAGCGCCTGAATCCGTATGAGCTGAACACGGCACTGGCCGCCCGCCTGCTGGAGGGGGACGGCTGGAAGCTGAACGCCGACGGCCTGCGCGAAAAGGACGGCGTGGTGCTGGACCTGCACATGATCTACCCGGAGGGCAACAACGCAAACGAGACCCTGCAGGTGAACCTTGTGGAAAACCTGGAAAAGGTCGGCATCCGCCTGACGATGGAAGCGGTGCCGATGAACGAGCTGCTCGGGCGCTGGTACCAGCAGCAAGGCCGGTCTTATGACATGGTTTACCACGCGTCCAACTTTGACATCATTTTTGACCCGAGCGTGCATTTCAGCCCTGACGGGGCGTGGGCGTACACCAATCTGGTGGACGAGGAGCTGTACAACGCCGCCGTGGCCATGCGCAAAACCGAACCGGGCGATGTGCTGACCTATATGCAGCACTGGCTGGAATTCCAGGAGCGCTTCAATACGATACTGCCCATGATACCCGTTTACACCAACATCTACTTTGACTTCTACCGGGACGACCTGCACAACTACTACATTGACGAGAACGTGACATGGGGTCAGGCCATTGTGGCCAGCTATCTCGCGGAAGAAGCGGAAGCAGCGGAGGAAGAGGAAGCCGACGCTGAAGATGTGATGATCATCGATGATTAATGTATGCGCCCGGGAACTGTCGGGACTCCACCGGGGCGCCGCCACAGGGAGGAATTCTTCCCTGTGGTTGTTTTGTTGTACAGAACTATTTGCGTCCGGCCGGGAGTGTGCTATAATCATCAGTATTAAATGAAGGAACAGCCTGCGGGCTGCCGCGGTACACAGAACTGTGAAGCACATGCCGGTGCGGCATGCAAATAAAAAAGGGAGGAATAACACATGGACATGAATCTTGTAAAGGACTGGCTGAGCACGGCAACCTCTGAGGCGCAGGATGTCATTCAGAACCCCTCCAGGGTGGATGATATACTGATGCAGCTGGAGGAAAAGCTGAAGGAAGTGCCCGCCATCGGCAACACGCTGGCAGATCTGCCGCTCATGATCGCCATGGTCAAGGCGTGGATCAAAAAGGAATACACCGAAGTATCCCCGAAGGTCATCGCCTGCCTGGTCGGCGCCTTCCTCTATCTGGTGAAGAAAAAGGACCTGATACCGGATTCCATCCCCGTGATCGGCATCGCGGACGACCTGGCTGTGCTGGGCCTTGCGCTGAAGCTGTCCGAGCCTGAGCTCAGGGCGTTTGCCAGTTGGAGGGACAACCATTAAGGTATGAATTCGGCAGCTGCGCATGACCACCATCTGCCGGTGTAAAATGCCAATTGTGTTGTGATTGCCAGTCGTCGGCGCCCTGCGCCGCCTGCCTCCTCTTGTCATTTTACCCTGCGCATCTGGCGGCAGATGATAACTGCGTAAGTAATAACACCGCATTTGGGCGGTGTCACATGCAAGAAAAAACACCTGCATTGGGCAGGCGGGGAGAGATGAACATGCAGTGGGCTGAATGGAAGGGCAGGGCGCTCCGGCTGCTCGGCAGCTATGAAGAGCGCGCGCCCCTCGCGCTCAACGCTTCACTTGCGCTCAACCTGCTGTATGCCCTCTTCAAGATGATTGCCGGCATATGGGTCCACTCCTTCTGGATGATTGGCCTGGGAGGATACTACGGCATGCTGGCCGTCATGCGCTTCCTGCTGATGCGGCAGCTGCGCCGGGAGGCCCCGGCCGCAGCCCGGAGGGCTTATCGGCGCACTGCCTGGCTGCTGCTGGCGCTGACCCTTGTCATGGCCGGGATCATCGGGCAGACCTTTGTCACAGGCGGGACATACGATTATCCCGGCATGCTGATCTATGCTTTTGCCGCCTATGCCTTCTGGAAGATTGTTTCAGCCGTTGCGGCGCTTATCCGGAAGAGAAACGACGAGAACCGCGTGCTGGCTGCGGCGAGATGTGTCACCTTTGCCCAGGCGCTGATGTCCATTCTGGCCCTGCAGGTGGCCCTGATCAACCGCTTCGGCGGCGAGGACGGCCCCGGCTTTGCCCGTCTCATGAACGGCGCGGTGGGTGCGGTCATCTGCCTGCTGGTGGTTCTGATGGCTGTGCTGATGCTGGTAAGGTCGGCCAAGGAGAAACGATGAAGGCGATACCCGGGCGGCTTCTGCCTGCCCGGGTATCGCTTTCATATATGGCGGTGGCCGCTCAGGCCGCCGTCAGTTTTTTCTTCCGCCAGTAGAAATACCGCAGCAGGCAGCTGCTGCCGGCGAGGAACCAGGTCAGCCCCGCGGTCAGCCAGATGGACATCACGCCCGCGCTGGTGAAATGGATCAGCAGCAGCGGCAGGCCGACACGGCCCGCGATTTCCACAATTCCATTGATCACCGCGAAGAACGCGTCCCCAACGCCGTTGAGCACACCGCGCGTCGCGTAAATCAGCCCCAGGAAAACGTAGAACCAGCTGGTGGTTTTCAGCGCCTCGCGCCCCAGCTCGATCACAGCTTCATCACTCACAAACAGGCCCACCAGCGCGCCGCCAAACAGCTGCATCATGCCCAGCATGAGCAGTGAAAGCACAGTGCTGGCCAGTATATTATCCCGAAGGCCGGCCCTTATGCGGTCGACTTTTTTTGCGCCCATGTTCTGCCCGCAGTAGGTGCTCAGCGCCATGCTCATTGAGCCGAAGGGCTGCTGCACCAGCTGCTCCAGCCGGTTGGTTGCTGTGTAGGCGGCGACTGCCGTTGCGCCGAAGGAATTGTGTTGTGCCGCGAGGCATGGACAGCGCACTTTTGCGCTTTTGGGGCGCCCATGGGTTGTTCTTTGGGTACGCACACAGGAATGTGAGGAGTGTGGGATGCGGAGCAGCCCCACTGGCGCTGCGCGCCGGTCTCCCCGGGAGGGGAAGGCTGAATGGTTGCAGACAAACTAGGCCCGCCTCTTTTGAGGCCACACAGACTGGCGGCCGACAAATTTCGCCTTCCCCCTTGGGGCCGTAGCGCCCGGAAAACAGCCCGGTGGGCTGTTTTCAGCGGAGGCCGGGCGGCAGCCCCGGAGAAGGTGGCAGCGCCGTGAGGCGCTGACGGATGAGGTCGTGCCGCCGGTTAGCAACCCCAATGCCGGCATGAGACCAAAGCCTCCCCAACTCGTTGGGGAGGGGGAGCGCTTGCGGTGGAGGGGTCACCCGGAGAACGGGCGGCAGTCCCGGAAAGACCTTCTTATGCTGGACGGCAACAAAAAACCGCTCTGCCCCATTGGGGCAGAAGCGGCTGAATGGTGAGAATGCATGAGACAATGGTTATCCGGCGCATCTCACACGATGCACTGAATGTGCGCCTCGCAGGCGCCTGGCTTTCCTTCCACCCGGACGGTGGTATCGCCCTGGACCTCCACAATGGCCAGCGCTTCGCCGTAGTAGGTGTCGCACTTGGTATCAAGGTAGCTGAGCTCGTAGAACGGGCAGGCGGAGCCCAGGCCGCGCAGCCGGCCGCCGGTGACGGACACGTTCAGAATGCCGCGCTCTGTGGGCTTCACCTCGCCTTTTTGATCCGTATACTGCAGGCGGACGAAGGCCAGGTGGCCCTTCTTCACGGCGGTTTCCTCCGGTATGGCCCGCAGCACGGTTTCGCTGCCGGCGGTGGTCAGCGCGTTTTTCCCGATAACATGGCCGCTCTCGTCATAGCTGACGGCCTCGACGGTGCCGTTTTCATAGGGCACATGGAAGGTGAACACGCAGTTTTTGCCCATTGGCTTTTTGCCTGCGGAGCGCCCGTTGACAAACAGCTCCACACTGGCCGCGCGGGCATACACCTCCACGTGGGCGCTTCGGCCCTCGCAGCCGCGCCAGCTCCAGGAGGGCATGGCGTTGGTCATTTTCCAGGCGGAGGGAGAATGCTTGCCCTCGTGGCACAGCGGCCGCACCGCGATGAAGGGGCCTTTCTCGATTTCAAAGGCAACCTTTGTATAAAGCGCCTCGCCCAAAGGCTTGCCGGTCAGGTCGATGCGCCCGGAACCGGCTGTGATCCAGCCCAGGCCGTTGTCAAAGCGCGGCGCGTAATCGGCATATTCCCAGCTGCCGACGGCGACCTCGCCCATGTAGTCGATGCCTGCCCATACAAAGTCGCCGATCAGGCGGGGCTCCTGCTTGGCCAGCTCCCAGAACCTGTAGGCATCGGAGCAGAAGGTTTCGCTGCCCAGTATCAGCCGGTCCGGATACTTTTTCAGGTCCTTTTTATAGCGCTTTTCGCCGTAGTTGTACCCTGCGATGTCCATGTTGGCAAAGGCCTTGCGGGTGGTCACGTCGCTGCCGTGCAGCGTCGCGCCGATCTTCATGAAGTCAGCGCCCATGATGCCTGCCAGGTCGTTGAAGAACTTGCTGCCTGTGGAGCTTTCCTTCGTCTTTTTGCCCTCCGCCTTGGCCTTGGCGTTGCGGGCGGCTTCCTTCGCTGCCTTCTCGTCGGAATACTGGCCGAAGCCGATGGCGTTGAGGAAATTGAAGAAGATGTTGATGCCGCAGGTGACGGGGCGGGTGGCGTCCAGGCCGTGCAGGTATTCCGTCATGTCCTTCGTCAGCTGGATGCCCTTCGGCTGGGCGGTTTCCGCCACCTCGTTGCCGGTGGAGTACAGGATGACGCAGGGGTGGTTGTAGTCCTTGTCCACCATGTCGCTCAGGTCCTGCCGCCACCACTGGTCAAAGTATTGCACATAGTCGTGCATGGTCTTATGGATGTACCAGTGGTCGATGTACTCGTCCATGACCAGCATGCCCAGCCGGTCGCAGATTTCCAGCGCGGTCTTTGAGCAGGGGTTGTGGGCGGAGCGCAGGGCGTTGTAGCCGTTTTCCTTCAGTATGCGGATGCGCCTCTCCAGCGCGTCCGGATCGCAGACCGCGCCCAGCAGGCCGTTGTCGTGGTGGACACATGCGCCGCGCAGTATGGTCCGTTTTCCGTTCAGCAGCAGGCCATCCTTTCCCCAGGAAAGCGTGCGCAGGCCGAAGGTCTCCACAGCCTCATCCCGGCAGAACCTCACGCGGCATGTGTACAGCATGGGGGCTTCCGGGCTCCAGGGCCGGGCGTCGGGAAGCGTGAGCACGAAGGAGCGCTCAGCGCCGGCTGCCTGGGCCAGGCATTTTTCACCATCCAGAATCTCCACAGACACGCTGCCCTCGCCGCTGGCCTTCACGCTGACTTCAACCTTTGCGGGGCTGAGGGACAGGGTTTTGATTCTCACTCCGTTCAGCTCAATGTGGTCCTTTTCACTCGCCCACAGCCTGACGGGGCGGTAAATGCCAGCGCCGGAATACCAGCGGGAATTTGGCTGGTCGGCGTTGCGGGCAATGACCTCCACCGTGTTTTCCCCCGCGTGCAGAAACTCGTCGCACGGCACGTAAAAATTTGTGTAGCCATAGGGACGGAAAGCCGCTTTCTGTCCGTTGAGGCGCACCTCGGCGCAGCGGTATACCCCCTCGAATTCCAGCACATGGTGCAGCCTGGCTTCCTCCTCGGACAGGTGAAAGCGTTTGGCATACAGGTAGTCATAGCCCTCAAACCAGCTCACGTTCAGCCCGCCCAGAGCGTCGGCGCTGCGCCTTTCGCGCAGCATGGCGTCGTCCGGGATGCGCACGGGCCTTCCTTCACCCGCTTCCTCCAGGTGTCTGCAGGTCCACCCGTCGTGGAACAGCGTGTTCCGCATGGCCTTTTCCTCCCCATCATGGTGTACTGTTTGTCTGATTCCAGCCTGCCGCGGCCTCAGGGGGACATCATTTTTGAAATAAGGATAAAGTGCGCCGGGGAAATGACTGCTCCCCGGCGCGAAAGCAATTACGCTTTTTTCACAGCTTTTTTCCTGCTCAGGAACCACATCACGCCGCAGACGGCGGTGAGCACGGCGAACAGCGCGGTGGCGCAGTATTCGGTCATCTGCCACCAGGTGGTGATGGGCACCACGCGGGCGGTGGAGGAGATGCCGTTCATGGCGGAGGAATTCACCTGCACGTACAGGATGCGGTGGATGGCCTGGCGCAGCAGGTTGGCGATGTAGGGATCGTTCTGCTTGTCGCTGATGTCGGAGGCCCTGAAGCCGTCCCACAGGTCCGCACCGCCCTCCAGGCCCTGGGTCTGCACGGTGAAGTTGGAGTTGGAGGAATAGTCGGTGATCACGATGCCGTCAAAGCCCCATTCGCCGCGCAGCAGGTCGGTGAGCAGGCTGCGGCACGCGCCGCCCCACTCGGTGCCGATGCGGTTCATGATGGTCATGGCGCCCTTGGCGTGGCTCTCGGTCACGGCGGGGGCATAAGCGGCCAGGTACGCTTCGCGGATGGCCTGCTCGTTGGCCCACACCATCACACCGGCGCGGTGGGTTTCCTGGTCGTTCAGGGCGAAGTGCTTCATGAACACATACACGCCCTTGTCCTGGATGGCCTTGACCTCGGGGGCCATCATGGCGCCGGAGAGGAAGGCGTCCTCGGAGAAGTATTCATAGTTGCGGCCGCAGTAGGCATTGCGGTGGATGTTCGCCGCGGGGGCGTACACGCCGTTGGTGTGGGTCTTCAGGCCCTGGGTGCCGATGTTGCTGCCCAGCTCGGTCATGATGTCCCTGTTCCAGGTGGCGGCCATGATGACCTCGGCGGGGTAAGCGGTGCCGGATTTCTTGCCGCCGAAGAAGCTGTCCGTGATGCCCTGCGGGCCGTTGGTTTCCACGGTGGCGGGCTTGGAGATGGAGTTCGCGGCCTTGGTGTTATGGAAGGCGTTGATGACGATGTCCTCCTGCTCGGCAAAGCTCATCTGGTCCAGCAGCTTTTCCCAGGCAGGGTCGTCATAGGGGAGGCCCATCATCATGGCCAGCGTCATGCCGTTGTTGGCGTTGTAGGTGGGCATCACATAGGGATTGCCGGCCTCATCCTCGGTCTTCGCCACATATTCGTTGGCAATGTCCTTCGCCATCTGCTCGGTCACGCGCACCACGGTGGTGGCGGTGGGATAGGTGCCTTCCCAGTCGCTGCGGCTGAGGTAGGTCACCTTGGTTTCGCTGGCGGCGTAGCGGTTCAGGTCCGCGCCGTCAAACAGGTTGCCGATGGCCTTGCCGGTGGCGGTGGACACAGAGTAGGTCTTGTTGTCCTGGCTGCCCTGGGTGTACTTGAAGGTCAGCGCGGTGCTGCCCGCCTCGTCCATGCCGTTTTCCACGGTGTAGCCCTTGGCGGCCAGGATGTTGTTGACGGCGTTATGGGCGTCGGTGCCCACGGTGAGGTAATAGTCGCCCGCGTCCACGATGTAGGTGCCCGCGCCGTTGGCATCGTAGCTCTTCATCAGCTCCCTGGGCACATCGATGGTCACAATTTCGCTCTGGCTGGGGTTCAGCTGCCTGGTCTTGGCAAAGCCCACCAGCTCCACGGCGGCCTTTTCGATGCCGTGCTGCTTATCGTAATCGGTGTAGGGCTTCTGCATGAAGACTTCCACCACATGCTTGCCGGGCACGGCGCCTGTGTTGGTCACAGCCACAGACACGGTGAAGCGGTCGCTGCTTTCGGTGACCTTGAAATCGCTGTAGGCAAAGTCGGTGTAGCTCTGGCCGTAGCCGAAGGTGCGGTACACCTGGGAGGCGTAGTCGTAGTCGCCGGGGTTGCCGGTGCCCATCACCTTGTCCTCGTAGCGGGTTTCAAAGTACTTGTAGCCCACATAGATGCCTTCCTGGTAGACCACGTAGTTCACGTTGGTCTGCAGGTCGTCGTTGGTTTCGGTCAGGCCCATTTCCGCCGCGTTGGGGTAGGTGCAGTCGGCAAAGTTGACCAGGGAGGGGCTGTAGGCGTTGTCCGTCAGGTAGGTGTCCACCAGGCGGCCGGAGGGGTTGATGCTGCCGGTCAGAATGCCCGCCACGGCGTTGTTGCCGTAAGCGCCCACGCCGCCGATCCACAGCGCCGCGTCGATGCCGTAGGCGGGATCGTCCAGGAACGCGCAGTTGACGGCATTGGAGGGGTTGAGCAGCACCACGATTTTCTTGAAAGTGCCGCTGTCCTTCAGGGCCTTCAGCGCTGTCAGGGTATCCTTCTCATTGGTGGAAAGGGCCAGGTAGTCGCCGTTTGTGCCCTCGTCGGTGCAGCCGGTGATGGCCAGGTCCAGACCCTCGCCGCCGGAGCGGGCCAGCACGAAGATGGCCGCGTCGCCGTAGGCCGCGAAGGTGTCGGTCAGGCCCGCTTCTTTTTCAATCAGGTTCCACGGCACATCGTTGATGGAGTAGTCGCCCTTGGCGGCGCAGGAGCTCAGCGCGGGCACCTTGCGTTTGTAGGACGCGCCGTTGCCGGTGTTGTAGAAGGTCCACAGGGCGGTGTTGATTTCCGCGCCGGCGCTCTCCAGCGCCTTGCGCAGGTTGGGGGCGGTGGAGGTGTTCACAGAGCCGGAGCCCGTGCCACCGTAGATCATTTCCACACTGGAGTGGGAGAAGAGGCTGACCTTGGCGCCGTCGCCCAGGGGCAGGGCGGCGTTTTCATTCTTCAGCAGCACCGCGCCTTCGGCCTCGGTGCGCGCGCACAGGTCCTCTTCATAGTAGGAGAACCAGTCGTCGTAGCCCGCCCACTCATCGGGGAAGTAGTCGGTATCGCCGCCAACGCCGTCATCCACGATCTTGTAGGTGTCGGCCAGCAGGAAGGCGTTCACGGAGGTGAAGAAGTAATTGGTCACCACATCCGCCACGATGAGGAACACCAGGATGGCGGCAAAAACGATGGTCAGTGTTTTCCACAGCTTTTTATGGTTCTTTTTCATTGCGCGGTGACCTCCTCAGTTGCAGCCTGGGCGCTGTCCTCACCATGGGTGTAGAACATGGGGGAGAGCGCATAGGTGTTTTCATCCACGGGGAAGGTGATCTGGCTGGTTTCGGGCTGGGTGTCGCTGATATCTGCGGTGATTTCGATGGCAGCGCCGCCCGCGGCCAGCTCAATGTGCTCTTCGCCCACGCGCCACTGGCCCTGCTTGGTCACGTGGAACTGTCCCTCCTGGCCGAAGCTGGTCAGGTCGAAGTTCACGGTGAAGGTGTGGTTGTCGTAGAAGAACACAAACATGGTCTTGCTGTTCACGGAGGAGGCGGTGTAGATTTTCGCGGGCTCCTTCACAGCGGCTTTCAGCGCGGCGGGATCCACAGTGTAGGTGTTGTTGTAGCCGTCGGTGAAGGAGAAGGTGCCGTCGCCGTTGTCGGTGAGCACGTTTTCCTCGCCGCCGTTGTAGGTCAGCGTCAGCGCGCCGCTTTCGTCAAAGGCCCACAAGTATTTCTCATCCACGTTCACACCGTAGCTGGTGATGAACACGGCCATCACGCCGTTGTCGCAGAAGTTGGCCTTCATGGTGTCGCTGCCCTGGGCTTCGGCGGTGTAAATGGTCTCGCCGGGCAGGGTCACGATGTCGGGCGCCTTCTCTTCCGCGGGGGCTTCCTCCTTGGGCTCCTCCTCCGCTTCGCCGGTCAGGGACTTATCCCAATCCAGGTGCGCGGACACATAGCCCATGCCGGTCTCATCCACGGGAATGGGCGTGGCCTCGAAGGGCGGGGTGTAACCCGCCAGCGTCCAGTAGCCGGTGTTCATGCAGTACTTGGTGCGCTCGCCCGCATTGGTGTAATCGTAATAGAGCTCGAACTCGCCGTCGTTGTAGAACTCGGCGTAAATGGTGCCGGTGGCGTCGATGTAGTTGGAGCCGGCGTGGTACAGCACCCGCTGGACCTTGCCGTCGTCCGCCTTGATCGCGTTCTTCAGGTCTTCCTCATACACGGTGTATTTGCCGGCGCGCTGGGCGTAGCCGCCGTAAATGGAGGAGACATGCGTGAACTGATACACGCCGTTTTCGTATTCCAGTGTTTCCTTTTCGCCGTTGATGGTCAGCTCCAGGTCATAGGTGACCTCTACCTCGGCGGCGCTCCACTTGGCGCGCAGGCTCACGTTTTCCTTTACCTTGCGCGCGCCGGGCCAGGGAGAGCCGTCCTGCTGATACCAGCCATGCAGGTCGTTGCCCTCCAGGGCGGGGGTGTAGGAGGCAAAGTCGATGGCGGTGCCTTCTTTTACCTCCACGGTCTTCGCTTCGGTGCTGCCGTCGCTCCAGGCGCCGCCGGCGGGGTTCAGCGTCACGGTATAGGTGGCTTTGCTTTCATCGCTCTGCACTGCCTGATTTGTGGCAGCGCCGCTGTCCTTGCCCTGGCAGCCGGTCAGGCACAGCATCAGTACGGCCGCCAGCGCCAGGAGGGTCAGGACTAACCAGGGTCTTCTCATTCGCATGAAAATCTCCTCCATTCAGAATTTGTTCTTATTATGCGGAAAAACCGCTTCCGGTTCAAGCGGCATCGCGTAAACTGCCCCTGATTCGGCGCAAACTAAAATCCGCCCGGAAAAGATTTCTGAGCGGCAAAAGGATGTTTGTCATGGAAGCAGCTGGGTCAGGGCTTCTTCAAATTTCGCCAGCCACCAATCCCGATACCCCGCTTTGGTGGGGTGGATGCTGTCGGCCATATACAGCGCCCGTTCTTCCTCCGTGATTTGGTTGAATTCCGCGTCATTGTATAAATCAATCACAGTCACGCCCCATTTTTCTTGGAGCCGGTACAGACCCGCGATCATGGTTTCATAATCGGGGTTATCCAAGAAACTGTTGGTATAGAACACCACAGGACAGCCCCAGATTTCCTTCGCCAAAGCGGTAATGTATTCCATAGCGCCAAAGGTGGTGGCGGTGTTGAAGGCGTCCTTGTCCCTTACCTCCTCAGCCGTGATTTCGCCGAAAACCTCCGGGTGGTGCATATCATTGGTGGAAAGCTGGCAGATGAAAGCATCCGGTGTGACGGGGCACATATTCTTTTCAATGAAGGTGTTCAGCCGGGTCACATAGCTCTTCTTTCCGTCCGCGCCCTTGAGCACCGCCAGCGTGGTGCCGCTGACGGCTTCCTTGTAGCACACCGCCCCGTCCCGGGCCATCAGGAAGTCCACCATGGATTCCTTTTCGGAGGACGCGCCGTAGGTGACGGAAGAACCCAGAAACACATAGGCGCGGCCCTTCAAGGGGCTGTCAGGGATCAAATCGGTGGACGCGACGGAATAGGGCTCCGAATTGCCCAGCTTGGTGTAGAAAATCACTTGATTCACGCTCTTTTCTCCATAAGAGATCGTTACCATGCAGGAGCCGTTGGGGGTGATTTCACTGCAAGCGTATTCATAATCTACATCATGAAGCACGCTTTCATCCTCCAGTATGGCGTCAACAATCATTCCGGCAGGGTCGAACGCCTCTCCCTCCAGATACCGGGTTTTCATAGGAGGCTGAACGATAGTAAGCTTTTTTACGGCTTCCTCCGCCGTGCAAACGCAGCAAAGGCACAGCAGCAATACGGCGGCGGCCAGCACGGTGATTCTTAGTTTCCTCGTCATAGGTTCAATTTCCTTTGGTTTACTCAGCTTTGAACGCGGATGAAATATAAGCTGTATTTTTAGGCGGCGTTACGAAACGAAAAGGGGAACCCGCTCTTGGTGCGCAAGGAGCGGGCCCCCAAGGTTGATTTGTGCTTAAATCTTAAACGCTTTCACCAGCAGCGGCCAGGCCCAGAAGATGAAGATTAGCACGATGGCCACGAAGAGCACGGCCAGCACGATCCACAGGATGCGCTTGCCCTTCTTCGTCATGCGCTTGCGGTTCTGGAACTCCTCTTCCGTCATGCGGCACTTGGAGTACACCTTGAACATGCCCAGCAGCAGCAGCAGGCCAACGATCGCGTCAAAGGCGAACAGGGCGATCTTGTAGATGGGGAAGCCGGACTTGACGGGCGCGGCCTTGGCCTTTTCGCCGCCCTCGATGCCGTTCATGGCCAGGGAGTTGGCGGTGTTATACAGGATGGAGTGCACGGCGTCGCGGATCAGCGCGCGGCACCAGCCGGACTTCACGTCGGAAAGGGTCTGCTCGGCGGTGGCGTGCACCAGGTTGCCGCCCGCGGCCAGGTACATATCGCTGCCCTTGCCCTTCATGGTGGTGGTGTAGTCGGTGATGTAGCAGCCGTTGAAGCCGTATTCACCGCGGCAGATGGCGGTCATCAGCGGATAGCTGCCGAAGGTGTACTGCCAGCCCACGCGGCACATGGTGAGCATGATGCCCTGGGCGTTGCCCTTTTCGATGGCGTACTGGAAGGGCTTGAGGTAGATTTCACGGGCCGCCTGCTCGGTGCCCCACACAGCCACGGCGCCGTTGGCGGCGCGGTTGGTGTCAGCGTCGTTCATCACAAAGTGCTTGATATAGGCATGCATGCCCTTGCTTTCGGTGCCCTTTGTCACATTGGCGGCGCACAGGCCGGTCAGCACGGCGTCCTCGGAATAGTACTCATAGTTGCGCGCGCCGAAGGGGGTGCGGTGGATGTTGATGCCGGGGGCGTACCAGCCGGAGGTGTTGGTGGCGATGGCGTCGTTGCCGATGGTCAGGCCATATTCGTGCTGCAGCTCCTGGTTCCAGGTGGCGGCGAGCATGGTGGCGCAGGGATAGTGATACAGGGTTTCGCCGGTGAGGAAGTTGGCGATGCCGTGGGGCGCGTCAAATTCCAGCGTCTTGGGCTTGCCGATGGAATCCACGGCGGTGGAGCCCCAGCCGGACTTGTTGAACAGCGCGTGCTCTTCGGAGAGCTTGAGCTCATTCAGCAGGTCGTCCCACTTGGGGTCGTCATAATCCAGCCCCATCATCTGCACCAGGGCGATGCCGTTTTCCGCGCCGTAGGTGTAGGCTTCCTTGCCGGGGTACTTCGTCTCATCGCTGAAGTCATTGGGGTTCAGGGCGGCTTCCGCGCCGGTCAGCTGCAGCTTGGCGAGCACGTCGGCGCTCACGAACCAGGCGGGGGTGTCGCCGGAAACGTTGCCCACCTTGGAGGCGGCGGGGGCCACGGTGTTGGCGTAGCGCAGGCCGCCGTTTTCCATCACGGACCAGTCGGAGCGGGACAGGTAGGGCGCGTCCTCGGCGCGGATGATGCCGTCCAGCTGGTTGGTGATTTCGTTGCCGGTGACGGCGGTGTTCAGCAGCTTCTGCTCAGCATAGCTGATTTTCTTTGTCATGGCGGCGTTGCCGTCGGCGGTCATGCCATTGGAGGCGCCGAAGCCCTTGGCGGCCAGCACGTTGTTCACGGCGGCGTGGGCGTTCTGCGCGGCGGTGAAGTAGTAGTCGCCCGCGTCCAGCACGAAGGTCCTGGCGTTCACATCGTCATAGCTGGCGATGTCCATCTGGGAGAAGGTGGCGGTCAGCGTTTCGGATTCGCCGGGCTTGAGCTCCTTCGTCTTGGCGTACTGGGCCAGCGCCACGGCGGGCTTTTCCACACCGCCAGCGGTGTAGGGGCTCTGCACATAGAATTCAGCGACGTCCTTGCCCGCCCTGTCACCGGTGTTCTTCACGGTGACGGACACGGTGTACACGCCGTCCTTTTCCTCAGCCTTGAAGTCGCTCCACTCAAAGGTGGTGTAGGACAGGCCGTAGCCGAAGGGATACTGCACAGTGGCGGCATAGTCGTAATTCCCGGCGTTGCCCTGGTTCATCACCTTGTCTTCATACCGGGTTTCGTAGTACTTGTAGCCCACATACACGCCCTCGGCATAGTTCACGTAGGAATAGCCGGTCAGGGTGCCGTCGGCGTTCACATAGCGGAAGTCGCCGAAGTTCTGCATAGCGGGGGAAGACAGGTTGTCGTACACATAGGTGTCGGGCAGGCGGCCGGAGGGGTTCACATTGCCCAGCAGGATATTGGCAATGGGCTCATAGGGGCAGCGGGCGAACCACAGCGCGCCGTCGATGCCGTAGGCCTCTTCGTCCACGAAATCCAGCTGCATGGCGTTGGCGGAGGCCGCCAGCACGATCACCTTGTCAAAGGACGCGGCGACCTCGCTCAGCAGGTCCTTTTCGTCCTGGTTCAGCTCCAGGTAGTGCTCGTCGGCGCTGCCGCCGTACCGGCTCATGTCGTAGGGCAGGTCGTTGCCCTCGGCGCCGGTGCGCGAGAACACCACGATGGCCGCGTCGTTGTAGTCCTTGTAGCTGGCCTTCACTTCGTCGGTGTATTCGCTCTGGGGCGCCTCGTCGATCACCCAGCCGCCGGTCTCGCTGCCGTTGCCGGCGGCCAGGCCCTTCACGCCGCTCTCATGGGTGGACTTGGCATAGAAGTCGGCCAGAACAGGGTTCACGGTGAAGCCCTTGCCCTCCAGCACTTCCTTCAGGCCGTTGGTTTTGTTGTCAATGCCGAACAGGCTCACCTTGCCCGCCACAAGGGGCAGCGCGCCGTCATTCTTCAGCAGCACCGCGCCCTCGCCGGTGATGCGGGCGGAGATGTCGGCAGAGTGGGCCAGGCGCTCCTCGGCGGACTTGAAGTCGCTGGGGAAGTAGATGCTGTCGCTCTCCTGGCCTTCGGCGCTCTTCTGGCCGCCGACCTCGCCGAAATACAGCGTCAGGGCGGAATCCCACTTCAGGGCCTCATAGTTGGCAATGCCCATCGCGCCAAGAACCAGCGCGAAGATCAGTGACCAGAGAATCAGGTAGGTGCTTTTTTTCATGCCTTTTTTGGTGGACATGTGCGGTTCTCCTCTCTCTTTTTACTCTATTGTCAGCTCGACATAGGGAACCAGCAGGGCCTGCTGCGGGCCGTAGCTGTGCTTTTCGGTGTGGTAGCCGTACCAGCCGCGGGGCACGCCGTCGCCCAGCGCGTTGCTCACATTGGAAGCATAGCGCAGCTCGATGGTGTTTTCGCCCTCCTGAAGCAGCGGCCCGATGTCCAGAACGGGCTTTGTCATGCTCACATCGTCAGCCTTTCGGCCGTTCACGTATACGGTCATGCTCTCCGTGAGAGAGCCGAAGTCGATACAGGCACCGTCCGCCTCGCCGCTCCAGGTGAAGGTGGCGGTATAAACGGCCTGGCCTACGGCCTCGGGGCCGACCTCGGGCAGCCTGTCCCAGCCGGTCAGGGTTTCCAGGGTCAGCGATACGGGCGTGATGAGTGTATCCACCGCCGTTTCGGTCACGGTTTTGCCGTTCAGGGTTTCCGTGCGGCTGGAGCGGGTGTCGGCAGCCGACCAGAGGCTGAAATCCGCCTGCCAGCCGGTGATGTCGGCTTTGCCGGGCAAGGTGGCTGACAGGGTGACCTCCCGTCCGTCGCTGAGCAGCGCGGTATGCTCGCCGGGGTCAGTGAAGCGGAAGGTCAGCTTTTCATCTGCCCGCACCCTGTCCGCGTCGCTGCGAACCGCGTGGAGCGCTTCGTCCTCCCCGCACTTTTGCAGGGCATACAGGGCAATGCTGTTGTAATTCAGGGAAACGGGGAAGACGGTTTTGCCATCCTCATGGCGGTACAGGCCCAGAGCATGGACTCTGCCGCTCCAGGGGTCGATCTCATAGGGAACGAACAGGCCGTCGGCGCTGATTTCCGTGGTGATCTCATCGCCGTGGCTGTCCTGCGTGTCGCCGCCGCTCCACGCGCTCATGTAGGAGCCGTCGCAGTAATTGTACACATACAGGTACCGGGCGCTTTCATCCTCCCGCGCCTGGGTGAGCAGCTGCCGGTTGGGCTCGGTAAAGCCAGCGTAGGGCGCGATGCCAAGCTCCTGCAGAGCGGGCAGCACGGCAGACGCGTCGGCGGCGCAGACCACGCCGGGCAGGGCCTTCAGCTTCTCCATGGTCTCGGCCAGGGCTTCGTCCCTGTCGTCGTGGAAGGGTGTGCGCTGTGCCGCGCCGTCCACCACGATGACGGGCAGACCCTGCTCCGCCAGGGAAAGCACTGCTTCCGCGTCCTCCGCGGCCAGGCTCTCCTGCCAGAGCACCAGGGCCTTGTAGCCCGCCTGCTCCAGCGTTTTGGTTTCGGGCCGGAAGGAAACGCCGTCCGCGGTCAGGAAAGCGGGGCTCAGGTAATCCCAGGTGTAACCGGCGTCCTGCAGCGCGGTGGAGGGGAACAGCACGGGTTCATGGTTCAGCATCCAGTTGACGCCGCCCTGGTTGCCGTTGGTGGGCATGCCCTGGTCCCAGTTCTGGTAGAGCATGCCCACGTCGGTGCGGGACACGCCCTTCTGCAGCAGCTTCTGCACACGGCCCAGGTGGTCGTTGAAAACGGGATAGTCCCGGGCAGAGGGCTCGGACTGGCCGAAGGTATAGAAGCTGTTGAACACCGCGCCGGGCACCCGGTAGCCGGGCCACTCCGTTTCCTCGCCGGGGCCGTACTTCGCACTCCACACGTGCCAGATGATGCGGCTGAAGCCCGCTGCGTACAGGGTGTAGGCTTCCATCAGGTGATCCTGATAGGTGTAGCGGTGCCCGCCCACCGCGCCGGTCTCGGAGGACAGCACCTTGTTCTGCAGCTTGGCGCCGCCCGTCCAGAGGCGGTAAATGTCAATCTGGTTATTCTGGTTCAGGTTTTCCGCCTCGGGGTAATCTACGGCGGCAATGGGCTCAGAGATTTCCAGGTGCTGGCCGTAGCTGATCTGGGCGCGGGTTTCGATGCCCGCCTCGTGGAGCCAGGCCCGCAGCGGCGTCAGCATCCGCTCCATGTAGAGCTGGGTCTGCACGTCGAACAGGTCGTTCTGGATGCGGGTGCGTTCCTCCGCGCCGCTGTCAATATCGTAGGCGCCGAAGCCCGCGTGGTCATAGAACCACATTTCCGGCAGGTCGATGAACAGATACAGGTAGGGGCGGATGTCGTAGCCCTTCCTGTTTATGAACTCCCGTTCCATGTCCTGCGCCCAGAAGGTGAAGCCGGTGCCGGGGTTGATTTCCAGGCTGTCCATGAACACCTGCACGTCGCCGGCCTTGATTTTCTCATTCAGGGCTTCATCGTTCAGTATGTGCTCTTCCCAGTAGGCGCGCAGGGCATTCACGCCTGCCTCGTCAAAATAGTTGATGCAGTAGGCGGGCTGTGCGGCGGGAGAGGAAAGCTGCTGCGCGCCCTGCTGCCAGTAGTAGAAAATGCGCCAGGCGCTGTCCGCATCGGGCGGGGTGAAGCTCAGGGTGCGCGTGCCGTCCGCTTCAGTGACGATCCGGTCAGTCAGGTCGATATATTCCGGGTCGAACAGCACCGGCACGGCCTTCTTTCCGCTGGTCTGCCGGTAAGCGTAGGCGCCGAGGAACCGGGCGTTTTCCTGCACCGGTATCACCTTCACGCCCTGCTTCTTTTCCATGGGTACCTTGCCGTCCTTGACCTTGCCGGCCTTGAGGTATTCGTCGATCTCGAATACCACCTGGCTGGCCGCCTGGCTCTGGGGGTCCAGGCCGGGGATGTTGGCTGTGGCCCAATTGGTGCCGGAGGTCAGGGACACGGTCATGCCCAGGTCCAGCGCCTTGTCCAGCACCAGCTTCAAATCGTGGTCCCACTGGTCGCTGCCGTAGCCATAGTCCGCGTCGGACACGGAGGTGTCCACCTGCTCGCACAGCTCCATGCCCCGGAAGCCCGCGTCATAGATGGCCTGCACTTCCTCCAGCAGGGTTTCATCGGTGTGGGCGCCCTCGGCCATCCACCAGCGCACCTCTGTGCCATAGGGCAGGCCGGGTTTGACAAACTCCGCCTCCAGCGCGGCGGCAAAGCCGTCCTGCGCCAGCGCGGAATGGGGAACGAGGCTGAATGCCAGCAGGCAGGAAAGCAGCAGGCAAATCAATTGCTTCGGTGATTTCATCCGTATCTCCCTCCAGGAAAAAACGCGGAGAGGGCCATGCGTCCTCTCCGCGTTCCATGCCCTCTGATCGGTCGAATGGAATCAGTCGTCGTCAGAGTTTACGATCACGTAGTCGAAGCTGTCGCCGTTCAGGGTGACGGTGACGGTGCATTCCTCGGCGTCGAAGCCGGCCTCGGAGGTCACCAGGCTGTCCACCATGAACATGCCGGGGAAGATGTCAAAGGGCACGTGGCCTTCTTCTTCCTTGCACTTCACGTTGTCGCCGGTGATTTCGTCGTCAGCGAAATTGGCCTCGCCCTCGCTGTTCAGGAAGTAGCCCATGCTGGCCAGGTTGCCCCAGTTCTCGGAGAACTTCGCGTTGGTGGGGAAAGCGAGCACCACGGTGTCGCCGTCCTGGGTGAAGGTGCCGGTGAAGGTGTAGGTGATGAGCATCACGGGCTCTTCCGCGGTGGCTTCCTTCACGGTGCCGTCTTCATTTTCCTGGTGCAGTTCCTTCACATACACATAGGTGCCGTCGTCATTCAGGGTCAGGGTGTTCACTTCCACGCCGCCCAGCGCGGTCACAAAGCCGTTGTGGAAGGTGTTCTGGGTGATCTCTTCCAGGGAGAAACGCTTGGTGTACACGCTCTCGGCAGTCGCGGACGCCACCAGGGAAGCGCACAGGGCCAGGGCCAGGATCAGGGCAAGCAGCTTTTTCATGTTTGTTTCCTCCTTAAAGATGTTGGAACGGGGCTCTATCCGTCCGTCGCGCACATCATATTTCATTTTTATCAGGCTTTCAACGCATATCGCGTAACCTGCGAGAATTCCGGCGCAAACTAAAATCCGCCTTGACGGAGGCATAGCGGCGTGACATAATGAAGAAGATGAGCGAAAGGCGCCAGGGCTTCGGGCGTTCCGGAAACATGAATACAGACGTGCATTCACCTTGTGCGCCCGGCAGCTTCCGAAAGCTGCTGCCCGATATGGGGCTTTTGCCGTGAAAGCCGCACCTGCCCTCCAGCACCGCAATGAAAGGGACGAACGCCCCATGGCTGAATGGTTTTACACGATCGCTGGGCCATACGCTTACCAGTTTACCATACTGGCGGCAAACGAGCTGCAGTTCATGGTGGCAGCCCTGTTTTTCTGCCTGGACCTGCACAGAAAGCCCCGCTTCTGGCTGCGGCTGGCGGCCGGCCTGCTGCTTGAGCTGGGGCTTTTGTGGCTGGGTGTTGTGGTACGCACGGAATGGAACGGGCTGGTACCGCGCGTTGTGGTGACGCTGCTGCAGTACTCATCCACCCTGCCGCTGCTGTTTTTATGCATGGATGAATCGAGGGACGTGCTGCTCAAGGCCTGGTGCTCCTCCGTCGCGGTGAAGGAAATCGGCGGCACGGTGTATCCCCTGCTGCAATTCATTCTGGGTTATGACAGCCACGCCACCCTCCAGATCCTGCCTTTCCCGGACCTGCCGACGGACCTGACCTGGGTGATTTATTACACCGTTCATTTCCTGATTTATTACCTGATATGGCGGGCCACCCGGCGGTATTTCAGGGAATCCTTCGATTCTGCCGCGCGAAAGAACGGCGTGGTGCTCTCCATCTTTTCCCTGCTGATACTGGGCATACTGGGCGCGGTCACCAGCCATTACCGGGATGAGAGCCCGGTGCTGTACATCTGCACCCGTATATTCGCCATGGCGGTGGCGGCGTTTATCCTGATGACCTACGCGGGCATCGAGCTGCGCAGCCGCTCACGGGCGGATATGGCCATGATGGAGCATATACTGTCGGAGGAGCGCAAGCAGTTTGTTCAAATCAAGGAAAATATCGACATCATCAACATGCGGTGCCATGACCTGAAGCACCAGCTGGACGATTTTTCGGGCAGGCTGACCGACCGGGAAATTGCCGAGCTGAGCGGGGCCATGGAGATCTATGACAGCAACATCCGCACAGGCTGCGACGCGCTGGATGTGGTGCTGTATGTCCACCAGCTCACCTGCCAGAAGGAAGGCATCATCCTCACCTGCCTGGCGGACGGCACCGCGCTTTCCTTCATGCGCACCCGGCATGTTTACGCCCTGTTCAATAACGCGATCAGCAACGCGCTGGAGGCGGTGCGCAAGGTGCGGGATCCGGAGAAGCGGGTCATTGGCGTGACGGTAGAGCGGCAGGAGGGCCGGGCGGAAATCGAGATCACGAATTATTATGAGGGAACGGTGCAGATGAACGGCGCCTTTCCCCAGACCAGCAAGGCGGACGCCTCCCACCACGGCTTTGGCACCATGAGCATGCGCTATATTGCCGAGCAGTATCAGGGCACACTGGCGGTGGAGGCGCGCAGGGGAATCTACACCCTGCATATCTCCCTGCCCGTTCCGAAGGACGGGCCGCGCAGGCAGGCTGAGTCTGCGCCGGAAAAATGACAGTTTACGCGAAAACCCTTGGCAGCCTTCTACATATTTGATAGGGTGAGTGTATCATACTGTTGGAAAGAGGGTGGAAGTTTATGCCTGTCCGCGTGGCTATTGTAGAAGACGAGCTGCAGGCCATCCAGACTCTGGAACAGTATCTGGCGCGTTTTTCCAGGGAAAATGGCACCCAGTTCTCCGTACGGACCTTTGACAACCCCATTCTGCTGCTGGAGAACTATACGGCTGATTACGATCTGATCTATATGGATATCCAGATGCCGGCCATGAACGGCATGGAAGCCGCCCGCCGCCTGCGCACACTGGATGAAAAGGTGTTGCTGGTGTTCGTTACCAGCCTGACCCAGTACGCCATCGCGGGATACAGCGTATCCGCCCTGGATTATATCGTGAAGCCTGTGAATTATTACGACTTCGCCCTGAAGCTGACCCGGGCGCTGAAACGGGTGGACAGCGTGAAAACGAATGTGGTCAGCATCTCCACACAAACAGGGGTGACCCGGGTGGACCTGGATGACATTACCTATGTGGAGGTGCGCAATCACCAGCTGACCTACCATACCGTGGAGGGGGAATACAGCCAGTACGGCTCCATGGCCGCCCTGGCCAAGGAGCTTTCCGGAAAGGGCTTTGCCCAGTGCAACAACTGCTATCTGGTGAATTTGCAGCATGTGCGGGGCGTGAGCGGCTATACCGCCGCCCTGTCCGACGGCAGCGAGCTGAAAATCAGCCAGCCCCGGAAGAAGGGCTTTATGGAGGTTTTCCAGGCCTATCTGGCCGGGAGGGAAAAAGAGGGACAATAAAAAAACAGCACCGCGCAATCGGCGGTGCCTTTTTGCGCTGCGCGCGGCTTTTCCCCTGCGGGGGGCTTGCGCTGCGCGCGGCTTTTTCCCCTACGGGGCTATAGCGCTGCGCGCGGCTTTCTCCCTGCGGGGGCTTGCGCTGCGCGCGGCTTTTTTACAGTGCCCGTTTCGCGGCGCTGATACCCGCCTGCGGCGGGCGCTCGTATGTAAATGGGTTCTATGTTTAGCGGACTTTTCGTCCGGGCGAAAAGTGGAGGGAAAAGCCCGCCGGGGGGACTCGAAAGTGTGATCGGTCCCCCCGGACCAATGT
>CAMJPQ010000034.1 GCA_946407745.1 uncultured Clostridia bacterium
TCGTACCGTCGGGCAGCAACCCCGCTGCTGGCATGTGACCAAAATCGCCCCAGTTTACTGGGGAGATGTCGCGCAAGCGACAGAGGGGCGTTCCCCCCCGGACCCCCAGGTTCTCCGTCACACGCGGGGTAAGCTGTATTGCATAACCTTGTGTGAAGTGCGTGTGTTGTGCCGCGAGGCATAGACAGCGCACTTTTGCGCTTCTGGGGCGCCCATGGATTGTTCTTTGCGGGGGCATACGGAGATGTGTGCAGTGCGGGGATGCGAGGCAGCCCCACTGGCGCTGACGGATGAGGTAAGCCGAGGGCGTCGTGAACCGTTGGCTCCCGCCTGCATAATCGCCCCAGCTTGCTGGGTTCGAAGCGCCCGGAAAACAGCCCGGTGGGCTGTTTTCAGCGGAGAACGGGCGGCAGCCCCGGAGAGATGTCGCGCAAGCGACAGAGGGGCCGCCTTCTGCGGCTCAGCCTTCCCTTTGCTTCAGCGTGTCCTGCACATAGCCGGCGAGAATGTCCACGATGCGGGCATTGCGGCCGCCGCCGGCGACGATGACATCCGCGTAGTCCACATAATTGCGGATGTACTTGTCATACATGGGCTTCACGGTGGTCAGGTACTGCATGGCGATGCCGTCAATGTCGCGGCCGCGCACCTTGATGTCCCGCTCAATGCGCCGCAGCAGGCAGATGTCCGGCTCCACCTTCATGTACAGCTTCAGGTACATCAGCTCCCTCAGCCGCTCGTCGTGGAAGCAGTGAATGCCCTCCAGGATCATCACGTCGCGGGGGTAGATCAGCTCGTCCGTGTCATTGCGCCGGTGGAGCGTATAATCGTACTGCTTGCGGGTGATGGGCCGGCCGCTCATCAGCGTGCGGATGTCCTCCAGCAGCAGGTCATGGTCGAAGATGGAAGGCTCGTCGTAGTTGAGCAGCTTGCGCTCCTCAAAGGTCATGGTGGGATGGTCCAGGTAGTAGGCGTCCTGCTGCAAAACCGCACAGCGGTCGCCCAGCCGGGCCTGCAGGAATTCCGCCAGGGTGGATTTTCCACTGCCGCTGGCGCCGCAGATACCGATAAAAAGCATGGCTGTCACCTCACATCACAAACGGCGCGAGCGGCAGGCCGTTCTCGCCAAAGAAGGGCACCTCTGCCCAGTCGTGCCAGGCGTAGCGGGCGGCCACGGGATGGGGCGCTTCCTCTGCGCTGAGGCGGAGCAGGCAGCCCTCTGCGTCGCAGGCGGCTTCATGCCAGGCGCCGTCCTCACCCTGCACCTCCATCAGCAGGGGCAGACCGCCGCGGGCGGTGACGGCAGCGGTAAGGCGCACCACTCTCGCGCCGCCCTCTGTCCAGGCCTGCACAGCGCGGGGGCTCTCCTGTCCGGGCTCATGGTAGACCACGATTTTTGCCTGCTCCCACAGCCGCTCGCCGACAGGCTTTTTATTTGTCGGGTGAATGTTGCCGTACTCACCCTCGTCAATGATCACCGCCATGCCGGTGGAGCGGTTCTGCTTCCAGGCGGCGTCCTGCGCCATGCGCTGCGCGGGCCAGTTGAAGGAATCCTCCGCCCCGTCGTCAATCCACATGGGCAGCTGCACGAACAGGAAGGGCAGCTCGGCGTCCATGAAGCGCTTTCTCCACGCGGCAATCAGGGCGGTCATCCACTCGGTATAGACCTGGTGGCGGCCGGAATCCTCCTCGCCCTGATAGTAGAGGATGCCCGTAAGGCTGGCAGGGGTCACCCTGCGCAGCATCACCTGCGCAAGGCCGCAGGGCCGGTAGGGAGAACCTGGGCCGATGGGCGGATTCCATGGGCACACCCCGACCGCCTCCGTGATCTGGAGGAAGCTGCAGCCGGGGTGGATACGCCTGTATTCCTCCGACTTGCGGTTCCACTCGTCCATATCGTGGAAGAAGCGCCGCTCCTCCTTCAGGTAGGTCTCCATGGCTTTGCCCGCGGCACGGGACTGATAGTCCTCAAAGTACGCCCTGCCGCTGGCCATGGCGCACAGCTCCTCCTCCTCCAGCCAGCAGGTGATGGAGGTGCCGCCCCACCAGCAGTCGATGATGCCGACGGGCACCTGCCGCTCCTCGCGCAGCTTCAGCGCGAAGAAGCAGGCCACGGCGCTGATGTCTCCGCCGCAGCCCTTCGTGAAGCGCTGCCAGCGGGTTTCGGCCACCGCCTTCTCCATTTCCTCACCCTCGCGGGCGAGCTTCGGCACGTTATACCAGCGCAGCAGCGGGTCGTCACACCCCTCCACCAGCTCGGGGCCGCCGTCGGCATTGCACAGGGCCAGCTCCATGTTGCTCTGGCCGCCCGCAAGGTAAACCTCGCCGATGGCCACGTCGCGGGTGGTGATTTCCTCCCCGCCGCCGCAAAGGGTCAGCGTGCAGCCCTGCTGCGCCGGGGCGGGCGGCAGGCGCAGCAGAAAGCTCCCGTCCTTTGCGGTGCACCCGCCGCTGGATATCACACAGCCGGCGGCGTTCTTCAGCTCGCCGCGCAGGGCGGCGGAGCTGTCCGCTGTGCCGAAAATGCGTATTTCCCTTCCCTGGGGCAGCACACAGCCGTCAGTAAACAAGGTTGCCGGTGTAATCATTCCATATCCCTTTCCGCAGCGCCTTCCAAAAGGCTCCCCACGGGTGTGGGGAGCGTATCGTCAGCGGATGCCCAGCTCGGTGTCCGAATCGGTCACGTGGCTGTATTCTTTAATGTAGTCAATCACTTCATCCACATAGCAGAAGGCCAGGCCCACATAGCTGTCCGCCGCGCCATAGTAAATGGCGATGCGGCCGGTCTCGTTGTCGTGCAGGGTGGCGCAGGGGAAGCACACGTTCGGCACGAAGCCGCGCTCCTCGTACCACTTTTCGGGGGTCAGCAGCCAGCGCTCGCAGCGGTACTTCACGCGGGAGGGCTCATCCTTGTCCAGAATGGCGCCGCCGATGGAGTACACATAGCCGTTGCAGGTGCCGCTGACGCCGTGGTAGAACATCAGCCAGCCCTCGCTGGTTTCAATGGGGGCCGCGCCGCCGCCGATTTTCAGGCTCTCCCACCATTCAGAGGAGCGGCCCATCACATGCTTGTGCTTTCCCCAGTAAACCAGGTCGGGGCTCTCGGACAGGAAAATATCGCCGAAGGGCGTGTGGCCGGAGTCGGAGGGACGGGAGAGCATCATGAAGTTGCCGTTGATTTTCCGGGGGAAGAGCACCGCGTTGCGGTTGAAGGGCAGGAAGGGATTGTCCAGGCGCGTGAAGGTCTTGAAATCCTTCGTCTTGGCGATGCCGATGGCGGCGCCGTAGAAGTCCTGGCACCAGATGGCGTAGTAGGTGTCCTCCACCTTGACCAGGCGCGGGTCATAGGCGTAGATTGGCTGGAAGGGTTCGCCCTTCTCGTTGACGAAGTGTATTTTTTCCGGCTCGAAATCCCAGTGGATGCCATCCTCTGAGCGGCCGAAGTAGATCATGCTCACGCCGTTGCACTGTTCCCCGCGGAACACGCCGACATACTTGCCCTCGTAGGGCACCACGGCGCTGTTGAAAACGCGCGCCACGCCGGGGATGGGGTTGCGGTCAATAATGGGATTCTCGCTGTAGCGCCACAGGGGGCTGCCCGTCACTTCGCCGGGCTTCTTGTCCTGCCAGGGCATGTTGGGCACACCGGGAGCAAAGATTTCATATTTGCGCATGCTTTTCCTCCGCATCCGGCAGTGTGCTGCCGGTTTTTTCACTCTATTCTACAGGATTTTGAGTACCTTGGCAAGGGCATTTTCGCAGTCCGTATCAATTCCCCAGTGCAGAGGCGATGAATGCTTCAGCTTTCGCCTCTTTTGCGCACGGGCGGCGGTGTTTGCGCGCAAAGCCCTCTTGCAACAAATGCCCGCGATGAGTATAATACAATGCAGAACACTGGGCGGTGCATACCGGCACAGACAGGTGAGGAGGCTACACAATGGAATTGAAGGAACTCCAGGACGTCTGCCGCAGGGTGCGGCGGGACATTGTGATCATGACCAACAAGGCAGGCGCGGGCCATCCCGGCGGCTCCCTCTCCTGCACAGAGGCCCTGGTCGCCCTCTATTTTGATGTGATGCGCGGCGTGGATCCCAAGGATGACAAGAACCCGGCCAGGGACCGCTTTGTGCTCAGCAAGGGCCACGCGGCGCCTGCCCTGTACGGCACACTGTGCGAGCGCGGCTTTTTCGGACCGGAGGAGTTTGACGGCTTCCGCCAGCTGCACGGCATCCTGCAGGGACACCCCGACGTGAAAAAGTGCCCCGGCATCGACGCTTCTACCGGCTCTCTGGGCCAGGGCATTTCCATCGCGGTGGGCATGGCGCTGGGCGCGAAGCACACCGGCAACCCCTGCCACGTGTACACCGTCATTGGCGACGGTGAGAGCGACGAGGGCATGGTGTGGGAGGCCTCCATGGCGGCAGCCCACTACAAGCTGGACAACCTGACCGTGATTTTCGACTACAACGGCATGCAGATTGACGGCACCAACGACCAGGTGATGAGCCTGGGCGACATCCGCGGCAAGTTCGCTGCCTTCGGCTACGACATCATTGAGGTGAAGGACGGAAACGACATGCAGCAGGTGCTGGACGCCCTGCACGCCCCGGCCTGCCCCGGCAAGCCCAGGATGATCTTCCTGCACACCCTCAAGGGAAAAGGCGTTTCCTTCATGGAGGGACAGGTAGGCTGGCACGGCAAGGCCCCCAACAACGAACAGACCGCACAGGCGCTGAAGGAACTGGAGGCGTGAGAGATGAGCAAGCTGGTAAATTTGGTTCCCACCGGTGAAAAGGACTCCACCCGTGTGGCCTACGGCAAGGCGCTGGCGAGGGTTGGCGCGGAGAATGAGAAGATCGTCGTGCTGGACGCTGACCTGGCCCAGGCGACCATGACCAAGGAATTCAAGGCCGTTTTCCCGGAACGCTTCTATGACTGCGGCATCGCCGAGGCCAACATGGTGGATATGGCGGCCGGCATGTCCACCATGGGGCTGATTCCCTTCTGCTCCACCTTCGCGGTGTTTGCGGGACGCTGCTATGACCAGATCCGCAACGGCGTGTGCTATCCGCATTTCAATGTGAAGTTCGGCTTCTCCCATGCGGGCGTAACGCTCGGCGAGGACGGCGGCTCCCACCAGGCTATTGAGGACCTGGCGCTGATGCGCGTGCTGCCGGGCATGACCATCTTTGTGCCCAGCGACGCCAATGAGACCTATCAGTGCGTGAAGGCGGCGTCAGAAATCGACGGGCCGGTGTTCATCCGCACGGCGCGCCTGCCCTCCCCCATCTATGAGGAACGCCCCTTTGAAGTGGGCAAGGGCCAGATCATCCGGGACGGCAAGGACTGCGTCATCTACACCTGCGGCATCATGCTGGAGCACACCCTGAAGGCCGTGGACCTGCTGAAGGAAAAGGGCATCGACGCGGCCCTGGTGTCCTTCCACACCATCAAGCCGCTGGATGAGGAGCTGGTGCTGGAATACGCCGCGAAAACAGGCCATGTGTTTACCGTGGAGGAGCATTCCACCATCGGCGGCCTGGGCGACGCCTGCGCGGCGGTGCTGTGCGGCAAGGGCGCCTTCACCTTTGAGAAGATCGGCATTGAGGACCGCTTCGGGCAGAGCGGCAAGCCTGCGGCCCTGCTGGAGGAGTACGGCCTGAGCGCCGGAAAGATTGCCGAGCGCATTGCCGCCGGCATGAAGTAACGGTCAAAGCATTCCCTGCGGCCTTGCCGCAGGGTCTTTGTGTGCATGCGGAAGGGGAGCGCCCATGCTGGTGATGATTCTCAACCCCACAGCCGGAAACGGCCTGGCTGAAAAGGAAGAACAGGCGCTGCTGGCGGAGCTGGACCGGCGCGGGCTTGAGTGGAAGGCGCTGAGAACCGAGCGCCCCGGCCACGCCGGCGAGCTGGCCAGGGAAGCGGCCGCCTACGCGGACACGGTCGTCGCCGTGGGCGGTGACGGCACCGCCAGCGAGGTGGCCGGCGGGCTGATGGGCACCGGTGTGCCGATGGGCATCATCCCCGCGGGCACGGGCAATGATTTCGTGAAAACAGCGGGCATTCCCACCGAACCGCTGGCGGCCCTGCGCCACCTGCTGGAAAAGCCGGCCAGGCCCATCGACATCTGCACCATCAACGGCCGCGCGTTCCTGAACGTGTGCGGCACCGGGTTTGACGTGCAGGTGCTGGACTGCGCGGAGAAATTCAAGGCGCGCATGAAGGGGCTGCTGCCCTATATGCTGGGCCTGCTGCAGGCCATCGCCAGCTACAGGCCGGTTCACCTGCGCTGCCGCATAGACGGGGGCGAGACGAAGGAGCTGGACACCCTGATCTGCGCGGTTGCGAACGGGCAGTACATCGGCGGGGGTATACCGATCTGCCCCGGCGCCAGACCGGACGACGGCCGGCTGGAGCTGGTGCTGCTGCGGCACAGGCCGAGGTATCTGCTGCCCTTCTACCTTCCGGGGCTGATGCTGAAGCGGGTGCTGAATTTCAAAATCACCACGCACCTGCTGTGCACCCGGGTAGAAATGGAAGGCGAGCGCATGTGCGTGCAGGTGGACGGCGAGATATCCGGCATGGACCGGGCGGATGTGCTTGTACACCCTGGGCAGCTGCTGCTGCACTGGTAAACGGGCATCAGAGAACAGGAGGAGAGACAATGGCGGATTTTTCATCTGTGGTAAAAGGAGCGGTGGCCAAGAGCATTGAGGCCATCGGCAACGCGGCCAATACACTGGCCAACACCACCAAGAACAAGGTGGACGAGATGAACCTGAACGAAAAACGCAGGGAAAAGCTTGCGGAGTTTACCACCTGCGCCTATGAGGGATGGAAGAAGGGCCTGCCCCTGCCCAAGGAGCTGGATGCGCTGCTGAGTGAGGTGGCGGAAATTGACCAGCAGCTGGAGCAGCTGCGCGGGGACAGGGCAGGCGTGAAGGCGGAGGAACCCGCGGTGCCCACCATCCAGGTGGAGTCTGAGCGCCCCGCTGAGGTGAGCGACGACACTGTGCCGGTGGTGCCTCTGCCTGAAATCACCGCGGAGGAGGCTCGCGGCGCGGCGATGGAAATCGCAGCGGACGCCGTGACCATTGAGACGGCGGAGGAAGAAAATGCCGGTGAATGAACCGCTGACCGTGCTGGTGAAATATCACTGCGCTGCTCTGCCGCCGCTGGAAAAGCTGCCGCAGGGCGACTGGGTGGATCTTCGCGCGGCAGAGGATGTGTCGCTGAAGGCGGGCGACCATTACTATGTCAGCCTGGGCATTTCCGTCCGGCTGCCGGAGGGATATGAGCTGTGGATCGCGCCCCGCTCCTCCACCTTCCGCAACTTCGGCGTGCTGCAGCCGAACAGCCCGGCCATTGTGGATGAGAGCTATTCCTCCGATGAGGATGTGCTTCGCTACCCTGTGCTGGCCATGCGCGACACAGAGATCCACGTGGGCGACAGGCTCTGCCAGTGCAGGCTGATGCCCCACCAGAGCGAGCTGCGCTTTGAGGCGGTGGAAAGCCTCGGCCACAAAGCCCGCGGCGGCTTTGGCTCGACGGGAATACAATAATGATAGTCCCTCTGCCGTGCGTTTGGCGGAGGGGCTTTTTCTCGTTGCTGTAAAACCTGCCATCAGGGCGTGCGGCCTGCTGCTTGGTGACTGATAAAAAACGGTTTTATACCGCTTTCAGTGGGGAAAGCTTTATGCACATTCCGCCGTCGGCCCTGTATGCCTTGAAAAGCAATGCTGCGGAAGTTCTTTTCAATCGTTTCAATAAACATCCGCAAATATGGAATAATTGCGGATGTTTATTGAAAAACGGCTTGACAAGGCAAGCCGGATGAGCTATCATTTATATAAACATCCGCAAAAGTTTGCGGTTTGCGTAGGAATGAATAACAGAAAGGAGGAAGCTTCATGTTAATGACGAGAGCCGAGTGCTTGAATCAGTATGGGTCGGATTACTTCATCAAGCAGAAACTGAAGGCCGGAGAATTGTACCGGGTCGGAAACGGAGTTTTCTCTGAGAAAAAGTATGTTCCGGAAATCACTGTTTTGGCAATCAGATATCCGAAAGCGATTGTAACCATGCTGAGCGCTTTTTATCATTATGGCCTGACGGATGCTATCCCTGAGAAAACCGACCTGGCGACAGACAGGGATGCATCAAAAATCACTGATCCCCGTGTCCGGCAGTACTTTATGCCGAAGGACTTTTTCGTGGCAGGCGTAACGAATGCTGAAGAGCAGGGATACACCTTCCGGATCTATGATCGGGAACGCATGCTCATTGAGCTTCTTCGTTATAAAAACAAGCTCCCCTTCGATTTGTATAAAGAAGTTCTTCTGAATTACAGAAAGATGATGAGGCAGCTGGATATTCAGAAAATGCAGGACTATGCTTTGGCTGCCCCGAAGAGCAATATGATTCTGAACGCGCTGCAGATGGAGGTACTCTGATGGCAAACCTTGATTCCCTGATTTCGTCTGTTATGGAGGAGGGCTACAGTGAGAGAAATGCCGCGGCCCGGGTCTGCCAGGATATTGTTTTGAAGGCAATCGCTGTCAGCAGCTTCGGTGATCATATTACGGTGAAGGGCGGCGTTGTGATGCGCAGCATCACAGGGAATGTACGGCGCGCCACCCAGGACATGGATCTTGACTTTATCCGTTATTCCCTGGAAGAAGAATCAATCCGCAGATTCGTTGAGCGGTTGAATTGCCTTGAGGGCATCCGGATCAGCATATCCGCCCCGATTGAAGAGTTGTCCCAGCAGGAATACAACGGGAAGCGTGTTTTTGTCACGATTCGGGATGACACCGGCCATGCCCTGCAAAGCAAAATTGACCTTGGTGTTCACAAACAGGTGCAGATAGAACAGGACGAGTATTGCTTCGATGTTTGCATGGATGATGAGGGCGCCAGCCTGCTGATCAATTCCATGGAACAGATTTTTGCAGAAAAGCTTCGTTCACTCCTCCGCTTCGGACCATTATCTACCCGGTATAAGGATCTTTTCGATCTTTGCTATCTTTCAGAACATATTGATACCGACAAGCTGCGGCGCTGTATTGATACATACATTCTGTCTGATCCCGGCATGAAGGAAAACGACATCGCGGCAATTCAGCAGAGAGTGCAGCAGACATTTAAAAACAGAACCTACCGTCAGAGGCTGGAAAGGTCAGGGTCCGCGAACTGGCTGGACATTCCGCCGGATGCAGTGATGGATAGAATACAGGCTTTTCTGCAGAAGTTGACAAAATGAAGAAGAACGACTGCTGCAGCTGGGTCTGCGTTGCTTATGCTCGGATGCCATTCTGACAAACGCATATCACTCTCATTGAGTTTGACGTTTATACTTGCCGTCCCGTTTATTTGCACGCATAGAGATTACCAACTGAGAGCTGCCCCCTTTGATCACCTTCATCACAGCGGTGCGGATGGACCGGAAGCAGCCGCCGGCTTTTGACAAATAAAGGCCGCTAATGTTGACATAATTACTCGGATATGCTACAATGCCTTCCGCCGGATGGCCCGGCAGATGCGGAGGTGAAGGATGAAGCTTTCAACCAAAGGCAAATACAGCATGTACGCCATGATCTACCTGGCAGAGCATGAAGCAGAAACGCCTTTGCCTCTGACAGCCATGACACAGACCGGCGTGCAGCCGGATTACCTGGAACAGCTGTTGGCCAGCCTGCGCAAGGCCGGCCTGGTGACAACAGTGCGCGGGGCGCACGGAGGCTATGCGCTGGCCCGCCCGGCGGAGAGCATCAGCGTGGGTGAGATTATCCGCGCCACGGAGGGGCCGGTGAGCATGGCGGGCTGCACGGACGACAGCCGGTCCTGCCTCTCGGGCGAGACCTGCCCGACCCGCCGCGCGTGGGATTACCTTTCCGGCCGCATCAACCAGCTGATGGACGCCATCTCCCTGCGGGACGTGGTGACCGGCGAGGTGAACGGCGGATGCAGAATGAATGAACAAGCCACAAACAATATAAACCATCAGGAGGCTCCATGAATCGCATTTATCTGGACAACGCGGCAACCACGGCAGTTGCGCCGGAGGTGCTGCAGACAATGCTGCCCTATTTCACCGAACACTACGGTAATCCTTCCTCTGTGCACGCGACGGGCCGCGACGCCCGCAAGGCCATTGAGGAAGGACGCCGCCAGGTGGCCGCCGCCATCAACGCGCAGCCGCAGGAGATCTACTTTACTGCCGGCGGCTCAGAGAGCGACAACTGGGCCATCAAGGGCGCGGCCTTCGCCAATCGGAAGAAGGGCAACCACATCATCACCACCGCGGTGGAGCACCACGCGGTGCTGCACACCTGCGCCTGGCTGGAAAAGCAGGGTTTCAAGGTGACCTACCTGCCGGTGGATGCCGAGGGCTTTGTGACCGCCAAGCAGGTGGAGGATGCGATCACGGACGAGACCATCCTGATCACCATCATGACGGCGAACAACGAAATCGGCACGCTGATGCCCATCGCCGAGATCGGCGAGGTGGCGAAGGCGCACAAAATCCTGTTCCACACGGATGCCGTGCAGGCGGTGGGCGCTGTGCCGCTGGACGTGAAGGCGCTGAACGTGGACATGCTGTCCATGAGCGGCCATAAATTCCACGGCCCCAAGGGCATTGGCGCGCTGTACATCCGCCGCGGGGTGCGGCTGGACATCTTCATGCAGGGCGGCGCACAGGAGCGCGGCCAGCGCGCCGGCACAGAGAACCTGGCGGGCATTGTGGGCATGGGGAAGGCGATCGAGCTGGCCACCACCAACCTGCCCGAGAAGGCAGCCAAAATTGCGGCCCTGCGCGACAGGCTGATGAACGGCATTGTGGAGCGCATTCCCGATGTGCGCATCAACGGGCCGAAGGACCCGTCGCGCCGCCTGCCGAACAACTGCAACGTGTCGGTGCGCTATATTGAGGGTGAGAGCATGCTGCTGCGCCTGGACCTGGCAGGCATTGCCGCCTCTTCCGGCTCCGCCTGCACCTCCGGCAGCCTGGATCCCAGCCATGTGTTGCTGGCCATCGGCCTGCCGCACGAGGTGGCCCACGGTTCGCTGCGCATGACGCTGGGCAGCGACACCACCGAGGCCGACATTGACGCTGTGCTGGATGTGCTGCCGGGCATCGTCAGCGACCTGAGGGCCATGAGCGTGCTGAACCACGAAACAACCACCGTCAGCGATGAAACTTTCGCCTGCCCGAGAGCATAAAGGAGAGAAACCATGTATTCTGACAAAGTGATTGAACACTTTTCCCATCCCCGCAATGTGGGTGAGATTGAAAACGCCAGCGGCAGCGGCACTGTGGGCAACCCCAAGTGCGGCGACATCATGAAGATGGACATCAAGGTGGAGGACGGCATCATCACCGATGTGAAGTTCAAGACCTTCGGCTGCGGCGCGGCCATCGCCACCAGTTCCATGGCTACAGAGATGGTCAAGGGCAAGAGCATTGACGAGGCGCTGCAGCTGACCAACCAGGCCGTGGCCGAGGCGCTGGACGGCCTGCCCCCGGTGAAGATGCACTGCTCCATGCTGGCAGAGCAGGCGATCCATGCCGCCATTGAGGACTATAAGAAGAAGCAGGCGGAGAACTGATTCCCGCACAATGCACAAGAGCCTTTCCCGGCGACGGGGAAGGTTTTTTGTCTTCGTCTCCGGCCTCACCATCCCAGGTCTGTGCCTGCGGTGAATGCGGCCCCCTGTTTGACATGCGGCACTGTCTGTACTATAATTTACCTAATAGATACACGGGATAGCCGCACCGCACACGGATATAAACGGGGGAATGCACATGCCGCGGGAAAACGAACAGAACAACCAGAAGGAGGAGAACCCCGCTGTCACCACGCTGAAGCAGATGTGGCACAGCAGCCTGCTGCTTCGCCTTGGCCTCATTGTCATCCTCCTTGCCACACTGACAGGCGGTGTGATATTTATCTTCGGACTTGTGACCGGGAACATGCTGCTGATTACTGCCGGTGTGCTGAGCATGTTCTTCCTCGGCCTGTGGGGAACCATGTACCTGGCTGGCAGGGAGAAGCCGAAGGCTGCACGACGGGATCAGACGCGGAACGCCCCGCCTGTCGAAAACGGCTGGCGCTATGTTCTGGCGTTTTTGGGACTGTTTTCCTTTGTGTACATGCTTCTTGTTTCTGCCATCATGCCCGAAGGGAAGATTGAGCCGTTCTTCTTCGTGATGTATTTCTTTTCGGCCATTCTGCTTTTCTGTATGCCGCTGATCCTGCACCTTCTCCGGAAGGGGCGCAGGGGCCCAAGAGTGATCTGGTGGCAGGTGCTGCTGCTGGTCCTGGGGTGTCCCATCCTGATGGTCGGCCTGATGGCTGCGGGTTCGCTGATGGGGCTGCTCCCGCCGGGCGACACAGTTCCCCCGCCGGCTCTCCCGCCGCTGCTGCTTCTGCTTGGCATGGCAATAATGGCGCCCTTTTTTTGCCATCAGCTCAAGCACCCCGAGGAAGAATGAGCCCTGTAAACGGCACAACGCTGCGCTGCCATGATGATTTGAGAAAAACGGCTGAACCTTATCGCTATTGCGATAGGCTCAGCCGTTTCCCGTAGATGCTGGTTTTCAGCGGATGCCATCCTGCGCCCTCCGCCGGGCAGGCATGATGGGCGGCACTGACCGCGGCGAAGCAGCGCCGGGCGGAGAAATCAGTGCCGCATGTCGGATTACTTCACAAACACGATCTCCTGGTCGTCGCCCAGCTCTTCAGCATACCAGGCCAGCGCCAGCTCGATGCCGCCTTCTTCATTCTCGATCGGCATGATGCGGCAGCCCACGACGGGGGCGGCCAGCTTGGGCTCCGCGCCGTCTTCCACGGGCAGGTTGAACATCTGGGCATCCGTGGTCACAAAGCAGTCCAGCTCGCAGTCGTACAGCACGGTGCCCTTCAGCAGGCAGGCGTCATGGCTGATGGGGGAGACCATCTCGAAGTCAAAGCCGGCGGTCTCATTGCGGGTGATGGTCAGGGTATTGAACTGGGTATCCTTTTCCAGCCATTCGCCCGCGAAGGCCTCTTCCATCTCCTCGTCGCTGGGGGAAGCGGTGTAGGAACCGCCGGTGCTTTCAGTCACCTTGCCGCCTTCCACCTTCAGATCAAAGCCGTGCAGCTGGTCGCAGGCAACGCCATTCAGGTGCCGCACGTACACCGTCACCTGACCGTCGGCCACGGGGGCATAGGTGACTACAAATTTGCCGTCGGTGTATTCGGCAGAGGCCAGGCGCACCACGCTGTCGTCCTGCGCCATCTCGTCGGCCGCCCAGTTTTCATCACCCTCCTCCACGGGCACGGTGATCACATAGCTGCCTTCCACAATCTCGCAGGTGATCGGCTGACTCTCTTCCTCGGCCACAGCCGTGAAGACCATGCCCACCGCCAGTACCAGTGCCATCAGAACCGCCATCAGTTTCTTCATTTTCAATATCCTCCCTTGAAATCATCTTTTTTATCCGGAAGCCTTGCTTCCATCCATTGATACGAAGGAAAAAAGAAGATGGCAGTAAAAAATCAGGTAGCACCGCAAAAATTTCCGGCAGGTCATACCGGCGGCCACGCAGATCCGTCTCGGGGAACTGGCTTTTATGGCATTGACATCCGATTCATTTTTTTCTGAAGCCTGTCAGAATCATGATTGCATTGACCAGATTGCATACAGCAAACAATAGCCATAACGGTTTCGGTATTTCTGCATTCATGATGGCAGCGACAATGATTGCTAAACCGATCAATAATACACATATTGCCGTAATCAGTGAAACTATCTTTTTCAGGCTCATAACTCTTCCCTCCGCGAAAACCGTTCTTCTTTTCAAAGCCGATGGCCGTTTAGGCAACGCTGCTACAGATCGGCGGCGCATCCGGCGGTGCCCTTTGCGCCATCCGCTTCCTGTGGCTTTTTCGACTTGCCTTGAGCAAAGCATTCAAAAGCTGCAATCGTGTCTAACACAAAACTCACTCGCCATCTGACCACCTCATCTGCAGTGTTGTTACCCGGGTAATTACAGGGATATTCTGCGTCGGCAGGTCCCGTGCTGACTGGTAGCCGACACTGATATCGCATGGGTGAATCTGCCGGGCAAGACCAAGACCTCATCCACCGCCGCGGCAGTCCGCTGACCTTGCTCCCATGGTAAGGAGGGGCAGTGCGGCGCTGCATCTCTCCCTCCGAAGGGGGAGGGCCGGGGATGAGGTCTGTTTTTCAGGATATTACACTCTGCCTGTCGGTTTATTTCAGCCTCTGGCGGGCCTGCTTCATTTCCTCCTGGTTGCAGTACAGCCAGTGGCCGTCCTCGGCCTCCTGCCAGGAGGGAACATCACGTTCGTAGTGGTGGCAGGAGGGGTCGTAGATTTCCAGCACCTTGTTCTTTTCCGTGTGGGGATTGGGCTGGGGGATGGCGGACAGCAGGGCGCGGGTGTAGGGATGCAGCGGGTGACGGAACAGTGTCTCGGTCTCTGCCATCTCCACGATGTCGCCCTTGTGAATCACGGCAATGCGGTCGCAGATGAAGCGCATCACGCTCAGGTCGTGGCTGATGAACAGATAGGTCAGCCCGCGCTCCCTCTGCAGCTTGCTCATCAGGTTCAGCACCTGTGCGCGGATGGAAACGTCCAGGGCGGAAATCGGCTCGTCGCAGATGATGAACTCGGGGTTCATCACCAGCGCGCGCGCAATGCCGATGCGCTGCCGCTGGCCGCCGGAGAATTCGTGCGGGAAACGGGTGGCGAACTCGGGCAGAAGGCCCACGGCGTTCAGCGCTTCGCTGACGCGCTCGCGTATCTCCTCCTTGCCCAGCCCGCGCCCCAGCAGACCCTCGGACACGATGTAGTCGATTTTTGCACGCTCGTTCAGCGAGGCCATGGGGTCCTGGAAAATCATCTGGATTTTGTTGGTCAGCTCCCGGGCCTTGGCATGCGGCAGACGGCCGGTGATTTCCTCCCCGTGGAACCTGATGGAGCCGGCGGAAACGGGATAGACGCGGATGATGGCGCGGCCGATGGTGGTCTTGCCGCTGCCGCTTTCGCCCACGATGCCGAAGGTTTCCCCGGGGTACACATCGAAGGAGGCGCCCTTCACGGCCTTGAAGGGGTGGCGGCGGCTGCCGAAGGTCACCTCCAGCCCGCGAACACTCAGCAGGGGCTCAGCCATGGTGCGTCTCCTCCTTTCCAAGCTCCTTCAACTTCTGAATCACGGCCGGGGGATCCATCTTCGGCGCCCTGGGGTCCAGCAGCCAGGTGCGCGCGTAGTGCGTCGGGCTGACCTCGAAATAGGGGGGCAGCTCGCGCTTGTCGATCTCCAGGGCCCTGGGATTGCGGGCGGCAAAGGCGTCGCCCTGCACCTCCTTGAAGAGGTTCGGCGGTGTGCCGCGGATGGCGTACAGCTCCTCGCCGCGCATGCCCAGCTGCGGCAGTGAGGAGAGCAGCGCCCAGGTGTATGGATGGCGCGGGTCGAAGAAGATTTCATCCACCAGGCCCAGCTCCACAATATCGCCTGCGTACATCACCGCGACGCGGTCGGCGATATTGGCCACCACGCCCAGGTCGTGCGTGATGAAGATGATGGTGAGGTGGTAGCGCTCCTTCAGGTCGTGCAGCAGGCTGAGCACCTGCGCCTGTATGGTCACGTCCAGGGCGGTGGTGGGCTCGTCGCAGATGAGGATGCGGGGAGAGCACGCAATGGCAATGGCGATGACCACACGCTGGCGCATGCCGCCGCTCAGCTCGTGCGGGTACTGCTTATAGCGGCGCCTGGGGTCGTCGATGCGCACGTCCTCCAGTATGCGGATGGTCTCCTCATAGGCCATCTTTCCGCGCATGCCCTTGTGCAGCAGCAGCGCCTCGGAAATCTGCCAGCCGATGGTCTTCAGGGGATTGAGGCTGGTCATGGGGTCCTGGGGAATCATGCAGATCTCGCTGCCGCGTATGCGCAGCCAGTCCTCCTTCTTCTTGAAGGCGGTCAGGTCGATATAGCTGCCGTTGTCGTCACTGCCCGCGCCGGGATAGTGGCGCAGCTTGTCGCCCATGCCGTAGTAGCGAATCTCGCCCTCCGGGATGAAGCCGTTCTGGTCCAGCAGGCCGATGAAGTTCTTGTTCAGCACGCTTTTGCCGCTGCCGCTTTCACCGACGATGGCGATGGATTCGCCGTCGCGCACGTCCAGGTTGATGCCGCGCAGGGCATGCAGCTCGCGTCCGCGCAGAACGAATTTCACGTGCAGGTTGCGCACCGAGAGAATGTTTTTGCTCATCCTTGCGCCTCCTCACAGGTGGTTGCGCGGGTCTGCCGCGTCGGAAAATGCGTTGCCGATAATGTAGAAGCTGACAGTGACCACGCTGAGCACGATGGTGGGGTAGATCAGCTGGTACCGCTTGGAGGGCGAGGTGAGCAGCTTGCGGCCCTCTGTGATCAGCTTGCCCAGCGAGGGCACATCAGAGGGCAGGCCCAGGCCGATGTAGGTGATGAAAACCTCCGAGCCGATGGCGCCGGGAATGGAGAGCGCCATGCGCAGCATGATGACCGACACCAGATAGGGCAGCAGGTTCCGCAGGATGATGCGCCAGGTGGCTGTGCCCAGGGTGCGGCTGGCCACGTTGTAATCCCTGTCGCGGATGATCAGCACCTGGTTGCGCACAAAGCGCGCCATGCCGATCCACCCCGTGACGGACATGGCAAAGATGAGGGTGCCCATGCCGGGGCGCAGGATGAAGGAAACCAGAATGAGCACGATGGTGGTGGGGATGTTGTCCAGCACGTTGTACAGCTCGGTGAAGAAGAAGTCCAGCTTGCGCACATAGCCCCACAGCACGCCCATCACAATGCCCACCAGCGCCTCAATCAACGCCACGGCGATGCCGATGAACAGGGAGTTGCGCGTGCCCGCCCACAGCCTAGCCCACAGGTCCTGGCCGATGTTGTTGGTGCCAAGCCAGTGCACACTGTCCGGCGGGGTGTTCTTCATGGGTACGGTCTGGCCCTTGGCGTTGACCGTGTTGTTTGCCAGGTTGGGGTCAAACTGGCCGGGCAGAAGCGGCTGTATAAAGGTGAACAGCACAATGATGACCAGCAGCGAGAGCAGGAACATGGCCACCCTGTTGTGGCGGAAGGCCCGCAGGGTGGAGCGCCAGTAGCTGTAGCTCTCTGCGCCGGTGCGCTCGGTTTCCGCCTCGTCAAAGGGCGCGACAGAGAACAGCTCCTGCTCGCTCAGTTCGCGCTTGAGGGCTTCGGTGGCCCGCTGCTCGGCAGCGTCCACCCGGGGGTGCTTGAGCAGCGCCATTACTTGTCGCCCCCTTTCTTGGCCAGGCTGATGCGGGGATCAAGGGCCACCATCATCAGGTCGCCCAGCAGCAGGCCGATGACGCCCACACAGGCGAACAGCAGCACAATGGCCTGCACCATGGCGTTGTCCTGCTTTTTGATCACGTCCACCAGCAGACCGCCCATGCCCGGAATGGAGTAGAGCGACTCGATATAAATGGAGCCGATCACTGTGTTCAGGAAGGAGGTGGGGATGTACTGCACCATGGGCACAAAGGCGTTGCGGAAGATGTGGCGGAACATGATGCGCCCTTCCCCCGCGCCTTTGATGCGCGCCAGCAGCACATAGTCCTTGGTGCTCTCGTCCACCATGTAGCGGCGCAGCCACATGGCATAGTAGGCAATGTTGCCCAGCGACATGCTCAGCACCGGCAGTATCCAGTACTGCCAGTTGTTGAAATCCTTGTCGCCGAGCATGGTCATGCCGATGCCCAGCGCCTCCGTGCCGTAGAACTGGATGAACAGGTAATACACTGCCGCCGGCACCGCCTCAATCAGCACGATCACACCGGTGCCGAAGTGGTCAAAGAACTTTCCCTTGTACTTGGCCATCAGCGTGCCCATCGGCAGGCCCAGCAGCAGCGAGACGATCAGGCTCATGGTGCCCAGCCGCACCGAAACGGGGATCTTCGGCGCGAGGATCTCGGCAACCGGCACATTCTGCCGGTAGATGCGCGAGGTGCCCAGGTCCCCTTTCGTAATCAGGTCCCTGAAAAAGTGGTACAGCTGCACCGGCAGCGGCTGGTCCAGCCCCATGCTGTGCAGGCCGTTCTTGATCTGCTCCGGCGTCATTTTCTCAAAATTCGGAAAATACCCCTCAAGGGGCATCTGCCGCACGAGAATAAATACGATGGTCAGTATGATGACCAGCGTCAGCACGGAGCGCAGCAGTCTTTTGGCAATATAGGAACCCACGCGATCGCCTCGTTTCGCTGCCGCGCGGCTTTGCAGCCCGCGGCGGATCAGCTTTCAGGCGCCTGCCTGAAACAACCGGGAAAAGCATAGCGCAACCTGCGGCAAATTGCAAGCAGGCCGGACAAATGCCCTCTTTGGCGTGCTTACAAGGAAGCCCCTTCCCCTTTCGGGGAAGGGGCAGTGTGCAAGCCCGGAAGGGGATCAAGGTGACACCGTGCAAATGAGGTGGCCAGATGTGCCGCTGAATTGCGCAGTGTTGCCTTAATAACCCATCTTTTCCATCCAATCGGCGTAGGCGGCTTCATACTGCTCAGCAGAGAAGAAGTCGTCCAGCACCTTCTGGCCCTTGTAGCGGATGTTGGTGATGCCGAAGCCGGCATAGCCGCCCTCAAAGATGTTCAGCTTGGTCACGTTGTACTCATTGGAGGAGATTTTGTAGGGGATGACCAGGGCGTTGTTGATCAGCATGGCCTCCGCCTCGGCGAACTTGGCATAGCGGTCGGCGAAGTCGGTCACGGAAGCCTTGCCCTCAGCCACCTTGGCATAGTATTCGGTCAGGATGGCCTTGGTCTCCTCAAAGTCGGTGTCCAGCATCTTGTCCATCTTGTTGTAGCTGTTGCCGTTGTGCAGGCCGGTCTCGCTGTCCACGTTCTCAGCGAAGGGATCGGTCCAGGTCTCCGGGTCGGCGTAGTCGGCGCCCCAGTTGCAGCGCATCAGGCCGTACTTGCCGCTGCGGCGAACCTCGCGCAGGAAGTTCTCCGCGGGGCCGGCATACAGCACCACGTCGATATAGTCGCTGCCCAGCACGCCTTCCAGCTGCTGCTTCACCAGCGCGCACTCGTTCTCCCAGTCGCTCATGTCGCTGCGGTAGCCCAGCACCACCTTCACGGGGAAGGTCGCGCCGGCGGCGGTCAGCTCTTCCACGGCCTTGGCCTTGTATTCCAGGGCCTTCTCTTCATTGTAGAAGTTTTCCTCGGTGCCGCTGAAGGCAGCCTCGGCGGCGAAGTCGCCGGCCGCGGTGGCAAAGCCGGCCGGGGTGATGGTGTTCTGCAGCGTCTCCTCGGGCTCGGTGGGCTCCAGGGCGTACATGGCATAGATGCGGTCGAAGGCGGACATGATGGAGTGGCGGAAGTTGCTGTTGTTCACGGCAATCAGCCAGTTCTCCGGCTCATACTCGGCATCGAACTGCGGGTCGAAGTTGAAGCAGTAGAAGTAGCTGTAGTCCAGGGAGGGACGGCCGCGGGTGACGATGTCGCCATGGGTCTCCAGCCAGTCGTCCAGGATGTCGTTGGACAGGGAGGCGGAGTCGATCTCGCCGCGCAGCACCATTTCAGGCGCGATGATGGCGCTGTCGCTGTTGTAGCTGCGCTCGATGCGGTCGATGTAGATGTGCTCGGCGTCCCAGTTGTTCACGTTCTTCACATAGGTGTGCTTCACCTGGGGCTGGAACTCGGACATGATGTAGGCGCCGTTGTACAGCATCTTGTCATTGCTGGTGCCAAAGTCCGCGCCCTGCTCGCTGAGGAAGGGGCCGTAGGCCGGCATGAAGCAGCCGTAGGTCAGGCAGGAGAGGAAGTAGGGCACCGGGGCCTCGGTGGTGTAGGTCAGGGTCAGCTCATCCACAGCCTTGACGCCCACCTCGGCGAAATCGGTGATTTCCTTTTCATAGTACGCGGACGCGTTGACGATCTTCGCTGTCTCCACGGCGTATTCCACGCTGGAGTCGTTCGCGGGGTTCAGCACCCACTCCAGGCCGTCCACAAAGTCCTGAGCGGTCACGTCGGCCACGGCGTTGCCCTGATAGTCATACCACTTCTGGCCGGCGCGCAGGTGGAAGGTCCAGGTGCAGCCGTCCTCAGAGGTCTCCCAGCTCTCGGCCAGGGAGGGCACCACGTTGCCATAGGCGTCGTATTCCACCAGCGTGTCGATCACGTTGGCGCCTACGGTCTGATCCCACTGTGTGGAGGCGGTGAGGTAGTTCAGTGTGCTGACCTCACTGGAATAGAGGGAGCGGTATACGTTTTCTCCCTCGCCCAGGGCAGGCACGCAGGCAGCCGCCAGGCACAGGCACAAAACGAGAGCGAGCCATTTCTTCATCATTCATTTCCTCCTTGAGTATTCGCAAGTCTTCCGATGGGCGCTTTTTTATGGTCAGAAAAAGAAACACCCAGCGTTGCTGTCTATCAGAATAATGGCAGAAGGGGAGATTGTCAAGCCAAATACTGCATTTTTACTGTTTTCATCCTGCAAATGTTACATTTCTGACCATGGACGGAACTGCAGTGGCGGAGGGTGTTTTTACTGGTTACAGGCTCTAGTAAATGATCCGGAGGAGGACAGTGGTGTGATAACCACATGTCGGGCGCCAGATAAGCAAGGATTCATCAGCCTTTTCGCCGGCGAAGCCGGACGGTACGATTGCGACTTTGAAGTCCTGCGGGCGGCAGGTCAAAACATCCGCCGGAAGAAGACAACGCAAAAAAGCACCGCCGCAGCGGTGCTTTTTCATCTTCTGCTTTGCGAAAGGCTTATGTATGAGAAATGCACGCAGCCCTGCGGCTCACTCCACCTCAAACTCCACCTTCACCACGCGGCCGATGCAGTTGACCTGGTTCAGCTGCAGGGTCTGCGCCTCGTATTCGCGGTTGAAGGACTGGATCAGCAGGGTGGTAGCGTCCAGCTTTTTCACCTTGCGCAGGTTGTGATGTCCGTCGATTTCCACCAGCATCATCGCGCCGTCGATGGGGCTTTGCGCCGGCACCACCAGGCACAGGTCGCCCTGGTGCACGCGGAAGCCGCGCATGGAGTCGTCCGGCGCAAGGAAGTAGAATACCTTGTCCGGGTTTGCGCCGGCAATGCGGCCCTGCTCTACGGGAAGCAGGCGGTGCCCGACGGGCTTCATCACCGCGTTCATCACGGGCACATTTTTCAGCACGCTCTGCAGGGCGTCCAGCCATACGCTGCCGGTGACCCCGGCGCCCTGGTCGTCGGTGTCGCTTTCGGTGGAGGCGACCTTCACCGCCTCGGCCTTTTTCCGCTCGGTGACCGCGCGGGCCACGGAGGGCGCGGCCTGTGCCAGGTCCACCGTGGCGGCAATGTCGTCCAGGGTAAAATCGGCCTCGGTCTGCTGCCGCAGTCCAATGGTTTTCAGTATGCGGCGGGCCTGCTCATCCTGTATGATGCGCGTGCCGGCCTCCACCGCCATGATATAGCTTTCGCTCACGCCGCACTTGCGGGCCACCTGCTTGGGAGTCAGCCCCTGGCGCAGGCGTTCGGTGCGAATCAGATCACCCAGTCTGGACATGTGTCATTCCTCCGTGTCTTTAGTTTCTCGCGGGCACTTCCACCACGGCACCCTCTTCCCTGTCAAAGGGCGGGAGCTCGTATCCGGTGGACTTCTTCATTTTCTCCAGCACGCGGCTGGCACCGGCGCCGGTCAGAAAGGCGGGGCAGTAGTTGTTCACCGCTTCGTCGGTCGTCACGGTGATGGGGTAGAAGTGCAGCGCGGTGGAGACGAGCCTTCCCTCCTCCAGGCGCAGCTCCGCCTGCAGCACCAGGCTGTCGGTGTCCTTCACGTGCAGCGCTCCCCCGAAGGCGCAGTTGCCCAGGCTGTACACCACGGGCATCCCATCCACCAGCTCGAAGCCCTGCACCACGTGCGGGTGATGCCCCACCGCCAGGTCCACACCCTCCTTGACGGCGCATTCCACAATCTGCTTCTGGTGGCGGTCGACAGTCAGCGTGTGCTCCTCCCCCGAGTGCATCACGCAGATCACCGCGGCGCAGCCAAGCTCGCGCAGTGTGCGGACCTGCTTCTGAAAGGCGGTCAGGTGCCGCCCGTACAGGGAATAGAACACGCCCACCACGCCGATCCGCACACCCTCCGGGCTCTCCCAAAGGGCGGCGTTGTCGCGGTCGAACCACGCGACACCGGCTTCCTCCAGCGCGGCCCTGGTATCATGGAGCCCCGCGTCGCCGTAGTCGCCGGTGTGGTTGTTGGCCAGGGTGACACACTCGATTTCCGCGGCGGTGAGTATCTCCGTGAAGGCCGTCGGGCCGCTGAAATTGTAGGTTTTCTTTTCCTTTTTGAGCTTCCGGTCCGTCAGCACGCCCTCTAGATTCGCGATGGTCAAATCGTCCCCGGCGGTCAGCTTTTTCAGGTGGCGGAAGGGATACTCATAGCCGTACTGGGCGATATGCTGCACAAAGCCGCTGGAGCGGTTCACGCTCTTCTCCTCGCCGCCCAGGGTGCAATCCCCCAGCAGGGTGACGGTCACGGTGCCTGTGTAATCGCTGACGGAAGCGGAAAGGTCGTCATAGGTGCCCTTTGCCAGTGTGCGCCACGTGCCGCTGGCCAGGCTGCTGAAGGGCAGGGCCAGGGCAGCGGACAGGCAGAGCAGGGCACACAGTCGCTTCATCATGGTCCACCTCCACATTTGCGGCGCCTGCCGCTCAGGGCACATACCTTTTCAGGAAGCGCCCGGTCCAGCTGCTTTCACAGCGGGAGATCTCCTCCGGTGTGCCCGTGGCGACCACCTCGCCGCCCGCGTCGCCGCCGTCCGGGCCGAGATCGATCAGGTAGTCCGCGCACTTGATCACGTCCAGATTGTGCTCGATCACCAGCACGGTGTTGCCCGCGTCCGCAAGGCGGTGCAGCACCTGTATCAGCCGGTCCACATCCGCCATATGCAGGCCGGTGGTGGGCTCGTCCAGCACATAGATGGTGCGGCCGGTGGCACGGCGGCTCAGCTCGGTGGCCAGCTTCACGCGCTGTGCCTCGCCGCCGGAGAGCGTGGTGGCCGACTGGCCCAGCTTCATGTAGCCCAGGCCCACATCGCACAGGGTTTCCAGCTTGCGGACGATGGGCTGGTGGTTCTCGAAGAAGCTCAGCGCCTCCTCGATATTCATCTCCAGCACATCGTAAATACTCTTGCCCCTGTAGGTCACCTCCAGGGTCTCCCGGTTGTAGCGGCGGCCTTGGCACACGTCGCAGGGCACATAAATGTCCGCCAGGAAATTCATTTCGATCTTCTTTACACCGTCGCCCTGGCAGTTTTCGCAGCGGCCGCCCTTGACGTTGAAGGAGAAGCGGTTCTCCTTGTAGCCCCGCGCCTTTGCCTCCGGCGTGAGGGCAAAGATTTTGCGGATGAGGTCAAACAGCCCGGTGTAGGTGGCTGGGTTGGAGCGCGGTGTCCGCCCGATGGGGCTCTGGTCAATCATGATGATCTTGTCCAGCTGCTCAATGCCCTCCATCCGGTCAAATGCGCCGGGGCGGGTTTTGGCCCGGTTCAGTTTTCTGGCCAGCTGGCGGTACAGGATGGAGTTGACCAGGCTGCTCTTGCCGCTGCCGCTGACGCCGGTGACCGCGCACAGCACACCGAGGGGTATATCCACATTGATGTGCTTCAGGTTGTGCTCTGCCGCGCCGATGACCTTCAGCCAGCCGGACGGCGTGCGCCGCACGCGCGGCACCGGTATCTTCCGCACCCCGCTCAGGTACTGGCCTGTGATGCTCTCCGGGCAGGCGATGAGGTCCTCGATGGTGCCCTGGGCAACGATGTTGCCGCCGTGCAGGCCCGCGCCGGGGCCGACATCGACCACCCAGTCCGCTGCACGCATGGTGTCCTCGTCGTGCTCCACCACAATGACGGTGTTGCCCAGGTCGCGCATGCGCTTCAGTGTGGCGATCAGCTTTTCGTTGTCGCGCTGGTGCAGTCCGATGGAGGGCTCGTCCAGGATGTACAGCACGCCCATCAGCGCCGAGCCGATCTGCGTGGCCAGCCGGATGCGCTGCGCCTCGCCGCCGGAGAGGGTCGCGGCACCGCGGGAGAGCGTGAGGTAACCGAGCCCGACCTCGACCAGAAAGCCCAGCCGCGCGTCAATCTCCCGCAGAATGGGCTCGGAGATGGTTTTTGCGCTGCCGCTGAGCTGCAGGCCGCGGAAAAAGGCGCGGCATTCGTCCAGATTCAGAGAGGATACCTCATGCAGGTTCCTGCCGCCCACCGTGACGGCGAGGGCTTCAGGCTTCAGCCGCCGCCCGTGGCAGGCCGGGCAGGGAATTTCCGCCATGCACTCTTCATACATGGCCTTGGCGGCGTCTGAGGTGGTTTCACGGTAGCGCCGCTCCATGGTGGGGATGATGCCCTCGAAGGCGGTGCTGTAGCGTGTTTCGCCGCGGGCGCTCTCATAGGTGATGGTTACCTGCTCGCCGCCGGTGCCGTACAGCAGGGCGTGCATGCCGTCCGCGGGAATGTCCCTGACCTTTGTGTCCAGGGTAAAGCCGTATTTTTCGCCCAGCGCGGTGAAATACTGCGCGGCGACGCCGTGGTCATCCTCGGCGTTGAAGCCGGGCGCCTTCAGCGCGCCCTGGCGGAGCGTCAGCTCGTCATTGGGGAACAGCGATTCAGGAGAAATTTGCATCAGTGAGCCCAGGCCGTCGCACTCGGGGCACGCGCCGAAGGGGCTGTTGAAGGAGAACATGCGGGGCTCCAGCGCCTCGATGGAGATGCCGCAGTCCGGGCAGGCGTAGTTCATGGAGAAAAGCTGCTCGCCTTGGTCGAAGGCGTCCATGATGACCAGGCCGGCCGCCTTAGCGGTGGCGGTTTCGATGGAGTCCGCAAGGCGCTTCTGAAAGTCCTTGCCGGGGCGGACGATCAGGCGGTCCACCACGATTTCAATGGAGTGCTTTTTCTTTTTGTCCAGCGGCGGGGTATCCTCCAGGTCATAGACCTCGCCGTCGATGCGCGCCCGGGCAAAGCCGGCCTTGCGCGCGTTTTCCAGCTCGCGGGCGTGCTCGCCCTTTTTGCCGCGGATCACGGGGGAGAGCACCTGGATGCGTGTGCCCTCCGGGTAGGCCTGTACGGCGTCTACCATTTCATCCACGGTCTGCTGGCGTATTTCACGGCCGCATTTGGGGCAGTGCGGCACGCCGGCCCTGGCCCACAAAAGGCGCAGGTAGTCGTGCACCTCGGTGACGGTGCCCACGGTGGAGCGTGGGTTGCGGCTGGTGGTTTTCTGGTCAATGGAGATGGCCGGTGAAAGGCCGTCGATGGCGTCCACGTCCGGCTTTTCCATCTGCCCGAGGAACTGGCGGGCATAGCTGGAAAGGCTTTCCACATAGCGCCGCTGCCCCTCGGCATACAGTGTGTCAAAGGCCAGCGAGCTTTTGCCGGAGCCTGACAGGCCGGTGAACACCACCAGCTTATTTCGCGGTACGGAGAGGGAGACATTGCGCAGGTTGTGCACCCTCGCACCGCGGATCTCGATATGGTCATTCATAGACGGAAACCTCATGTACGAAAATATGTTCGCCTTGCGAACAAGCGGAGTATAGCACAGGCAGAGGCAAATTGCAAGGAAGAAAAAGGGCCTGCAGCGCGGCTGCCTTTGCCGCTGAAGAGAAAAGCCTGCGTTTTCGTCCGCAGGCTTCGTTCAGCTCAAAATGGATTGGCGCTCACTCTTCGTCCTCACCGTCATCCTCTTCCTCAATGTGCAGGCCGCGGTTGACCGGCGCGCCCTCGATGCGGGGGTTGATGAAGCGGTCGAACACGGCATTGGTATAGGAGGAGGTGATGAAGCGGCTGAAGGAATAACCGAACAGCACATAATACAGCAGCAGCCCGAGCATGAACCACTGCGCGTTGAGGAACAGCGCGCCGGCCACGCCGATGGCGCAGGGGAGCAGGTGGAGCACGCGGATGCCCACCGACATGGGCAGCCGGGCAATGGCCAGCATCAGGGCGTTGCGGATCACATCGCGCATGCGCAGCCGGTAGGACACGATGAGCGGGTACATGTAGGTGACGGAAATGGCCCAGACGATGCCCACCATGATCAGCAGCACCTGCGGCACGATCATCAGCGGCTGGGTGAGCGCCATGGAGCCGTAGAAGCGGTAGCCCGTATACACCGCCAGCGGCAGCACGCCGGTGATGAGCGACACCACCAGGGACTGCTTCCAGTTTTCCTTCATCGCGTCCTTGAAGTCGGACCAGATGAAGGCGTGCTCGTCACGGCTCCAGTGCTGCGTGACATAGCACACGCCGGAGGTGACGGGGCCTGTGATGGCAATGCAGGGGATGAGCAGCAGCAGCGTGATGTTCACAAGGCCCAGCAGCTGGTCGGAGGCTTCCTGGCTGGTGAGCACCGGCAGGCGGGAAGAGTACAGCTCCTTATCCGTTTCGCTGACCTCGATGCCGGCGGCGATGTCCGCGGCCACCTGGTCGTAGGCCTGAGACTGTATGGAGGTGCCGTCGCCCAAGTCCAGCTGGTTGGATACGTTCAGAAAACCCGTAAAGCAGATCGCGATGACAATGATCGTGGGGATCCACGCCACCACATACATCAGGTTGAGGCGTATCAGCGCGGAAAAGCGCGTGCGCAGCGTGTCCAGAAACAGCTGCCAGCGGTTGGTGGGCAGGTCATCCGGGGTCAGATCCGCCTTGCCGGCCTTCCCGAAGTAATAGTTGTTCATCAGGTTCTTGAACATGCTCAGGTCTCCTTATCTGAAAATGGTGTAGCGGGCACGGTTCATGGGCACTACGGTCAGCCAGGTGCTGTCCGGCAGCACAAACACGCCGCTCTCCTGGTCCTGCCGGGTGATCAGGGCCTCCGCCGCCTCGCGTTCAACGCCCAGCAGCGCCACGCACACGCCCCCGTCGGTGGTGGAGGCGGAGCGGTATTTCTGCAGGCCGGTTTCAATCAGGTGCTGGAAGCGCTCGCCGAAGGCGGGGTGCACGCCGCACTGTATCACCAGCGGATAGTCCAGGTAGGGGGCCAGGAGCGGCACCTGCGTCTCGTCGTAGCCATACATGCGCAGGGTGCCGATGAACATCACCACATGGGCGCCCGGCTCGGCCAGGGCAATCAGGTCGCCCACCCGCAGCTGCTCAGCCAGCTCCTGCCAGGTGCAGGTGAAGGGATTCTTTTCATTATATAGGCTGCGCTTCACGGTGCTGAACAGGTTCATGATGGTGGTCAGCTTTTCCCCGGCGGCTTCCTTCCACACCCACTTCACATAGCCCATGCAGTCAAAGCCATAGAGATAGTTGGTGCCGCTGCGGTAGTATTCGCTGTTCTGCCAGGCGGGCAGCACAATATAGTCAGGCTCCTTGGCAAACACGCGCTCATCCTGCGCGCCGAAAAAGTACGGGATGCCCAGCGTAAAGCGCGGGCGGACCTGGCTGCCGGTCAGCAGGTTGTAGCGCAGCAGGAAGGGATTGCCCTCCTCCAGCGCGGAGAAGGCCACATCCAGGTAGGCCGATTTGGTGACGGAGCCAACAGCCAGCACGGCGGCTTCCTCCTCGGGGGAAAGAGACGCGGGGCCGGCGGCGCGGGCGTACATTCTCGCCTGGGCGCTTACTGTGCCCAGCAGCAGAACGCAGACCAGCAGCATGGAAAAACACTGTTTGCGCATGCACTCACCTCTGTCTATATACCGCGCTGCGGCGGGCAGTCCTCTGTCAAGGGGTATGATAGCGAAGAAAGCCACGCTTGTCAAGGTGCTTGCCAAGCGGCGGGATTCATGATAACTTATAGCCGGCCTTTATTTTCAATGTAGGAGGACTGAGCCATGCGACGTTTCCTGATCTGCCTGCTGCTGCTGGCGGCGGCCTGCGTTTCTGCCGCGCTTGGGGAGGAGGCCGCTGTGACGGTCAGCGAGGTGATGGCCTCCAACGGCACCTATACAGACGGTCACGCCTACGACTGGGTGGAGCTGCACAATGTGAGCGGCAAAACGCTGGACCTGAGCGGCTGGTTCCTCTCCGACAGCGCGAAAAAGCCCTACAAATGGGCCTTCCCGGAGGGCGCAAAGATCTCAAAGGACGGTTATGTGCTTATCTACTGCACCGGGGAGGAGCTCTCCCCCGGGAAGGGCAGTGTTTTCTACGCCAATTTCAAGCTGTCCGCCGACGGTGATCAGGTGCTGCTCACCTCCGCGGACGGGGAGACAATGGCTGAGCTGGAGTTTCCGGCGCAGTGGGGGAATATTTCCTACGGCAGGGACCAGGGCGGCGCTTACGGCTATTTTGAGACAGCCACCCCCGGCAAGGCGAACGGCAAGGAGGCCTGCGCGGGACGGGCTCAGGCTCCAGCACTGCAGCTGAAGGGCGGCTATTACGCCCAGGCGGTCACCGTCACCGCCACGGCGCAGGAGGGCGCTGTGATCCGCTACACAACCGACGGATCCACCCCCACTGCCAAATCCGCCAGGTTGAAGGAAGAAGGGCTGACGGTCAAAAAGACGACGGCCCTTCGGGTGAAAGCCTTTGCGGACGGGCTGGTTTCATCGCAGACGGTGAGCGCCACCTATCTGATCGGCGAGGAGCAGCCCGTGCCGGCCGTGTGCCTCACCACAGACGAAAAGTACCTTTTCGACCAGAAGACAGGGGCGCTGGTGCGGGGCACCGGGTCCATGGCCAACTATGAAAAGGAACTGGAATATCCCGTTCATATCGAGTACTACGCCCAGGGGGGCGAGCAGCTGATCAGCCAGATGGGCACCTTCACCGCCAGCGGCCACTCCGCGCGGCAGAACCGGCAGAAGAGCATCGCGCTTTACGCCCGCAAGGCCTGGGGCCCGGAATACTTCAGCTTCAACCCCTTTCCGAACAGGGACTATCCGTTTTACAAGTCGCTGCTGCTGCGCGCCGCCAACTCGGACTGGCACTCCACGCGCCTGCGCGACCCGGTCATCTCCTCCCTTGCGGAGGGGCTGGACCTTATCTATCAGGACGCGCTGCCCATCGAGGTCTATATCAACGGAAAATACTGGGGACACTATAACCTGCGTGAAAAAATAAACAAATATTTCATCGCGCAGTGGGAGGGTGTGCCGCTGAGCGATGAGGCGACCGTGGACGGCATGGACATCCTCGCCCGCACCGGCTCAGACCAGTTTGTGCAGCGCGGCAGCAATGAGGACTGGCTTGCGCTGTGCGATTTCTGCAAAACGCAGGACCTGAATGTGCCGGAGAACCTTCAATGGGTCACGGAGCGGCTGGATGTGGACAGCCTGTTCACACACGCGGCGTTTGAGATCATCATCGGCAATGTGGATGTGACCAACGTGCGCGTCTACCGCCTGCCCGGGGGCAAGTGGAAGTACCTGCTGTTTGATGTGGAAGCCGGCTTCGGCTCCTCTTCGGACAGCAAAACAGTGCCGCTGGAGAACTACATCAAGGATGTGGACGCAAAAATCAACGCCTTCCGCCATGAGCCGCTGAACGCGCTGCTCAGCGTGCCTGAGATGAAGGCGAAATTCCTCACGCGCTTTGCGGAAATACTGGAGCATTCCTTCCTCTGGCCGGATGTGGAGGCCAAATTTGCCCCCTGGGAGGAAGTGCTGGAGCAGCTTTTGCCCCGCCACATTGACCGCTGGGGCAACTGGACCGTCAAAACCTGGCGGACCAATGTCAACGCGACCAAGTACTATGCCCGCGTTCGCCCGCGCAAGGTGGTGAGCATGCTGGCCAAACGGATGAAGCTGACAGAGGAAGAGGTCGAAACCTATTTCGGAGATGTGCAGCGCCAACTGGATGAGATGAACATCGTCTGAGCCGCAAGGCCTGAGAGCGCGCCGCGGCCTGTCTTGCCTAATCCACCTGAACGCGCTATAATTGGTATGATTCTGCTCGGCAAGGAAGGAGACTGTGATGCGCGAGGTTCGGCTGGCCCCACTGGCCGGCATTACCGACTGGCCCTTCCGCCTGCTGTGCTTTGAGCAGGGCTGTGACTGCGCCTGCACCGAGATGGTCAGTGCCCTCGGGTATGTTTACGCGCCGCGGGGGCACGCTACGCTGACCCTGCTGGAGAAGAACGAGGGCGAGGGCAGGCTGCTGCTGCAGCTGTTCGGCAAGGATCCGGACGTGATGGCCCGGGCCGCGGAGGCGCTGTCGCAGGATGCGCGCTTTGCGGGCATCGACCTGAACATGGGCTGCCCCGCCCACAAGGTGGCCTGCTCCGGCGAAGGGAGTGGGCTGATGCGCACGCCCGAGGTGGCCGGGGCCATCATGCGTGGCGTGGTGAAGGCCTCCCGGCTGCCGGTGTCTGTCAAATTCCGCCTGGGCTGGGACGCGGAGCACATCAACGTGCGGGACATGGCCCGCCTTGCGGAGGACTGCGGCGTGAGCGAAATGACCGTGCACGGCCGCACGCGTGTGCAGATGTATTCCGGGCAGGCCGACTGGGACAGGATCGGCGAGGTGAAGCAGGCGGTGAAAATACCCGTGTTTGGCAACGGGGACATTTTCACCGCGGAGCAGGCCCTGCACAGATTGAATGACTACGGCCTGGATGGCGTGGTGATCGGACGGGGCGCCATGGGCAACCCGTGGCTGTTTGCGCAGATCCGCAGCGCGCTGCGGGGAGAGACGTTCACGCTGCCCACCCCGCGCGAAAAGGTGGAAATGGCGCTGCGCCACTACCGCCTGCTGCTGGGCTGGAAGCCGGAGAGAATCGCCGTGGGCGAGATGCGCAAGCACATCGGCTGGTATATCCACGGCCTGCGCGGCGCCGCGCGGATGCGGGACGAAATCAACAAAATGAACAGGCCGGAGGAGGTTTACTCCGCCCTGATGAGCTTTGCCGAACAGGCGGAGGCGCTGCCGGAGAGCGGGCCGCTGCCGCCCTACGGGATTGAAAGGGGCAAGGGCTGAATGAAAAGACGCCTGATCGCTGCGCTGCTGGTATGCATGTGCTGCAGCGCGGCCCTCGGAGAGGAAATAAGCCTGCTGCCGGGCGTGGACCTGACGGGACTGTCCCGGCAGGCAGTGCGGCTGGATTTGCAGCTGCAGTACGATGAATACATGCCCCTCGGGGAGGAACGCGTGGCGGACCTGAACCGCCTGCTGCGCCACATCTCCCTGCGGGGAGAGGCGCAGACCGCCGGAGACACACAGTGGGAGCGCCTGGCCCTGCGCTTTGACGGGGATGAGCTGTTCTCCCTCACCCAGCGCACAGACAGCGCCGGAGTGGCTGCCGTGGCCTCCCCGACCGACCTGGCCTGGCTGCAGCCGGCCGGCAGCGAAGTGAGCGTGCTGCCGGAAGCGGGCGACCCGCTGATTGGTATGAACGGCACAGAGTGGCAGTGGTATGAGGACCTGACCGCCCTGGTGTCCGTGACGCTGCAGGACTGGGAGGAGCAGATCAAGTCCCGAAAGGGCACAAATACCGTGGTGGGTGGCTACGGCACCACCAAGCTGGTCCGCACGCTGACCATTGCCAAGGCGGACACGGAGGCGTGGCAGGCCTACCTGCGGGAGCACTGCCCGGAGGGTGAGCTGCGCCGGCTGCTGCGGGAGGTAACACTCAGCGGCAAGCAGACTGTGACCATGTACACCCTGGAGGACGGCACCCTGCGCCGCCTCGCGTACACCGGGAACGCCGCCGCGACAGACGGAACGACCCGGAAGGTCACGCTGATATGGCGAACGGAGCACACCGATACACGCCTGCGGGACGACATCAGCTTCAAAACGCCCGCCACCAAGGGCAAAAACCGGGACACGGTGAAGCTGAGCCGCGACCAGAAGCTCACGGAGGAGGGCCAGGTACAGCTGAGCCTCACCGCCTCGCATGACGCGGTGCGCGGAAAGCAGCGTACCCAGCGCGGCGTGGAGCTGAACCTGACCGGGAGCGGCGGCGCGCTGAACGGTGAGTGCACACTGACGCGCAAGCTGTCGGGAGACCTGGAGAGCGATGAGGAGCTGCGCCTCACCCCCGATGTGCGTGTGGAGGACGGTGCGCTGTGCGGCACCGTGGCCTGGAACGCACTGACAGGCGGCGAGCTTTCCTCCGCGGGGCGCGCGGAGGTGAGGCTGGAGAGCGTGCAGCCGGACTGGCAGATGCCGCAAGGAGTGCCAGCGCTCACGGAAGAGGCAGCGCAGGCGGCGCAGGAAACAATGACCCTCGCCATCGCCTCCGCCCTGGTGCGGCGCGCGGCGCTGCTGCCGGAGGAGGACACGCTGTTCTTCAGCCGAGGGCTGAGCGAATGGCCGGAGATTGTGCGCCAGGCGCGTGAACTGCAATAAAGAAGAGTATATAGAAAAACAAACTGCTGGAGGCATCCATGAAACGCATTATTTCCCTGCTGCTGGCCGTGTGCCTGACCCTTGCCGCCACAGCGGCGCTTGCTGAGGAAAACCTGGACCGCGAATACACCCTGCAGGAAAAATTCCAGCGCCAGATGGAGGAAAGCGGCCTGGCGGGCGTTGCCAAGCTGACCGTGAGCGGCAACGAGCAATGGGCCAAAGCCCTGGCTCCGCTGAATGACGTGCAGTGGAACCTGAGCGGCATCTCCAACGACGGCAGGTTCCAGTATGACCTGAATGCCGAGCTGAACGGCACCGAGAGCTGCGGTACATGGCTGTACGGCGACGAGAAGAAGGTGTACCTGAAAAGCGACCTGCTGATGGACACCGTCTATTCCCTGCCCATGCAGGATGATGTGCTGTCCACGCTCACCGGGCTGCGCGGCGAAAACCCGACGCTGTATTCGGCGGTGATCAGCCTGCTGTCTGTGCCGGAGGATCTGTGGCGCGAAAAGTGGGAGCCGGCGCTTCTGCCCCTGCGCCAGCACCTTGAAACCTGGCTGGACAGCCAGATGGAATCCCCGGCGGTGTATACCGAGGGCGGTACCACGCTGATGCGCGTGGCCTATCACATCACGCCGGACGCACTGAAGGCGGAAATGAAGGCGCTGGCGGCGAGAGCCCTTGAGAACACGGAGCTGATGGAGCTGCTGCGCAGCCGCATGAGCGGCGAACAGGCGCAGCTGTATCTTTCCCCCGGCTACCTGTGGTATTATGAGCGGATCATTGACGGGCTGACGCTGCCGGGCAACGTAGAGCTGCTGCGCGAGATGACGACGATGGGCGAGGTGAAGACCTCCCGCGTGGAGCTGCCGCTGCCGGAGAACAGCTACGGCTTTACCGAACTGGTGATGAACGAGGGCGAAGGACAGACCAGCCTGCGCCTCACCGCGCCGAAGCAGACCCTGCAGTGGGTGCGTGTGATGGATGAGGATGTGGAGAACGGCACTTCGCACCAGGGCTACCTGCGGTATATCCCTGTGGACGGCATGGGCATTTCCGCGCATTACCGTGCCCGCTCGACAGTGGACAGCGGCGCGGATGAAAATGACGACCTGTATGACAAGGTCACCTGGGCGCTGGAGTTTACCCATGACCTGAGCCACCTGGAGGAGGAGGACCCCACCCGCCACAGCTACCTTTCCTTTGAGAACCTGGAGGTCCGCTTCCAGATCGCGTATTCCGGCGGGCGCAACCTGCGCAACGCCACCCAGCTGCAGTTCCTGACGGATGTGCGCCAGGGCGACAGCCAGCTGTACGCCGTGTGCCGCCTGCGCACGCGCTACGGCCTGGATGTGGACGAGCTGCCCACTTCCGGCGCGGTGGACCTGACCGACGCGCCGATGGCGAAGCGGCTGGAGATCCTGTCCGATCTGATGACCAATGCGCTGCTGACACTGGAGAACCTGCAGCCGGCGCCGACGGCCACACCCGTGCCGGCCGCCACGTCCACTGATATGTAAAAAGCAGTGCTTGCGCGGCATATGCCGTAACCCTTTCAGGAGGCCAAGATGAAAAAGCTGTTATGTCTTATCTGCGCATTGCTTGTGCTGTCGGTGCCACTGCTTGCCGCGGCGCAGGGAGAGGCCCAGCGTACCCGCCTCACCTTTTCCGCCGACTGGGAACAGCTGGCTGAGTACCTGAGGCTGCTGGACCGTTTCAGCGAAAAGGAGCAGAGGAGCTTCGGCAAGGGGCTGGCCGAGCTGCTGAACGGGTTGGAGATCACCTCTGACGCGGACGGCGCGGCGAGCGCCACCGGGATCACCCTGAAGGGCGAAGAGCTGTTCGGCATCCGCTATGTGCAGACAGATCCGGGTGTAGTGCTGATGCAGATGAGCCTGCTGCCCTCCTATACCCTCCGGGCGGAAGTGGGCCTGGATGCGGCGCAGCCGCTCGCGGACGCGCTGGAGGTCCTGCAGAACTTCGACTGGGAGAGCGTGAGCCAGGACATGGAGCACACTCGGCAGCGCTGGCTCGCGGGCACGCCGTGCACCGAGGAATACGGCAGCTTTGTGGGCGACGCCTATACCGGCGGCACCAGGCGCGTAACCTACGAAATGGACTGGCGCGACGTGTCACTGCTGCTGGAATGCCTGCTGGATGACTGCGCGGGTCTGTTCACCGCGCTGGAGGAGAGTGGAGTGACGGCCCCGGAGGAGGCCTCCTCTGCCGGCCGCCTCCTGCGCGATGCGGCCCTTGCAAACCCATCGAGCTATACGGCCAGCGTGGTATATAATGACCAGGACAGTCCGGTGGGCATCAGCCTGCTGGTTTATTCAAACGGTGTGAACGCCGCCGACATCATCTACGATGAGGAGAGCACACCCCGCGCAGCGGGCAGTACCGGGCGCAGACAGGTTGCCTCCCTCTCTGTGGGGCTGAACGACCCTGAGTCTCCGCGCGTGGTGCTGGGGCTTGGCCTGCCGGACGGTACGCTGTATCTGGACGTGCGCCTGTACGGGAATGCGGACGGCGCGGCCGTCAGCGCGGACATCTACCGTGACAGCGCCGCCCGGGGCTTTCCGGCGGTGAGCGCCGGTGAGCCGCAGGCACGTGTGGAGGCGGAGGTGACTCAGGAGCAGACACAGACCTCCGCCACGGCGGATTTCAACCTGCGCGTTACAACACCCGGCGGCATGGTGCACAGCGGTGTGCATGCCCTGACGCTGAATGTCGGCTCGGCGGAGGAAAAACAGACGGTGACCGGCACCACGTGGGTGGGAGAAAATGAGACGCCCGCCATTTCATGGAAAATGGAACGAGAGCCTGCCGACGTGGACCTGTCACTGGATGCGGAGGGAAGGACCACCGTTGATTTCGCTGCACTGACGGATCCCGATCACCCGCAGTACAGCGAGGTGATGGGCGACCTGCAGAGCGCGATGATCTCCTGGTCGCTGAAGCTGATGCAGGTGATTCCCAGAGAGCTGATGACGATGCTGACAGACCTGATGTTTGACCACAAATAATACACAGTGAAACGGCTGCGGGTTTGAATCCCGCCACTTCGACGCTCGGAAGCTTTGCAGATCAAGGCTTCCGGGCTTTCATTTTCCGCTGATTTTTATGCACATACTCTCTTGCAATGGACCGGTTTGCCACCCTTCCTTGAGGCATGGTAAAGCCAGAATACCAAAGGGCCGCTGCCGTGTAATGCCGGAAACTGCCGAAAAGTGCCATATCAGAAGGGGCAACTCAAAAAAATTGCTGCCGGAATTTCGCATTGAGCGGGGGTTACGGTGCAAAGGGAGCCATGAAGATCGAGGGCCACAGCGATTACCAGACCACAGCGGATATGTACACGCACCTGGATCAGAAAATGCTGAGGGCAACAGCGGACGATATGGCGGACGTGCTCAAGAAGGTGACCACGGCAGCCCGGAAGAACCGGATGCAGAGGCCGGCCAGCAAGGTGCTTTGGTTCCCCAAGACGGGCAGTTGAGACTGGTTTCCCGGAGCTTTGACTTCGGGGCTTTTATATTTGGCTGGAACCTAGGCAAAGGTGTGCCAAGGTAGCCGATGAGGCTATTGCTGACAGGAACTACGGGTGTTATAATTTCGCTGTTGGAACTCAACCGGAGGAGGTGACTAAACCTATGCTCAGTCTTAAGCTCGATTTAAGTGACGTACTATGACAATGGTCAAGGATGATATTGAAGCGTTTCTTATCTATCTGAAAACAGTCACAAAAGAATTGGATGAAGAAGATGAGGCGGTGCAAAGAATGCTTTCTGAAGGGAAAATCATTCGGAGCTGATTAAGGTGAATAAACAAATGGAAACAGAAGGAAATGATTCCATGTCCGCAGTGGAAAAGAAGCGTGACTTCTACCTCCGGCAAAGGGAGCTATTGGCCACGCTCCTGGAGCACGGCGCGATCAGTCAGGCGCAACACGATAAATCCCCCGGAGATTTGACCGAGAAGATGGGGATGCAACCAAACGATTGACCAAACGGCAAGGTACGTGGTATCCTCATGCTGCAGCCCGGGCGGTTGCAATGAACAGATGAACCTACCCCCTCCAGTTTAATGTTGTTTGCCAACTTGCCGGTCAGCGATCTCCATTTTACTGTGGGGGTACTCCTGGTTTCAACATCCTGCCTCCTGCCAGGATCGGTTTGGATTATACAGGAAGCTTTTGAAATAACTTCCCATGTGAAAGGATGAATGATTGTGAAAAAACTGCTGAAAACATGGTTCTGTCTGTTCCTTTGCGCACTGCTGGTTTTTATCTGTATAACAGGCACAGCAGAAGAACAGGATGAGAAAAAAGACTGGGCTGAACAGGCACTGAAAGCATATGATGTGCAGGATTATGAAACGTCGCTGCATTATTTCACACTGCTTGCCGATGCGGGAGACCCGAACGCGCAGTACATGACTGCTTTCCATTATTTCTGCGGCCGGGGCACAGAGCAGGACTTCGGCAAAGCCGCTGCATATGCTCGTATGTCTGCGGAACAGGGAATTCCTGCTTCGCAGTCAATGCTGGCCCATATATATCTGTACGGCCTTGGTGTGGAACAGAACGTTGCAAAGGCGGTGGAATACAGTCAGCTGGCCGCCAATGGCGGAGATGCGAAGGCGCAGTTCCTGATTGGCTGGATGTATGATTACGGTGTCGGCGTGGATCAGGATTTTGCGAAAGCCCGGGAGTATTATCAGCTGGCCGCGGATCAGGGGAACGCAGAGGCGCAGACGTATCTCGGTGTGCTGTATGAGGATGGCGCAGGCGTACCTCAGTCCTATGAAGAGGCAGCAAAGTATTATCAGATGGCAGCTGATCAGGGTCTTGCTTATGCACAGGCACACCTGGCACAGTTGTATGAATTTGGGAATGGTGTGGAACAATCCAGTGAAATGTCCCTGAAATATTACCAGCTGGCCGCGGATCAGGGAGACCCTATGGGACAATGGGGCATGGGTAAAGCCTATCAGTTTGGGGTAGGCGTAGATGTGGATTATGTGAAAGCGGCCGAATATTATCAGCTGTCAGCGGATCAGGAAGATCCGGATGGACTGGAATGTCTCGGATATCTTTATCTCGAAGGATTGGGTGTGGAACAATCACGGGAGAAAGCGATCGAGCTTTATGAACTCGCTGCTGAGAGAGGAAGCGAAGAAGCGCAGCGGCAATTGCTGATCCTGGGACAGTAAGATATTCATTTTTACATTTTGAAAAACGGTCTTTATCCTTCGCTTAAAACCTTACAGAATCCTTAATAGCAAGAAATCTCGGAAGCAAGAAATCTCGGAAGCTTCCTGTATAATCCAAATTGATCCTGACAGGAGGCAGGATGTTGAAACCAG
>CAMJPQ010000035.1 GCA_946407745.1 uncultured Clostridia bacterium
CCTTTGCCCTCTGTCCAATGCTATTATCTAAATGACATTGGTCCGGGGGGACCAATCACACTTTTGAGTCCCCCCGGCGGGCTTTTCCCGGACTTTTCGCCCGGACGAAAAGTCCGCTAAACATAGAACCCACTTACATACGAGCGCCCGCCGCAGGCGGGTATCAGCGCCGCGCAACAGGCAGAGCGTACAAAGCCCCCCCCGCAGGGGAAAAGCCGCGCGCAGCGCAAGCCCCCCGCAGGGGAAAGCCGCGCGCAGCGCATTGCCCCCTGCCGCGCCCTTCGGGCGCAAAAAAGCCCCCCTGCTTTCACAGGGGGAGCCCTCCTCACACATTCCAAATCTCTCTCGCATACTGCTGCACCGTTCTGTCCGACGAGAACTTTCCGGCCGAGGCAATATTCACAAGGCACTTCCTCGCGAACTCCACAGGGTCCGCGGCGTAGTCCCGGTTGGCGGCCAGCTTCGCCGCGAGATAGCTGTCAAAATCCTTCAGCACAAAGTAATGGTCCGGCCTGTGCCAGCTCGCGCCGGCCAGCAGGCTGCTGTACAGCTCCTGCAGGCCGCCCGTGGGGTCGGGATAGGTGCCGTCCACCAGCGCGTCCAGCGCCCTGGCCAGCGGCTCGTTTTGCTTGTAGATGGCGCGTGGGTCATAGCTGGCGCGGATGGCATTCAGTTCCTCCACCGTGGCGCCGAAGATGTAATTGTTTTCCCGCCCGGCTTCCTCCACGATTTCCACGTTCGCGCCGTCAAAGGTACCCAAGGTCACCGCGCCGTTCAGCATCAGCTTCATGTTGCCGGTGCCGCTGGCCTCCGTGCCGGCAGGGGAAATCTGCTCGCTCACATCCGCCGCGGGAATCATGATCTCCGCCCAGGAGCAGTTATAGTTCGGCACAAACACCACCCGCAGGAGGTCGCGGGTTTCCGGGTCGGCATTGACCTTCTCCGCAATGCGGTTGATCAGGTAGATCACGCTCTTCGCGCGCACATAGCCGGGAGCTGCCTTTGCGCCGAAAAGGAAGGCGGTCGGCGTGAAATCGCGGATGCTGCCGTCCTTCAGGCCGTTGTAGATCACCTGCAGGGACAGCGCGTTCATCAGCTGGCGCTTGTATTCGTGCAGGCGCTTCACCTGCACGTCAAACAGCATGTCAGGCGAGAGTGTGATGCCCTCGCGCTTCTGCAGCTCTTCGCACAGCTGCTCTTTTTTTGCCCTCTTCACCCGGCGGAAGCTGTCAATCAGGTCTGCGTCGATTTGCCCCTTCAGGCCGGAGAGCTGGCTCAGATCGGTCATGAAGCCGCTGCCGATGCGGCCGCTGATGAGGCCAGACAGTTCCGGATTGCACAGGCCCAGCCATCTGCGCTGCGTGATGCCGTTGGTTTTGTTCTGGAAGCGCTCCGGCCACAGGCTGTACCAGTCGGCGAACAGCTCCTTTTTCAGTATCTCGCTGTGAAGCTCCGCCACGCCATTGGTGGCGTGCGTGGCATAGACGGCCAGCTGCGCCATGTGCGCCTGCCCTTCCCACACGATGCAGCGCGTCGGGGTCACCTCATGCCCGCCAGCAGCCATCTCCCTGCGGAAGCAGGCGTCGATCCGCTTGATCAGCGCAGCGATCTCCGGACACACGGTGGTCAGCAGGTGCAGCCCCCACTTCTCCAGCGCCTCCTGCATCACGGTGTGGTTGGTGTATGCAAAGGTGGCGCGGGCGGTTTTCAGTGCCTCATCAAAGGATACGCCGTCCTCCATCATCAGCCGGATCAGCTCCGGAATGGCCATCACGGGGTGGGTGTCGTTCAGCTGAACCGCCCACTCGCCGGCAAAGGCGCTCCAGTCGCTGCCATGCCGCGCCTTGTAGCGGCGCACAATGTCCTGCATGGTGGCGGAGACCAGCACATACTGCTGCTTCACGCGCAGCTGCTTTCCGACCTCCTTGGAGTCGTTCGGGTAGAGGAACTTGGTAATGTCCTCCGCGCGGTTCTTGTCAGTCACCGCCTGGGCATAGCGCTGCTGGTTGAACAGGGCAAAATCGGTCTCGCGCAGGCTCTCGCACTGCCAAAGGCGCAGGGTGCCCACATTCTGTGCGCCGTAGCCCACCACAGGCATGTCGTAGGGCACGGCGAGCACATCGCCGGTCTTCATCTTCACCACCACGGCCTCGTTCACGCAGCGCACGCTCCAGGGGTCGCCGTAGCGGGCCCAGTCGTCCAGCTCCTCCACCTGGCGCCCGTCCTCAAACTTCTGGCGGAACAGGCCGTAGCGATACCGCAGGCCATAGCCGGTGAGGGGAATGTCATGCGTCACCGCGCTGTCCAGGAAGCAGGCTGCCAGCCTGCCCAGGCCGCCGTTGCCAAAGGCGTCGTCTTCCACGTCCTCCAGCACGGCGATGTCCACGCCCCTCTTCGCCAGCAGCTTTTTGGTATCCTCCAGCACACCCATGCAGTACAGGTTGTTGTACACCAGCCTGCCCACCAGGTATTCGGCAGAGATATACACCGCCTGCCGCTTCTGTGCCCTCTGGCTCTCCTTTTCCAGCCACACGGGCGTCAGCGCCTCCATCGCCGCGCCGGACAGCGCGGAATGCAGCTGATAGGCGTCCGCCGCCTCCAGCGAGGTGTGTTCCCGCGCCGCCAGGAGCGTCTCTGTCCTCGCCAGCAGTTCCTTTGCGTTCATCATAGGATATTCATCCTTTCTCCTTCATTGATCTCCGAAGGCGTCCCGCGCCACGCCAAACAGGCGGCGCGCGCACTTCACGATATGGTCATCCATGTTGTTGTTCATTCCGTTGGTGCAGAACACAAACACGAAATCGCTCTCCGGCTGGAAAAACACGTCGCACGCCGTGTCGTTCGCCATGCCCTGGTGTCCGTACCACAATTCACCCTCCACCAGGTTGTCAATGCGGTTGACACACAGCCCGTAGGGCGTATTCGCGGTCACCGCGCCCTGGCCCTTCTGGTCGGCCATCATCATGGCGACGGTCTCCGGCTGCAGCAGGCGCACGCCGTCCAGCTCGCCGCCGTTGCACAGCAGCTGGGCGATGCGGTACAGATCCATCGTGCGGATCCATATGGTGCCGATGGTGATGCGGAAGTGCGTTTCCGGGTCCACGCCGTCATCCCATTCGCGCCCCAGCAGGGTTTTGCGGCTCACAGCCACAGAGCCGGTGCGCTTGTACTGGTACACCGCGCTGTCCTCTGAGGGCAGATGGGCAGCGTGGCAGCTGGCCACAATGCCCATCGGGGTGAACACGTGGTCAATGAGGCTCTGCTCCACGTTTTCCCCGGTCACCTTTTCGATCAGTGAGCCCATGATGCCCGCGCCGAAGTTGGAATAGGTGTACTTGCTCCCCGGCCGCACCTTGGAGAAGACCGACGTGCGCTTTTTCCCGTTCAGAAAATCCTGCAGCTCATACTCCGTGTTGGTGTAGGCGCCGGAGGCGTTGAATGAGCCCGTGTGGCTCATCAGCATGCGCAGGGTGACCGGGGTGTTTTTGTACCAGGGGTTCTGCACAGTGTAGCCAAGGTAGGTGGACAGGTCCTCATCCAGGCTGAGCTTTCCTTCCTCCACCAGCTGCATCACGCGGATGGCGCTGACCATCTTGGTCACTGAGGCGATTTTGAAAAAGCTGTCGTCGGTGATCAGCTCATTTCCCTTCACCCAGCCGTAGCCATAGTTATGGGTGTACACCACCTCGCCGTTTTTCGCAACAACCACGGCCGCGCCAACAGCCTTGTAGGCCTTGAGGTAGCGGTCCATCTCGGCATTCACCTGCGACAGATCAGTCTGCTCGGCGGCGGCAAACGGCGCGGTGAGCGCCAGCAGCAGCGTGAGCAGCAAGCAAAGGCCCTTTTTCACGGTTCCACCTCCGGCGGAAGTGACCCCACTTCCACATAGTCCACTTCAGCCCCCGCGTTCTGCAGGGTATAGATCAGCATCTGCCAGTCCGGCCGCCCGGGGTCCTCCGTCACCAGGCACAGCCGCACGGTGGGCCCCTGATGCCTGAGACGCGCCAGCTGCTGCGCCGCGGAGGCGGTCAGGTCTGCGGTGACTACCGCCAGAGCGCCAGACGCGCGGATCCGGCGGCTCTCCACCGCCAGCAGCTGCTCCAGCTTTTCGCCCGGGTCCGGCTCGGCGCGCGCAAGGCGCTCCAGACCGTCCTGCAGCGCCATGCCGCTGTGGATCACGCAGGGCTGCCGCCCGTGCAGCGGCAGTGTCGATGTGTGTCCGCACTCCCGCTCCCGCACCAGCAGCGAGGCCGCTGTTTCCACCAGCCCGTCCCAGATGAGGGGGGCGATCGGCCCCTCGGGCGTTTTCGCGCACATAAGTATCAGCGATTCCGGCAGGATCGGCTCCTCAAAGCGGCGCACCATCAGCTCCTGCCGGCGGGCGCTCAGCTTCCAGTGCACCTTCTTCATCGCGTCTCCCGGCTGGAAGGCGCGCACATCGCTGGGGCTGGAAAGGTCCTCCGTGGCGCGCGCCATCGTGCCCATGCCCTGGTCCAGCGGCGCGAACACCAGCGGCGCCAGGTCGAACGGGCGCGGCAGCACCAGCAGCTCGCTGAGGGTTTCCCGCGGGTGCAGCGTCTTTTCAAACAGGCCGAACACATCGGTCACCTTCAGTGTCTCCACGCCCACAGGGGATACCCCCACATGCCCGGCGGCAAAGGGGATCTCCACCGTCTGCCCGCCCCGGCTGTCCTCCGCCAGCGTCAGGCGCTCCAGGCTGCGCGGGCCCAGGTGCACCAGCGCCTCCATGGGGGCCACCGGCAGGGGACAGCGCCGGACGGCCGTGAGGCGCAGCAGGCAGCGCTCGCCGCGCTGCACACGAGCCGGCGCAGTCTCACACCGCAGGCGCAGCGAGGCGGCGCTCCAGCGCACGGACAGCCAGCAGAAGGCGACCAGCAGCAGTATCAGCACGCCGCCCGCGAGAAAAATGGGGCTGCCCACGGACAGCGCCGTGACCAGCAGCACCAGCGCCGCGAACAGCGGCAGCAGCACATGCACGCGCACGGCCGCTCACAGCCTCACCGGCACGGCGGTGGAGCGCATCACGCCCCCCATCACCTGCTCGGCTGTAATGCCCCGCATTCTGGCCTCCGGGCTGAGCACCAGGCGGTGGCAGCACACCGGCAGCGCCATGTGCTGTACGTCCTCCGGGGTGATATAATCCCTGCCCTGCAGCATGGCGCAGGCCTGGGCGCCGCGCACCAGCGCGATGGCCGCCCGGGTGGAAAGCCCCAGCTGCAGCGCCGGCTCCTGCCGGGTGGCGGCGGTGATATGCGCCACATAGCTGCGCACCTCCGCCGAGCAGTACACCGTGCCGACCATTTCCTGCAGCGCGGTCACCTGCGCGGCGGTGCACACGGGCTGCAGTGTTTCCAGCGGCTTCACCGTGCCGGAATAGCGCTCCAGCACGTCCATTTCCTGCTCCACCGTGGGATAGCCCAGCGCAATGCGCAGGAAGAAGCGGTCCATCTGCGCCTCCGGCAGCGGATAGGTGCCTACAAAGTCCCCCGGATTCTGCGTGGCCAGCACCAGAAAGGGCGTGGGCAGCGGATGCGTCACGCCGTCCACCGTCACCTGCCCCTCCTCCATGGCCTCCAGCAGGGCACTCTGTGTCTTCGGGCTGGTGCGGTTGATCTCGTCCGCCAGCAGTATCTGGCTCATCACGGCACCCTCGCGGAACTCGCTCTCCCCCGTGCGCATGTTTACCAGGGTATAGCCCGTCACATCGGAGGGCATCAGGTCCGGCGTAAACTGTATGCGGCGGAAGCTGCAGCCCAGCGACCTGGCCAGGCTGGCCGCCAGGGTGGTTTTGCCAACGCCCGGCACATCCTCCATCAGCACATGGCCGCGGCACAGGAGCGCCGTCAGCGCGTATTCAATGGCCTCTTCCTTGCCCACGATCACGCGGGACACGTTTTCCATCAGTCTGTCGATCAGCTCAAGCGGTTCCATCAGCGGCGTCTCCTTCCGCAGAGAGTATAGCGGAATTTACATTGTATTGCAAGAAAAAACCTCGCAGCCGCGCACTCGGCTGCGAGGAAAGGTCTCACCCGTTCGGCGCCCGGCAGCTGCCGGGCCCGTCTGTCGGGCTCATACCGCCGGCGTATCACCAGGCGCGCAGCAGCCCGATCCACACCTCAGTGACGGTGCTGCTTTCTTCTCATTTTTTTCGGGGCTTACGCCGCCTTTTTACGGAAGCGCTGACTGATTCGACGGCGCTTCTTGTTTCATCAGCTTTTCCTGCTGACAGCCAGCTTTCTCAGCAGGTCGACAATGATGACACAGAAGGCCGCCGCGCAGCAGATCAGCCAGGTCCGCACGTTCAGCGGGGTCACCGACAGCACTTCGCCGCCAAGGGTCACAAATACGAACTGCGTGACCAGCAGCGCGCTCATCACCAGCAGGAAGTTTTTATTCCGGCCCAGGTGCTCAAAGGGGTTCATGCGCTCTGTGCGGGCGTTGAGGCCGTTGAAGGTAATGGCCATCATGAAGGTGGCGAACACCGCGCTCTTCAGGTAGGTAACATTCATGGGTCTGGCCGCGATGCCGAACAGGCCCGACACGAAGGGGTGCGCGAAGCGGATGCACAGGCACAGTGCGGTGATGAACAGGCCGGCGATGCACACCTGTGTGAACATCTTCTTTGTGACGATGGATTCGTCGCGCGGCACCGGCCTGTCCTTCATGTACTCCTTCAGCGCGGGCTCGGAGCCGAAGGCGATGGCCGCCAGGGTGTCCATGGCCAGGTTGACCAGCAGCAGCTGGATGACCGTCATCATGGCGGGCTCGCCCAGCAGGGTGCCGATAAAGCAGGTCAGCACGGCGGCCACGTTCACCGTCAGCTGGAAGATGAGGAACTTGCGGATGGACTTGAACATGGTGCGTCCGTAGAGAATGGCCTTCTCAATGGAGGAGAAGTTGTCGTCCAGGATGGTGATGTCACCGGCCTCCTTGGCCACCTCGGTGCCGCTGCCCATGGCAAAGCCCACGTCGGCCTTCTTCAGGGCGGGAGAATCGTTCACGCCGTCGCCGGTCATGCCGACCACCAGGTTCAGCTCCTGCGCCAGGCGCACCAGGCGGCTCTTGTCCGTAGGCAGCGCGCGGGAAACGACGCGAAGATCCGGTATGACCTTCTTCAGTTCATCGTCGCTCATCTCCGCCATCTCAGCGGAGGTCAGCGCCACGTCGGTATTCTTCGTCAGCAGGCCCGCCTCCCGGGCGATGGCCACGGCAGTCTCCTTGCGGTCGCCTGTGACCATCACCACCTGGATGCCCGCGTTCTGCACCTCATGGATGGCATCGGCGGCCTCCTTGCGCACATTGTCGCGGATGGAGATAACGCACACCAGTATCAGGTCGCCCTGCTCGGAATCACCGGCGCGCTTGGCCACACCCAGGGTGCGCATGGAGCGCCCCGCCTGCCCGTCCAGATAGCTGTTCAGATAGTTGCGCTCCGTCAGGGGCTTGACCCTGCCTTCCGCGTCCACATAGTGCGTGCAGCGCTCGATGATGCGCTCCGGCGCGCCCTTGATGTAGGTCACAGCCTCGCCTTCCCGTGTGATGGTAACGGAGGAATACTTCTTCGAGCTGTCAAACGGGTTGAAGCTGCGCACATCCTGCCTGATGGTGTCCGGCGTAGCGGAGGCGCCCACCAGGAAGGACATCAGTGCCCGGTCGGTGGAGTTGCCGCCCAGCACATGGCCGCCGGAGGCCACGGCGGAGTTGTTCACACCGATGCCGGTTACCACGTCCATCGCCAGCGCGGGAGACATTTCCTTTATGGTGGTATAGCGCTTCACATCGCCCGTGGCCAGCTCCACCACAGACAGCTTGCCCTCGGTGATGGTGCCGGTCTTGTCGCTGAAGAGGATGGACAGGGAGCCGGCGGTTTCCAGGCCGTGGATTTTGCGCACCAGCACGTTGTCCTTGGCCATGCGGATGGACTGGAAGGACAGCAGGATGCTGGTCAGCATCGGCAGGCCCTCCGGCACCGCGCAGACCACGATGGTCACCGCCACGGTCACCGCGTTGATCAGCAGGCGCACCCAGCCGATGAAGTCAACGGGCATATCGCCGGTCACGACGGCGCGCACCAGCACGCCAACAATAATGGCGATGGCGCCCACATAGCCGAAGGTGGAAATCTGCTTGGCCAGCTTGCCCAGCTTGACCTGGAGGGGGGTGTCGCGGGTGTCCTCCTGCACCTCCAGGGCCAGCTCGCCAAAGAGCGTCCTGTCGCCGACGACCTTGACCTTCATATAGCCCTCGCCCCCGCACACCACGGTGCCGCGGTAGGCATAGTTGCGGTTCAGCAGGTCCTTGATGTTGTAATCGGCCTCGCCCTCTGCGGGCTCCTTGGTGGCCTCCTCGGTCTCGCCGTTGAGCGCGGCCTGGTCCACCTTCAGCACGCCCTCCACCATCTCGCCGTCCGCGGGCAGCTTGTCGCCCGCCTGCAGATAGACCAGGTCGCCCACAACCACCTCGCTGACGTGGATCTCCTGCAGCGTGCCGTCGCGCAGGACCTTGGTCATTTCCTTGGCTTCTTCCTCCGCCTTCAGCGCGGAGGCCTTGCCCTCCTGCTTGTTCTCAGACACGGCGGAAACGCCGTTGGCGATCATGATGGCCACGAGGATGCCCACAGGCTCGTACCACTCGGCCTCACCCGTGAAAAAAAGCACCACCTGGATGGCCAGCGCCACCAGCAGGATCATAATCATCGGATCCTTAAAGCCCTCGAGTATCTTTCTCCAGAGGGGGTCCGGCGGAATCTGGGTCAGTGTGTTCGCGCCGTGCTGGGCGCGGCTCTGTTCCACCTGAGATTGTGTCAGGCCCTTGCGTTCCATGTTTCTCCTCCCGTAGTGTTTGGTCGTTTCAATTATATGCCCTTTGGGCAGCTTGTCAACAAGGCAGCGGAGAGATTATTGGAGAGACCGGTACCCGGCCGCATGGCCATCGTGACCCCAGCTGAGTGTATACACACAGCCCGCGACCCAGGGAAGGATGACCGCTGAAATATCGGGAGCGCGGACTGAATTGACAAAGGGGCGCTGTTCTTTTACAATGTGGAGCGAACAAAAACGGGTAGGAGTGTGAAGGCGCATGCCTATGGATGGGGTGACGATCGGCTTTGCCGTGCGTGAGCTGAATGAAAGGCTGGCCGGCGGCCGTGTGGACCGTGTGACGCAGCCGGAAAAGGACACCGTGGTGCTGCTGGTGCGCGCAGGCAGTGAAAACCTGCGCCTTTTGCTGTGCGCCTCACCCAACAACGCGCGCTGCCACCTGACAAACGAGAAGTTCCCCAACCCGCTGGAGCCGCCCGTTTTCTGCATGACACTGCGCAAGCAGCTGATCGGCGCGCGGCTGATGGAGCTGACCCAGGTGGGCGGCGACAGGGTGGTGCACATCGACTTTGACGCCCTGTCTGAGCTGGGTGACCACGTGCGCCGCCGCCTGGTGCTGGAGATCATGGGAAGGCACTCCAACCTGATGCTGCTGGAGGAGAGCGGCCGCATTGTGGAAGCGGCGCGGCATGTGAATTACGAGATGAGCCGTGTCCGGCAGATCCAGCCCGGGCTGCCCTACCTGCCCCCGCCCGTGCAGGACAAGCTGTGCCCCGAGGAGGCGACGGCAGAGGCGCTGCTTCAGCGGCTTGCCTCACAGGGTGATGTGCCGCTGCACAAGGCGCTGGGGAACTGTGTGTCCGGCCTGTCCGCCGCCACGGCGAGGGAAATCGCCTGCCGCGTACTGGCCCCCGGGGAAGAAAAGTCCGGCGACCTGGCGGAAACCGCCGCGCGCGTTGCCGATTTTCTCCGCCGCCTTCCGTCCCTGGCTTCGCCCCGCGTGCTGGAGATCGAGGGCGAGGCCCGTGAGGTTTTTGCTTTCCCCTACCTGAGCTGCGATTTGTCCGCGCAGAAGGAATACCCCACGCTCAGCGCGGCGCTGGAGCGCTATTTTGGCCTGCGCGACGCGCAGGACCGGCTGAGCCAGCGTTCCTCCTCCATGGTGCGGCTGTTAAAGGGGCAGGTGGAGCGGTGCGAAAAAAAGCTCGCCCTGCAGGAGGAGGAGCTGTCCTCCGCCGCGCGAATGGAGGAGTATCGCGTGATGGGCGACGTACTCAACGCGAACCTCTACCGCCTGCACAAGGGACAGCTGTCTGCCGTGCTGCCCAACTTCTATGACGAGGCGGGCGGCGATATCACCATTCCCCTGGATGCGCAGCTGACCCCCTCGCAGAACGCACAGCGGTATTTCAAGCGCTACCAGAAGGCCCGCTCCGCCAGGGAGAAGGCGGCCGTCGAGCGGGAGAAGACGCTGAAGGAGCTTCGCTACCTGGAGGAAATGCTGCTGGATGTGGGCAAATGCGTGGGCGAAAGCGAGCTGGAGGAGATACGCCAGGAGCTGGTGCGCACCGGCTACATGAAGCGCAATGTGAACCGGAAGCAGCAGCGCGCGCTGCCGCAGAGCGTGCCCTTCCGCTATCTGTCCTCTGACGGGATTGAAATTGTGGTGGGGAAAAACGCCGCCCAGAACGAGCGGCTGACCGCCTCAGCGCGGCCGGACGAAATGTGGCTGCACGCCAAGGACATGCCTGGCAGCCACGTCATCATCCGCCGCGAGGGCGAGATTCCGTCCCAAACGCTTCGCGAGGCGGCCATGCTGGCGGCCTGGTACTCCAAGGGACAGCGCTCCTCCAACGTGCCGGTGGACTACACCCTGCGCCGGTATGTTAAAAAGCCCGGGGGCAGCCCCACAGGCTTTGTCATTTATACACACCAGTCCACCGCCTACCTCACCGTGAGCGAGGCGGATATACGCAGCCTGCAGCAGGTCACCGACTAAGGGAATACCGCTGCTGCTGCCCAGAGCGCGCCGTCAGCGCGCTTTTTCTGTGCCGCCGTTACAGTATCCTCTGCGGCATCCATCGCAGGTAATCGCCGGAAGCCAGCCGGTACATGATGCCGTGATGCCTGCCCTCAATGCTGTCGTGAAAGCGGCTCTCCCCGTGGCAATGGGCATAGATCACCTGCTCGGCGCGGTATTCCTCCGCCATTGCGGTAAACACACTGTTCCTCTCCAGTATGCTGGTTGGCGGATAGTGCAGGAACAGGATGAACTTGCTGTATCCATCCCTGCGCGCCGCCTCAAAGGAGAGCCGCAGCCGCTCCGCCTCGCGCTCAATCAGCTTCTGCGCGTGCCGCTCCGCCTCCTCATCCCAGCCGATGATTCTTCCGCCACGCACATAGAAGGGGCCTTCAAAGGTATAGCCCTTGGTGCCCACCAGCGCGTAATCCTCATACGCGGCGTAATTATTCTGCAAAAAGAACAGCTTTCCAGCGAAGCTTCTGTTCAGCGGCTCCGTCTTCTTCGCATCCCAGAACATGTCATGATTGCCGCGCAGCAGTATTTTTCTGCCCGGCAGGCCGCAGATATAGTCCAGGTCCTTTTCGCACTCCGCCATGTTCCGGCCCCAGCTGTGGTCCCCCATCAGCACCAGCGTGTCCGTGGGGCGGACCAGCCCCTCGCAGTTTCTCCTGAACACCGCCTCGTGGTTCCTCCACACCGGGTCGCGCAGCTGCCCCGGAGCCTTCAGTTCCGACTGAAAATGGAGATGCAGATCTCCGATCGCGTATAAGCTCATCCGCCCTCTCCCATTGTGCAGGCCCTGCCTGCCGGTCCTCTTGATGCAGCCAAGCGGCTGTTATTCGTCCGGCTGCTGCCCGTCGTGCGCCTTCCATCCGCATTCAGGAACCTGCACCACTCGCACCGGTAATACCGGCTTCTCAGATAATACAGCCCGGTATCCTCGTCATAAACATACCCGCGATATCGGAACGGCTGCACCGTGCCCACTGTACTCGCCAGTGTTCCCGTCTTCCCGGTGGGCTTGCCCCAGGCGTAATAGCTGTACTCTACCACCTTTGCGCCGCTGCCGTCCACCAGCGCGACCACATCGCCCTGCAGGCTGTACAGGTAGGCGTAGTCTGTGCCGCCCAAGGTCACGACTGCCGGGCGGCTCTGCGCGTCGTAGTAGAAGTGCAGGGTGTTGCTTCCCTGCGTCAGGTGCACGATGTTTTTGCCGTGCAGGGTGTACTCCGTCGTGCCCGTGGTGGTGGACACCTTCCTTGTCCGCAGACCGTCCGCGTTGTAGCTAAAGGTCAGGGTCTCGCCTGCCTTGCTCATCTGCTTCAGCTGCCGCCCGTGCTCCCAGGTATAGGTCCATTAATGATAATTTGCTTGCACACTATTATGATTCTCATGCCCGAAACCATTACAATTTCGGAAATGACGTATTCATCTGATTCCAAAGCCTTATAATCATTGAGGTTCAAGAATTCCTTGTAATAGGGGGTGATTATTCTGTCTATATCGAACCCTTCGATGATTTGCCAGCCATAAACTTCGTTTAATTCATCATATGTATTAATCCTTCCTGCTGATAAAAGAATAACATGCTCAAATTGTAATGAATTCACATTTGAGAAAGCTGATTTTGAAAAAGAAGCCAATACCTTATTACTCGAAATATCATATGAGAAGGCTGTAATAAGGGAGTCATGACAACTGAAATCACTAAGATTTACAGTCTCGATATTCTTACTATTGATCACCATGTGAATTTCTCCTGATTCTCATCTATCGTTAAAATATTGAGTATTATATGGTTCTGGAATTGGTGTTCCAGGCCAGAAATGGACGCCTGGTATGCCAGTAACATGATAATGCGAGCCATATTTAAAGTCTTCGTCCCATCGGAAAATAGCATTTCTTTGACTGTCAAACCAAACGAAAAATTGTCCATTGTATGTTCCTGGCTTTATTTCCATGCTCAAAGCTAACGGATGGAAATCATACGGATTTTGCGGGAAGATTGCTTGTTTCGCATTCTTTTCGACGGATTCCTCCTGACTATTATGAGCTTCTTTTGCGTTTTGCTGAGCAATAGAAGGATGCTGCAGACTAATTGCAGTAATTAACGCTGTTTCTATTGCCGCAATCATCGTCAAAATACTATCTTGAGTTCTCTCAATAAATGGGAATCTTATTGGGGCAGGCGCAACAACACCAACATCGCGCACCCAATCAACAGCTTGTTGGTTATGACCATTTGGATCATAGCAAATAATCGGCTCATTCCCACAATAACAGAACAGATTCTCCCCGTCATAGGCAAAGCTACTATGGTCCGCATTCAAGAACCTGCACCACTCGCACCGGTAATACCTGCTCCTCAGGTAGTACAGCCCGGTTTCCTCGTCGTACACATACCCTCTGTACCGGAACGGCTGCACCGTGCCCAGCGTGGCGGCCAGCGCCCCTGTCTTTCCGGTCGGCTTGCCCCAGGCGTCGTAGGTGTACTCTACCACCTTCGTTCCGCTGCCGTCCACCAGCGCGATCACATCGCCCTGCAGGCTATACAGGTAGGCGTAGTCTGTGCCGTTGTAGGTCACGACTGCCGGGCGGCTCTGCGCGTCGTAGTAGAAGTGCAGGGTGTTGCTTCCCTGCGTCATGTGCACAATGTTTTTGCCGTGCAGGGTGTACTCCGTTGTGCCCGTGGTGATGGACACCTTTCTTGTCCGCAGGCCGTCTGCGTTGTAGCTAAAGGTCAGGGTCTCTCCTGTCCTGCTCATCTGCTTCAGCTGGCGGCCGTGCTCCCAGGTATACGTCCACGTCCCGTCATCCGTCGGGTTGCCGATCTTGTCGTTGTGGTGCTGGATGCCGTTGCGCCAGGTGATTTTGTCATACCACCGAGCATCGCCATAGGTGTAGCTTTACGCGGCCTATTTGGTGGAAGTGTTGTTGTGCGCAGCGTGGTCAAGGCGATCGGCGGTGTCGTACTCGTATTCAGTCTTCACCTCCTGTGCATCCAGCAGGGCGGAGGTCTTTGTCACCCGCCGGAGGCTGTCGTAGGTATAGCTGACCGTATGCCCGAGAGCGTCTGTCACCGAGTCAACCGTGCCCTTGCTGGCGTCGGTGACGGTCGTGACCGTCTTCCCCCTCGCGTCGGTCTGTGTGGCGGCGTAGTTGCCGTTTGCAGTGGTCGCGCCTTCCACACAGCCGCCCAAGCATCAAACAGGACGGCTGTGCGGAAGGATTGGGTTGAGAAAAATAAAGGAGCTATGGGTGGTTGATTTTTGTTGAATAGCGAAACATGAGATCTCCTTTGTCCAAATCGTAGATATATAACCGCCTGTAGCGATCCCAAAACCACCTTCCGTGCTCTGCTGCTAAGATTCTATCGATGAACTGGTCATTCTGGTGCATTTTGATTAACTCACATTCTTTCGCCTCATCACTCAGTGGTAAAAGATTCCAATCGGGTTTGCTCTTAAGATATGCCTCAAGACGCCGCTGATCCAAACGAGAGAGGTGAAATACATATAGTGTATCTGCCTCGCGAAAGCTTTCTGGGTCATAATCGGTATAAGTGATCGGCCACGATATGATTGGATAGAAACCTATCTGCTCACTGATATATCCAAGCGGAGACATGCCCCACAATACGTAAGTGAAGAAAACCACCACGATTATGATAAGAGACAATACTATCGATATAAGACATTTTATAATGAATCTCATTTGCTTCAAAACCCATTTAAAGATATTGTCAGATCAATCTCGAACACAGACATTGAACCAATGAATTGTAAAGTTTTCCCCATATCATACGCAGGGCCAGAAAATGTGAAAGGATTCCTCAACTCTGTAAAGTCCTGTGCTTTGTCCGCGCTTTGTGTTCATTGCCGGATGGCTTCGAGAATCGGTTCGATGGCTGCCCGGTCTGTCCAGTCATGCTTTTCCGTGCCCGCCTCCAGCAGCGCCCTCTCCCACCGCTCGCACTCCTCCGGCTTCTTCTTTGCCACGGCCTTCTGCAGCAGCCGGCACAGCGTCCTGTCCGCAATGCTCATGCGGTCCATATCCCAGCCGCCGCGGCAGTAGAAGCACGGCAGGCCGGCCAGCTCATCCTTCAGGTTATGGGAGACGATCTGCTGAAAGGCCGCCTCCTCATACGGAGACGCGCCGTCGCAGAAGAGAACGATCTTCTTTCCCCGCAGCTGCGCGATACTCCTTTTGAGGAAGGACAGGCCCGCAATGCCGGAGGCATAGATTCCGCCGCCGAAGACCAGCACATCATATTGCTTCACGCGGGCGATGTCCGCTTTTTTGGTTTCAATACACTCAAAGCCGGTTTCCTCCGCGATCCAGTCCGCATAGCGCTTTGTCGCGCCGTATCTGGAAGTGTACAGGATGATGCCTTTCATCGCTTGCCTCCATCATTTCGCATTACTGACTGATGAACATTTCAACACGGCTCTCGCGTCATTATTATAGTGAGCGGCGAATCACTTCGTCAATATATTTCATCAATTTCTCATTTCCCGTTGACATATTCAACAAGTGGAGTATAATATATTCGACTTGTTGAATATAAAAAGGGGGGCTCGACCATGCTCAGGCACGGCATACTTGGCCTGATCAATAACGGCGCCAAAACCGGTTACGAAATCATGACGGTGTTCCGGGATTCACTGCATCATTTCTGGGCGGCGCAGACCAGCCAGATCTACCGTGAGCTGCGCACAATGGAACGGCTGGGCTGGATCACTCAGACCCGCGTCCCGCAGAGCGGCCGACCGGATAAAAACGTGTTTTCCATCACGCCCTCCGGCCATGAGGAACTGCTGCGGTGGCTGCGGGATCCGGACATGCCGCTGAAGTTCAATAACCCGTTCCTGATGAAAACCTTTTTCATGGGAGAGCTGCCTCCGGAGGAAAACCTCGCCTTTTTCAGGGCCTTTCGGGATATTGCTGTTTTCCCGGACGGGGGAAAACAGGCAGCCCTGAACGCGGACATGTACCGGCAGGCGATGGATCATCCCGAGAAGGCGATCTACTGGAAGCTCACCATTGAATTCGGCCGCATGTATGAAAAAATGCAGCGCGAGTGGTGTGAATACTGCATTCATACGCTGGAGGATTTTCAGCGCATCATGGAGAGCAAGAAAGAGGAGGAAAAAGAATCATGAGGGTGATTCTGCACGATTTGAATACCCGGTATGATGAGCTGATCGCCGCCAGCTGCGACCGCGTGATCCCGGCGGACGGCAAATACGCCCCCTGCCAGGGCTGCTTTGGCTGCTGGACGAAGCATCCGGCAGAGTGCTTTATGCGCGACAGCCTGCAGCAGGTGTGCCGCCTCATCGGTCAGGCGGATGAAATGGTGATCATCACAAAAAACCTGTACGGCGCTTACAGCACGCCAGTCAAGAATGTGCTGGACCGTTCCATCGGCACCTCCACTCCGCTGAGCACCTACCGCGCGCGGCAGATGCACCACACCCTGCGCTACGGGAAGCACGGGCTGTGGAAGGTCATCGTATACGGCGATATCACCGCGGACGAAAAGGAAACCTTCCGCCTGACCGCGGAGCGGAATGCCATCAACGACGGTTTTGAGCGCACCGAAGTGGTGTTTATCGAGAGCCCGGAGGAATTGGAGGGATTGCTGTGAAAACGGTTTTCATCAACTGCAGCCCGAAAAAGCGGTTTTGCGCCTCAGCCTATTTTCTGTCGCTGCAGCGGCTGTTTGTCGGCGGGGAAAAGATCACCGAGCGGCTGCGCACCCCGGCGGATGACGAGCGGATACTGCAAAAGCTTCAGGACGCGGACGCGGTGGTGTTCTGCCTGCCGCTTTATGTGGACGGCGTGCCGTCCCACGTGCTGCGCTTTATGGAAAAAATGGAAGCGCACTGCCTGGCGGGCGGCCTGCGCTTCCATGTGTACTGCATTGCCAACAACGGTTTTATCGAGGGGAAGCAGAATGAACCGCTGATGCGGGTGTTTGAGTGCTTCTGCGCCCGCGCCGGCCTCACATGGGGCGGCGGTGTGGGCGTTGGCGGCGGCGTGATGCTGAATGTGTATCGCATTGTATACGCGGCGCAGCTCGGCCTGCTGCTGCTGCGAACCGTACTTAACGCCGTGGAAACCGGCAGCTTTCTCGCGCAGGGCGCACTGCTCAGCTTTGCGGAAAGCACCGCCATCATCCTGTTTCTGAACCTCGGCGTGCTGGTTTATCTCATCCGCATGGGCTGTCACATCCGGAAGGGGACCTTCTCCGGCAAAAAATACACCCGCATCATGGTTCCCTCCTTCCTCTTCATCCTGTTCGCGGACATCTTCTTTGTCATTATCTCTTTGTTCGAGGGAGGGCTGTTCCGCGGCTGGCTGTCGCGAAAGAAGTACCAGGAGCCTTCCACGCCGCATGGCAGCGCTCTCGCCTGACCCGTCGCGCCCGGAAGCCGCTCTCTTCGCGAAAAAAATGCGGAATGCCGCTAAAATTTCACGGAGGATGCTGCGATGCAGTATGCTCAGCGGCAGTATATGCATCAACTGATCAGCAAAAAGGACAACGGCCGCGTCAAAGTCATCACACCGCCGAATTGCGCGGTGTTGCCTTCCGTCTCAGAACCGCTCATTCAGCCATTTTGCGCTTAATTCCAGGCTGTCGAGCGGGTTTTTGTTGACCCAGTTTTTATGGCTTTCCAGCACTACGGCCTGAATGCCGCACTGCAGGGCGATTTCCCGAAGGCCGTCCAGGTCCATATTGCCTGTGCCCGGCTCCATGCAGTCCTGCTTCAGGATGGGCGTCATGGCGGGACCGGTCTGCCGGCGGCCGCGGTCCGTAATATGCCACAGCTTCATGCGGGTGCCGAGTCTGCGCATCCAGGCCTTTGCGTCCGCGCCGCCGTCGGTGAACCAGTAGCTGTCGAATTCAAAATTCACGCTGGCGGGATCTGTATCGCTCAGCAGAATCTCATAGGCGCGCAAGCCGGGCCTGACCTGCAGAAGCTCCACATTGTGATTGTGATACAGCAGGTGCAGGCCCTGCTCCTTCAGCCTTTCGCCAGCTCTGTTCAGCCGCGCGGCCAACTCCCGCACGGCTGTTTCATCGCTGTAGTCAAAGCGGTACATACCGGTGATCACCACCGTGTCCGTGCCAAAGCCGCTCGCTTCCCTCGCGACCAGATCGCTCTCCCGTTCCAGTGTGCCCAGGTCCGTGTGCAGGCTGATCACGGAAAGGCCGCTTTCCGCCGTCAGTGCTTTCCAGTCGAGCCTGCCGCCCTTGCCCGTCGGCATCCCGGCGGCTTTGGTCAGCATGCGGAGCATGAGCGAGGACGGGTGCACCATAAAACGGTTCAGTTCGATGCCATCGTATCCGGCAGCCCTGATTCTCCGCAATGTGGCGCGGGCAGCCTCTTCGCTGCCCGTCACCGTACCCAGCATGATTTGCTGAACGCCCTTCTTCATCCGTATATCCCCATCCGTCTTTTTACATGCAGCTGAACGCTGCCGCGCTTTATTCTTCCGCTGAAGCCCTGCGGGTGATGCGCTTGCGTGCCGAGGTGATGGCGCGCTGCGGGCAGACCAGCCGGCACAGGTGGCAGCCGACGCAGGCGCGGCCGTCCAGCACCGGCTTCCTCTGTGCATTCATCCGGATGGCCTGGTGGCCGCCGTCACTGCAGGAGATCGCGCAGCGGCCGCAGCCGATGCAGCGCTCATGGTTGAACTGCGGAAAAACGATGGTATCCCGCTCGAGCGCGTCCGTCGTTTCGCTCAGGGAGCCAAGCGCCAGGCCGACCGCTTCAGAGAGCCTATTGAAGCCCTTTTCCGCCAGGTACAGGTTCAGCCCTTCCTTCAGGTCGTCGATGATGCGGTAGCCATACTGCATCACCGCCGTGGCGACCTGAACGGTGCCGGCGCCAAGCAGTATGAACTCCAGCGCGTCCTGCCAGGTTTCCACACCGCCCATGGCCGAGAGATGCAGACCCTTCAGCTTCGGGTTTTTGGCCAGCTCCGCGATAAAGCGGAGCGCGATCGGCTTGACGGCCGGTCCGCTGTAGCCGCCGATGGCCGAGAGCCCATGGACGGCAGGCGCGGAAACATAGGTGTGAATGTTGACCTGGGCAACTGATTTGATGGTGTTGATGGCAGACAGGCCATCGGCGCCGCCGCGCAAGGCCGCTTCCGCGGCAGGGCTCATGGCGGCCACGTTGGGCGTCAGCTTGGCCAGCACGGGGATGGCACAGTGCCGCCTGGCCGCGGCGGTATAGCGCTCCACCATTTCCGGTATCTGGCCGATGTCGGAGCCCAGCCCTTCCTCCATCATGTTGGGGCAGGAGAAGTTCAGCTCAACGGCATCCGCGCCGTTTTCCTCGCAAAGGCGCGCCAGCTCACCCCATTCCTGTTCATTCTGCCCCATGATGGAGGCCAAAATGAATTTGGAGGGGTAGCGCTCCTTCAGTCTGCGGAAAATGGCCATGTTTTCAGCCACGCTGTGGTCTGAGAGCTGTTCGATGTTCTTGAAACCCATGATGCCGCCGCCCGCGTCATGAACGGCGGAGAACCGCGGAGAGGCTTCATGGATATCCAGCGTGCAAACGGTTTTAAAGCTGACGCCTGCCCAGCCGGCCTCAAACGCCCGGGCGCACATGTCGTAGCTGCTGCCAACGACGGACGAAGCGAGCAGAAAAGGGTTTTCCAGCGGGATCCCGCACAGGTCACAGGCAAGGCGGGACTCATCATCCGGCGGAGCGGTTTCGGCTTCCTGCTTGACCTGGTAGTAAAGCCGGTTCACCAGATCGCGAATCGGAACCTCGCCGGGGCGGACGCACGCTTCCTCGCAGGGAGCGCCGCAGGTCAGGCAGGGATTGGCTTCGGGAAGCCTGGCAAAGGCCCCTTGCTCATTCCCAAACCAGATGCTGCGGAGCAAACCGGCCGGCTTCACGGCAGCACAGGCATCGTTGCAGGGGGCATCTGCGCAGAGCGCACAGCGGATCATATCGGCACGGTGGATGATGGGAGTGCTGTGTATCATGATTCTGCCTCCTTGTCTGAAAATAACGATCATGCTTTACCAAGATTATACCCTACACAGGGCAACCGTCAAGCGGATTCTGAATTGCCGGTCAGGACACCGGTATCAGGGCATTGGCTTGCTTACGGCGCAGCCGCGCGGCTGCTGCTGCCTTTGCGCCATCTGGCCGCTTCATCTGCAGCAGAGCCGCCTCAGGTAAGCCGATGAAGTCATTCTTTGTTTCTTGAAGGATTGGCATGATTATGATAAATTTATTCCGCAGGCTGAGGTAAAGGAAGCGCAGAAGACGGTTGTGATCCGGAAATTCCTGTACCGGTGCCGGAATGTGAGCAAGCGCCTGCAGAGTAGTTTGCTGTTTGAGGTGGTGCTTCATGTCGAAACAGAATGTCTACGATAACGATGCCTTCTTTGATCAGTTCCGGAACAGCAGGAGCCGCGAAGTTAACTTCAATGACTGCATTGAGACCCCGATCCTGTTTTCCATGCTCCCGGACTTGCGCGGGAAGAAGATTCTGGATATAGGCTGCGGCATGGGGCAGCACGCAAAGCAGTATTCTGAAATGGGCGCAGACTCTGTGCTGGGGATCGATATTTCCGAAAAAATGCTGGCATACGCCAAAGAGCACCACAGCGCAGAGAATATTGTCTATCGGCGGATGGCTATGGAGAATATTGACACGATCCGCGACGCTTTTGACCTCATCACGAGCTCACTGGTTTTTGATTATGCGGAAGATTTTGAGGGCTTGATGAAGAAAATCCACAGCATCATGAAGACGGATGCCAAGCTTGTGTTCAGCATGTCCCACCCCATCGTGACAGCGTGGGATGGAGCGTATGACAGATATACCCGCACTGAAACCGGCGAACGCCTGTATGCGAATCTCAGGAATTACTGCAGGGAAGGTCTCAGAAAAGTGAATTGGGTCGTGAACGGATATGAATGCTATCACCGAACCGTCTCCACGCTGATCAATGCGATGATCCGGGCGGGATTCGTTATTGAGCAGTGCGAAGAAGCCCGCATATCGGATGATATGCGAAAGCAGTATCCGGCCCTGTTTGGGGGAACGATTCACCGCCCGGAGTTCATCTTTTTCAGATGCGGGAAGAGCGATTGCCTGAATCATTGAATCTGTACCATTCCGGCTGCCCAGCGCTGCGATGAGAGGTGTTTACAAATGGAAACAATCAGGAGAAGGTCTGTTGATCCGGTTTACTCGATGTGTGTTCAGCCTTCTTTCATCATCGGAACGAACAATGCGGATGGCACGGCTGATTTTGCGCCCATCACATGGGTCAGCGTCACCCACGAGGCAGGTGACGGGTATCTGTTGGTTATCAGCATGTCCGGAACAAAAATGACAAAGCAGAATGTGCTGCGGACAGGCATTTTCAGCGCCAACCTTGTCAGCACAGATATGCTGCCCCTGATGGACTATTTTGGCTCGCGGCATGCTCAGGACTGCAGAAAAGACGAAATAGCCTACGCTGTGAGCCGCGGACAGGCGCTGGACGTTCCGGTGCTCGATCAAAGCAGGTGGGTATATGAATGCGAGGTTTCGCAGAAACTGGACACCGGCGATTCTACAACATTTTTCTGCCGCATCCGGAACATCCAGATGGATGAGCGTCTTGTTTGCAGGGATACCTTTGATGTCGATCTGACCGTTCTGGACCCGGTCATTTATTCCGGGAAATACCATTCTCTGGGAAAAGTGCTCGGTAATATCGGAGATTACCTGTAATCATTATTTTAAGATTCAACCGAACAAAAACGTGACCGGAGGGGGACGAACCCGATGAAGTACAGCAAAGTCATTCTCATCCTGATGCTTGTCTGCGCCATGATACCGCTGACCGGCATGGTGTCCGCCGAATAAGGCGCGCTCGCTGCCGGGCAGGTGCTTGCCGCAGGAAGTCCTGATCAGGTTTTTGAACAGGGATCAAAGGCGAGCATGAACGGGGTGCATGTTGTCAGCCTGTACGGCAGCTGGTATGAAATGGGGCGCCAGTACGGTGCGCTCATGCGGGACGAGCTGGACGAGGTTTACTTCTTTGTGGAAACCATCATCGAATACAGCATCGGCAACGCAGCAACCGCGGAGAGCATCATCTACGTGCAGACAGCGCAGACACCCTATCGCATCGGCGAATTCCTGAGAGGCGCGTCCGAGACCTCGGGGCCGACCACAGCAGCTGCAGGCTGTGAACGCGGTGGAGCGCATCGGCGGCCTCCCGAAGTGCAGCGCGGCGTTCTGCTGGGGTGACTACGCGGCAGGGCCGCTGGTCATCGGCCGGAATTACGACTACTCCGACGCCTTTGCGCTCCTGAAGGACGACGTGGCCGTCACCGTGTATCATCCGTCCGACGGCTCCCTCGCCGCTGCCACGATTGGCTACGTCGGAGAAATCTACGCGGTGAACGGCTTCAACGAAAAGGGCATCTTTATGGAGCTGAACAACGGCAAGCCCTCTGCCGGCATCAGGTCGCCGGACCGCAGGGTGACCGGCACGACCATGCTGTTCTCCGCGCTGTTTGAGGTGGACGAGCTGGAGGACTGGGAGCTGTTTTTCAACACGGTCAACTGCAGCTCATCCTATATCATCAATGTGGCGGACAGCCGCAGGGCCCTCTCCTACGAATGGTGCCCGATCGGTGTGAAGCGCGGCGGAGGCGATCTGCCGGATGGGCTGCTGGTCTCCACCAATTACTTTGTCAACCCGGACTGGCTTTTCCCGACACCCTCGGACGCGGCGTCCTGGGAGGGGCTGACGCGGCGCAGCAACCTGATCGCGCTGTGCGAGGCAGCCAGGGGGCAGATCGACGACAGGGCGATGCTGGAGATCATCGGGACGCCGCTGAAGGACGGCGGCGCGATGAACGAGCTGACCGTATTCCAGATGGTGATGGTCCCGGAGACGGGCATGCTCTGGCTGCGTGTCATCTGCGGAACCGGATGGTCACAGATCGACCTTTCCGGCTTCCTTCATGGCTGACAGGCCCATTGTCATGTTCAATCGTGGGCCAGAGTGTTTTCCGGGCCAGGCTTCATCAGTCGGGGTGCGCCCTGCCGCCAGTCGGTTCAGTTCCATCGTGCTTTGCTGCGCCTAAAAATCCCCCTGCGTAAGGTATTGCTTGTTACGCAGCGTCATGTTGTAGGATACATGGCGAAAGGAGGTGAAAGCTATGTCAAAATACACCACGGGAGAGATTGCAAAGCTGTGCGGCGTCACCGTCCGAACGGTTCAGTACTACGACACCAGGGGCATCCTGATTCCCAGCGAGCTTTCCGAAGGCGGAAGAAGGCTCTATTCAGAGGATGATGTGAAGCGTTTGAAGGTTATCTGCTTCCTGCGCGAGCTGGACATTCCCATTGACGCCATTTCTCAGATTCTGAAGGAAGAGCATCCGGAAAAAGTGATCGGATTGCTGATTGAACAGCAGGAAGCGGTCCTTTCGGACGAGATCTCTGAGAAAAGGAAGAAGCTTGAAAAGCTGCATGAGCTGAAAAACGGACTGAAAAGCCAGGCATCCTTCTCTCTCGAAACCATCGGCGACATAGCTGTCATCATGGAAGACAAGAAAAAACTGAAAAAAATGCATTGGATGATGGTCCTGACCGGCATCCCGGTTACAGCGCTGCAATGGTTTTCCATCATTTTCTGGATTGTCAAGGGCATATGGTGGCCGTTCGTCGTCTGGGTTCTGGTGGCCGCTGTTTGGGGCACACTGGTCAGCCGGTACTACTTCCATCATGTCAAATACATCTGCCCGGAATGCCACGAGGTGTTCAAGCCCACCTTCAAAGAAGCATTTTGGGCGAACCATACGCCGACCGCCCGGAAGCTTACCTGCACCCACTGCGGCCACAAGGGCTTCTGTGTGGAGGTCTGGGGAGGTGAGAAGAAATGAAGGCGCTGCTGAAAAAATACAGAAAGCCTCTTTTGTTCGTCCTGGCGCTCCTTCCCATCGCCATCGTCGGCGGATACTTTTCCGGGGTCTACAGCTGGGCAGAGATGACCGAGGATCTGAAGCAACAGGTCCTGGCCCAAATCGGCGACCATCTGAGCCTGTTTTATCTGAGCGCCACAGTGCAGACTGTGATATATGCTGTCATATGCGGCTTTTTCGGCTATCTTCTTTCCGGGAAAATCGGTCTCATGAAGCCGGTGAGATTTGAAGTAAAGCCGCTGATGGCTGCCATCGGCACAGCGCTGTTCGTCGGTCTTCTTCTCTGCACGGATCTCTTTTATTTCAGGAACCATATTCCGCAGGTCGCGGCCATGTATCAGGAAAAGCCGTCCTTTGCATACTGGATGGCGTCGGTGCTCTACGGCGGCGTGATCGAAGAGGTCCTGCTGAGATTGTTCACGATGTCGCTCATCGCATTTCTCGCATGGAAGCTTTTCTTCCGCAGGGAAGCAAATCCCCCCACGGGCGTCATCATTGCGGCGAATATCATCGCGGCGCTGCTCTTCGCGGCGGGTCACCTGCCGTCTACCATGCAGATGTTCGGCGAGATCACACCGATGCTCCTTCTTCGGTGCTTCCTCCTGAACGGTTTTGCCGGATTGATATTTGGATACCTGTATCGCAAATATGGCATTCAGTATTCCATGCTGGCGCACGCCGGGGCACACATCGTCTGGAAAATCATCTGGATCATTTTGTTATAAGGGAAGTATCCGGATCAGGTGATCCGGGAACATGCAATCTTTTCCGTGCCGCTGTGCGGGAGCAGCTGGAAGCAAATGGTGAAAAAGAAGACAAGCTAACACTGAGCAGCCTGCTGAGCAGCACAATGATGCGCCAATCAATTGCTCACCGCCTGCCTGAAATGTAGCAGCCAGGAAAACGGCTCAAAGCAACCAAAGGCGACAGCCGTTAGCAAAAGCATTATGCCATCTTCAATTTAGATTGGCCTTTTCTGACTTATGTGATATACTACCAGCTGGGGCGTATATCGTGCGCAGAAGAGAGATCAGTGCCGAGGAATACGAGAGAATTGAGGCAGCAGAGAAGGCCATACAGGATAAAAGGATCTCGCGGAAATTGAGAGTCCTGATGCTGCGATACAATGGTTATGACAACAAGGCGATGGCGGAGCGGTTGGGAATCAGCAGCACGCGAGTGACGCATTTGGTTGGGGAATACTTCAAAACAGGGCTGGAAGAATACAGCAGGATAAAGCATGACGGAAATCACCGTAACATGAGCGAAGAGGAGGAAAACGAAATCCTCACATCCTTTGAGAAGAAGGCGAAATCCGGACAAGTGATGTCATATCGTCTGTCACCTTGAAAACTGTTTTTCTCATGATCATTTGTAGCGATGAAAAGAGGCAAGAAGCATGATCGTAAAGGAAATCGAAGTCAAGGACATCCTGACGAAGACCAACCTGCCGGTGTCGGACTTTGCCGTCAACCCCTACGTGGGCTGCACCCACGCCTGCAAATACTGCTATGCCAGCTTCATGAAGCGCTTCACCAACCATCCGGAGCCCTGGGGCGAGTTCGTGGACGTGAAGAGCTGGCCCGCCATCGACAAGCCCGGCAGATATGCGGGCAAGGAAGCCTTCTTCTGCTCGGTGACAGACCCTTACCAGCCGCTGGAGAAGAAATACAGCCGCACCCGCGCCTTGCTGGAGCAGCTGCTGCCCACCGGGATCAGCATCAGCATTTCCACAAAATCCGACCTGATCCTCCGCGACCTGGACCTGATCCGGCAATTCCCCAGCGCCCACGTGTCCTGGTCCATCAACACGCTGGACGAGGATTTCCGCAGGGAGATGGACCGGGCGGTGAGCATCGAGCGCAGGCTGGAGGCCATGCAGCAGTTCTATGAGGCGGGCATCCAATCCACCTGCTTCATCTCACCCATCTTTCCGGGCATCACGGATGTGATCGCCATCATCGAGCGGGCCAAACACCAGTGCAACCTGGTGTGGCTGGAAAACCTGAACCTTCGCGGCGACTATAAAAAGCGCATCCTCGACTGGGTGCACGCGCACCATCCGGAGCTGGACGGCCTATACCATGAGATCTACGCGAAAAAGAGCCGCGAATACTGGACGCGGCTGGATCAGGAGATCCGGGAATACACCGCCCGGGAGGGCATGCTGTATCTCCGGGACGACGACCAGCACCGGGCTCCCTTCGGCGAGCCGCCGGTGGTCTGCAATTATTTCTATCACGAGGAAGTCCGGAAATCCGCAAAAAAGCCAAAGGAGTAAGCCTTGCACGACATCTGGAACCCCTGGCACGGCTGCCGGAGGTGCAGCGAGGGCTGCGAAAACTGCTATATGTACTTCCTGGACGCGCAGCGGGGCAAGGACGGCGGCGTCATCTACCGCACCGGCGCTGGCTTCCGCTATCCGCTGTCCAGGGACAAAAGCGGCGCCTACAAGGTGAAAAGCGGCGAGATGCTGCGGGTGTGCATGACCTCGGATTTCTTCCTGGAGGAGGCGGACCCGTGGCGGCCGGAGGCCTGGGACATCATCGCCCAGCGGCCGGATGTGAAGTTCTTCCTGCTGACCAAGCGCCCAGAGCGGGTGCGCCGCTGCCTGCCGCCGGACTGGGGCGAGGGCTGGGAAAATGTGATGATGAACGTCACCTGCGAGAACCAGCGCCGGGCGGACGAGCGGATTCCGATCCTGCTGGAGCTGCCCTTCAGGCACAAGGGCATCATGTGCGCCCCCTTCATCGGCCCGGTGAGCATCCGGAAATACCTGCCCGAGGGACAAATCGAGCAGGTGCTTTGCGATGGGGAGAACTACGGCGGCGCCCGCCCCTGCCATTACGAATGGGTGAAGCAGCTGCACGACGAGTGCGCGGAATACAATGTGACCTTCGTCTTCTGCGGCACCGGGCGCTGCTTTGTGAAGGACGGCAGAACGTACCGGCTGGAGGGCAGCCTGCAGAGCGAGCAGGCGAGCAAATCCGGCCTGAGCTTTCTCGGAAAGCCCATCGATTTCCGGCTGGCGGACCGCCTCGGCTGTCCCATCCCGGAGGACCAGCTGTACCAACCGTATTTCGGCGAGCGCTGCCAAAGGTGCGGCATGCGCCTGTGCTGTAACGGGTGCAGCCGGTGCGGGAGGTGCGGGGTGCAAACCACGAGGGGTAAAGTGGAATAACGAATAATGTTTACAATATCTGGATCCGTCCCGCCGCTATTTCAGCCCTTTCAGCAGAAAAACGTCAATGGGGATCAATTCAATCTCAGCATGATCAGGATGTCTTGACGGTGATCCTTCGGATGTGACAATGATCAGGCGGCACAAGTCCGGCATAATGGCCGCAGCCTTCAGCAGATTACCGACTTCACGGCCAGCGGATTGATCGTTTACCTGCAGGCAGACCTGGATTGCGGTTTGCTCCGACGGAATATAGAAATCAATGTCCAACCCTGTGGTGGAGGACTTGAGATACCTACAGCGGTTCCTGGAAAAGGAATTCTCTATTTCCATGATTGAAGATGTGAAGCCGTCCCACATCAAGCAGTTTCTGTCGATGATGGATGATGCTGGCAGAAAGCCGCAGTACAAACCAGCGAAACTAAAAAATCGACGCAAATCGACGCATTTTTTGAGTCGGAACCAAAAATCGACGCATTTTTGAAAATCGACGCAAATGCCCAAAGGCAGGAATACAAAATGGCATCCTGACGCCAGATGTCCTGGAAACAGGATGCCGTTTTTATGTGTGCGGGATTTTTCTCGTGTGCTTTCTTTATTGTGTTTTACGAGCAAGCGAAAAGAGGGCAGTCAGTTCTTTCCCACTTTCCTGCATGCCCCGCTTGATCCATTCAAGCATCCACCCGTAAATACCGTATGCCCAGAAAGATTTCATGTAGGCTTCCAGGTTCTGCATTTCAGGAGTGATCTGAATCGTGCTTATGATCGTTTCCATCATGATAGAGGACATACCCGCATGATAGAGCGTGGTATAAAAATCCCTGTGCTCCCGATAGAAGTCAAACAAGGAAGGGAACAATGTCTCTGGTGCAGATTCAGGGTTTGACTCATAGAGAACGCCCCATTCCCTGATGAGCCGATCGGATTCCTCCCTCAGGATATCTTCTTTGCTCTGGTAGTTTCGATAAAAAGAGACTCGCCCAATTCCAGCTTTGGCTGTTAGCTCGCTGACAGAAATATCCGAAAGGGGCTTTTCTTTCAGAAGAGAAAGCAGCGCGTCTGTAATCTGCCTTTTTACATAAGTGTTTTTCTGCTCGTTATTCATGCGATGAAACAAATCTCCCTTCCGTGTATCATTTTGCTGAAACACTTGTATCGTCCGCAATTCCATGATACACTTGTTCCATCACGTTGTCAAGGAGGTTGTCATGAGGAAAGCAATGAGAATTGTTTTGATAATATTGGGGGTTATTCTTGTCATGGTGATTGCCGCCTTCTTATACATCAAGGCCATGCTGCCCAATGGAGACGGAAACAACGACATTACGGAGGGCTATTATAAACGTTTTCGATCCGATGCGCCGCTGGAGATGAAATATGCGCAGCCAGGCTCGTATGAGATAAGCTATACGGAATTTGCATCTGACAATGAATCCATTGGGAAGGTGCGCGTCTGGTATCCGCAGGAATTGGAGGGCAGTGGTAAAAGCTGGCCGATGATCCTGGTTGTCAATGCCAGCGGGACGCCGGCCTCCTCCTATGAGCCGTTCTTCCCTCGCTTGGCCTCATGGGGCTTCGTTGTGGTCGGTAATGAAGATGGGCAGACTGGAAATGGGAAAACAGCATCGATCACGCTGGACTGCATGTTGAATCTTCCTGATGATAGTGTGCTTGCGGGGAAGATCGATTATGACAGCATGGGGATTATTGGCTATTCCCAGGGCGGAGCCGGAGCGATCTGCGCCGTGACAAATTATGAAAACGGCGCACGCTACAAGACCATGTTTACGGGAAGCGCCGCGTATCCGACGCTTGCCAAGAATATGGGGTGGGAGTACGATGCCTCCAAAATCACGATCCCGTATTTCATGGTTGCAGGCACCGGCAAGTCCGACGATTCAGGCAATGATCCGGAAAAAGGATACGGCGGAGTCTCACCGCTTTCCGCTCAGATCGCAAATTATAACAGCATCCCTGATGAAGTGCAGAAGGTTCGGGCACGGGCTGTTGGAGCAGAACATGAACAAATGCTGATGCGCTCGGACGGATACATGACGGCATGGATGCTGTATCAATTAATGGATGACGCTGAGGCCGCTTCCGTGTTTATCGGGGAAGAAGCAGAGATACTTCATAACAACAGCTGGCAGGATGTGGAGAAGAATCAATGAGCAAAAAAACAGGGAAAAAGAAGCATACGTTTTTCATCGTCATGGCAATTATATTGATTATACTAATAGCTGCAGCTTTGATGCTCATGACACATACTCAGCTCATCGTAGGTGCAATCCAGAACCTGTCCGCAGCCACGGTAAATACCAAAAACCTCTATGAGCCTCTTGGAACGCCCATGGAAGGAATGAAGGAAAATGGGCAGTACATCATTACCGAGATCAGGTATTCCGATCGTTTTCCCAACAGCTAGTCTGATTGATCTACCACTTACAAAGCAGAAATTCGATCAATTGCCTTCCAGCTTTTCCAGGGTTTCTTCCACACCTTTGGGTAATTGGACAGCTCTTTCATCATCTCCGCTACGCAATTTTTATGCGATCTTCCAGGAAGCAGCCTCCTGACGGCCTTCCACAAAGGTTTTGTAAATGCCGTCCTGCGCTGCCAGCTCCGCGTGCGTCCCTCTCTGTACGATATGCCCGTTGTCCACCACCAGGATCTGGTCGGCGTGACGGACGGTTTTCAGCCGGTGAGCGATCATAATGATCGTCTTTTCCTTTGTCAGCGCCTCGATGGCCTTGGTCAGTTCCTTTTCGTTCTCGGGATCCACGTTGGCGGTGGCCTCGTCCAGGATGATGACGGGCGCGTCCTTCATGATGGCCCGGGCGATGGAGATACGCTGCTTCTCGCCGCCGGAGAGCGTTGCGCCGCCCTCGCCGACCACGGTGTCGTACCCGTCCGGAAGGGCCATGATGAAGTCGTGGCAGCAGGCCTTCTTCGCGGCCTCGATGACCTTCTCCATCGGGGCGTCCGGCTCGCCAAAGCGGATGTTGTTGGCGATGGTGTCCTCAAAGAGGTACACCCGCTGGAACACAAAGCTGAAATTCTCCATCAGGGAGTCAAAGCTGTATTCCCGCACATCCCGGCCGTCCAGTGTGACCTTGCCGGATTGCACGTCCCAGAAACGAGCGATCAGCGAGGTCAGGGTCGTTTTGCCGCCGCCAGAGGGGCCGACGATGGCGGTGGTGGTTTTCTCCGGAATGTCGATGGTCACATCGTCGATGATCTTCCTGCTTTCATAGGCAAAGCTCGCATGCTCCAGCCGGATGTCGTGATGCTCCGGGCGGATGTCCTTCCCGTCGATGTCCATCTGCGGAATATCGAGGATCTCATTGGCCAGATCCACGCACTTGCCGATGATCCTGAGCAGGGCCGTGTAGACGCCAGCCATGTCCAGCATCTCAAAGAGGATGAAGGAGCACAGCAGCATGGTGATGGTATAGGTGAGGCCCATGCTCCCGTGCAGGTGGAACCAGATGGAAGCGCCGGCAATGACGAAGCCCGTCAGCTTGCTGACCAGGTTCTGCAGACCCACAGCCGGGATGGCTGCAATCTCCGCCCTGATGTCCGACTTCCGCTTCCGGTCGATGGCCTGCTCCAGCCTGGCGTTGTTCTGGCCGACCAGATCGAAGTTGCGGATCTCTGCTATGCCCTGCACATATTCCAGCACCACGCCCACCATGTTCTTGTCCGCGGCGATCTTTTCATCCGCTACCGCCGCCACGCGCCGGTTGGTCTGGCGGTTGACGAGGAAGAAGACAAGGATGCCGCAGACAGCGATCAGTGCGATACGTCCGTCAAAGGCGAAGAGCCCAATGCCGATGACAACGGTGGTGATGCTGCCCTGCAGGATCATCATAACCGCGCGGGTGGCGATGTCACCCAGCTGCTCCATGGCGTTGGTGGTGACAGAGGTGATGTGTCCCAGGCTGGTGTCGTTGAAGTAGCCTATGGGCAGATAGCGCAGGTGCTCCGCGATCTCGATGCGTTTGCTGGCCGCGGTCCGATAACCGCCCTCCGTCTGAAGCATCTGGGAATAGCGGACGACGACCATTTTGCCTGCCGTGGAGAGCAGCATCAGGGCGATGACGATCACGAGATCCTTAGCTTCGATATGCCCTCTCAGCACAGCCGTGATGGCGAAGAACGCCGCCGGGATCTTCATGGCGGTAAAGATGGCCTCCAGCACGCCCAGGGCGACGGCCTTGTAGAACTTGCTCCGGTTCTCTTTGCCGCAGAAATCAAAGAACTTCTTCAGCATCTCAAACATGAGCCATGGCCTCCTTTCCGGCAGCGGGCTGAACGTCTGCATCTGTGTCGCGTACCTCTCTGTGCGCTGCCCACATCTTCCGGTACAGCGGGCAGCCCGTCAGCAGCTGCTGATGCGTGCCGGACGCTTCCACCCGGCCGTCGTTGATCACAACGATCTGATCCGCGTCCGTGATGGTGGAGAGGCGGTGAGCGATGACGATCAGCGTCCTGCCCTTCACCAGTCTGGCGACACTGCGCTGCACCAGGGCTTCGTTCTCCGGATCGGTATAAGCCGTCGCCTCATCCAGAATCACCACGGGCGCGCCCTTCAGCATGGCCCGGGCGATGCAGATGCGCTGGCGCTCGCCGCCGGACAGATGCCCTCCGGCTCCACCTGCGATGGTGTCATACCCGTGCTCCAGGCCAAGGATGAACTCGTGGCAGCCGACGGCCTTCGCCGCGTTGATGACATCCTCGTCTGTCGCGCCCTTACGGCCGAGGCGGATATTCTCCATCACACTCATGTCAAAGAGATAGTTGTCCTGGGACACATAGGCGATCTGCCCCGCGTAGTAAGACAGCGGAAGATTGCGTATATCTACGCCGCCGTAGGTGATGCTGCCCGAATCCACATCCCAGAGGGAATCGATCAGCCGGGCGATGGTGCTTTTGCCGGAGCCGGACGGGCCGACGATGGCCGTGACCTGACCCTGGCGAATGTCCATACTGATCCCGTGCAGCACCTCCTTGTCCTTGTAGGTGAAGCGCACGTCCGAGAGGCGGATGCCGGAGCCCTTCGGCTGCTGCGTCAGGGTATCCGGCCGCTTCATATCCTCCCGCTCCAGGATCTCCGTCACCTCGCCGAAGATGGCACCCATTTTGGCGATGTCATCCGTGTAAGAGAAGGCCACCACCAGCGGCGTCACCAGCGCGGCGGAGAGAATGACCGAGGTGATGAAGTCTGCCGGGCTCAGGGTGCCGCCCCGGACGAGCAGCAGGCCCATCGGCAGCACGCCCAGGAGCGTCGCCGGCGTGAAGGACATGCTCCCCGCAGACCACCAGATGCACCGCCGCATCCATTCGATGAAGCAGTCCGCGCCTTCCTTCGCCGCCCTGACAAACTTCTCATAGGAGGTTTTTGACTTGCCGAAGGCCTTGATCACCTCGATGCCGCCGATGTATTCCACGGCGGTGTCGTTGAGCTTCTTTGTCTTTTCCAGCGTCTTCTGGAAGCTCTCGCTGCTGCCCCGCATCATGCCGGACACGAAGAATAAGCCAATGACCACCGGGATCAGGTTGCTGAGGCCCAGCCGCCAGTCCAGGATCATCATGTAGACGAACATGACCAGCGGCAGCAGGATATTGGCTGTGAATTCCGGGATGATGTGAGCCATGGTAGTCTCCATAGCATCCACGCGCTCCACGATGATGTTCTTATAGGTGCCGCTGTGATCATCCAGCACGGAGCCCAGAGGGATCCTGGACAGCTTGGCGGTCAGCTGCTTGCGGATGCCTCCCAGCACCGTAAAGGTGGCCACATGGGAAAGGGTGGTGGAAGTGGAGTGCAGCGCCACCCGGGCGATCCAGCATACGCCCATGAGGATCACCTGGCGCAGGTAATAAGCCCAGTCGCCGGTCCCCGCGAGCAGCCTGCCGACAATATCCGCCATCAGCAGATACGGCAGGAACGAGGCCGCTACGCCAAGGATGGCCAGCAGGATGCTGCCCCCGAAATAGCTCCGCTTCCGTCCGGCAAACTCCATGACCCAGCTCAGGGTGCTACGCTTGCGCCGCCCGGCTTGTTTCTTCTGTTTTTCCATGCGGTGATCAACCTCCTGTTTGGTTAGTTTTGGCTAACACACGGGCAAAAAAGAATGCCCCTGTATTACGAAGGTTAGGGGCTCAATAGCCGAAATATTCCTGCCAGCCGCGGGCGAAAAAGCGGTCCAGGGTATCAGCGTAGCGCAGGGCTTCCTCGCGGGTGAAATCATGCTCTACCGCCTGAAAGACGGCATTCACATTGGCGGAAACCAGCAGGTGGAATTCCTTCGGGTTCACCTCGTGAATCGGTTTGCCCTCAGCGCGCAGAAGCTCCATCATGGCCATGGTGGTCTTTTCCTCCTCGGCTGCCAGGTCGTGCAGGAAGGACTCATAGCGGGTGCCCTGGGCCTTGCAGATCAGCAGGCGGAAGGCGTCAAGATGGTCATAAATGCACGCCATGACCAGGCGCGCATCGCCGCCCTCCTCCCATTTCTGCGTGATGACACCTTCCCGCAGCGCTTCCAGCTCAACGGCTTCCTCATGGCGATAGAGGGACATCAGCTCCTGAAAAGCCGGCTCCACCAGCGCAGCGAACATTTCCTCTTTGCTGGGGAAGTGCTTATACAGTCCGGCAGCGCTCATGCCGGCGGCTGCGGCAATGCGGCGCATGGACGCGTCTGCAAAGCCCCAGGTCAGGAATTCCTGTCGAGCCGCTTCCATGATCTGCTCGTGATGTCCTGCTTTGTCCCGTGCCATCATGCACCCTCCTTACCGCTATTTGGGCGAACGCTGTTCACCACATTCGATAGAATACACTGTTCGCTATGATATGTCAATAGGTTTTTTGTTAAGGATGGTTTGCACAAAATGGCGGAAACAAAGAAGCAGTTGGGGAATTTCTGTTGTCTCCCTGCCTGCTTGTGAAGTCAATGCAAAGCGATCATCGTGCGGCCTTCTTCTTGTACCCGCAATCGCAGTAAGGCCCACCGGAGGCCAGGGTGTATTCGCGGACAAAATTGCAGGCTCCGCCAGCTTCAGCCATGGTGTAATCCAGACGACACATGGCGGGTATAAGATCATACAAGCCCAATTCTTTCATCAGGGTACAGATGCCGCATCTGGTGAAACGGGCTTCGTAGCCACTGCCGTCCGAATAGGGCAGGAAATCCATGTTCCAGGAATATGGATTCCGATCCGCGGCTTTCAGCGCCGCCGTGGCTTTCATGCCGCGGATGTCCTTATCGCTGAATTTACGCTTCCCGCTCATCCGGCAGAACCAGCGCATGGGACCGGTCATCATGGACTTCGCATAATAGTCCGTCAGTTTCTCAACAGACGGCTTCTTCTTCATGGAAAGCACAAACGCTGAGAGCATGGCGCAGTTGACGATGTTCATTTTGAAACGGTCCGCTTTCTCGAACTCCGGCAGCTTTCCAATGACCTCCCGGTACTTCGGCTTTGCGATGGCCAGTGTCTGCGCCGCTTCTGCCTCACTGAAGCCGAGCACGGACACAAGACGATCGCGGAAAGATTTCCGGAACAGGATCCACATACCCATAGGCATACCTACGTATTTCATGTCAGATGTTCTCCTTCAGCAGGCCGGTTTTACCATCCTGCCGTCTTCTTTTCATGCCGATCGTCCTTACTTTCTTGCAATGATTCATTCTTTTATTGCCCTTTCAGATGCTTTTTGTTCTTTCCCACCCGTCTCCGGCGTCGGTCGGATGGCGGACGAATTGTCAAAAGCATGTCTCTGCCTCCGTCATCATTATCTTGGATTGGTCACCTGATCGCCTACGATCCAGTAATCGCAGACGCGGTCTCCTTGAGCGATCGTATGCTCCCGGTACAGTTTTCCATGCTGCAGCCGGAACATGACTTCATCGGTAGAACAAAGTGCCGGCATCAGCTCTGCGATGCCCTCCAGCTTGCAGAACTCGCAGATCGGGCAGCGGGTGAAATAATAGAAGCTTCCATCTTGATGCAGCTGCTCATTAAAACGTACGTTCCAGTTAACCGGATAATCGGCACCGTGTTTTTCAAACCAGGCCTCGTACTTTTTCATGTCCCGGTAGCATAAACAATTGCTTGCGGTCTACGTGATCGTCCGCTTTTCTTTGCACCGTCGTTCGCCAGTATTAGCAGTGATTATGGCTGCTAATTGCCCGGATGATTAGAAATCTAACAAAGCAGGCGATCTTTAGGCTGATGAGTCATCTATTGAATGATCAACGGAAAGCTTTATGTGAAGCCATTTTCTATAATGAAGTTATCCAAATCAAAGGGTCAAAAAAGCTGTCAACCCGGCTATTTTAAGCAGGATTGACAGCGGCATATTTCTCTTTATTTTATTTCAGGACAACATCAAAGGCGTTGTAGAAGTAGAAGCGGCTCATGAGCGTCTGGTGAATTTCACCGGAAATGCTGTAATACAGATTATTTTCAGCGGGGTTCAGGCCATAGCTGAAATCGTCAGTATCTGCCACCATGGCGGAGATCAGGGCGGCGTTCACGTCGTACATCATGTCGCGTTTGCCACCGCAGGCTGCGTAGATGAAGAAGTTATCCTTATAGTCCGCCTGGGCATTCAGGGCGTCTTTCAGCATCTGGATTTGTTCTTCCACAGGCATTTCCAGGCTCATTTCGTCCGCGGCGCTGATGTTGGCGGAGAAGGGCATGTACCACTTGGCCACGTCCAGGTTATGGAAGAACTGATGCCAGCAGGCGTAGCAGCCCCGGGAGAAACCGGAGAAGGCCCGATGATCGCGGGAAGCGATGAAGCCCGCTTCATCCGCGGTTTCGGCATAGGTGCGGTAGGCGCTTTCCACAGCGGGCATGATATCGTTGCGCATTTCCTTGGTAGAGAAGGCTTCCATGTCGATGGAACGGGTTTCATAGTCGTAGTAGTAGGTGGGAAACACCATGATGAAGGGCGCAGTGACGCCCACTTCGATCATGTTATCCAAGGCGTTCTTGGCCTTTTCATCGCCGATGAAGCTGTCCTGGGTTTCGTTGGTGCCGTGGAGGAAGTAGATCACGTTGTAGCGTTCGGTGCCGTTTTCATCATAGCCGTAGGGCAGGTACACATTGACCCAACCGGGCTGCTCCGCGCCGTAGGCGGTGGTGGTGTAATCCAGGCGCACCACGGTGCCGGGCTGGGTGGATGCCGCGTCGTAGAACTTGTTGTCGTACTTCTTGAACACGGTCTCCGCGCCGATCACATCATCGGTGGTGATGACCTTTTTGTCCTCGGGCTTTTCCCGGCCTTCCGCCAGGGCGGGGATGGCGCACAGAACCAGTACCAGCGCACACAGCAAAGCAATGAACTTCTTCATGGGGTATTCTCCTTTTCTTTTGATTGGGAATCATCCATCGTATTAGTGGTATAAGAGAGAAGAAGCGCAAAAGCACAAATGAATTTGTGACGCGCTTCCATTCCTATCAGGAAGATGGTTTACTTGGACATTTTCTCTGTCAGGAAGCGGAACACATTTTCCTCAAAGGCTTTATATAAAGCCTGAGAGAAACCGTGGTTCGCGCCTGGAACCACCACTAATTCCGCATCGGCAAAGAGAGATGCGGCTTCTATGGACACTGACACAGGCACGGTGCTATCAGCGTCACCGTGCAGAATCAGCACAGGACCGGTGTAGTTCAAAGCGCTCTCCAAAATATTCAGATCCCAGAGCTCGGCATAAAACTGGCCGTGAACGGTAAGCCCGTTTATATCAACCTTTTCCGGAATCTCGTCTTTGGAAGCGAACTGTTCATGCAGATTGTTTCCAAGGCTCAAGGCTGGATAGATCAGCACAACCGCAGAGACCTGGTTCCCAAGCTCCTCAATGGCTAAGCTGGTAATCGCTCCGCCCATGCTGGCGCCGCACAACACCACACGGGAGGAGTCCACAAAAGGCAAGGCGCGAATATCAGCCGTAATATCCAGCAGGTTCTGCTTCTGCGTCAGCACGCTCAGGGTCTTGATGCTGCCCTTGGTGCGGCGCTGCACAGCTGAGCCGCCAACAAAATCAAAAGAATAACCAATCCAGCCATTTTTCACCACGTTGCTGGCATAGGAATCAAAGCCCTCTGCGGAGTTGTTGAGACCATGGCTGAAAATAAACGCGGGATAGGTTTTGCTTTCGTCGAAATCCAGTGGCAAATACAGCCTGCCGTAAATGCTTACCCCGTCGCTGTCCACGCGGTGGACAATCATGGTGTAATCCTCGCCGGTGGTGGTATAGCCTTCATCGGTTTTCCTGCCTGCCGCCAACGATTCAGCCGTTATACATAGACACAGGCACAGAATAAGGATAAAAACCAGCTTCTTCACAGTGCTCAGCCCTCCTTCCTTCATCCTATGGTTTTGATGCATACACCGCGGCTCAAAGCTCTAAGCTCCAAGGGATAATCCTGTATTCCCTTGGAACTTAGAACCCGAACCAATCGGTGCGTTCTTACGCCGCCTGCTTCTTGGCCTTCTTGCTGTCCACGATGGCGATGATCAGGAACAGAACAGCCAGCACGCCGGTGCCGATCTGGCCGTATGTGATGGCATCCTGCCACCAGCCGTGCACTTCTTCCACAATGGTGTTGAAGCCCA
>CAMJPQ010000036.1 GCA_946407745.1 uncultured Clostridia bacterium
CAGCTCGGCGCAGGCCAGACGAAGCTGCACCCCGGCCATGGTGTGGATGATGTTGGCGACACTCATCAGAATCACACAATTCTGTGCTCACCTGATTCTGTCCTTCCAGAGTGCCGCTATGGGCGAAAAAATCGTCATAGCTTTCTGTATCGCACCCTTTGATGTAAATGTGACACCTCTGCTCTTTTCCGTCTCTCGTCACATATACACGTTCAATCACGCTGTTGATCAGTCCGATGATTTCCTGCGGACTTGCGGTTTCCAGCAATTTGTCCAGTGATCCTATGATCTGCTTAATCTCTTCAAAATCCCGAATGTGCTGCAGGTCATTTGAGGCGGTTGTTTCAATTCTGGCAAGCTGTTTTCTTTTCAGCGCTATTTCTGAGGCAATGCTGTTGATATCCGCTTCCAGATAAGGGCGCGTGACTGCTGGGGCTTCCCGCATGTTCTTCACCTGCGTTTGGATTTGCCTTTCCAGCTTTTCGATTTCCCGCTTTGTCTCGCGAATTTCCTGCTCCCGCTTGTCCGTCTTCAGAAGCTCGTCAATCTGACTTTGAATCTTTCCGAGATAATAGTCGCTCTCTTCATTGGATATGGAAGAAAGCCATTCAAGAATGTACTCATCCATTTCCACACCCCGGACAGCCTGATAATCGCAGGGCCCCTTCCGGATGGCGTTTGGACAGGCGTACTTAAAGCGGGGCTTGCCATGTGTAAACCGGTTGCTTTCAGGAATAACATTCAGCCGGCAGTGGCACTTAGGACAGTAAATCAGGCCGGAGAGCAGTGCATTCGTAGAGCGATGCGGTCGATTGTATCGGTCCGCGATATCTTCCTTCAGGGTCTGCGCTTCCACCCAAGCTTTGCCTTCAATGAATCCTTCGTGCTTGCCAACTGCGATGATCCATTCGGTGATATCCTTTGCCTTGGTCACTCTTGTAAAGTCCGGCCTGAGGAAAGTGGAATCATCAGAGGCTTCCTTTGTCTGGTGTGTTCTGTTATACACGGCGATTCCATGAACACCGTCGAACTCCGCTTCCTCTCCGTAAATATTGCCATCGTGTTCGATAAAATAGCGGTATGCATCCTGATCGGCCACACAGTAAACCGGATTCCGAATGATGTCTTTCACGGCCAGGAGCGTGAATTCTGCTCCTGTTTTCGTCCGATATCCTTCTTCATTCAGCCGGTTAGCGGTTGCGTTCAGGCTCCTGGTGGAGAGAAACAATGAGAAAATGCGCTGCACCAGCGCCTTTTCCTCTGGAATGGCCACCAGATAGGTGAAAGCATTTTTCTTTTTTCCGCTTCCATATTTGGAACGTTCCACAGAATAACCGGTTGGGGTAATTCCGCCCATCCAGCGGCCGTCTTTTGCCAGTTCGATCAGATTGTCCTGTATGCGCTCTGTCAGTACATCCCTTTCAAATTCGGCGATCATCGCCAGCATTTGAATCATCAGTTTGGAATTGCTGTCCTTTGTGTTCAGATTATTCGAGCTGATCAGCAGTGCAACATCATATTTGTTCAGATAATCAATCAGGTTGGTCAGGTCTGCCATGCGTCTGCTGATGCGGTCAAGCTTGTAGCAGACGATCGCCCGAATCTTCTTCTGCTCAACATCCCGGATCATTCGTTGAAAATCGGGACGGTCAGCGTAGAAGCCGCTTTTCCCTTCATCCTCGTATACCTGAAAAGCATAATCCGCCGGCAGTTGAAGATGCAGTCGGGCGTATTCTTTGCAATACTCCTCCTGATTGGCAATGGAGTCGCCCTTATGCGTAATCTTTGATTTTCGAGCATAGATGACAACAGCACGGTTATCCTCTTTGTGTGTCTCTGCGTGTTTCACTCAATCACCTCCGTTCACAACAATTCCAATACACACATCTATTCTATCATAAAATGAAAAAAAGTCCAGAGGCTCTATCGATTTTTCACGATAAAGCCTCTGGGATTTTTTATTTTTCCTGCGCTGGCGTTTAGCAAGCCTTCGAAAGAGGATACAAATCAATGGATTTCAGAAGATGAGGGGGTATTCTTTGCAAGCGCTTTTCTACCAATTCCGCTCTTTTTTCCTGAAAATCCCGCAAAACCTTTTCTCTTTCTTTTCCAATGTGAATCACACATTTCATTCGATGAAAGTCATCAGTGCGCGGCAACGGTTTATTCCTCCAACAGAAGTCATCATCCAAGTACATTGATCGTTTTTCATTTTCGTAGTATTGCAATCTGTGAACGTATCCGGTTTTGCTGAGACAAATCCACAGTCAGTTAACAAATTCTCATTAATTTTCATGAATCTATACACTCCTTCTTCATTTCAGTAATTGATGCGATTGCTCGTATGCAGATCATTTCACTGTATGGAAAAGACCTGCAAGATATTTACACTTGCAGGCCATAGTGATATTCAATATTCAATTGTTGGTTAAGTCAAGCGTCAACCAGCCCTGTCAACTGGGTGTGAAAAAACTTATTTTGCAGCCAGTTGACGCAGCCAGTTGACACCTGGGTCAGAAGGGGAAATCCTCATCCGGCGTCACGGGGAGAAAGTCCATCTGCTCCAATGAGTCGGCGGATTTGATGGTCGGCGTTTCTTCAGCAGCAGGCGGCACCCGCTCCCATCCTCTTTGTGTCCCGTACTTTTCAAAGCGGCGGGAACTGGTAAAGGGTCGCCAGCCCGGCAGGATTCCCTTTGCGATGCCGGTATTAACGATCTCATAGATCTCCCGTGTTTCCCATTGCTTGGGATCAACGCCCGGATGGTTCAGCCCTTCATGATAGATCTGTTTGGAGCACAGTTTATCGCCGGGGAAACTATCCATGTAGCTGTAAATCTGCCCGGCCAGGGGATCCTCCTGCTGAAAGGCTTCCTGTTCCCGGGCCAGCTTCCGCTCCATCTCTTTGCTCAGGTGCGTATATCCCCTTCCTGCCCGATAATCCGCCATGATCTCAGCCCACATCTGCTCAATATAGGCGCGGGAGGAAGCTTCATCCGTCAGGATATGCGTTTCCGCCTGTTCCGGATGCACCTGCACCGGCAGAAAGCGCCGGTTGCCGCTGCGATCCATGGGCAGGAAGTCGGTTTTGTTGGTCGTTCCGGCGAAGACACATTGCCGCAGATGATCCGCCGCATAGCGGTCATAGGGAAATTTGTAGGTATCCTTGTTCCGGGAGAGGAAGGACTTGATGTCCTCAATGCTCTTGGCATTGGCAGTCGCTACCATCTCCGACATTTCCAGAATCCAGTGCCCTGCCAGCCGCTGATAAATCTTTTCGTCTTCCAGCCGTTTCAGATCATCCGAAAACCATTCATCCCGGATGGCCAGGAAACGGAGGAAGGTGGACTTTCCCGCTCCCTGCCCGCCGGTGAGCACCAGCATCAGCTCAAATTTGCAGCCAGGCTCAAACACCCGCTTCACAGCGCCCATCATGAACAGACGCAGGCAGGTTTCATTATAATCGCTGACCTCCGCGCCGAGAAAATGGTGCAGCGCTTCCCGCACACGGGGTACGCCATCCCAGGTCAGGCCGTTCAGGTAGTTACGGATGGGATGAAAGCCGTTCCTGCAGGCTACCACGCGGAAAGCGTGCTGGATGCACTTTTCGGAACGTATGCCGTAATACTGTTCAAAGTGAAGCAGCACATGCGGAAGGTCCTGATCGTCAAACCGCGTGCTGACCCGTGGCCACGGCATAGGCCCGATGATGTCATCTGTTTCGGTCAGCTGATTCCGGCTGATCTTTCCCGCAAAGGTCGGATCCTGCTCATAGATCGTCACACAGTTCGAAATGGTGTTGGCCGTGCCGCCTTTGTCGGTCTTCTCCAGGGATTCCCGGATCGAGCCGCGCAGCTGATCCAGATCCATTTCGGATGGAGCGGGATCTATATTGGTACTTAAGATTGGTTCATTCAAGTAATATCACTTCCTAGTAATAATTTTACCGCTCCAACGAATGGCCGCGATGCTTGTTTTGATGGGGATTTTGATCGGTACGCTGACGGAAGCCCTCCAGGATGCTGATAACAGAGGGCCTGGCCTGTTCCTTAATCCGCTGCTTGGCAGCTTCTCGGGCAGGCTGTCCACGAAGGATGCCGACCACATTTTCGAGGATCGTCTTTGCCCGCTTTTTCAGGGTATTGGAGACTTTCTCCAGCCAATCCATCACCAGATCCCGCTCTTTTTGCCTCAGCTTCGTTTCCGGTGATTGCACCAGGCGCATCCCTTTGGCCAGCACCTTCTGGGTTTCCTCCTGCGTGGCATGAATGGCGTCGATGGCAACGACCTGAACTGCTTCTCTGTAGGCGACATCGGTCACCGCGTCCAGGACAGTGTCAGCATCGGATAGCTTTTCCAGCTTTTCATCCAATTCCGCCCTTGCCTGTTCAATGATTCGGCTTTGCGCTTCGTTGTCGGCGGTCAGTTCCGCGTTGCGACGTTCCAGCTCCGCAATCTTCTCCCGCTGGGCTTGGATGATGTAATCGTTCTTTTCCCGGCTGGCCTGCCCGCCATAGATGGCTTCACGCTCCACGGAAAGGCCGTGTTCTTCGCAGATGTTCAGAAGCAGCTCCCGGCAGATGCTGTCAAAGGTGATCTTTCGATTATTCTGCCTGCCGGGCTTCTTCTCCGGGAAGGGAAGCGGAATTTCCAGGGCTTCCAATGCCTTTTCCTGCTTCGGTTCGATTTCTCCATACCGGTTTTCGATATCAAACACCTGCCGGGCGTGAATGTGCGGGCTGGTTTCATCCAGATGCAGCGCCCAGTCCAGCACATGCACATGGCTGCCGAAGCGCTCCTGCATCTCATCCATGAATTCCTGCACGATTGCCAGCAGCACTTCCGGCGGCGGGCAGTCGCCCTCCTTGCCGATCTGGTAGATCGTTTCCTCCGGACAAATGCGCGCATCTGCCAACAGGTCATCCACCGTGCGGTTCCGTTTGGCATGGCCGGCTTTCACATTGCGAGCGGTCTGTCCGGCGATGAAATCTCCGTAGCGCTGCTCATAGAAGGCACGCTCCACCTGATTGAAGGTTGGATATGGACCGGATTGATTGGCCTCGTGATCCCGCAGGCCGTTCTGCCAGTCCCAGTACATGTTTTGATTCGTTCTTGCCTGGTTGATGTTTTCCGCATGGGCCACGTCGAATTGACGGTCGTTGTGTTTGGGGTTATAGACGCCGTGCTTTCCCGCACGGCCATTGTGACGGGACACCCGTTGCTTTGCTGCAGCCATGGCATCACCTCCGTTTCTCATTTCTTTTTTGCGGTAGCTTTTTTCATTTCGGAGTAGCTTTCATTCCCTGTCTCGTCCTTTTTTTCGACAGGTAATACCCAGTACTATGTGTCGAACCCTGCGGGCCGCTGCGCTTTCAACACATAACTGGGCCAAAGGTTTCACCTCTGGACGCTGAGCATGGGGCGCTACCCCCTGCACTCCCGGCAGGCGCTGTCGCCCTGCACCCGACCCACGGGCGCTGCCCTTTGGATTCCCGGCAGACGTTGTCACCCTGCACCCGACCCAGAACGCTCCGCCTCTGGACTCCGGGCAGGCATTCCATCCTGCACCCGGCCACACAAAAAAACGGTATCGCTTTGATACCGCTTTTCGCGTGGATTCGCTGCCCTGATGCCGCTTTGGTATCACCCTCAGCAGCCCAGGGTGCTCATGAAATCATCGGCAACGTCGAAATCTTCATCGGAGATTTCGCCCTGCCCGCTGATTTCCACCGAAGCACTGACCGGCTGCATGGGCAGCTCCCGCAGCGCTTCGGCCACCGCCTGCCGCACGATGGCTTTCAGCGCATCGGCGTCGGGAATTGGCACGGGGTTTCCCGGAGGAACCGTGAGCGCATCCACGATGGCAGCCGTATAGGAGGCCGATCCACTGCGCAGCCGTTCATATGCTTCCCTGTGCCTGGGATTGTTCAGGTTCAGCCGCACAGTGAAGCTGACGCGATTTTCATTCTTCAAAATCAACACTCCGTTTGCGGAGGGCTTTAGCCGCCAGCCGCTGATATCCCTTCGCCGTAGCCTTGATGTCGTCCAGAATCATAGTCCGCTGAGGATCGACTTGACCGAAGTGCTGAATCAGGCAGGCTCCTCCGCCCATAAACCACAGCTTCATCAGCATGGGATTGTATTCGTGCTCCCGCAGGCTGCGCATGATGCCGGCGACATAGTCCGTGGCCACTTCCCGGATGATGGCAACAACTTTCTCGTCTACCTCCGCGCTGCCCGTGCGCAGCACCTGCTCGATGATGCTGTCGTCCACCTTCACATGCAGGGTGCGCATCAGCGCTTCCCGGGCTGCCAGCATACATTGGTGCGTGCCGAATTTCTCGGTGTAACATTGCTCACTGACAGGCCGTCCATTGTTGATATACATGATGTTCATGGTGCCGTTGCCGATGTCGCAGAGCATATTCACGCCGGTGAACTCTTTCAGCCGATCCGCCACAGCAGCGAAGCCCTGGGCATACATCTCCACGCCGACGATCTCCACGGCATAGTCCTTTCCGTTGAAGCGATATTCCAGATTTCGCACCTGGGTCAGGTAGCGAATGAAGCTTTCTTTCTGCTGACCGACCCAGGTCAGGGGTAAGCCTACTGCCAGCCAGACCGGCGCTTCCGTCAGCCCGCGCTTGTTCAGTTCCTTGGCAATAGCTGCCATGGTCAGCTTCAGATAATCCTCATCCGTCGTTTTATCGGCAATGAATTCCTTGTGACTGTCGCCGATGGCATACCAGCGTCCTGCCCAGCAAAGGGTATCTGTCGCCATGGCAGGCTCGTCATTGTAGGCGGCGATGCCGGTGGGAAAGATGAAGTTGGGTGTCTTCACGTTGCCATACCCGTGGTCAATGGCCACCAGGATGGGCTTTCTTTTCAGTTCTGTCATGTGTACCTCTTTCTGCCGCCTTCTGCGGCGCAATAAAATAAGCAGGCCGCGTTTTGCAGTCTGCTTTGGATTGGGCGTAGATACCAGATGCGGAAAGCATCCGCATCCCCTGGCCAGGATGATCTACTCTATATGAGTATACGGAGAAAAAACGCGATTGCCTCGAAATGCGACAGAATTGCAATTTGAGTCCCCGTGAAAAGGCTTCTTGTTGCAAAATTGCAACACATTGCCTTGATAGAACGGCTATGATTGGAAATGTTTAGCCCTTGCCGTTATGGAAATGAAACTCTACATCAGCTTGCCCGCATACTCACAAAGGAATTCGGAAAAAGCTTTTTGTTGTCTAATGTTTACAACATGCGGCAGTTCAATTTGAATTATCCGATTTTCCAGTCAGTGACTGGAAAATTGACATGGATGCATTACTGTGAATTGATAACGATCATCTTGACAGCAAGGGCAATTTCGTGTATGATTCTATCGTTGACACTCTGTCATTGTTACAGTCCAAAGGAGGATACTATGCAGCACAAAGATCCACAGCTGATGGAAAAGATCCGGCTGTATGCCATGAACTATTACCGTGAGCACAACCAGATGCCTTCCATCCGCACCATTGCGGACGGCACCGGCATGAACCGGGGCTCCGTGCAGAAATATCTGGTGGAAATGCAGGAGCGGGGGATCATTGAATATGATGGAAAGATCCGTCATATCCATGGCTCCAAAGCGGCTGTCGAAAGCAAGGAAACCTATAACGCCGGGATCATTGGCTCCATTGCCTGCGGCATCCCCACAGATGTGGAAGGATACGTGGAGGAATATGTTCCCCTGCCGGTCAGCATATTTGGCAGAGGAGAGCTGTACATTCTCCGGGCCAGTGGAGATTCCATGATCGATGCAGGCATCAGCGACGGGGATCTGGTTGTGGTCCGCAAAACGCAGGAAGCCAATGACGGCGATATTGTGGTCGCCCTGACAGAGGAAACCGGCACGACCCTGAAACGGCTGCTGCATGAGAAGGACACCGGCAGGGTGATCCTGCGCCCGGAGAATCCATCCATGCAGGACATGACATTTGAATCAATTGCCATTCAGGGCGTGGCGGTGAAAGTGATTAAGAGCGTGTAAACGGGCATAGAGAACAGGACAGGCGGTGAGACAATGGAGGAACGGAAATGGCTGCCGGCGGATACCAGAACCCGGCTGATGGATTTGTGCAAGAGCAGGAATATCTCTCAGGCCAAGCTGGCTGAAGTGATTGGCGTGGACAGAAGCGCGCTGAGCCGATTCCTCAACGGGAAAACAGACAGCCTGTCCCACGAGCATGTGATCCGGATGGCGAAGTATTTCAATGTATCCACAGACTTTCTCCTGGGTGAAACGGATGATCCCAGCAGGATCAATTATGACATCGGGGAGCTGGGCTTGACAGTGAAGGCAGCGGAATGCCTGTATACGCGCAAGGTGGATCCGGCGATTCTGTGCCGATTGCTGGAGCAAAAGCGCTGTGGTGACCTGATGCACGAGATTGGGCTTTATCTGGATGAGACCATGGCTTCCGGCATTGCCGCGCAGAATCAGCTGTACAATTCTCTGAGCAGTATGCTGAATGCCCACGCTGCTGAACATCCGGCAGAGAAACAGGCGGCAGCAGCTGCGGCACAAACAGTCCTGGCAATGAGACAGCCGCTGTACACAGAGAAAGACCGGATTCATTCGGACTTTGATCATATTCTTCTGGAAATAAAAAAAGACAGCCCGCAGAAAGCGAAGCAAGCTGCCTTCGTGACGCGGGGTACGATGAGAAATATGATGTCTCGGGTGAAAAAGGGCTCCCAAGGCTTCGACCTGCACATAACCCCGGAGGAACTGGTTGAAAGCATCCTTGGGCTAATGGATATGGCAGTTTGTCCTGAAAGTTTCAGACCGAAGATGGATCGGCTCATACCCAGGCTACGCGAGGATCTGACTGAATTCTTTACCCTTGCAAAAGCCGCGAAGGAGCATGACGGATGACCAACGAAGAGCTGTGTCTGCGGTATCAGGCCAGCGACACAGATGCGGCGGAAGAACTGATAACCCAGAACATGGGATTGATCCGCTCCATTGCCCTGAGGTATGACCATGAGTTTCAGAACGCTCGCATGGATGCCGATGATTACACGCAGGAAGGAACGATGGCGCTGCTGCGGGCAGCATATCAGTATGATCCCGCGAAGCAGGTTCCTTTTCTGTCTTACGCTGGACAAGCCATTCGCAATGCGATCATTGACGCCATTCGCACGGATAATCCTGGCATAGTGATTACGCTGCTGGATGAATCACATACCACCGCGGCCGATGATAACGATGGCGACGAAGGCCTGTCCATCGGCAGGATGAAAAGCCGGCTGCCCAGCTCCTATGAGACCGATCCGGAGACCATATACATCCGAAAAGAACAGCTGGAAGAGCTTTATGCTGCGATCCAAATCCTTTCTCCCCGGCACCATGCCTGGGTTTTTTGCAGATATGGCTTTGATGATGATGTATATAAATCGCTGGCGGAAATGGGAAGGATGTATCATATGTCCGAGAGTCGGGCGAAGAAAACGGAGAATGAGACAATTTGCCAGCTGAGAAAGGAAGTAAAGCATTCTTAATATCATATGCTGTTCAACTATATGAAGCCTGGTACAGTTGGTAAATCAATCGACCTGGAAAACAAGAGTAAAGGCGTTGTGGGACTCATTTGATATGGCGGCATCCGGCGCACAGGAACCGGTGGACTGGGTGCCGCTGTACATTCTTTACTTCTTCTGTGAAGCGGCGATCATCTGCACAAGCTCTGTCCCCGATTCCTGCATGCCCCTTTTCATCCATTCGTCTACCCAGCCATAAATCATATACGCGATAGATGCTTTGAGATAAGCGACAGGATTAGAATCAGATTCCAAGATATCCATGGATGACAGAATTGTATCCCGGACAATAGAAGACAGCCCTGCTTTATAAAGAAGCAGATAGAACCGCTGATTTGATTTATAAAAGTTCAGCAGGTTTTCTGTGAAATCAGGACGCTCACTCTCCGGAATCTGATTGTATGCATGATGCCACTCGCTGAAAAGGCGGCGTTCCTCCTGGATCAGAACATCCTGTACGCTGGTGTAATTGCGGTAGAACGACGCACGGCCAACGCCAGCTTTACGTACAAGGTTGCTGACAACGACAGAGGTGATCTCCGTGTCTTCCAGCATGTCAAGAAGCGCGTCCAGAATATGCTCCCGTACATAGCTGTTCTTTTCCTGATTGTTCATGTTCATGCGATGATACAAACCTCCCCCGAGTGTCTCATTTTCGCTGAGACAATTGACTCATGGTCGAATCTATGATACACTTGTATCGACGATCTGTCAAGAGGAGGATTTGGAATCCATGAAGAAACTGCTGAGCTGCCTGATGGCTCTCCTGCTGGCGGCGATGCCGCTGATGGCGACCGCTGAGGGAACGGAAGGCCAAAATATGTCTGATGAAGAAGCGCTTGCTGCGCTTGCCGCTATGCTGCCTTCCTATGCCGAATTGGAAGGTGAACCTGAGATCGGCACCTGGTACCATGTGACGCCTGAGAACGCCCTGACTGCGACCGGCGAACAATGGCACGGTCTGTTCAAAAAGGGCAGCGAGAACAAGGTCATGATCTATTATTATGGCGGCGGTGTGAGTATCGACAATCATACCGCGGCTAACGCGGACGAATTCTACAACACCAGCGCCGATTCCGACGGGCTGGAGAATTTCGGCATCGCCATGCCCAATGAGGAGAGCCCTTTCGGCAACTGGTCTGTGTGCGTGATCCCTTACGTCAACGGAGACTTTCATTGCGGCACGGGTGAATTTGATTTTGATGAAGATGGCAAGACCGGTACTGTGCTGCATCACGGCTGGACAAATTACACCCTGCTCATGGATCGGGTGATGCCTTACATCGGCACGCCGGACGCGGTGCTGATCACGGGCTTTTCCGCCGGCGGATTTGGCACGGCGCTGAACGCAAACGATACCTTCACCCGTTATTTCCCTGATACTGAAAACCTGACGGTGTTTGTGGACAGCTCCCTGCTGCTCAATGATAACTGGCACGATATTGCCCAGAACGTATGGCACGCTCCGGAGAGCATTGTGGGCCGTCTGACCACAAACGATCTGGTGCTGGACAGTCTGAAAGCCCTGCATGAGGATCACCCGACCTGCAAGATCCTGTTCGGGTGCTCCATCCGCGATGAGGCCCTGGCCTCCGTGCAGAACTATATTGACAATGGCATCAATGACGCGGGTAAGGCAGAGGGCGATGTCTTCCAGACAAACCTGACCGCGTTTGTGGGCGAGCTCACAGCAGTTCCCAACACGGCGGTTTTCATCTGGGGCGGTATCTCCAATGACGATGCAAATGACTCCGGCCTGACTTCCCACACCATTGAATCGTTCCCCACGGTGTTTATTCCGATAGCGGATGGCCTTTCCGTCGCTCAGTGGGTCAGCGAGGGCGTGAATGGAAATCTGACGAATCACGGGGTGGAATTGCTGAAGGAACAAAGGGAAGGAACTGATATGAGCGTATTTTCGCTCCAGACCGCGCTGAAGGACGCCGAACCGCTGGAGAACGTGGAACAGCGCAGAATAGATATTTCGTATATCAACAAGAATGGCGAAGTGACAAGCCGTCCCATCATCGCCTACATCCCCACGGATGTGGCGCAGCCAATGCCCTGCGTCTACGTGCCGCATTACGCCATGGCTGAAAACGCAGCGGAGCTGCGGCGATATATCGCCAAGGGCTGGGCGGTTGTTTCTCCTGCGGATTTTGATACTGCCTACAACGGCTATTTGACGGATGATGATCTGGTTTTCAACAACGCGGCCCTGTATGCCGTGCGCCACATGCCGGAGATTGACAATCAGCGCATCGCTCTGATTGGCGGAAGCGCAGGCGGATATACTACGCTGATGCTATCCGCGCTGCAGATGGGTTCCTGCTGTGCCGTCGCAACCGCGCCGATTGCGAATGTCTATTTCAACTTCCACAAGTATTTCCCCGCAGCAAAGGAAATTAATGACCAGGCCATGATGCTGGCGCTGCTCAAAATGGCGCAGGCCGGAGAAAACCAGGAGCAGGCGGAAAACGCGGAGTATAACGAAACGGATGCCATGATGGCCTTCCTTGCCCTGTTCCAGGATAACTTCCCGCTTCCCTATCTGGCGATGGTAGAAGATAATTTCATTACCATCAACGACAATTTCCCCGATCCGGAGGATACCGCCCGCTGGGAAGTGCTTTCCGCCGTGGGTATTGCGGACTGCTTCAGCGCTCCGCTGGTAATCGTGCATTGCACCTCTGACATTCTGGTACCCATCGACCAGATCACCCGCGAGTTCACCTACCCTGAAGAGGGCGACAGCATGCCCGAGGGCTTCAGCACCAGACTGGACGCCTCCTATCCGGGCAAGCTTGGCCACTCTCTTGTGGAAGAGCTGCCCACAGAATTGGTCAGCGCAGAGAAGTTTGTTCAGTCCGAAGTGACCGGCGACATGGATTTGCCTTATCGCCAGGACGCGCTGATCAGCGTTGATGTATTTGATGACGGGCCTACCCAGAGCTGGGGCAGTCACAGCGCAGCGACAGAGAGTAATGGAGATCTGATCGATACCGGCTTCGTGGAGGATATGTTTGCCAAGGGTCTTGCGGGCACTGAGAGGCTGATGCCCGGAAAACTTCTGCTGATGCTGGAGCGGTACCAGGGCAAGAGCGTACAACTCCCCACGCATGAGGGTGTGGACGACACGGTCTACGGGTCGCTTGCAATTTACCAGCGGGAAGTTGTTGAAGAGCTTGCTGTGTTTTCGCAGAACCATTCTCTGGAGGAACTGGACGCGGCCGTGCAGGAGGCTGTTTCATCTGTCGAAGATGAAGCCGAGGCAGCTGCGTACACGGAGACTTGGTCAGAAATTAAAAACCAGCTGTCGTAATCAGATATTTATCGACCTTATCAACGTCGCCCATAGATGAACTCTTTTACCGACAGCAAATTTTGCTCGGATATAATTACCAGCTATATCCATAAGCGGGCAGGAAGCTAAAGGCTCCGAAAACTGAATAACCATATGAAAAGCCCTCCGATCTGCGGTCTCGTGATCCACAGTCGGAGGGCTGAATCATATGCATCTGAGATTTTGGATAACAATTCCGGTTATCAAGCTCTCAGCCCCACAACCACCGAGCACAGGAAAAATGAGGTCTTTTTCCAGAAAACTTTATCCTTCTGTATACCTGTTCAAAATTCGTTTAGAATACGCATCTGATGAATATGATCGCGTCAATCCAGATACCCTTTCCGAGCCTTGATATTGAACCGCTTTTCCAGCAGGTGCATTTGCTCGTCGGAGATGGTGTTCCTGAGCGGCAGATGGGCGATCTTCATGTAGATTTCGGCGGCCTTTTCAGCGGTCTCAATCAGGCCGAAGGTCTCGTCCAGATCCTTGCCCGCGCCGTAAATGCCGTGCTGGCTCCACACCACCAGGCGGGCAGTCAGCATCTTTTCGGCTGTGGCCTCGCCGATCTCGTTGGTGCCGCACAGCATCCAGGGCAGCACGTTCACGCCCTCCGAGAAGACCACGATGCACTCGGTGCACATCTGCCACAGGGTGCGGGTAAATTCGCGCTCATCCAGTGTGTGCACATAGGTCATGGCCAGCAGATTAGCGGGATGGCAGTGCATAACGACGCGGTTTTTCGGATCGACCTTCAAACGGGCAACGTGGCTCATCATGTGTGCAGGGAACTCGCTGGTGAACTGTCCGCCGTCCGTATAGCCCCAGAGCAGGTCGGCTTTTTCGCCGTTTTCCTTCAGACGTACGATGCCCAGGTTCACGTCGGGAGTGTATTGCACATTCTTGAAATACTTACCCGTGCCGGTGACCAGGAAAAACTTTCCGTCCAGTTCCGGCGCAGTAAAGCCGGTGGGGATGGTACGGATTACTTGACATACGTCAAGGTACTGGCTCACGTCTTTTTCATCCAGCATCAGGGAGATATTTCCGCCGTTGCGCTCATCCCAGCCGTGATTATACATATTGGTGGCGGTTCGGATCATTTCGACCATGAAGGGGGCTTCGAGAATGTTTTTCATCATCTTTTCCTCCATTTACCGGGTGATAATATCCACTGGCACATTGAAAATCTTGGCGACTTTCAGGATCGTATTGATATGCCGTCCGACAGCCGCGGCCATGTGATGGGTGGGGCCGGCCTCGCTCCAGCGGTTACAGAAGTCCCGCGCCCCGCAGGTGAAGCGCATGCGCATGTTGGTGTCGCCGAACATGAAGATCGGGCCTTCCTCATTGACACCCTCGGCCAAGACGAATTTGAAGTGGCCGTCCTTGTCCTGGGTGATCCCTAAGAAGGTGATGGGCTGGTTGGTCGGCGGATAGAACTGGGTCAGGTACCCGCCGCCGGTCTTGCCGTGGAACACAGGCACGATTTTCATGGTGGGCTTGCGGGCCTGGGAAATGTCCGCGTCGCCGGATCCACTGTGGCCGATGATGCAGATGTCCTCGTTGAAATCAATCGAATACATCTCACTCAATTGGCCCGTGCTGGCGATGGTTTTCAGGATGCCCATCGCCATGGCAACCTTGATGTCGCCTTCAACGGCGCAGGCTGTGCCCTGCTTGATGAGCATGGAGAAGGCGGGGATCAGCATGGAGTCCAGCTTGCCGGCGATGCCCTGGGCGAAGCCGTCATAGTGGCTGGCGACGAAGCCTAATTGCTCATCCTTTACCCATTGTTCAAAGGCCACGACGTATTTCGCCATGTCCCACACGGTTTCCACCGTTGCGCCGCCCTCGATGTCGAAGGTGTTCAGAATGTCCTCGGCCTTTAAGCGGATGGCGGCTTCATCGGTGATGTTGTCGGCAATGGCCCACATTTTTTCCCAGTCAAACTGCTTGGTATACAGCCACATCCGGTGATAGAGGTTGGTCTCGTCGATGTACAGGTCCATCATGCCGGGATAGGGTCTTCCGATCTGGGCGAGGTTGGTGTCCCGGAAGCGGCGGCGCACTTGAGCCGCCCGGCACCAGTCGGCGATTTCGCGCTCCACCTCGGGATCACCGCCCTCCACCACGCCGGTAATGACCGCGTGGCGCTTGCCGGCTCTTTCAAGGTCGGCCACCATCTCCCCCACGGCACCGCAGGCGTAGAGCTCGCCCAGCCAGGTGGGGGTATCGGTGTTGGCATAGTCGGGGGCCTTTTTCTTTTGCACATTCACCAGCACCACGGGCACATCCAGGTCGCGCACGGCGGGGAGCATATTGTAGCTGGTGGCGTAGGTCAAAAGCTGGAGAATGACCAGATCGACATCCGCGGCGCGGAACTTGTCACCGGCCTGCATAGCCAGTTCCTTGGTGGTCACAATACCGCCATCGATGAGCTCCACGGTGTCCGGGATGGTCTTCTTGAAGGCCGCGTACTGCCCCTCAAACTCCGGCACCAGGCTGGGGAACTGCGGCAGATAGGCTCCCAATGCGATGGCGAACACGCCGACGCGGGCTTTGGTTTCCACTAACATACCCTAAAACCTCCTTTATTTGTTTGCGTCCATTTGGATTTTCAGATTGCCCAGCGCGGTGGCTTCAATCGGCAGGGCGATGACCTGCTTGCCGGTGGCCTCCTCCGTCAGGCGGTTCAGGAAGGCGTTCTTCGCGCCGCCGCCCACGATGTACAGCTTGCTGTACGTCCTGCCGGTGTTGCGCTCGATCTCCTCAATGGCCTGCTGATAGCCCTGCGCCAGAGAGCGGTAGGCGCAGCGGAAATAGCCCATATCGCACTTGGGCGGGTGAGGCAGCCTGGCGTCGAAGGCGGCTCTCATGCTCTCCGGGGCTAGGAAAATCGGGTCGTTCACGTCCACCAGAGGATCAAAGTGCTTTTCCTCCGCCTCGGCGGTAATTTCATTCCAGGGCTTGCCCGGGCAAAGCTCGTCCCGCAGCCGGTTCACCAGCCACATACCCATCAGGTTCTTCTGGTAGCGGGTGTAGCCCACGCCGCCCTCGTTGGAGTAGTTGGCAGCCATGCTGCCCGAATTAGTGATAGGCTTTGGAACCTTCACACCCAGCAACGACCAGGTTCCGCTGGAAATGTAGAGCTCATTGCCCTCCATGGGGATGCCCTCCACTGTGCTGCCGGTGTCGTGGGTCGCGCAGAGGGCAACTTTCATGCCTTTGTACTCGCCAATCGCCGTGCCCGGCTGCTGCAGGGGCTTGAAAAGCCGCTTGGGCAGCCCCAACGTGTCGATAATGTCCGGGTCAAATTCTCCGGTTTCCGCGCTGACCATGCCGCCGGTGGTGGCATTGGTGTACTCGTGACTCTTTACGCCACAGAGGCGGTACATCAGGTATTCCGGGATCATCTGGAAGTCCGTCACGCCCGCCAGCCGTCCGGCAAGCTTGTCCGCGTAGAGCTGATAGATGGTGTTGAAGGGCTGAAACTGAATGCCCGTGCGGCGGTACAGCTCCGCGAAGGGCATCTTTTCGTGCGCCTGCGGAATCACCGCCTCCGTCCGGCTGTCCCGGTAGGCATAGCAGGGCAGGACGGGCTCGTCTCCTTTCATCAGCACATAATCGACGCCCCAGGTGTCGATGGAAAGACTTTCGATGTCGGGAAACTGTTTCAGCGCCTCGTCAATGCCGGCCCTCACATGGTCCTCCAGGGCGGCAATGTCCCAGGTCAGATGCTCGTCCCGCTCGGTGACGCCGTTGGGAAAGCGATAGACCTCGCGGGTCTGAAGCTCGCCGTTCTCCTCCCAGCCCACGATGTGACGGCCACTGGAAGCGCCGATGTCGATAGCAAGATAAAGCGGCATAAAAAACCTCTCTACTTAGAAATGAATCATAGCAGCGGCTTCGCTCCATTTACGCTGACGCTCCTCCTGCTCCTCTGCAGTCATATAGGAACGGGTCTCGCGGTAGAGCAGATTCCCGAATATATGATCTGTAAAGATGCAGTGGGAAAGTTCTGCCATGTATGCCGCACCGTTCCTGCGCCGGGACAGGTGCCAGCATATCGTTCTTGAACTGCAACATATAACCGTTTCGTGTAGGACCTCCGTCTATCCGCGGCTCCAGAAGGGAAATACTGGTACACTAAAACTGTTATGAAGACAGTGCCTCATTGGAAAGCCTTTTTGCCATTGCAATCACACGGGCAGCACAGGCTTCCAAGTCAGCCCTTGTTATTGTTCCTTCTTTGAGCCCGGCAAGAATGCCATCTACATCGCCTTGGTTGCCGGACATGATCAGATCATTGCCGGAGAGGATGCACAGAGACGGAGAGCTGGCTCCGTGTTTTCCGGTATTCAGTCCGTTCCCGGTGGTACCCCAGTCAGTCATGACAAAGCCAGTAAAGCCCCATTCATGCCTCAGCACATCCGTCAGCAGATCCCTTCTGTTCGCGGTGTGTGTGCCGTTGAGAAGATTGTAGGATGTCATCAGCGCTCTTGGGGCAGCTTCTTTGACACAAATCTCAAAGCCCTTCAGATAGATTTCCCGAAGCGCTCTCTCGGACACCAGGCTGTTAGAGCCAAAGCGATTGGTTTCCTGGTTGTTACAGCAGAAATGTTTGATCGTGACTGCGCAGTTTCTGTGGGCTTGCACCCCTCTCGTCATGGCAGCAGCCGTTTTGCCGGAGAGCAGCGGATCCTCGGAATAATACTCAAAATTTCGTCCGCAAAGCGGGCTGCGGTGGATGTTCAACGCGGGCGCAAGCCACACATTCACGCCAAACAGTTCCATTTCTTCTCCCACAATGTCACCGCAAGCCTGCGGAACGGCAGGATTCCATGCCTGCGCCAGCGCAGTGCCGATGGGAATGGCTGAAGCATACTGATAAAAGACGCCTTCTGTTTTCGCTTTGACTTTCGCTTCTTTGGTTTTGGCTCTGATCAGCTGTTGAACGGGTTCACTGAAGAGACGCAGAACCTCCTGGAAGCTTCCAGCGTCCAGTCCCAGCGCCCCCTCCTTTTCCAGCACATAGCTGGTGGTGAGGCGAAGCCCCGCGGGTCCGTCTGCCAGCACCATTTTGCCGAATCCTTTTTTCTGGATCACATCCGCTGTTTCGCCTGCAGCCCCAGCCACGCTAAAGGCCGCGTTGCCGATAATTCCGGCAACACCCTGATTCTCTTTGAATTTGCCCGTACAGGCCAAAGCAAGCTCTTCCTCTGTCCAGTCGGAGAGATCCGGGCTGTCCAAATGTTCCCCAGATACGCTTCCCCGATCAAACTGGCCGGAAAGATTCCCGTCAAAGCAGATTCTTGGCAGATGATCCGGAACAGCGCGCTCAAATGATGGCAGCCAATCCCGAAAATCAGGCTGTCCGCCCACGTGACAGCAAGTGGCTGTGACGATGTCATGCTCCAACACTACAATACCCACCGGCTGATCATTCAGGCGAAGGACATAGTCTCCCTTTTCCAGCAGCCAGGAGCCAGTTGCTTCATCCCAGCTGGCCATGTTTTCCATGGTCAGCGAAAGCGTCAGCATCTCCCGTTCGCCGGGGCGCAGCTCTCTGGTTTTCTGATACGCACCCAATTCCCACCGCGGCTTTTTCAACTTGCCATCAGGTGCAGAATAATACAGCGCAGCGACTTCCTTTCCGGCAAAAGAGCCAGTATTGGAAACTTCAGCCTGAATGGAAATCTCCCCATTCTGCAGGGTGAAGCCCTTCATGCCTGTGCTGAAAGAGGTGTAACTGAGGCCAAAGCCGAAGGGGAAAATCGACTTTTTCTGCATGGCGTCAAAATAGCGATAGCCGACAAAAATACCTTCCCTGTAGCGGGTATCATCCTGCTCCGCAAAATCCCCAATGTGGGAATATTCTTCGGCGGCGGCCCAGGTCGTTGTCAGCTTGCCGGAGGGGGACGCATGCCCCAGCAGCACATCCGCAAAGGCATCTCCTGTAACGGAACCCAACTGGGACAGGAGCAGAACATTTTCTACTTCATCAATGACAGGGCTCAGATCTACGGGGCCACCCACATTGAGCACAAGCATAAACTTGGCATATGTCTGCTGACAATGCCGGATGTCCCGGATTTCGCTTTCCGTCAGTCTCAAGTCGCCTGGAATGTCGGCGCGGTCGGCACCTTCTCCTGAATTGCGGGCCAGTACATAGATGGCAGCATCTCCGGGCGCCGTCATTTCAAAATTCCAATCGTCCACCCTTGGCATCCTGCCCAGCCCCAGCAAAAAGGCAGGCTTGCCTTCCTCCTGCGCCTGGACCAGAATTTCATCATAGAAGCGTGTCTTTGCTTCATCCTTCAGCCGATCAAATTGATCCAGCCAGGATTTGGTCGTGATCTGAAATCCCGCATTTTCTAATCCCTCTTCCGCCGTGGCATAGTGCCGCACGTTCACATCACCACTGCCTGTACCGCCCTTGACGGTCTGCCTCGCGCCGGACCCATACAAGGCAATCGCACAGGGGGCAGGCAGCGGAAAGTCACCGTTCTTTTTCAGCAACACCATGCATTCAGGCGCGAGATGACGCAGAATGGTCAGGTGAAGCTGCTCAAATTCCTGCATTTCCGGTGAAGAAACTCTCTTCATGATTTGTACCCTCCAGATCCGAGGCCTGTTCAAAAACAAGCTGTTCTATTTTTTTGCTGATGGGAAACCCTGATCCACCGGCGTCAGTTCGATTCGTGCACCATACTGCATCCAACTGATCTTCGGGGCTGATGAAAAAGTGTGTGCCGAACGCACCACTCCAGCCATAGGTGCCCGGTGTGGCATTGCCTCCAGTCAGCTCAGGGCGCTGACGAATACGTACCCCCAGTCCCCATACCATACCCGGCTCCGGCTCCAGGTGACTGATTGCTCCTTCACTGCGTATCAGCCTTACGGTTTCCGGTTTCAAAATGCGTTCTTTTCCCAGGACGCCTTCATCGCACAGCATATGTGCAAAACGCTCATAGTCCTGACAGGTGGCATAAATGCCGCCTGACCCGGAGATCATATGTTCTCCCCGGTGCAGCATCCCATCCATATCCTCTTGGGTGCCTGTCACGTCTTTTAACGTGCGATCATTCTTTTTATAAACATGGACGAGCCTTTTCTGCTGTTCTTCGCTCATGGAGAAGGCAGTGTCCTTCATCTCCAACGGATCAAAAATAGATTCCTTCAAGTATATGTCCGCGCGCTTCCCGCTGACAATCTCACAAATCCGCAGCAAAGTGTCAAATCCCGCAATCGGAGAATAACTGGTCGCCGTTCCAGGCTGAAAATCCAGCGGATAAGCTGCGTATTTTTGTATCTCCGCTGCAAGTGATTCATTGACATTGTGGTTCTTCAAAGACGCGATGAATCCAGCAACGCCCTGTTCCAGGCCGGAAGAATGCGTGAGCAGATCACGGATGGTGATTTCACGCTCGGCCGGCACGGTTTTTACCCTGTCCAGCCGGAAGCCGGCCACAAGGGCTGCCATCCGCAGCTTGCTCATCTTGGGATCATACACATACCTTTCATCCTGAACGACTCTGGGTTGCGCAAAAGCGGGGATATATTTGGAGACCGGATCCTCCAGACTGATCTTTCCGTCTTCAACCAACTTCATCACGCCAACAGCAGTAATGACTTTACTCATGGACATCATGCGATAGATGCTGTGCCGGGTCACAGGGATCTTTCTGTCGAGGTCAGCATAGCCGAAATGGCCGTCCATGATGATGTTTCCGTTCTTACGGATGATCAGAGATGCACCTGCGATTTCTCCCTGATCCAGCCAGGCTTCGATTTGTCTGATGATCGTGTTCATTTCATCCATTGAGAGACCTCAATACTTTCTGGAAAGCTGTGCTTCGCACTCCGCGCGCGTGATTTCCCCGGCGTTGCACTTGGCCATCAGTTCCACATCTCTGTCGCGAAGCTTGTAGAAGAAAAAGATGGCGACGCTGAGAACCAGGCCGATTGCTGGAATCAGCATGTAAATAATCCACATCACATCCAGCGCCGATTGAGGCTGCGGCACATTCTGCGCTGCCAGATCCGCAAAGTCCGTCGCTTCCACAGGAACCCAGTCAGACAGGCCGAGCAGGAACAGACCCAGGGACGAGGCAATGGATGTGGAGAGCTTGGTCACGAAAGACTGCAGGCTGGTCATGATGCCGGAGCAATCCTTTCCGGTCATATAGCGGGTGTATTCGATGGTATCCGGCAGCAGGAAACTTTGCGCCATCTTGCTCATATTGCCCGGCGCGGCCTGAATCACCAGAAGCACGGCAACCATGGTAAAATTGTTGCCAAAGAAATAGATCAGGAAATAGAAGAAAGCGCCAATCAGGCCAGCTGTCAGTACCACGCGTACCTTGCCATAGCGTTTGCAGGCGCGGTCAGTGTTCATTTGTGCAATCAGCTGCGGAATGATCGCGGCAAAAATCGGAATTGCCAGGATCAGGGAGGAATGGAAATGATAGTAGCTCACAAAAGTACCAATCGCGCCGCCGGTGGCAAGACCATTCATCAGCAGGTTGGACAGAAGCAGGATCATCAGGTATTTGTTGGTTCTCACGCATTTCAGCATATCACGGAGCGAATAACGTTCCTTCTCCTGCCCATCCACATTCGCTAATTCGGTGTTATATTCCTTCACCCTGGTGGCAAGAGGCAGCATCATGAAAAAGAAAATGACAGATGAAGCAAGCGCAACCAGACGTAGGGGGATCCCCACATATTCGCTGACCAGCACCATCCAGACAACCTGCACCATCACCACCGCCAGACCGCCCACTGCGGTTTTATATTTGATGATGTGATTCCGCTCATCCAGGTTGTCTGTGAGGGTTACCATCATGGAGTTCATCGGAACTTCCACCAGTGTATACCCGAAATCGTAAAGAATATAGAATACCGTGAACCAAATGAGTTTGCCCGTCATGGACAGGCTTGTAGGCATGAGGAAGAACAGAATGGTGAAAAGCGGAAACAGGGCAAAGGTGAGTCGGAACCAGGGCAGATATTTCCCTTCGCCGGTGATGTTACGAAAAAGCGTCCATTTCTCCAGGTGCAGCCGATCAATGAAATAGCCGAAAATCACGTCATCCAGCGCATCAATGATCTTGACGGCCAGCATCACACCCGCAACCAGCTTCAGGTCAATTCCCTGAAAGACAAGGAAAAGCGTCATAAAGCTGGTCACGATCCCGCCCTCACAGCAGCGGCCGATCTCTCCGATGAGATAGGCCCCGCGTTCTGACTTTGAAGTATGCCAATTCTCTTTGGAGATGGCTGTTCTCATAACCTTTGCCACGGTATTATCCCTCCTGTTCTGTTTTCAAATTCAAGCCCTTTACCCAGGATACTGACCGCTCTACCCAGCCAGAAGCAGGCGTATTACTGCCCAGTCCGAATCCATGTCCGCCCGAAGTGACAGTTTCACAGAAAAAGGGCACATGAGCGTTCCGCAGCGCCGCGCAAAGCGCTTCCGTATCCTTTGCGGGAATGGTATCGTCGTCCATCGCTTTTTCGATCCAGACAGGCGGGTAGGCAAGGTCAATATGCCGATCCGCCGCATACTCTGCGGCGATGCTTTGATTATATCCTGTTCCGAAAAGCCCCTGCATCAGATAATCAAGAACCGGGCTTGGGGGCATGGACAGCAGGGAATTCAGCGGATAATCCAGCAGCAGCGCCGCAGGCTGTGAAAGCCCGTAATGCTGTGCCCCCAGGTGGGCAGTTCCCCACAGCGCACATGCATGACCTCCTGCTGAAAAGCCCGCCATCAGGTACGGATTCGGGCCGTATTGCTCAATAATCCATCTGAGCGCATTCGCAATATCGTCCAAAGGAGCGGGCATCAGACCGTGCACCATGCTTTCCGGCGTAGCTGTCCGATAATTGAGGCAAAAGCAGTCATAGCCCATCGCATTGAGCCGTGCAGCCACAGGCAAGGACTCCACAAGCGTGCACACCGCACCGTATGCGCCGCCTGCCAGCAGGAGAACAAACGGATCGCTTGCCTTTTGATCCGCAGGCAGATGAATCAGTCGGGCAGGATTGTCCTTTTGAAACGAAAAGACATATTCATTCCCGCGTTGAGCAATCTGCTGCAGCCGTGAAAGGCCCCCTGCCATATCCTGCGCGGCCCAGGTAGGCTGAATCCGACCCAAATCAGATAGTGTCATGGCCTCCTTGCCGCCTGCAAACCAGTTGGATGCCGAGGCAATGAACTGGCCCTTCATTGGAGCAAATTCCGGAAGGGCAAAAATATCTCTGAGTGGCTTGTCAGCCCTGATTGTCATGATAAACCTCCTTGCATCGCATGATCTCATGATGATCGTACCATAATGAGAGGAGAAAATCATCATGCCAAATTGTCAAAACATCATAAAATCTTGCTTGATTTTAAAAGGGCGATCATTTATAATGGCGCAAAGGAGCTGAGAGAGATGTTTGAAGGCATTCCATTCACCCGTACAGAAACCAAGCATCCGCTGACTTCCAGGCTTGTGACGGAGGAAACCATCCGGAAGGGTGACTATGACCCGGAAAACCTGCTCAATGCAGAGTTTCGTATTGAAGGGGCAACGGATGCCTTTCTGCGTCCTCCCATTTCGGATTTTGCCAAGCAGCATCTCTTTCATTTACAGGCATTCAACATCTTCTATTATAAAAAGGGCTCGTTCACGCGGAGAAAAAATTATCACTCTTTCCTGCTGCTCTATACGTACCGGGGATCCGCACAGCTGGAATACGGTGGAAGAAGATATAGCCTGAACCAGTTCGACGGCGCATGGATCGACTGCCGCCGTTCTCATGCTTATACTGCGGTCACGGACTGGGATGTTGCGGTGCTGCACTTTGACGGTCCGCTGGCTTCCTATATGCACAGCGAGATGATGAAAACAGGCAGCACGGTTTTCCATGAGCCGACCACAGGGCATTTTCAGCAGATGCTGGAGGAACTGCTGACCATCTATAATTCTCCCAGCTTGCTGCGCGATTTGCGGGCCGCACACCGAATCGAAGGGATGCTCCTGCATCTGCTGATCATCAACGCAAACATTGCTTTGGCCAAGCACGAGGTTCCCCGCAGTGTACAGGAGGCCATGAAATATCTCGAAGATCATTATGCAGAGGATATCTCTCTGGACAAATTATCTGACCTGACAGCCACCAGCAAATACCACCTTGCCAAGGAGTTCAAAAAGTATACCAGCTTTTCGCCGCACGATTATCTGATTCGCCTGCGCATCAATCAGGCAAGGATCCTGCTCAAAACGTCTTCGCTCCCCGTCGTCAAGATTGCGCATTCCGTGGGGTTTCGGGATATCAACAATTTCAATTATCTTTTCAAGAGCAGGGTAGGAAAAACACCTCTGGAATACCGGAACTCGCCGGACTTTATTGCTTGATTGAAACGATTGCTCTGCTGCCGCACCCAGCGACAGCATTTTTATCATGGAAAATTGGCGAAATATCATAGAATCTTGCGATACACTTGCTTTGTGACGCTGTGATCCATACAATAAGCGCACAAGGCATCCGGACTGTCGGATTAATGCCAAGATTTCATGATGAACAGCAAAGGAGAGATCAACATGAGGAAACAAGTAGTGAGTATCCTGCTGGCACTGGCGCTATGCCTTTCACTGGTGTCCGTTCCAGCGCTGGCAGAAGAGCCTGACCACATTGTGGTGACCTTCCTGACGCTTGGCGCAACGCCCCCGGATCTGGTCAAGGTGCAGGACAAGGTCAATGAAAAAACCATTCCGCAGATCAATGTAGAGGTGGAATTCAAAGCGGTGTCCGCCTATGACGCGTTCGCACTGTTTCCCACCTGGGTTTCTACCGGCGGTGAGCGGATTGACCTGATGCTGCCCCTGCTGCAGGATATTCGCAGTTATGTGGATCAGCAGCTGCTGCTTCCGCTGGATGACCTGATTGCGGAAAACGCACCTCATCTGACCGCCCTGATGGAAGAAGGGCAGCCCATTGTGAGCAACAGTATCTTCGATGGCGAAGTCTACGCGGTCACCACTGTGCCGAACATGTATGGTCAGGGCGGCGGCTTTGTGGTCGGAGAAAAATACATCGAAGAAACCGGTTTTGACTATGATCCGAGCCGTGTCTACACACTGGATGATCTGACCGGACTGTTTGCTGCCATCAAGGAAAAGCATCCGGAAATGTATCCCTGCGGCGTGGTGACCACCGGCAAAACCAACTCCGAATTTGCGTATGCCAGCGACGCAATCGACAGTCTGGGCGGCGCACCGACCTATACCGGTGTGCTGATGGGTGCCGATAGCACAACGATTGTGGATATGTATGAGTCCGAAGAATACCAGAATTACCTGCGGCATCTCCGGGAATGGAACCTGGCAGGATATATCCATCCGGACGCCGCGACCATGGAAGGCAGTGTGGACTCCCTGAAGGCTGCAGGGGTGACTGCCGGTTACTTCATGGTCAGCGCCCCGGTGCAGCGCAAGGAAGGCGATGTGATCATCCGGCTGAGTGAGCCCTATCAGTGCTCAGCCGGCGCTGGCGGCTGGGTCATTCCCTTCCGGGCTGTGGAGCCTGCGGCAGCGATGCGATTCCTGGATCTGGTATGGAGTGACAGCGATCTGGCCAACCTGATCCAGTGGGGTATCGAAGGAGAACACTATGTGATGCTGGACAAGGATACCGGATATATCGGCTTCCCGGAAGGCGTTACAGCGACCAACAGCGGCTATTACATCACCCTTGGTGTTTGGGGCGATACCCGCAAAATCTACTCCTTCTCCGCGTCCAACAACCAGGCGGAAAATGACGCCTATACGGAGGAAGCTTCCAAACGGCAGACACAGGGCATCGGCATCAGCTTCAATATGGAAAATGTGACCAATGAGGTTGCCGCGCTTTCGGCGGTGGTTGCGCAGTATGTTCCCACGCTGGAATCCGGCAGTGTTGACCTGGAAATGTATTATCCGCAGTTCATTCAGGCTTTGAAGGCCGCGGGCATTGATACGGTCCTTGCGGAAAAGCAGGCGCAGTTTAACGAGCAATATCAGAAATAAGCAGGATGAAAGCCTCACCCGGACGGCGGCAAGGCCCCGTCCGGGTATTTTCAGAGGGAGGAAGGCGCAATGCAGTCTGTCACGCAGAAAAAAATTGTACGAGCAAATCGATTCAGAAAATATGGGCCATATTATTTGATGATGCTGCCCGGACTGCTCTATTTCCTGATCAACAATTATCTGCCCATGCCGGGTATCATTCTGGCTTTCAAAAAGGTCAACTGGCGGCTTGGTATCTTTGGAAGCAAATGGAATGGGCTGAAGAACTTTACCTTTCTCCTGTCGTCTGGACAGTTGGCAACAATTGTGCGAAACACGGTCTTGTACAATCTGGCATTTATTGTGATCGGCACAGTCCTGGCGATTGCAGTAGCGATTCTTTTGAACGAGGTGCGCAGCAAGGCAGCAAACCGGATCTTTCAGACCCTGATCCTGCTTCCGTACCTCATGTCCATGGTGGTGGTCAGCTATCTTGCTTACGCTTTTCTCAGCGTGGAAACGGGGTATGTGAACAACGCGATCCTGCCTGCGCTGGGTATGGAACCAATCCGCTTTTACCAGGAACCCGGATACTGGCCCTTCATTCTGATTCTGATCAATACCTGGAAGGGCATTGGCTTTACCAGCGTTGTCTACCTTGCTGCAGTCGTGGGTATCAGTGAGGATCTGTTTGAAGCGGCCAGAGTGGACGGCGCCAGTAAATTTCAGCAGATTTTTAAGATTACGCTGCCTTGTCTGAAACCGACAATCATTACTATGTTCATCCTCAGCATCAGCAAGATCTTCTTCTCCGACTTCGGCCTTTTCTATCAGGTGCCCAAGAACAGCGGCATCCTGTATCCGGTGACCCAGACGATTGATACCTATGTTTATAATGCGCTGATGAACCAGAACAACCCTGGAATGTCCGCGGCAGCAGGCCTCTTCCAGTCGGTGGTGGGATGCGTGCTGGTGGTTTTATCCAATGCGCTGATCCGGAAAGTCAGCCGCGAAGACGCATTGTTCTGAGAAGGGGGGCACGCAAATGCATACGCTGACAAAGCAGGAAAAAGGCGTAAAGATTGCCGCCTACATTATTCTCACCCTCATGAGCATGTTTGCTGTGATTCCCTTCTGGCTGCTGGTCTCCTCTTCCTTTTCCGATTCCAGCTATGCCATCGCGAATGGCTATCGGTTTCTGCCGCAAAAAACAAGTCTGGAAGCCTATCGTTATATCGTCTCTCAATGGGATCAGATTGGTCACGCTTACCTGATCACGATTATCGTAACGGTGATTGGAACTTCACTGTCGCTGCTGATCTCCACGATGCTGGCTTACGGCCTCATGCAGCCCGGATTGCCGGGAGGCAAGCTGATCACCGGTCTCATATTGTTCACCATGCTGTTTTCCGGCGGCATTGTGCCGCAATATATGATCTACAGCAATTATCTGAATATTAAAAACACGCTGCTTGGCCTGATTGTGCCAAACCTGTTGACCAATGCTTTTTCCGTGGTACTGGTTCGCAATTTTTTCATGACCACGATTCCCGGCGAACTGAGGGAAGCCATGGAACTGGACGGCGCAGGCCCTTACCGTATTTATTTCCAGATGGTTCTGCCATTGTCCAAGCCAATTTTGGCTACACTGGGCATCATGGCGGCCATCACCTATTGGAATGACTGGAACAATGCGCTCTACTACATTACGGATACGCATCTTTTCAGCGTACAGCAGCTGCTGAACGAGATGAACAACAATATCCTGTTTCTGGCAAATAACTCCGGCCAGCTGCAGGGCGTGGATGTGACGACCCTGCCCACGGTCACGATGCGCATGGCCATTGCGGTTGTAGGAATTCTGCCTATCATGATTGCGTATCCCTTCTTCCAGAAATACTTTGCCAAGGGCATTACGGTGGGAGCCGTGAAAGGATAAGAAATGAAGCTATATCATCTGAGGGTGAATCACATGGAATCACCCATGGTCTATGATCAAGTCGAATTCTCCTGGCGCATTGCGTCAGACGCCCTGAACGTCCTGCAGCGCTCGTATCGGATTGTTGTTGAAAGCGCGGCAGGCATCGTGTGGTGGGATACCGGCGAAATCATCAGCAGCCGTCAGAGCTTTGTCGCCTATGAGGGTCCTGTTCTGCCTGCGGGGGACGTGCTCAGCTATACCGTGATGGTACATACAACCGATGGAGAGCAGGCGACGGCATCAGGCACATTCTATACCGGGCTTGGAGTAGACGACTGGAAAGCACAATGGGTTGAATCCCCTTTCCCGCGTAATCCGCATCAGATGCTCTCCGACGGGATTGAAAATCCAGTGCTTTCCTTCACAAGAAATTTTCGGATTGACAGGAAGTTTCAATCAGCGGTGCTGTATGCCACCTGTCTGGGAGTATACCGGCCGCTCATCAATGGTGCGCGCCTGGATGACAGAGAATTTGCGCCGGAGTTTACGGCCTATGGTCAATTCATCTACTATCAGCGGTATGACATCACCCAGCGGCTTCATGTGGGGGACAACATGCTGGAAATGCTGGTGGGTGACGGCTGGTATTTCAACAGCCAGACCACGCCTGTCGGATGTGACCATGTGCGGCCAGCGATCCTGTATCAGATGGAATTGAATTTCGAGGATGGCAGCCGCGAGCTTGTATGCAGCGATGGGAAAGAGACCTGCAGGCAGACAAATATCCTGTATTCGGATCTGTTCGTGGGCGAAAAGGTGGATCTGACAAGGCCTTATTCAGATGCAGCTAAACCTGTTCAGCGCAATGATGGCTATGAAAAGCTGAAAGCGCAAGCGCTTGATCCGGTCGTAGCGGTGGAAACATTCCCTGTAAAGTCAGTTTTACAGAGTCCAAAGGGCGAATTGATCTATGATTTTGGACAGGTAATTGCAGGCCGCTGCAGGATCAGACTCCGGGAAGAACGTGGAACGGAGGTCCGCATCCATCACACCGAGGTGCTGGACAAGGAAGGAAACTATTTTGCCGCGCTTGCTTCACGACAGCGGGAGATTGTGATCTGCAACGGAGAAGAGATGACTTATGAACCGTTGTTTACGTTTCATGGCTTCCGATATATCAAAATCGAAGGGGCGAAGAATATCCGGCCTGAAGATGTGACGGCGGTACTGCTTTCCACGCGGAAAGAGAATAAAGGCGCCTTCACGTGCAGTGATCCGGCGTTGAACAGGCTGTATCAGAACATCCGATATTCTCAGAAGAATAACATGATGTCGATTCCGACGGACTGTCCACAGCGGGAAAAAGCCGGCTGGACTGGAGATGTGCTGGTATACAATCCTGCAAGCATGTTGAATGAGGAAATGACGCCGTTTTATGAAAGTTGGCTGAACAGTCTCCTGGCGGATCAGCAAAGCAGCGGCGCGGTTCCCATTACCTGTCCTTCCACAAAGATGTATGATTTCATGCTGCGGAAAATCAACGCAGAGTATCATACGTTGAAACCGGCAAAAGGGCTTGACGATATCCTGCCGGAGAAGGGAGAAACGGTCGATGGAAAAGCACTACCTTCCGTTGCTGGATGGAGCGATGTGATCATAGAGCTTCCATATCAGATGTACAGACTGACAGGGAACGATCTGATTCTGAAAAAGTGTCTGCCCGGTATGAGAAAGTATGCTGACTGGGTGATCCGGACAGCTGCCACGGAACGAGGCAACGCCACTTCAGACTCAAATGACCGGTATCTCTGGAATACAGGCTTTCATTTCGGAGAATGGCTCGTACCTGGAAAAGAAAAACCAGGATTTGAAGCCTGCCCTGAAACGGCCTGGTACATTGCCCCGTTTTACGCATATCATTCTGTTTCTCTGCTTTCTGAGATCTGTGCGCTGCTGGGAGATGCGGACAATGCGGCGTACTATGGTGATATTGCCCGAGGGATGAAGGTAGCCATCCAGGAAGAGATTCTTCCCCTCGACCATGAATACAACGAATATATGGGGCGCTATATCCTGGCGCTGGCTTTCGGACTGGCGGAGGATGAAATCAAAGTACAATACGAGCAAAAGCTCATTGAACTGGTTCTCATCCGGAATGGCAGGCTTGGAACTGGATTCCTGGCGACACCGTACATCCTGAAAGCGCTGGACATGGCTGGACGCCATGATCTGGCAATGAAAGTTCTGACGCAGCCTGAGTGCCCGGGTTGGATGTATGAAGTTTCTATGGGTGCGACAACCATCTGGGAGAGTTGGGGTGCGGTGGAACCCGACGGAACGCCTCATGAAATCAGCTTTGATCACTATGCCTTTGGCATTGTGGATGAGTATCTCTTTACAGATCTTGCGGGAATTCGGCCACTTGCGCCTGGATTTGCGAGATTTGAGGTCTGCCCGGACAGACTCCTGAACCTGGAGAGAATGAAACGTGAGTTTGTTTGCGAGGCGGGAGTCATCGCGGTAGAATATGAAGGGGAACATTTGCAGGTGACAGTTCCGGCAAATACCCGTGCCCTCATTCACTGGAAAGGGCAAACCAAAGAAGTGGGCAACGGAAAATGGTGCTTCTGAACGCGGAAAAGTGAGCGTAGTTTCAATACACATCAAAAAGGAAATGCTGAATAATGGAATGCAAACTCATCGTTCATCCGCTCGCGCATGGTATCTTTCAGATATCTGACGCGATGCATGGCCCCAATTCTGATGGATATTCAACCGAGCCGGGAAAAGCCACGGCCAACAGTTATCTGATCATTGGCGAGGAAAGGGCAGTATTGATTGATCTGACGCTGAATACGCCGGAATTGTATGCTTATGCGCAATCTCTCGCAGGAAAACCCATTCTGGTGCTTCTGACACATGGCCATCCAGACCACATTTACCATCTCAATACTGTGCCTGAAGCCTGGCTTCATCCTGCGGATGATACGATGGTGCGGGAAGGAATCCCGGGGATTTCTTTCCCCTACCCAGATACCGTACTGCATCCTCTTACAGATGGACAACAGATTGACCTGGGCGGGAGAACAATCAAGGTTATCAGTCTGCCTGGGCATACGATGGGCAGCGTACTTTTCCTGGATCAGGAGAGCGGATTGCTTTTTGTGGGGGATACCTGCGCCAGACGGCTTCTATATGGCGTAACGCCCACAATCCCTGTTTTCAGGCATTGCGAGATGCTGGAGCGGCTGATGAAGCAGGATTTTTCAGTTATGTATTCCGCACATGACCGCTGTGCCCTGCCCAAAGAGTATATTCAAACAATCCTGCACTGTATCCGCGAAGAACTGCCCAAAGCAGGAGAAACCGTGATGATTCCCGGGGTTGGAGAGATGAAAAACCTGCATTGGGGAGAAGAAGATACCCTTCATTATTTCGATTTGGCAATCATGGAACAGTACATTCAATGAGGTGCTCATGATGAAGGAACGGGATCAGATCCATTTTTATGACACGACAGCATTGACAGAAACCACTGGAATCCGGAACCGCTGCACGGTGGATTATGTGCAAAAGGCCCTGGCACAACGCCTTCCAGAGGAAAAGTTTCATGTGGTCTCGGTTTCGGTCAATGAAACAGGGCACTACCAGGCGCAAATCAGCTGGCTGGTAAAGCTCCTGTGGAATAATGGCAGAGTAGAGGGCCTGCCACCCTATTGCGAGGTTGCAATTGAACATTGTACAGGGCAGGAAACGGAAAACATCCTCGTCTGGTCTCCGCTGAAATGGAATGACCGTTTTGCGGGGACAGCAGGCGGTGGAACATGCACCGGAGGCGTCTCTCAAATTACTTCCCCTAATAATGGTCAGCGCGGCTGGACCCTGCCCTTTGCGGTGATGAACGGCTTTACAGCCGCAACCTGCGATGCCGGCAATGAAAAATACGGGTCAAACTGGGCAGTGGATGCGGATGGAAAGATCGTGTGGGAGCGTGTGGAAAACTGGCGAGCCAACGCGACCCATCAGATGACGATTTTTGGAAAAGCCGTGGCGGAAATTTTGCACGACCGCCCTGTTCGATGGGCATATATGAACGGCGGATCCGGCGGCGGACGCCAAAGCATGGTGGAAGCGCAGGAGTATCCAGAGGATTACGATGGCATTTGGGCTTCCAGTCCGGCCATTAACTGGACAAAATTTCTGATCACAGGCTTTTGGCCCATGGCGCTGGCCAATGAGTATAAAGCTCCGCTCCGCTATCATAAGCTCAATGCTTTTGCAAATGCAGTCCATGACAGCGTAGGCGGAGACGAAAAGTATTATCAGCTCTCAACCAAGGTGAACTTCGATCCCTTCTCTTTAGTTGGTACCAACACAAAGCAGGGCATGATCACAAAGGAAGACGCACGGGTTGTAAGTGAAATGTGGGATGGGCCACGGCGCACTAATGGTGAACGGCTCTGGTATGGCTTCCGTCCCGGGCTGATTCATTGGAAGACCGGTTTGCCCATATTTTCCCTGTCTTTTGTGCTGCCTGCTTCAAAGGGACGTCCCTTTGCTCTTTGCAACACTTGGGCCCGCTGGGTCACTGAGAATCCCAAGGCGGATTTTTCCTCTGTCAACAAAAAGAGCTTTGAAAAACTGTTCGACCAGAGCGTCAGCGTATTTGCAGCGGCAACCGCGGATCAAGCCGACCTTTCTGCCTTTGCGGCGCATGGTGGCAAGCTCATGATAGACCACGGCCTGGATGATCCGCTGATCCCAGTGGACGGAACCATTGATTACTTTACAAGAATGCAAGAGAAAATGGGCATGGACGTTGTTTCTTCTTTCTGCCGTGTTTACCTTGGCCCGGGCGATAATCACGGAAACTGTCAGGGCAATGGCCCCGGTATCTCCGAGTCAGAAGGTATGCGGGCGATGATGAATTGGGTTGAAAAGGGAATTGCGCCTGGAGCAATCCGCACAGTGAAAATCGATCGCAAGACGGGAGAAGCGATTCGTGAAGGCTTATTAAAGCCTGAATCGTGAAGTGACGTTGTAAGTCCTTTCAGGTGATTGTGGCAGAGAGAATTGGCATGAATGATCGTCATTTCGCATTTCTGACTTTGCCAGCTCCAGGGAAGCCGTCAGCTCTTGGATATCCGATCCAAATTGAGATAACATACCTGAAGCAGCATCCAGAATCCTCTGCTTCGTATCCTTTGCTATGTGATGAATCTCCGCAAATAGGTTAGTGTCTCCTGAGCGAACCAAAAACATAGGAAAATCAACATGTTAAGGGCAATTTATGGTATAATAGGTGCAAGAGAAATCAAAGAATTCCGGCAAAAAGCTTGCACCTACAGGAGGCCCGAACCATGTATAAAAGGCACACCGGCCAGGTTTCCATGCTCGACAACCCCGAATTCTTCGGCTCATTGCCACTGGACCCGAATAACCGCTGGATAAAGCTCAGCAAGCAGATTCCGTGGCATGAGTTTGACCTGAAGTATCGGGAGAACTTCAAAAGCAAAAAGGACAGCCTGCGTGTGATTCCAGAATGGCATTGGCAGCGGTTCTCCTCAAGCCAGCCTACAAGGGCTTGTCGGATGAGGATATCACCCAAGTGATCGCGGAGAATCCGTACCTGCAATACTTTCTCGGGTTGCATGAATATCGTTATGCATGCCCTTTCGATCCCAGCATGATGACAAGATTTCGTCAGAGGATCACGCCGGAAATGATTGCCTGGGTCAATGACCAGATCATCGGCAGGCAACAAGCTGAAGGAAAAGATGATGACGATCCGAATGATTCCAACAAGGATGATAGCAGTCCGCCTGATGCTGGAGGTGATGGAGTCTTAGCAGCTCAAGCTGACGAAAAGAAGGAAGAAACCACAAATGAAGGAACGCTGATACTGGATGCGACCTGCGTGCCGCAGAACATCCGGTTTCCAACAGATTCATCACTGTTGAACGAAGCGCGCGAGAAGACAGAAGAAATCATCGATATCCTCCATGAGCAAGGAATGACCGAAGGCCGGAAACCACGCACATATCGAAACGTAGCAAGGAAACAATACAACAGCTTCTCAAAGGCGCGGAAGAAAACCGGAAAGATGATTCGAAAGGTTGTTCGGCAGCAGCTTGGATACCTGAAGCGGAATCTCGGATACATTGATGAGATCGTCAAAAAGCATCCGGATTGCCTGAAGCAGGCACTGAGCAGATACAAAGCCCAGTGTCTGGAAGTGATACGACTCCTGTTCTCCCAGCAACAGGAGATGTTCCGGAAGAACACCCACAGAGTTGAGAATCGGATTGTCAGCATATCTCAGCCCTGGGTTCGCGCGATAGTTCGTGGGAAACAGAACGCAGAGGTAGAATTCGGGGCGAAGGTGGAGATGAGTGTTGTAAATGGCTTCCTGCGGATCGAGAGTTTACGATGGGACGCATTCAACGAATGCACAACGCTCCAGGAGTCAGCAGAGTCATACAGGAAAGCATATGGTCACTATCCGCAAAGGGTGTTGGCCGATACGATTTTCCGGACCAGGGAAAACCTGAGGTATTGCAAAGAACATGGTATCCACATGAACGGTCCCAAACTTGGGAAGCCTCACCAGGATATTGCTGAACGGAACCGTCAGAAAAAACTGGAATGGCTTGAATCTGGAGAACGAGGAGAAATCGAGAGGCAATTTGGGACAGGGAAACGGCGGTATACGCTGGACTGCATCATGATGAAACTGAAGGAAACCAGTGAAGTCGAGATCTATGCCAGCGTCCTGTACATGAACCTGCGGAAGAAGCTACGGCTTCTTTTGCGCTCTTTTTTCAGCTGGCTCAAAGTCGAGATTCAGGGCTGGCTGAAAGTGGCTGATTTCGCACTTGCCTGATAGAGGGCATTTGTGCAGGTGACACTAGCATAACCCTACGGGAAGATTCTCGGAACCCTTTATTCACAAGGCTTTCCGGGCAAAAAGAAACAACCCCAACTTTGTATCAAAGTTAGGGTTGT
>CAMJPQ010000037.1 GCA_946407745.1 uncultured Clostridia bacterium
CCGAGGCAGTCCAGCTTGACCAGGATGTCGTGCATGGAGTTGAAGTCGAAGTGGGTGGTGGTGAAGTCGCTGTTCAGGTCGTCCGCCGGGTGCTGCACCGCGGTGAACTGGTAGATTTCGTATTCCTTGGGCACCACCACCATGCCGCCGGGGTGCTGGCCGGTGGTGCGCTTCACATCCACACAGCCGGCGGCCAGGCGGTCCTTCTCCGTGTTGCCCACCTGCAGCCCGCGCTCCTCCAGGTACTTGCTCACATAGCCGAAGGCGGTTTTCTCCGCGACGCCGGAGATGGTGCCCGCGCGGAACACGTGGTCGCGGCCGAACAGCTCCTCCACATAGTGGTGGGCGCGGTTCTGCTCCTCGCCGGAGAAGTTCAGGTCGATATCCGGCACCTTGTCTCCCTCAAAGCCGAGGAAAACCTCAAACGGGATGTCGAAGCCGTCCTTGACGAGCCTGCGGCCGCACAGGGGGCAGTCGCGGTCGGGCAGGTCCACCCCGACATGGTAGCGGCTCTTGTCCACGTCGAAAAAGCCGGCGTGGCACCAGGTGCAGCGGTAGTGGGGCGGCAGCGCGTTCACCTCGGTGATGCCGCACATCCTCGCCACCAGCGAGGAGCCGACCGAGCCGCGGCTGCCCACCAGGTAGCCGTCCTCCAGGGACTTGGCCACCAGCCGCTCGGCAATGTTGTACAGCGTGCAGTAGCCGTAGCCGACGATGGATTTCAGCTCCTTGTCCAGCCGGGCCTTCACAATGTCCGGCAGGGGATCGCCGTACATTTCGCGCGCGGTGGACCAGGTCATGCGCAGGATGTTGTCCTCCGCGTCCTCCCATTTAGGCTGGAAGGTATCCTTGCCCTCCGGGTGTTTGGGGAACAGGTGGAGCGAGTCCACCATGTCCGCGATCTTCCTGGGGTTGTCGATCACCACCTCATGGCACTTCTCCTCGCCCAGGTAGGCAAATTCTTCCAGCATTTCCTCCGTGGTCTTGAAGTACAACGGCGGCTGCAGGTCGCAGTCCTCATAGCCCATGCCCGCCTGGATGATGGCCCGGTTGATGGCGTTGTGCGGGTCCAGGAAGTGCACGTCGCCCGTGGCGCACACGGGCTTGCCCAGCTCCTCGCCCAGCTGCACAATTTTGCGGTTCATCTCCCGCAGCTCGTCATCATCCTTCACCTGGCCCTCGCGCACCAGGAAGGCGTTGTTGCCCACGGGCTGTATCTCCAGGTAGTCGTACCAGGAGGCGATCTGCTTCAGCTTCTCCCAGCTCTCGCCGGCCAGCACGGCGCGGTACAGCTCGCCCGCCTCGCAGGCGGAGCCGATGATCAGCCCCTCGCGGTACTGGTCGATCAAAAAGCGCGGCATGTGCGGGCGGCGGCGGAAGTAGTCCAGGTGGCTGAAGGAGACCAGGCGGTTCAGGTTGACCAGCCCCTCCTGGCTGCGCGCCAGCAGGATCACGTGCCAGCTTTCCCCGATGGCGCCGCCCCGCACGGTCTCGTTCAGGGCGCGCAGTGTCTGCACGCCGCGCTGCGCGGCCTCGGCGTTCATGATGGCCAGGCACTGGGCGGTGGCGGCCGCGTCGTGCACGGCGCGGTGCGCGTTCTTCAGCGAAACGCCCAGCTGCTTGCACACAGAGCCCAGCTTGTGGCTCTTCATCTGCGGGTACAGCTTGCGCGCGTAGGTCAGCGTGTCGATCACCGGTCCGGAAAAGGTCATGCCCAGCCGATTCAGCTCCGCGCGCAGCAGCGACACATCAAAGGAGGCGTTGTGCGCGGCGAGGGGGCAATCGCCGATGAATTCCATCAGCCTGGGGATGGCCGTCGCCGCCGTCTCCTTGTCGGCGAGCATATTGTCGTTGATGCCGGTCAGCTTGACCACCGCCTCCGGCACGGGCACGCCGGGGTTGACCAGCAGGGACAGCGTGTCCTGCACCTCGCCCCCAACCAGCTTCACCGCGCCGATTTCGATCACGCGGCAGGTGCGGGTGTTCAGCCCGGTGGATTCAAAGTCCAGCACCACCACGGGGGCGTCCAGCGGCGTGTCGTCCGCGTCGGTCACGATGTCCCTTTCGTCGATCAGGTAGCCCTCGCACCCGGGAATGAGCTTGATGTCCTTCTTGCTCACCGCGCGGAAGGCGTCCGGGAAGGCCTGCAGCACGCCGTGGTCGGTTACCGCGATGGCGGGGTGCCCCCACTCCAGCGCCCTTCCGATCAGCTGCTCCACCGGGGTCATGGCGTCCATGGCGCTCTTGTTGGTGTGCAGGTGTAGCTCCACGCGCTTTTCCTTCGCGTTGTCCATGCGGCGCACCTTCTCCATGGGCACCAGGTCCCGCACGGAGATGGACAGCTCGCGCGCGAAGGAATCATAGAGGCATTCGCCGCGCACCTTGACGTTCATGCCGATCTTGAGCTGGGCCACCTTGTCCATCACGGCCTTGCGCTCCTCGTCGGTGATCGGCTCATCCTCCGACGGGCGCTGCCCGAAGCGCCCCTTGCGGAAGCGCATGAACAGCTTGCACAGTATGGAGGAGGTATAGTCGGTGACCGCGAAGGTGACCAGCAGCAGCTCGCCGCCCTTGAGCTCCTTGGTTTCCAGCTTGAAGATGTCGCCCTGCACCACGGTGAGGCCGGTGTCGCTGGCCAGCTCTTTCATCTCCACGGGCCTGTCTCCGATGGACCGGCCGACAATGGGCTTGCCGATGGCGGTGTCGGTCATCTCCGGCAGGCTGGGATCCCTGCGGCGGCGCGGCGCCTCCTCCTTGGGGCGCGCCTTGTGCTCCTTCGGCTTTTCCTGCTTCGGCTCCGCTGCCTGCTTCACCTGCTTCAGCGCCTCCTGCGTGAAGGCCTCGGCCCGCTCCAGCGTGGCGCGCCGCATCTCCGCCAGGTGGCGCTCCTGGTCGCCGGACACGGTCAGCTCCACCCGGATGTCGGTGGCAAAAATGTCCTTCACGGCCTGCTGCAGGCGGGCGGAGACGTTCTGACTGGCCATGTAGTGCATGGAAAAGGCGTCCGGGAAGGTGAGCGTCAGCGTATCGCCCGCGCACCGCCAATCGATCTGGTCCATCCACGGCGCGGAGGCGGGGTAATTGCGGCGCAGAAAATCGGTGAGCACCTGGCGGTAGGCGCCCACGTTCTGCCTGAAATCGTCTGAAAGGGCCGGGCTGACAACGCGCAGCGCCAGCGGCTTCTGCGGAAAGAGCCTGCGCAGTATGGCCTCCATTTTCAGGAAGGAGGCCTCCTCCACCAGCACGGTGGATTCAAACGTGATATAGACCTTGTCCTGCGGCCGGACATAGACCACGCGGGGTGAGTGAAGCTGGCCGCGCAGCTGCGGCAGCTCGGCGCAGATGGCGCCCAGCAGATCATCATAGCTCATGCGCATCCTCCATCATCTTACCCGCATATTGTAGCAGATTGGGGGAAGAATGCAAGCGGCGTCAGCGCCCGCCCGCGGTGCCCCGGCGCTGGAAAACAGCGCAGCTGCGCCCTTTTCGGGCGGAATGGGCAAACAGTACAAAACCGACGGAAAAAACTTGTGCGCATTGTCCATTCCATTCCGGCGCGGATGATGCTATACTCTCACCATACAAAGCGGCATTGCCGCAAGAACGACTGAAAACTGGAGGAATGCACCATGGCAAGCGTATCTCTTAAGCACATTTACAAGGTGTATCAGGGCGGCGTGACCGCAGTGTCTGACTTCTGCCTGAACATCGAAGACAAGGAATTCATCGTGCTGGTCGGCCCCTCTGGCTGCGGCAAGTCCACCACCCTGCGCATGGTCGCCGGTCTGGAAGAAATCTCCGACGGCGAGCTGTACATCGGTGACCGCCTGGTGAACGACGTGGCTCCCAAGGACCGCGACATCGCCATGGTGTTCCAGAACTACGCTCTGTATCCCCACATGACCGTGTTTGACAACATGGCCTTCGGCCTGAAGCTGCGCAAGACCCCCAAGGATGAGATCTCCCGCCGCGTGAACGAAGCCGCGAAGATCCTGGACATCGCGCACCTGCTCAACCGTAAGCCCAAGGCTCTGTCCGGCGGCCAGCGCCAGCGTGTTGCTCTGGGCCGTGCTATCGTCCGTGAGCCCAAGGTCTTCCTGTTCGACGAGCCTCTGTCCAACCTGGACGCCAAGCTGCGCGTGGCCATGAGAACTGAGATCACCAAGCTCCATCAGCGCCTGCAGACCACCTTCATCTATGTTACCCATGACCAGACCGAGGCTATGACCATGGCTTCCCGTATCGTGGTTATGAAGGACGGCGTTGTGCAGCAGGTGGATACTCCCCAGAACCTGTACGACTATCCCACCAACGAGTTCGTGGCCGGCTTCATCGGCAGCCCCCAGATGAACTTCTTCAACGTCCGCCTGAGCAAGGAAGGCCAGGACGTGGTGGCTTCCTTCGGCGACAACAAGATCGTTGTGCCCAGCTTCAAGGTTGACAAGTTCTGCGACGAGAGCTATGTGGGCAAGGAAGTTGTGATGGGCATCCGTCCCGAGAACATCGACGACTCTGCCGAGTTCCTGGCCCAGTATCCCACCGCCAAGATCAAGGTGAACGTGGAAGTGACCGAGCAGATGGGCTCTGAGACCTATCTGTACCTCACCACCACCGGCAAGGAAGGCAACATCATCGCCCGCGTTGATCCGCGCACCGCTTCCCGCGCCGGCGACACCATCGAGGTCGCCTTCGACATCAACCACCTGCACTTCTTCGACAAGGACACCGAGAAGACCATCCTGGTCAGCGAGCCCGCCGAGCGCGCCAAGCACCTGACTGAGGTGTAATTCCTCCTTAAGATATGCCGCCTCCCCCTGACAAAGGGGGAGGTTTTTCAGCTGTGCCGGGCACTGCGGTCGGTTGCCATCGGGCGTGTTTCGTGGTATACTGCCCGTGGAAAGAAGGGGGCGGCTGAATGAATGTGAAGCCCACTGGCACCAAGTGCCTTTTTTATGACCGTGAATGCATCGGCTGCGGCGAGTGCCGCTGCGACCTGGACCCGGACAAGGTGTGCGACAACTGCATGCAGTGCGTGCTGGGCAGCGCCGACTACCGCTCCATACTGATTGACGGTATAGAACTGGACGAGAGAGACGGAGATTCAAAGACATGCTGAACGCATTTGAAGAGATGATTGCCCGCAAGGCCATGAAGCCCCAGGTGATTCGGAACGCGGAGGGGGAGTACAGAGCGCACTTTGCCTCCTTCAGGCTGCTGCCGAAGGGCGCGCTGGCCTACCTGAGCGCGGGCGGCGAGGTGCTCACCTGCCACCCGGCGGTGAAGAGCGGCTGCATCGACGCGGCGGCGGGCGACCTGAAGCTGGATTATGACCCCGCGGCCATGACGCCGGCGCAATGCCAGAGGTGGGTGGAGCGGGTGCTGGACGAGACCCTGCACTATGTCAAGGAGATGGACGCGGCCAAGCTGCCCACACCGCAGGCGCTGAGCGAGGAGCTGCGCCGCCGCCTGGCCGGGGCGCAGCTGTGAGCGGGCAGGGAGAAGGCGGACAGGTTCTTGTCGTGGCGGAAAAGCCCAGCGTGGGGCGCGATATCGCCCGCGTGCTGGGCGCCACATCGCGCGGAGACGGCTGCCTGCAGGGCAACGGCTACACCGTGACCTGGGCGGTCGGCCACCTGGTGACGCTGAAGGAGCCGGACGAGATCGACAGCCGCTATAAGAAGTGGAGCTACGACACGCTGCCCATCCTGCCAGAGGACATTCCGCTGAAGGTGATACGGCAGTCCGCCGCGCAGTACCGCATCGTGAGCCGCCTGATGAACAGCGCGGACACGGCGAGGATTATCTGCGCCACCGACGCCGGGCGCGAGGGAGAGCTGATCTTCCGCTACATCTACACACAGTGCGGCTGCACAAAGCCCTTTGACCGCCTGTGGATCTCATCCATGACGGACGAGGCCATCTCGGAGGGCTTCCGCAGCCTGCGCAGCGGCGCGGACTATGACGGGCTGTACCACAGCGCGCGCTGCCGCTCGGAGGCGGACTGGCTGGTGGGTATGAACGCCTCGCGGGCCTTCACGCTGCGCTATGGCGCGCTGCTGTCCGTGGGCCGGGTGCAGACGCCCACCCTGGCCATACTGGTGCGCCGCCGCAGGGAGATTGAGAATTTCAAGCCGGAAAACTATGCCACCCTGACGGCGGACTTCGGCGACTACAGGGGCATCTGGTTTTCCGAAAAGCTGGACCCGGACACCCACCTGAAGGACAAAGAGACGGCGCAGGCCATCGCGCAGCAGGTAAAGGGGAAAACCGGCACGGTGACGAAGGTGGAAACACAGCGCCGCCGCGACCTTCCGCCGCAGCTGTACGACCTGACCAGCCTGCAGCGGGACGCCAACCGCCTGCTGGGCTTTACCGCCTCCAGGACGCTGAAGGTGGCGCAGAGCCTGTACGAGAAGCGCAAGGCGCTGACCTATCCGCGCACGGACAGCCGCTACCTTCCGCCGGACATGATCCCGCGGGTGGTGCAGACGATGAAGCTGCTGCCCGGGGAGTACCAGCCGTACCTGGGTGGCGCGCTGCCGGAGGGAAAGTTGCGCGTGACACGCCGCACGGTGGACGCCGGCAAGGTGACAGACCATCACGCCATCATCCCCACGGCGAAGCGGGTGGATCCCTCCTCCTTCGACGCGGATGAGAGGCAGCTGTATGACCTGGTGGCGCGCCGGCTGCTGGCCGCCTTCTATCCACCGTGCGAGTATGACGCGACCCGTGTGGTGACCGCGGTGGGGGAGCACACCTTCCGCTCGACGGGGCGCACAGTGATACAAAACGGTTGGCGTGACGTGCCGCCGCTGAAGAATCCCCCGAAGACCTCCCGCAAAAAGGAGGAGGAGGACGAAGCGCCCCTGCCAGATTTGCACGAGGGGGACACGCGCACGGTCAGGTCCGCGCAGGTGAAGGAGGACAAGACCAAGCCGCCCGCCCCGATGACGGACGCCTCGCTGCTGCTGGCCATGGAGAACGCGGGCCGCGAGTCCGACGACGAGGAGATTGCCCGGCAGATGAAGGGCAACGGCATCGGTACGCCGGCCACGCGCGCGGCGATCATTGAGCGGCTGCTGCAGGTGGGCTACGCCGAGCGGCACGGTAAAACGCTCACTGCCACCGACAAGGGCGTGAGGCTGATCGACGTGGTGCCGGAGCAGCTTTCCTCCGCGGAGACGACCGGGCGGTGGGAACTGGCCCTGGACAGGATCACCGACGGCAGCCAGGACGCGGCGCGGTTCATGGACAGCATACGGAAGTTCGCGGCGTACCTGGTGGAAAACGCGAAAAACAGCGCGCCGCAGGTGACCTTCCCCGCGGAGGAGCGCCGCAAGGGAAAACGCTCCGGCGCATCCTCCGCCGGCAAGGAAGTGGAGGGCTGCCTTTGCCCCGTGTGCGGCGAGGGAAGGGTGATGGAAAATACCCGCTCCTTCTACTGCTCGCGCTACAGGGAGGGCTGCGCCTTCACCCTGTGGAAGGACGGGCTCACCCGCGGCGGCGGCCCCGCGCTGACGGAAAAGCTGGTGCGCCTGCTGCTTGAGAAAAAGCAGGTGCGCGGCTCGACCGGTACGCTCACCCTGGGGGAGAGCGCGCTGGCCTTCATACCGGCCGGGCAGGACACGCCCAGCGCGCAGCGCCCGCTGACCTGGCAGAAGACCGGGGAAAAACAGCCGGCGGGCGGGAAAAAGACACGGAAGAAAACCGAATCTTGAATACAGGAGGCACACAAATGGCAAGCGGCATCCCGAAGAGACAGGACATCGCGCCTGAGTACAAATGGAACCTGAACCACATCTTCCAAAACGACGAGGCCTGGGAGGCCGCCTATGCCGCCGCGAAGGAGAAGGTGGCCTTGCTGGCCGCCTACGAGGGGCAGCTGGCGGAAAAGGCGGAGGAGGCCATCCGCGCCTATTTTGACTTCCAGGACGAGCTGACGCCCGTGTTTGATTACGCCTTCCTGGCCAAGGAGGCGGATAACGGCGATGAGAAGGCGCAGGCCATGAGCGACCGCGTGATGACCCTCGCCGTGCAGGCGCAGTCCGTGCTGTCCTTCTTTGAGCCGGAGCTGCTGGCGCTGCCGGAGGAAAGGCTGCGGGCTATGCAGGCCGACCCCGCGATGGCGGATTACGACAGCTACCTGCGCAGCCTGCTGCTGCAGAAGCCGCACACCCTGCCCAAGGCGGAAGAGCGCCTGCTGGCCATGCTGGGCGAGGTGACGCACGCGCCCTCCAACATCTTCGACATGCTGACCAGCGTGGACATGAAGTTCCCGGAGGTGAACATGCCGGACGGTACGGCCCAGCCGCTGACGGAGGGTACGTATTCCACCTTCATCCATGACGGGAACCGCGATGTCCGCCGGCAGGCCTTTGAGGGCATCATGGGCACCTACGGCAAATATGGCTCGACCATTGCCGCCACCTACGGCGCAAGCGTGAAGAAGGATGTGGCCATGGCCGCGGCGCGGCGCTATCCCTCCGCCCTGGCGGCGGCGATGGAGCCGCTGGAGATACCCGAAAAGGTGTACGACAACCTGATTGAGGTCATCCACGAGTACCTGCCGGTTCTGCAGGAATACCTGGCGGTGCGCAAAAAGGCGCTGGGCCTGGATGAAGTGCACATGTACGACCTGTACTGCCCCATTGTGTCCGATTTCGAGCTGAAGCTGCCCTATGAGGACGCCTACAGCCTGGTGCTGGAGGGCCTCAGGCCCATGGGGGAGGACTACATCGCGAAGCTGCGCGAGGCGAAGACCGGGGGCTGGATTGATGTCTATCCCACGGAGAACAAATCCTCCGGCGCGTTTTCCTCCGGCGGGCTGGCCAAGGTGCACCCCTATGTGCTGCTGAACCACAACGACAACATCGACAGCGCCTTCACCATCGCCCACGAGCTGGGACACAGCATGCACTCCTACTTCAGCAACACCGCTCAGCCCGCCCCCAAGCGGGATTACAGCCTGTTTGTGGCGGAGGTGGCCTCCACCTGCAATGAGGCGACCATGATGAGGTACCTGCTGGAGAAGTGGCAGGAGCCCAGGGCACAGGCGTACCTGCTGAACTATTTCCTGGAGCAGTTCCGCACCACCTGCTTCCGCCAGACCATGTTTGCCGAGTTTGAGCGCACTGTGCACGAGATGGCCCAGCGCGGGGAGCCGCTGACCAAAGCCACGCTGAGCGAGGTCTACTACGAGCTGAACAAGACCTATTACGGCGAAACCTGTGTGGTGGACGAGCTGATCGCCAACGAGTGGATGCGCATACCGCACTTCTACAACGCCTTCTATGTGTATGTGTACGCCACCGGCCTTTGCGCCGCGGTGAGCCTGAGCGACCGCATCCTCACAGAGGGCGAGCCGGCCGTGAAGGCCTACCGCCAGTTCCTGTCCGCGGGCAGCAGCGTGCCGCCCATCGACGCGCTGAAGCTGGCGGGCATCGACATGTCCTCGCCGGAGCCGCTGCGCCGCGCGATGGAGGTATTCAAGGACACGCTCAGGCGCTTCAGGCAGGTGATGTGACATGATGCAGGGCTATGACAAGGAGGAGGCGCGCAGCTTTATCCTCGCGCGCATACACCGCCAGGACCATGCCGAGCTGGCGGACCAGCTGGAAAAGCTGATTGCCCAGGCCATCGACGCGGATATTGCTTTCATGCACGAAAGCGGTGTGCTGGATGAGGAGGGCTATGCCGGCGAAGGCTACTACGAAGAGGACGAGGCGCTTGAATACATGGTGGAGCGCCTCGCCGAGGACAACGACCTCTCTCCCGAGCAGGCAGTGAAGGTCGCTGCGCTGATTGACGACTTCATGGACGCGCAGGAGGCCTACCTGAGATACAAGGGCCTGGCCAGCGATGAATGAACGCAAAAAGAAAACCGCCGCAAGGCGGTTTTCTTATACACGGGATTTATCCGTTCCTGCGGCGGCGCATGAAGGCGGGCACGCCGTGGTCGTCCTTTTCCATCTGCGGGTTGGTGTTCTGGCTCACGGGCTGCTGTTCCACAACCTGGCCGGGCTGGGTGGCAAAGCGGGGTTGGTAGGCCTGCTGCTGCGCGCCACTCTGGCCGAACAGATTCCCCTGGCCGTAGTTGTTCTGCGGCTGCGCCTGCTGCTGCGGCACACCGTAGGGGTTCTGCTGCGGCTGGGCCTGATAGCTGCCCAGCGGTTGGTAGGGAGAGGTGGCGGTCGGCACGCCCATGGACGGGCGGTTGGCGTTCAGGTAGCTGCCGGTGACCGGCGTGGCGGAGAAGGAGGCGTCCTCAAAGTCGGACACGGGCTCCTGCTGCGCTTGGCTGGAGGTGAAGGAAGTGAAGGAGGTGCCGTAGCTGGCCTGCGGGCGCTGATACGCCGCGCCGAACAGCCGCTCATGCTCCTGCTCGCGCACAGACTTGCCGTTGTCCCTGGGGGCGAACTGTGTCTTCTGGAAGCCGGTAGCGATGACGGTGACGCGCACCTCATCCTTCATGTTCTCATCAATGCCCGCGCCGAAGATGATGTTGGCCTCCGGGTCGGCGGCCTGGGTGATCATGTTGGCGGCCTCATTGATATCGGTGATGGAGATGTCCGCGCCGCCGGTGATGTTGATCAGCACCGAGCGCGCGCCGTCGATCTTGGTCTCCAGCAGCGGGCTGGAAATGGCCTCCTTGGCGGCGTTGACCATGCGGTTGTCGCCCTTGCCCACGCCGATGCCCATGTGGGCCATGCCGCCGGATTCCATCACGGTGCGCACGTCGGCGAAGTCCAGGTTGATCAGCGCAGGCACGGCGATGAGGTCGGAGATGCCCTGAATGCCCTGGCGCAGCACATCGTCGGCGATGCGGAAGGCCTCAAGCATCGTGGTGCCCTTGCTCGGGCCGGACAGCAGCCGGTCATTGGGGATCACCACCAGGGTGTCCACCTGCTGCTTCAGCTCGGCAATGCCGGCATCGGCATTCTTCATGCGCTGCTTGCCCTCAAAGGTGAAGGGCTTGGTGACCACGGCCACGGTCAGTGCGCCGATGTTGCGGGCCGCCTCGGCGACCACGGGCGCCGCGCCAGTGCCGGTTCCGCCGCCCATGCCGGCGGTGATGAAGACCAGGTCAGCGCCCTCCAGGGCACGCATGATGTCTTCCTTGCTCTCGTTGGCGGCGTTCTTGCCCACCGCGGGCACAGCGCCGGCGCCCAGGCCGCGTGTGGCCTTCTCGCCGATCTGGATCTTGGTGTGCGCGTTGGACATGCCCAGGGCCTGGCGGTCGGTGTTGATGGCAATAAACTCCACACCGCGCAGCCCGGCTTCCACCATGCGGTTCACGGCGTTGTTGCCGCCGCCGCCGCAGCCGACGACCTTAATGGAGGCAAAGCCTTCCTGCTGGTCATTCTGAAACTCGATCATGTTAGCTCCTCCTTTGCCCTCGTGGCAGGTACTGCCCGGCGTGATCAGCCGCGGAACAGCCCGGTAAAGAACTGTTTGAGCTTTCCGCCGGAGGCGGAGCGCTGCTTGTCAACTTCCAGCTGGTCGATGATCAGGTCCATCAGGCCCAGGCTGGAGGTGTAGGAATGGGAGTTGAGTGAGGTGGTGTGCTTTGCGGGCTCGCGCACGGGGCGCCCCAGCTTGCCGGCCAGGTAGTCCCTGCCACCGCGGTTGAAGGACAGCCCGCCGCCGGTGAGATAAATGGAGGAGCCCTTGTTCAGGTTGATGCCGCTCTCGGCAATCGCTTTCTGTATCTCCTCCGCGATCTCATCCACACGGGGGATCAGCACTTCGCTGACCTGCTCACGGGTAAAGGTCTGCACCGGTGTGCCGCCGGCGCCGCCCACCTCATAGGTGTCGCCGGTATCAATGCCGTATATGTACTGGCGCTTGATCTTGTCCTCCGCCTCTTCCATGCGGATGTTCAGGCCCATCGCCAGGTCCGCGGAAATGTTGCCGCCGCCTATTTCGATGGTTTTGAGGTAGATCACCGCGTCGCCCTCGGCGATCATCACGTCGGTGGTCAGGTAGCCGATATCCACCAGCACTGCCGTGCGGTCGCGCTCCTCGGGCGGCAGCACCAGCATGGCCTCGCCCACGGCGGAGGAATAGAAGTTCGCCACGGTGAGGTTCAGGTTGGTCAGGCGGCTGGTCACCTCGTCCACAAAGAACTTGTCCGCGATCACAACGGAGATCAGCACGGTCAGCTCCCGGCCCTTCTTCCCGACGGGCTCCAGGGTCTTCCGCTCACCGTCCACGCGGAACCAGGCGGGGCTGGAGTGGAGGATGACCCCCATGGGCAGCTGCTCCTTGATTTTGTTCTCCGCCGTGGCGATGGCGTTGTTCACATCCGCCGGGGTGACGCGCGGCTCTGTGCCCTTGAGCGTGATGGTCGCGTCGGAGGCGTACACCTTGGTGAAGGCGGCGGGCACGCCCGCGGAAATCTCCGTAATGCCGGTGCCGCGCAGCTGCTTTTCCGCGTCCCGCACGGAGGCGGTGATGGCCTCGTCCAGCTTCTCCGGCTCGTTCCAGCCCTCCGGCACATAGCCGGCATACGGCGCAATGCCGATGCCGATGATGTCACACCGTGTATTGCTGCTGTTTTCCGCCACCAGCGTCACAATCTTGCTGGTGCCGAAATCGATGGCAGCCAATCTCGTCTTACTCATCTCATCTGACCCCCCTGAGAGCGGGCTGTGGCGCGCGCTCTGTTCCCTGCGGGCAATACATTATTCCTCCGAAAGCGGCGCGGAGGCCCGCGCCAGCCCGCGGGACGGACTGATTAAAGCTTTCCAATCTTTATTATAGACGTTTTTATGAGTGATTGCAAGCGTTTTCCCAAAAAGGCATGCATCCGCGCTGAAAAACACGCTCCCCGGGGTGATAAATTACGCCGGGGAGTCGATGCCGGGGATCCAGGTGGGCTCTTCGGGGGTGGAAACATCCACCGTGCCGCCGGTGCGCCCGCTCTCGCGCAGGCTGGCGCACACCAGCAGCATGGCCCGCAGCTTCTCGTGAATGCGTGCGGCGTCGCCCATGCGCACGGAATACCCGCTGGAGGTGGCGATGGTCACTGTGCCGTCATCGCCGATGTACAGCTCGGTCACCTCATCCTCCAGGCCCAGCACGCGCAGCTCCACCATGATTTCGCGGCACACGGTCAGCTGCTGGTCGTCATACAGGGCAATGCGCTTGCCCACGTCGCAGCTTTTGATCTTCAGGCCCTCCAGCTTCAGCATGGCCGGCTGGGCGGCAGCGTTGTCGGTCTCCTCCAGCACCATGCCGCGGGAATCCAGGATATAGGTGATGCCGCAGTAGCGCAGATAGGCGTCCTGCGTGCGCTCCCGCACATGCAGCACCACGCTGCCGGGGAACTGCTTTTCCACGCTGATCAGGGAGAGATAGCGGTTCTGCTGCAGCCTGGCGCCGATGGCCTCATCGTCAATCAGCCACATGTTGCTGCCAAGGCGCACCTTCGCATAGCCCAGCACCTGCGCGTCTGTGATGAGATGGTTTCCCTCCACCGTGACCGACCGGACGGCAAACACCGTGGAAAACAGGCCCCAGATTACACCGGCGATGATGGCAAGCAGCAGCGCGGCCTCAATGATACGCTGCACGCGCTTGCGGTAGGCGTCGGAGCCCTTTGCGCTCTGCCAGAAGCTGCCCGCGTGCCGCAGAAGGCTCCTGGAGCGCTGCCGGCGCATGGCGGGGTCGCTCTCCTCCGCGCTGAACGGATCACGCCGCGCGGCAGGCGCAGAGACGTGGAGTGTGTAGTCGGTGTCGTTATCGTCATCCAGCGCGGCGGCCCGCTCACAGGGGTGGGGCTGCAGATGATAGCCTTTTTCCTGCCAGCTCAGGTCTGCTCTTGGCTTTCGCATAAACAGCCATTTCTGCATCGTTGCATCCTCATTTCAATTCGTGCACCAGCTGCTTGAAGATCCTGCCGCGCTCCTCATAGTCGTGGAACATGTCGAAGGAGGCGCAGGCGGGGGACAGCAGCGCGTTCCAGCCCTCCTGTGCGAGGGCCTGGCAGCGCGCGACCGCGGAGGGGAAATCCTTTTCGCGGTGTATTTTCTCTTTCGGCCAGCCGCACGCAAGCAGCGTCCGCTCGATCTGGTCTGCGGTGACGCCGATCAGCACGGCCTCACGCAGGAAGGGGGAGCGGAGCATTTCCTCAGCCAGGGGAGTGAAGTCGCAGTGCTTGTCCGAACCGCCGAGGATGATGACTGTCGGCCGGTTCATGGTCTGCACCGCGCGGATGGTGGAATCCACATTGGTGCCCTTGCTGTCGTTGATGTAGCGCACGCCGCGTACATCGCGCACAAACTCGATGCGGTGCTCGACGCCCCGGAAGGTGCGCAGCGTATCGGCAATCACCTCGGGAGCGACCCCCAGCGGCGCGGTGAGACACACGGCTGCCAGCGCGTTCTCCAGGTTGTGCGGGCCCGGAATATAGATTTCCTCCGTGCCGCAGATATCCTTTTCCTGCCCGTCCTGGCGGAAGACGACCCGCCCGGAGCGCACGAAGGCACCCTCGGATACCTCGCGCCTGCGGGAGAAGAGCAGCACATGGCTGTTCACCTGCTCGGGGAAGGAGGAAAGCGCGGGGTCGTCCGCGTTGAATACGGCGAAGTCCCCGGCGGTCTGGTTCTCAAACACCCGCATTTTCAACCGCGCGTACTCGGCCATGGTGCCGTGGCGGTTCAGGTGATCCTCCGTCAGGTTCAGGAACGCGGCCGCCCTGGGGTGGAAGGTATCCACCGTCTCCATCTGGAAGGAGGAGCACTCGCACACGAACACTTCCCCCCTGCCGCCCTCCCGCACCGCGGCGGAGAACGGGTCGCCGATGTTGCCGACCGCGTGGCTCACCCGCCCGGCGGCCTTGAAGATCTCATGCGTCAGCGTGGTGGTGGTCGTCTTGCCGTTGGTGCCGGTCACGGCGACCAGCTCGCCCTCGCACAGCTGGGAGGCGAGCTCAATCTCGCCCAGCACATAGATGCCCCTCTCGCGGGCCGCGCGCACGAACGGCGCTGTGTCAGGTATGCCGGGAGAGAGCACCAGGGCCTCCTGCCCGTCGAGGCAGTCCATGGCCGCGCAGCCGAGGCGGAGCGTGACCGGAAGGCCCTTCAGCGGAGACAGCGCCTCGCCGAGCTCAGCGGCCGATTTGCTGTCGTTGGCGGTCACCAGCGCGCCGCGCTGCGCCAGCAGGGCCGCCGCCGCGACGCCGCTGCGGGCCAGGCCGACGATGAGTACCTTTTTGCCTGTATAGCTTCTCATTGCTTCACACCACCTGCTGCAGCACAGCCATCAGGGACAGCACGCCCGTGATCACGGCGTACATGGACACGATCTGCGTTTCGCTGTAGCCGCACAGTTCAAAATGATGATGAATGGGGCTCATTTTGAAGATCCGCTTGCCGTGAGTCAGCTTGAAATAGCCCACCTGCAGCATCACCGACACGGAGGAGAAGACCATGGTGAAGGCGATGAACAGCAAAAGCAGCGGCTGGCGCAGCAGCATCGCCGCGCCTACGGTGGCCCCGCCGATGAACATGGAACCGGTATCGCCCATGAACACCTTGGCCGGGTAGCGGTTGAAGCGCAGGAAGCCCATGGCGGCTCCCGCCATGGCCAGCATGAATACGCCGATATTCACGGAGAAAGCGCTGCCCAGTGCAAAGGCGCCAATCGCGAGCGCCGCCCAGGCCACATCGCCGATGGCCGACACGGTGGACAGCAGGCCGTCCAGGCCGTCCTGCAGGTTGGCGCTGTTGACCATGAACAGCACCACCAGGCTCATCACCGGAATGTACCACCAGCCCAGGTCCCACTCCAACTGCAGGAAGGGCACCCGGATCGCGGACCCGACATGCGGGTTAAAATAGCAGTATACAGAAAAACCGATAGCTACCACCACCTGCCCGGCGATCTTCTGCCAGGGAGTCAGGCCGTCGTGGCGCTTTTTCACCGCCTTGATGAAGTCATCGGCAAAGCCGACTGCCATGGAAAGAAGAGAGACGGCCAGCAGCGCCAGGGTCGGATCCCACCAGGAGAGCCACTCTCCGTGGTGGCACAGCAGCGAAACCACCAAAACGGCGGCCGCCATCATCAGCCCGCCCATCACAGGCGTACCCTGCTTGTTTTTATGCTTCTGGGGCCCCAGCTCATAGATTGTCTGGCCGAATTTCAGCCTGTGCAGCTGGGGAATGACCCTCGGACCCATCCACAACACCAGCAGCAGCGGGAAGACCACCGCGGCCATCAGTTTCCACATCAGCGGCATGTTTTGCTCCTTCAAAAACGGCAAACAGCGGCGCTTTCGGCGCCGCTATCGGCTTTGTATTCAGCGGGTGTGCATCTCCTGCAGCAGCTCCGCCACAACGGCCTTCTCATCGAAGGCGTGGCGGACACCCTTGATCTCCTGGTAGGTTTCGTGGCCCTTGCCGGCCAGCACGATGATGTCGCCCTCGCGGGCCATGTTCAGCGCATAGCGGATGGCCTCGCGGCGGTTTTCGATCACGACATAGGGCTTGCCCACCGGGCGGATGCCCTCCTCGATGGCGGCGAGGATCTGCATGGGGTCCTCGGAGCGCGGGTTGTCGCTGGTCAGCACGCAGAAGTCTGCCAGCTCACCGCCGATCTGGCCCATCATCGGCCGCTTGCCGTGGTCGCGGTCACCGCCGCAGCCAAACAGAGCGATGACCCGCCCGCGCGTGAACTCGCGCACTGTTTCCAGAATGTTCTTCAGCGCCTCGGGGGAGTGGCTGTAGTCCAGTATCACCTTGTAAGGCGTGCCGGTTTCCAGCATCTCGATGCGCCCGGGCACTGACTTGACCTGCTCCAGGCCGCCGATGATGTCCTCGGCCCGGATGCCCAGCACCATGGCGCAGCTGGCTGCGGCCAGCGCGTTGTAGACGTTGAAGGTACCCGTCATCGACAGGCGCACAGGCATCTGGTGCATGCCCTGCAGGCGCGCCTCGAAGCTCACGCCGCCTTCGGAGACCTCGATGTCCCTCGCAAACAGGTCTGCGTCCACGCAGATGCCGAAGGTGACATAGGGAACCCTGATATCCCGCAGGATGGACGGCGTCCGCTCGTCGTCGGCATTGACGGCGGCATTGCGGACCATACCGCTGGTGAAGAAGGATTTCTTGGTCTCGAAATAGGCGTCCATGGTGCCGAAGTAGTCCAGGTGATCCTGCGAGAGGTTGGTGAAGCAGCCCACCTCGAACACCATGCCGTCCAGGCGTTTCATGTCAATGGCGTGCGCGGACACCTCCATGATAACGACCTGCACACCGTCGTCCAGCATTTCCTTCAGTGTCTGCTGCAGCTCGATCGGGTCAGGGGTGGTCAGGTGGCTGTCTAGCTTCCGCTCGCCGATCAGGCTGCCGGTGGTGCCGATCAGCCCGCAGCGGTAACCGGCCTTTTCGCATATTGCCTTGACCATATAGCTGGTGGTCGTCTTTCCCTTTGTACCGGTGATGCCCACCAGCTTCATCTGCCTGCCGGGCCAGCCGTAGAAGGCTGCCGCCATGCGGCTGAGCGCGCCGCGCACGCTGCTGACCAGCACCTGCGGCACCCCGCAGACCTCCGGCGCGTCCAGATAGCGCTCCACCACCAGCGCGGCGGCGCCGTTTTTCACCGCCTGCGGGGCAAAATCGTGCGCGTCCACTCTGCTGCCGGGTATGCAGAAAAACAGGCCTCGGTCGGTCTGTTCTCTGGAGTTGCTGCTCACCTGGGCAATTTCTGTCTGCCGGTCGCCGCGCACACCGATCACATAGGGTACGTCGGCCAGCAGGTCCTGCAATGTCATCTTGTCAACCCCCAATGCGTAAAGAGGGATTTGTATCATTACTGCTCCTGGAAAGGCTCCAGCACGGCGCCCTCGGGCACCCGCAGCTCAATGGGCGCTACGCCCTTGGAGGAAATCATGCCGATCTCCACTGCCTGCAGGCCCAGGTTCTGGTCCTCAACCAGGGCTTCGTATTCGGCCGTCAGCGCCTCGCACTCCGCCTCGGCCTCCGTGATCTGGCTGCGCAGGCGCCTCACGCGGGCATTCGCCTCGGCCACCTGCAGGCGGCCGGGAAGCCACAGGCACAGCAGCAGCACGCACAGCACGGCGGCGCCGATCATCACCCACAGCCCTTTTGCGCCGGCGGCCTCCACGTTCTTCGCGCGGGTAGCGATCTCCCGCCTCTGGCGGGCCTGCAGCCGGCTTGCGCGGGCGCTGTGGCGGGTGTCCTCCTGATAGATGGGGCGCATGGCGGCATCAATCTGGGGAAGGCTCACGCTCATGCTGACCCTTGCGCCGGGGCGCTGGGCGGTCAGCTCCACGTCCTTGAGCTCCGAGAGGCGCCTGCGCTCACTGACCAGATGTGAGCGAACCCTCCGGCTGCCCCTTCGCAATGAGATGGTGGACATCTGCGCCCCTCCTTTCGCGGCACACGGTATGTATTATGACTGAAGATCCCGCTCCAGGCGGTCCATTTCCTCCAGCGTGGAGGGCAGGGAGGCGAGGAAGGCGGCAAAGTCGGTCTGGTCCTTGGTGGCGGCGGCCACACGGATGTGGTTGCCCGCGCCGGAGATCTCGACTTCTTTTTCATCCCCCAGGATCAGGCTGCGGATCTTGGCGGGCAGCAGCACGCGGCCCTGGCCGTCGCAGTCCTGCCCGCGGAAGGAAAGCGCGTCGAAGAACTCAAGGAACTTGGTCAGGCTGGAATTGCGCTGCGACAGCTGGTCATAGCCCTCGCGCACACGCGCCCACTGCACATTGCTGTAGATAGCGATGGACTTGAAGTCCTGCGAGGGGGCGATGACGAAGCCGGAGCCCAGCGAATCGCGGTACACCGCGGGGATGACCATGCGCCCCTTGTTGTCCAGTGTATGGCTGACCGAGCCGGTCAGGCGGCGTTCGTATTTTTCCGTCAGCCGCAGCTCTTCTTCTGTCAGCGGTATGCCGAAGGGTGTTGATTTGGTGGACTTTTCGGGCTTTTTTTCGTCTGCGCTCAAAATCGTCCACCCGCCCTTCTGACCATGATTTGATGTGAAATTGGGAAATGATACCCTAAAATGGCACTTATCCCCTCTTTCTACCACCTATTTTATATCACAAAGGGCCTGAATGCAAGTGCGAAATTACCAGAAATTTCGTCGCACAGCCTGGGCAGGGAGCTGTCGCAGCCGCTTTTGCGGAAGGTTTTTCTCACCGGAATTGTGCGAACGGATGTTCAGCAAACTATATTTTGTGGACAAAAAAACGCCCGACAGTGTCGGACGTTTCTTCCCTGCCGGTGAAGCCCTCAGAGAGGGGTGCAGGCAGGCGACTCTATAAAAAACTTCAATAACAGAATGAAGATGATAGATGCAGTCTATAATTGTGGAATCCGGATTTCCTTCAGCCGGAAGCCCAGGCTGTCGCAGGAGGTGAGGTAATAGTCGATACCATGGTGACTGCCCGTGAAGCCTGTGGCGATGCCCGCGCCATGCAAGTGCCCGTACACCACGCAGCGGACACCGTAGCGCTCCATCAGCGCGGTGACCTCCGTGTCGCGCAGGCTCAGGTACAGCGGCGGAAAGTGGGTCATGGCGACCAGGGGCCGCTCGTTCGCCAGCTTCTGCCCTGCCTGCAGGGAAAGCTCGAGGCGGATCAGCTCCCTGCGGTACAGCCGCTCGTCCCCGGGGTCAAGCGGGGCGGCTTCCGTGGGCAGCGTCCACCCGCGTGAACCGCATACCACGCAAGTGCCCAGGTCCAGCGCGTTGTTCTGCACCGCCCGCATGCCGTCAGGCAGCATGGCCTGCAGCCTTGCGAGGGAGGGCCACCAATAGTCATGGTTGCCCTTCAGCAGCACCTTTCGCCCCGGGAGGGTGCCGATGGCCCGCAGGTCCTCCAGCGCCTCCGCGGGTGTCATTGCCCAGGAAATGTCCCCGGCAATGAGCACGGTGTCCTCCGCGGTGACACGGCTGCGCCAGTCCTCGCAGATGCGCTCGAAATGCCCCTCCCAGTGCTGGCCGAACACGTCCATCGGTTTTTCCTGCCCGCCGGGCAGGTGAAGATCGGCAACGGCAAACAGCCTCATCGTGAGACCCCGCGCCGCTCAGCGCTCGTCGCCGTCTCCCATGTCGTCATTCTCTTCCTGCTCCTTCTCTTCGTCCTCGCGCACGCTCTCCAGGCTCAGCTCGTGGTTGAGCTTGTTGTACTCCGGATTGCTGATTTCCTCTTCCATCTCCGGGATGATCTCGTCCATGGTGGAAACGGAATCCATGCCGCCGATGGCGCTGGAGTCCACATTGTTTTCCGGGTCGTCGGTGGAGCGGGTCGTACCGCTCCCGCCTGCGCTCATTTCCTTCTCGCACAGGGCGCAAACGTCCTTGCCGGGCAATACAGGCATTTCATTGCAGATGGAGCACAGCTCCACCTCCTCCGCCTGGGGCGCGCCGCGCATTTCCTGCAGGCAGACCTTGCAGTACTGCTCCTTCTCGGTGATGTAGTTCAGTTCGCACCGGGGGCAAAGTGAAAACTTCATGGAACGGGGCCTCCTTTGTGATCGGCTTCGGATACCACACTGTGGCACGCAAAACCACGCATCACGGAAAAATTAACTGCTGACTATGATAATAACCCACAGAAGCGCGGGAAATCGCCGCAAAAATGGGACAAATCCCCACTGCATGCCGATTTGCCGAAATAAGCGCCGCTGTTCAATCAATATCATATGCGCCATGATTATACACTGCTTTTTCCATCTGTCAAGTGTTTGGACAACACCGCCGCGGAGAAGGCGATCAGATGACATTACAATTCAGCCTTTCGGCTGAACTGTAACATTGGATGGCGCAAAGCGGCGCCGGCGGTCATTCCTCCTGCGTCCAGGGTGAAAGAAGGCCGCGCATCCACCCGAACACATCCATCTCATATACATCGCTGAGTACCTGCGGCGCCAGCACCTCGCGCACCGGGCCGATGGCGGCGCTCCGGCCGTCGTTCAGCAGCAGGGCGTGGGTGCCGTAGCGGCGCGCCAGGCTCAGGTCGTGCACCACCGACAGCACCGAGCGGCCGCCCTGCATGAGCCAGCGCTGTATGAGGCCGAAAATCTGCTGCTGGTATTTCAGGTCCAGGTGGTTTGCCGGCTCGTCCAGCACCATCAGGCGCGGCTGCTGCGCAAACACCTGCGCGAGGAACACCCGCTGCTGTTCGCCGCCGGAGAGCGCCAGAAGGCTTGCGTGCCGCCGATCGGTCAGGCCGGTGTCGCGCAGGGCCTGCGAAATGGCCTCATCCCCCGCGCTGTCCATGTGGCGGAGGAAGCCGCGCTCATGTGCGTAGCGCCCCAGGCGCACCAGCTCCTCCACGGTGTAGCTGTACTGCACTGCGTGCTGCTGGCTGAGCACCGCCATCACCCGCGCCACATCCGCAGGCTTTCTGCCGCGCATGGGCACCCCCTCCAGCAGGAAATCTCCCTCATAGGGCACCGCCTGTGCCAGCGCGCGCACCAGCGAGCTCTTTCCCGCGCCGTTGGGGCCGACCAGCATCCACCACTCCCCGGGGCGCACATGGAAGGAGACGCTGTTCACAACCGTCCTTTCGCCGTAGCGGACGGTGATATCACGGGCCGTGAGCATCAGCGCCTGCCCCCTTTCGTCGCGCGGAAGATCCACACAAAGGCCACCGCGCCCACCAGTGAGGTGACCACGCCGATGGACAGCTCGATGGGGGAGAGGAGGGTGCGGGCGGCCAGGTCGGCCAGCAGCAGGAAAACCGCCCCGGCATACATGGAGGCGGGCAGCAGCCGCCGGTGGTTCGGGCCGACCAACATCCTGGCGATGTGCGGCATGACCAGGCCGACAAAGCTGATGGTGCCGCCCACGGACACGCACACGCCGATGAGCACCGACACCACGATGAGCACGGTCAGCTTCACCGCCCGCACGGAGATGCCCACAGCCCTTGCGTTTTCCTCGCCCACGGCAAAGGCGTTCAGCTCGCGCCACAGCCGCATCAGCACAAGGGAGGCAAGGCAGAGCGCCGCCAGCAGGATGCCTGCCTGCTGCCAGCTGGCGCCGGAGAGGGACCCAATCGTCCAGAAAGTGATGGACTTGATTTTTTCCCCGGCAAATGAAATAACCAGGCTCATCAGCGCGGAGGCGAACATGGAAAAGATGATGCCGATAAGAATGATGGAATGCGTGGAGAAGGAGCGGTCCAGCGTGAAGGCCAGCGAGAGGATGAGCAGCAGGGAGAGGAAGGCAAACAGCATGGCCATGGCCATGGTTCCCGCCATGGGTACGGCAGGCAGCGTGAGGTCAAAGGCCAGAGAGGCCACCGCGCCCAGCGACGCGCCAGCGGACACGCCCAGTGTGGAGCCGTCCGCCAGAGGGTTGCGCAGCAGGCCCTGCATGGCGGCGCCGCACAGGCTCAGCGCGGCGCCGGAAAGGGCCACACAGCACACACGGGGCAGGCGAACCCGCAGCAGGATGGCGGCCGCGCTGCCGGTCACCTCTTCACCCAGCAGGGCGCGCCGGATCACACTGAGCGTTTCCCCCAGTGGGATGGCCACACTGCCAGCGCACACGCACAGCAAAAAGACCCCTGCCAGCAATACAGCGCACAGGGGGATCGTGAGGCGGTGTGTCAGCTTGCTCTCTGCCATGCTCGTCTCCGGGGATTGATCAATCGGTAAGGTTCTCAATCAGGGTCAGGCTGCGGATGCGCCACTGGCCGTTCTCTTTCACCAGCGCCACACGGTATTTCGCGCTCTGCCACGCGGGCGGATAGAGCGCCGCCGCGCCGCGCTGGTTCACGGCTTCCTCTGCCTTGTTGCCCTTGATGCGGCCGTCAATGGAGGGGATGCGCTCTACGGCATCCACCCGCACGCCCGTGTCCCAGGGCCAGACCCAGAAAAAGCCGGTCTCAATGCGGTGGTCGATGCCGCGGATGGTGTAGTCCTGGTAGGGGGACGTGCCGCTCTGTGCCGCCAGCAGCGCGGCGTCGTGGTCCAGAAAGCTCTGCTGGAAATACTTGGTCAGCTCGCTGCGGCTGCCGTCCATCATGATCACCTGCGCGCGCCTTGCCATGCCGTCCTTGATGACGATCTGTATGTTGGTCAGGTTCATGGCATAGTAAAAGCTGACCACCAGCAGCGACAGCACAAGCACGGCCACAAACAGGCGGGAGGCGATGAACCACAGCAGGCGGCGGAGGTATTTCACGGCGCGGCTCCTTTCAGGGGGAATGGGGCATCCATGAATATAACGATGCCCGGGGCGTTTCTGTTCCCGTCAATGGGTGGCCTTTTCCAGCAGCTCCTTCAGCTCGGCGGTGGTAAAGAAATAGGTGCTGTGGCAGAAATGGCAGCCCAGCTCGGCGCCCTGGTCGTCGTCAATGATCTCCTGCAGGTCACGCCGCCCCATGGAGATCAGTGCGCGCTCCATGCGTTCGCGGCTGCAGGTGCAGCGGTAGCTCAGCGGTGTGCGGTCCAGCAGGGTGGGAGACAGGCCGCGGAACCACTCCTCGGCCAGCTGCTCCTTCGGGGCCATGGCCAGCTCGCGGCTGATCTCGGCAAACATGGGGCTGCGCAGCTCCAGCTGCTCCAATGTGCTCTCCTCACAGCCGGGCAGCGGCTGAATCAGCAGGCCGCCCGCCTTGAGCACGGTGTCGCCCTCCACCAGCACGCCCAGCGCGACAAGGGAGGGCTGCTGCTCGGACACGGTGAAGTAATTGGCAAAGTCAATGGCAATCTCGCCGCTCACCAGCTCGCACTGGCCGATGTAGGGCTCCTTCATGCCCAGATCCTTCACGACGCTGATGCGGCCCTCGTGGCCTACCGCGCCGCCTACATCCAGCTTGCCGTCCGCCTTCAGCGGCAGCTCCACGCGCGGGTTGTCGGCGCAGGCGCGCACATTGCCCTGCTCGGCCACGGCCACCAGCGTGCCCATGGGGCCGCCGCCCTTGACGGTCACGGATACCGACTCGCCCTCGCCCTTCATCATTACGCCCATCATGGCGGTGCCGGTCATCAGCCGGCCGAGCGCTGCCGTGCACACCGGTGTGGTGTGGTGAATGTCCGCACAGCGCTGCGCCATACGCGTGGTCTCGCACAAAAGCACCCGCGCCTGGCCGTCCATCAGGGTCAGGTGCAGCATTTCATCCTCAGGGTGAAGCTCATACATCGGTCATAACCTCCGGTTTTCTCGCGGCAAAGTGCCAGCGCTGTTCATCCCGCCCCGGCGCCTTCGGGGGCGTGTTGCCAAACACCTGCACCTGCTCAAAGCCCGTCTGGTGCAGCAGCGCCGTCAGTGTTTCGGCTGTGTGGGCCTTCTGACGCTGCTCCTCGTCAATGCGGCGGTAGCGCCCGTCCTCCTCGCGGCGGAAAATGCACAGGTGCATGGACACCATCTGCTTTTTCTCGCTGAAGCCGTTCTGCCAGATGTAGGTCACGTCCTCGGTGTCCTCGCACAGCAGGCGGTCGCCCAGCGTCGTCTTCAGCTTGCAGGGCGTGGATACATCAAAAAAGAGACCGCCGCCCGGGCGAAGCGCCTGCCAGGCGGAGGAAAAGAAGGCCATGACATCCGCGTCCTCCAGCAGATAGTTCACGCCGTCGCAGGTGGCGAGCACCGCGTCCATCGGGCGGTGCAGCCGCAGGCTGCGCATGTCCTGGCGGATGAAGGGGATCGCCAGGCCGGCTTCTCTGGCCTTCTGCGAGGCGATCCACAGCATGTCCTGGCTCAGGTCGATGCCGGTCAGGCTGTAGCCGAGGCGGCTGAGGGGCAGGGTCAGGCTGCCGGTGCCGCAGGCGCATTCGCACACCTTGCCGGAGGTGATGCCGTACATGGCCATCATTCCCGCGTAATCCCTGGCCCAGCCCTCATAGTCCACATCGGCCATCAGCTCGTCATAAACCTCTGAAAAACTGGTATACAAAGCCTTCCTCCTATCGGATCTGCCCACTGCCCGTGACGACATATTTGTAGCTGCATAGTTCCCTGAGGCCCATCGGGCCCCTGGCATGCAGCTTCTGCGTGGAGATGCCCATCTCGCACCCCATGCCGAATTCCCCGCCGTCGGTGAAGCGGGTGGAAGCGTTGACGTAGACCGCGGCGGAATCCACCGCGCGGCAGAAGTAATCGGCGTCCGCGGCACTGCGGGTCACAATGGCCTCGGAGTGATGCGTGGAATGGGCCGCAATGTGCGCCACTGCCTCTTTTGTGCTGTCCACAACCTTCACCGCGAGGATGTAGTCCAGGAATTCTGTGTCAAAATCCCCGCTGCCCGCCGGCGTGCCCGGGATCAGCTTTGCTGTGCGCGGGCACAGGCGCAGCTCAACGGGCTGCAACCCGGCGTCTCTGCGCCTGTCCACCAGCGCCTCCTTCAGGCGTGGAAGGAAGGCGGCGGCAGCAGCGGAATGCACCAGCAGCACCTCCTCGGCGTTGCACACGGAGGGGCGGCTGGTCTTGGCGTTCTCCACGATCTTCAGCGCCATGTCCAGATCGGCGCTTTCATCGACATAAACGTGGCAGATGCCGGTGCCTGTCTGTATGCAGGGCACCTTGGCCTGCTCCACACAGGCGCGGATCAGCCCGGCGCCGCCGCGCGGTATCAGCAGGTCCACCAACCCCTCCGCCTCCATCAGCTCCCTGGCGCTCTCCCGGGAGGTATCCTCCACCAGCTGCACCAGCTCTGCCGGCAGGCCCAGCGATGCCAGCGCCGACTGCATGGCGCGCACGATGGCGGCGCAGGAGCGGTGCGCTTCCCTGCCGCACCGCAGCACCGCCGCGCTGCCCGCCTTGAGGCAGAGCGCCGCGGCGTCGGCGGTCACATTGGGCCGGGACTCATAGATGATGGCGATGACCCCCATGGGGCAGGGGCGCTTTTCCACCAGCAGGCCGTTGGGGCGGGTCTCGCCGGACAGCGTGCCCTCCAGCGGGTCAGGCAGGGCGGCCACCTGGCGGATGCCCTCCGCCATGGCGGCAATGCGCGCGGCGGTCAGCGTGAGCCGGTCCACCATCACGGGCCCCAGGGCGGCAGCGGAGGCCGCCACGTCTTCGCGGTTGGCGGCGAGTATGGCTTCTGTGTTCGCCTGCAGCGCGCCGGCCATGGCTTCAAGCGCCGCGTTCCGCTCCGCGCCGTCCAGCGCGGCGGCGGCGGCCGCGAGTGATTTGGCTCTGATCAGCTGTTCCCGGGTTGTCATTGCGCTTTCCCTCCCGATACAAAGCGGGTGCCGACGGGCTTCCCGTCCGCGATGTCGTACAAAAGCTCCGGCTTCGCGCCCTGCGCGATGATCAGGTCAATGCCCTGCGCACAGGTGAGCTCGGCGGCGTGCACCTTGGTGGCCATGCCGCCGGTGCCCAGCTGCGAGCCGCTGCCCCCGGCGAGCGCCTTCACCGCCTCGTCGATCACGTGCACCTCGTGGATCAGCCGCGCGCCGGGATTGGCACGGGGATCCGCGGTGTACAGCCCGTCGATGTCCGAAAGCAGCACCAGCAGATCGGCCTGCACCGCAATGGCCACCAGCGCGCCCAGCGTGTCGTTGTCGCCTACGGAAATCTCTTCCGTGGCGACCGCGTCGTTCTCATTGATGATGGGCAGCGCGCCGAGGTCCAGCAGCTTCCGCAGGGTGTTGCGCAGGTGCGCGGAGCGCTCGCTGTGGGTGAAGTCCTCCCAGGTCAGCAGCAGCTGTGCGGTGACGTGACTGTACTGCCCAAACAGGCGGTCGTAGGTGTACATCAGCTCGCACTGGCCCACCGCGGCGGCGGCCTGCTTTCCCGCCAGGTCGGAGGGGCGCTGGCCGAGGCCGAGCTTGCCCACGCCCAGGCCGATGGCACCGGAGGAAATGAGGATGATCTCATGCCCCGCGTTTTTCAGGTCCGACAGCACTGTGCACAGCGCCTCCACCCGGCGGATGTTCAGCCGCCCGGTGGCGTGCGCGATGGTGGAAGTTCCCACCTTGACCGCAATTCTCATGCTCTCTCTCCTCAGGTTTTGGCTGAAGGGGTATAAACCCTGTCAAACCAGAAGCCCTTGCCGTCCGGCAGAGGGGCGGCTTCCAGCTCCTCTATGGCGCTCAATTCGCCGCTTAGGTACAGCTGCAGCTGGCGCTGCGCCTCCTCAATGCGGGCGATGGCGCCGCCGTAGCGGTGCAGCAGCACCTCCCAGCCGAAGCGCTTGCGGTTCTGCTCCCACAGCGCGCGGTGGCGCTCCATCAGCAGCTGGTAGGACGCCGCCAGGTCCGGCAGATCGCTTTCCGCCAGGAGAGCCAGATACGGCAGGTCCCTGCTCAGATAGGCTTTGCGTACCGCGCCGGTGAAACGCGCTTTTTGCAGCAATGTCAGAAAAACCTGACGTGCGTAGTCCGTGTCCACGGCGGGCGGAAAATTGCGCAGCTGAGCCAGCGCCGCCTTCGCGCCCTCGATGAGCGCGCCGCGCTGCGCGTCGGTGACGTCGGTGGGGTACAGCGGATCGCACCACAGCAGCTTCTTTCCGCCGTAGCTGGTCAGCCCGTCGTCGTAAAAGTGTTCGTAGGCGGCGTGAACCGCCCAGGGCCGGCGGGAAACGCAGGCGGCGGCCTTTTCGCTCTCCTCCACGGAGAAAGCCTCGCCCTCCCAGCAGGCCTCGGAGAACAGCGGCAGGCGGCCCAGGCTCATCAGATAATCGGTCTCCGCGCCGTCATCACCCCACAGGGTGGCAATGACCGTGTCCGTGCCGCGCCGCGCGTTGACCCGCAGCGCGGGCTCCATCGTTTTGAGGGTGAAGCCGCCGTTGGGCAAAAAGCCGCTCCAGGCCCATACACCGCCGGCGAATACCGTGCCGCGCCCCATGCGGGCGTGCTCCGCCAGCAGGCGCTCGTAGGTCGCCTCGTCGGTGTGGTAATAGTCCCAGTAGACCTGCTCCACCGCGGGCAGGCTCTCAATGACCTCCTCCGGCACGCGCAGGTCGGGATCATAGTAGGTATTCGTTTTGCTGCCCAGGCGGAAGAACATGTCGCTCCACATCATGGGGCGGAAGCCGTACCTTGAGCAGATCTCCGTCACCCTGTCCAGGTGGCGGCAAAGAAGGGCAAAGCGGTCGGTGAAGCCGTGCCTGCGCAGGTAAGCGCCCAGGCCGACGCCGTGCGCCTCATCCATGCCAATGTGAATGCGTCTGGAGGTGAAGCAGGCGGCAGCTGACCGGATGGCGTCCTCCAGGAAGGCATAGGTTTCCTCCCCGTCGATCAGCAGCACGTCCTCCTGGTCGCGCAGCGCCGCGGAGGAGGGCCACTGCAGGAACTGCTTCAGGTGCCCCAGCGTCTGGATGCACGGCACCAGCTCTACCCCCAGGGAGAGGGCATAGGCGTCTAGCTCCTTCAGCTCCTGCTGCGTATACCTGCCGCGCAGGTAGCCGAAATAGGGCCGCTCCGGTATCTCATAGGTGTCCTCAGTGTAGAGCATCAGCAGGTTCAGCCCCAGGCTGGCCTGCAGATCGATCCACCGCTTCACGGCCTCGACCGTCATCACGCCGTTGCGGGACATATCCAGCATGGCGCCGCAGTGGGCAAAGTGCTTTTCCTCCCGTACGCGGAGGGCGCTCGTTCCCTCCTGAAGGGCCCTGGTGAGCAGGAAGCAGCCGCGGGCGAAGGCGACAGCCTCGCCGCAGGAGATCACGGCTTCTCCGCCGGATTGCCAGTCAACCTGCAGGCCGCTGCCCTCCGCATAGCGTACAGGCATTGTCAGGTCCACGCCGGTGGCGCGCGCCACGGCCGCGCGCAGTGCTGTCAGCTGCTGAGTGGATAGCGTCATCAGGGCACCTCCTCTTCCGCAGGGAATTGTACATCATTCGCTCAAGAGCGTCAAGAAGCGCAAAGAGGAGCATTCGCAACGCTCCTCTCTGCCGGTCTTATTCTTCTTTCATGATGCGGATGGTCAGGCCCTCGTCGGGCATCTCCACGGTGGTGTCGGCTTCCTTCGCCTGTCCAACCGATGCCAGGGTCTCCCCGCAGATGTAGTCCGCCCAGCCCTCGGGCAGGCTGCCCTCCACGTCCAGCACAATGCGGTCAGTGATGTTCAGGGCCATGCGCTTGCGCGCGTCCTGGATGTTGCGGATGATGTCCCGCGCCAGGCCCTCGCGCTGCAGCGCCTCGTCAATGGTCAGGTCCAGGGCGACCACCATGCCTTTGCCGCTGGCGATGTGCATGCCGGCCTTGGCGGCGTATTCCACCAGAATGATGTCCGCGTCGAAGGCTTCCTCTGCGCCGGAAATGGTCAGTATGGCCTTGTCACCCTCCAGGCGGAAGGCGCCGGACTTCACGGCCTTGATCACGTCGCCGCGGCGGTCGGGATACTTGGCGCTGATGACAGGGAAGCAGGGCTTGGTAATGACCTCGGCTACCTGGTCGGTGTTGTCGAGGATCTCCAGCTCCTTGATGTTCAGCTCCTCGCGGATGATGGCGTCGAACTCGCGGATCACGCGGGCCTTGGCGGGGTCGTTGACGGCCACCTGCATCAGGCGCAGCGGCTGGCGGTTTTTCACGCGCTGCTTCTCGCGGATGGAGCGTGTCAGGCTGATGACCTCCTGCGCCAGCTCCACCTGCGCAAGCAGCTCGCTGTCGGCGTAGGCCTCCGGCACCTCAGGCCAGTCGGCCAGGTGTACGGATTCCTCACCGGTCAGGTTGCGGTACAGCGCCTCGGAGATGATGGGCGCGGCGGGGGCAAACAGCTTCAGCGCGGTCACCAGGGTGTAGTACAGGGTGTCGTAGGCCTGGCGCTTGTCCTCGGTCATGCCGCTGCCCCAGAAGCGGCGGCGGCTGCGACGGATATACCAGTTGGTCAGCCCGTCCATCAGCGAGATGAGCGGGGTCACAAGGCCGTCCACCTGATAGGCGTTCATGGCGGTGGTGATGGCCTCGGCAGTTTCCCTGACGCGGGCCAGCATCCAGCGGTCCAGCTGGCTGACGGGCCTGGGCTCGGGCAGGCTTTCCGGGTGATAGCCGTCCACATTGGCGTAGGAAATGAAGAAATTGCAGGCGTTCCACAGCGGCGCGATCAGCTGCTGGTAGGCGTCCTTCAGCCCCTCGTCGTCGAACTTGAGGTCGCCCATCAGCATGGCGTTGCTCTGGTACAGGTACAGGCGGAAGCTGTCGGTGCCCATGGCGCGCATCAGCTCCATGGGATCGGTGTAGTTCTTTGAGCTCTTGGAGAGCTTTTTGCCGTCCTTGGCCAGCAGGGTGCCGTGCACGATGCAGTTTTTGAAGGCGGGCCGGTCGAACAGGGCCACGGCCATCACGTGCATGTAGTAGAACCAGCAGCGGATCTGCCCGGTGTACTCCACAATGAAATCGCAGGGGAAGTGGCTCTCGAACCACTCCTTGTTTTCAAAGGGATAGTGGCTCTGCGCGTAGGTCATGGAGCCGGACTCAAACCAGCAGTCCAGCACCTCCGGCACGCGGCGGAAGGTGCCGCCGCACTCGCAGGGGAAGGTGACCTGGTCCATGTACTGCCGGTGCAGATCAGTCAGTGTGATGCCGCTGCGCTGACGGATTTCCTCCACCGAGCCCAGCACCTCGCGCTTTCCGCAGCAGTCGCACACCCACATGGGGATGGGGGTGGACCAGTAGCGATTGCGGGAGATATTCCAGTCGCGGGCGTTTTCCAGCCAGTTGCCGAAGCGGCCGTGCTTGACCGTGTCGGGCACCCAGTTGATCTCCTCGTTCAGCTCGATCAGGCGTGGCTTGATCTTCTCCACGGAGAAGTAGAAGGCGTTCATCGCCTTGTAGATCAGCGGGTTTTTGCAGCGCCAGCAGTGCGGGTAGTTGTGCACCATGGTGCCGTCCGCAATGGCCTTGCCGTTTGCGTAGAGGAAGCGGATGATGATCGGGTTCATCTCGATCACGTTCCGGGTCCTGCTGTCCTCAAAGAAGTCGGTCACTTCCTCGGTGAAATGGCCGCGGGCGTCCACCGGGTTCACAATGTCGGTGGGGATGCCCTCCCTGCGGCAGGTCCAGTAGTCGTCCTCGCCGAAGGCCGGCGCGGTGTGCACAATGCCCACACCCTCCTGGTCGTCCACGTAGTCGGCAAAGGTGATGCGGAAGGCGCCCTTTTCCCGCAGGCTCTCAAAGTAGGGGAAGATGGGCTCGTATTCCAGCCCCTTCAGCTCGGCGCCGCTGCAGCGCTTCACAATGTTCGGCTCCTTGCCGAATACATTGGGATACTTGCTCAGTGTGGCCTCGCAGGCCACCAGCACGCAGTCCTCCACCTCCACATAGGCGTAGGTGAGCTTCTCATTCACGGCCAGGCACAGGTTGCTCGGCAGTGTCCAGGGCGTGGTGGTCCACGCGGTGTAATACACCGGCTTGCCGTTCAGCTCCACCACGGGCAGGCTCTTCAGGCGCACCATGATCCACCGGTCCTGCCGGGGGCGGGTGGAATCGCTCTCGCGGGTATCGGAGATGGACAGAGAGGTCTCGCAGTGCATGCAGTAGGGGGTGACCCGGTAGCCCGTGTAGATCAGGCCTTTGTCATAGCAGGTCTTGAAGGCCCACAGCACGCTCTCCATGAAGGAGGGGTTCATGGTCTTGTAGGCGTTGTCGTAATCCACCCAGCGGGCCATCTGCTCCACATACTCGCGCCAGGCCTCATTGTTGGAGGAAACGATGCTGCGGCACTCCTCGTTGAAGGCGGCGATGCCGGGGTGCATGCCCACAAAATCGGTGCTCTCGGCCGCCTCGGCCAGCGCCTTCTCGATCTCCGCCATCCACAGCGGATTCGGAGCAGTCACGCCGTTTTCATCCGTGCGCGCGGAGACCTCAGCGGCCGCCTCGCGGCTGACGGACTTCTCGATGATGGACTTGTCGCCGATGCCCAGCAGCTTTTCCGCCTGGTTCTCAATGGGCAGGCCGTGGCAGTCCCAGCCCCATACGCGGGGCACGGAATACCCCTGCATGGTCCAGTAGCGGGCAATCAGGTCCTTGATGAAGGAAACCAGCACCGTGCCGTGGTGCGGCTTGCCGGTGGGGAAGGGAGGACCGTCGTAAAAGACCACCTCGCCGTGGCGCTTTTTGAGCACGGACTGCTCAAAAATGTTCTTTTTTTTCCAGTATTTGATCACGTCGTCCTGCATCTGTGTCAGGTTCGGCTTGCCTGCCAGCTCCTGGTAGGCGGCGGTGGGTGTAAGCAAGATCGTGTCCCCCTGTAAAATGTTGATAGATACGGGCAAAAAGCCCGGAAGGCGCGTCCACGCGATTATAGCACAGAGTGGGGAGGAATGCAAATAGGATCAGCCCTGAATGCAGTTTACACTTCGGAAGTGACATGCTGTATCTGATGTTATCCGCTGGGGGGTATTCTCCACTGGATGTATTGCAAAGATTCTCATCTGCAGCAGATGCTCATATGTATTCAGGTTCTTTTCAAGTAAAGCTTTTCGCATGGACAAGAATCCGGTGAGTGCGAGTCGGAAAACTGAAAGTGTAGGGCGCTTCACACGAACACTCAGGTTATTAGTTACACGAGGGTTAACTACATTGCATTGTCTTGTGTGGAGATTTCATGTCTAATTGGATAGGCTCTTTAGCAAGATGTTGAGATTTGTATGTCGCTTGAGGGAATTCATATCAAACTGTATGAAATTCCATGATTCTTGAAATGGACCATCGAAGCATATATTATCACCAAATATTGACTGATTCAAATCATCAGGGTGTTTGCAGTGAGTTGCAAAATATCTTGCATTTTGCCCCTTTGACTTTGCTGCGGGATTCTGAGTTCCGAACAGCACATGATCCATATTGCATGACACAAAGAATACCTCATACGGGATATTATCGATTTTGGGAACAGACAAGAGCTTTCTGATTGCTTTTGCCTTCTTTCTATTCCTACCGACAATAAACGCTCTATCTCCACATCTGATACCATCCTCATTGTACTCCACATCGCCGACGTCATCTGCAATAATGGCACTTTCAGGGATGAATGCACCATCGGTATTGACTACGTGGACTATCTTTGCAACGTCAGATGGTGCAACTGGGTGGAATGGATGTAATGGCATCCACATATGTCCTTGTCAGCAAGTTGTACAAAGCATTGAGATGCAT
>CAMJPQ010000038.1 GCA_946407745.1 uncultured Clostridia bacterium
TGGCTGACCTGACCAACTACCTGATGCTGGAAATGGGCCAGCCCATGCACGCCTTCGACAGCCGCAAGGTGGAAAAAATCCGCATCCGCCGCTTTGAGCAGCCCTTCACCTTCCAGACGCTGGACGGTGTGGAGCGCGCCATCGACGAGAACACCCTGATGATCTGCAATGGCGACACGCCGGTGGCGATCGCGGGCATCATGGGCGGCCTGGACAGCGAGATTGTGGAGGACACCACCTCGCTGACGCTGGAGAGCGCCACCTTTGACGCGGCCTGCGTGCGCAAATCCACCGTGCGCCTGGCCCACCGCACCGACGCCTCTGCCCGGTACGAAAAGAGCCTTGACCCGGAGATGACCGTGCCGGCGATCGCGCGCTTTTTGCACCTGCTGAAGGAGATCGACGGCGGCGTGAAGGTAACCTCCGCCCTGACCGACGAGGTGGCCTTCCGTTTCCCGCCGGTGCGCCTGACCTTTGACAAGGCCTATGTGGACCGCTACACCGGCATTGAGCTGACCCATGAGGACATCGTGCGCCCGCTGACGGCGCTGGGCTTCAAGGTCGCGAGCAAGGGTGACAGCTATACCGTGGACGTGCCCTCCTGGCGCGCCACCAAGGACGTGACCATCAAGGCGGACATCATCGAAGAGATCACCCGCATTTACGGCTATGACAACTTTGATGTGCACACCACACTCGCTCCGCTCTACCCTGTGCGCCCCTTGCCGGAAAAGACCATCGAGGACAAGCTGAAGGACATGCTGGTGCAGCGCTACTGCCTGCACGAGGTACACAGCTACATCTGGCAGTACGCCGACGAGATGAAGAAGCTGGGCATGGCCGTGGAGGACAACGTGCGCCTGGCCAATGCCACCAATCCCAACCTGGAGGTGCTTCGCACCTCACTGGTGCCCACACAGCTGTGCCAGGTGAAGGGCAACACGGCCTTCGCGCCCTCCTTCGGCGTGTTTGAAATCGGCCATGTGGTGAACGGCCTGAAGGCCGACGGCCTCTGTGACGAGCACAAGAAGCTGTGCGTGACGCTCTTCAGCCGCACCGAGGACACCCAGGCGCTGTATTTCCGCCTGCGCGACATGCTGTGCGATATGGCGGAGACCATCAAGCACAAGCCGCTGGCTTTCCGCGCGGCAAAGGCTGCGCACAGCTGGGAGCACCCCAAGAACCTGAACACCCTGCTGCTGGACGGCAGGGAGCTGGGCACGCTGGGCGTTGCGCATCCCAATGTGGCGGAGAAGATCGACAAAAAGGCCGCCATCGTGTTCGCCGAGCTCGATATCGCCGCCTTTGTGGAGGCGGAGCGCGCCGCCATCGATTACCGTGTACCGAGCAAGTACCCGGGCATGGAGCAGGACCTGACGGTTTATTCCGACACCTTCGCCCCCATTGCCGAGGCGGTGGCGGCAGTCGGCAGCCCGCTGGTGCAGCGCGTGAGTGTGGTATCCACCTTTGCGGACGCACTCGGCCGCACCATCTCCGTGCGCCTGTTCTTCTCCCATCCCGACCGCACGCTCACCGGCGAGGAGGTGCAGCAGGTGATGGACAGCCTAGCACAGGAGCTTGAGAAAAAGGGCATTCGCAGGAAAATGTAATTCCGGCGGCATGCCATCACCGGGGCCAACGCGGCCCCGCACCGGCGGCGGAAAGCTTTTCCGCCGCCTTCATCTCCCTTGCAAACCAATGGCAATCATGCTATAATCAGCCGACGGAAAAGGCTTCCGCGATATCTACCTGAGAGGAGCTGCCCCAATGCCCAAGAATATCACCTCTGCTGAACTGCGCGAAAAATTCCAGTCCTTTATGGAATCCAAGGGCTGTCATCGTATTCCCTCCGCCTCTGTCATCCCCGAGAACGACCCCACGGTACTGTTCACCACCGCGGGCATGCACCCGCTGGTGCCCTACCTGCTGGGCACTCCCCATCCCGCCGGCACGCGCCTGACCGACGTGCAGAAGTGCATCCGCACCGGCGACATTGAGGACGTGGGCGACGCCTCCCACCTGACCTTCTTCGAAATGCTGGGCAACTGGAGCCTGGGCGATTATTTCAAGAAAGAAGCCATTGCCTGGAGCTGGGAATTCCTCACGGATGAAAAGTATCTGGGCATCGAAAAGGACCGCCTGGCCTTCACCGTGTTTGAGGGCGATGAGGACTGCCCCCGCGACACGGAGAGCTGGCAGCTGTGGCGCGACCAGGGTGTGAAGGAGGATCACCTCTTCTACCTGCCCAAGGAGCACAACTGGTGGGGCCCCGCCGGCATCACCGGCCCCTGCGGCCCGGACACGGAGATGTTCTACATCACCGACACCCCCGCCTGCGGCCCCGACTGCTCTCCTGCCTGCCACTGCGGACACTACCTGGAAATCTGGAACGACGTGTTCATGCAGTACAACAAGCAGAAGGACGGCACCTTCATTCCCCTGGCGAAGAAGAACGTGGATACCGGTATGGGCCTGGAGCGCACCGTGTGCACGCTCAACGGCAAAAAGTCCGTGTACGAAACAGACGCCTTCACCGGCATCATTGCCCGCATCAGCGAGCTGAGCGGCAAGGAGTACGGCGCCGATGAGGAGACCACCCGTGCCTTCCGCATCGTGGCGGACCACATGCGCACCGCCACCTTCATCCTGGGCGACGACAGGGGCGTGTCTCCCTCCAACACCGATCAGGGCTATATCCTGCGCCGGCTGATCCGCCGCGCGGTGCGCTTCGGCATGAAGCTGGGCATGAGCGAGGGCTTCACCGGAGAGATCGCCAGCGTCATCATCGAGCAGTACAAGGACGCCTATCCCGAGCTGCTGCGCAACAGCGCCTTTGTGCTGGAGCAGCTGAAGCTGGAGGAGACCCGCTTTGAGCGCACCCTGCGCCAGGGCGAAAAGGAATTCGAGAAGGTCGCTGCCCGTGTTGAAAACGGTGTCATTGACGGCCTGAGCGCCTTCCACCTGTACGATACCTACGGCTATCCCATCGAAATGACCTGCGAGCTGGCCAAAGAACGCGGCATGACGGTGGATACCGACGCGTTTGCGGAGCATTTCAAAAAGCACCAGGAGCTGAGCCACCAGGGCGCCGACCAGAAGTTCAAGGGCGGCCTGGCCGACCAGACGGAGGAAACGGCCCGCCTGCACACCGCCACACACCTTCTGCACGCCGCGCTGCGCAAGGTCCTGGGCGACGAGGTGGCCCAGAAGGGCTCCAACATCACCGCGGAGCGTCTGCGTTTTGACTTCTCCTTCGGCCGCAAGGTCACCAAGGAGGAGCTTGCCGAGGTGGAGAAGCTGGTCAACGAGGCCATCGAGGCGGATGTGCCCGTGGTCTGCGAGGAGATGACCGTGCCCGAAGCGAAGGAAAAGGGCGCCATCGGCCTGTTCGAGAGCAAGTACGGCGAGCGCGTGCGCACCTACAAGATGGGTGATTTTTCCTTCGAGATCTGCGGCGGCCCCCACGCCACCCACACCGGCGAGCTGGGGCACTTCAAGATCCAGAAGGAAGAGAGCTCCTCCGCGGGCGTGCGCCGCATCAAGGCCGTGATTACCGCCAACCAGCACTGATACCGCACCGCCCTGCCTGTCCCGCATCGGGCCAGCGGGGCGGTTTTTCAGAAAAAACAGCATGGAGGATCACATGAACAGCATCACGCTTTCCTCTCCCCTGGTGCAGCTGACAGGCCGTGTGGACTTAAGCGGCGGCAGCGCCGGGTTCTATTGGCCGGCCTCCTCCTCCCTGGTGAGGTTCCATGGCACGACCCTGTCCGTCACGGCGCAGATCAACGATATATGGGGCAGCAACGCCCTTGGCCTTGTGGTGGACGGGCGCGTGAGCAAGGTGCCGGTCAATAAGGCGATGAACGGCAGGGAGCAGACCTTCCTTCTGGCGGAAAACCTGGAGGCGGAGGGCGAGCACACCGTGCTTGTCTATAAGCGACTGGACTGCTCCTACAGCTACCGGCTGCTCAGCTTTTCCACTGACGGTGACTTCCTGCCCCCGCCGGAGCGCCCCGCGCTGCGCCTGGAATTCTATGGCGACAGCGTGACCAGCGGCGCCTGCGTGGAGGCGGAGGATTATGTAGGGCGCACGGACCCCTGTTCCAACGACGCCGCCTATGACAACAGCTGGTGGAGCTATGCCTGGCAGTGCGCCCGCCTGCTGGGCGCGGAGGTGCATACCACCTCCCAGGGCGGCATCGCGGTGCTGAATGACACGGGCTACTTCCACTATCCTGACGGCATCGGCATGGTGGACAGCTGGAACAGGCTGTGCTATTTCCCGGAGGCAGGCGAGTACACCGAGTGGGACTTCAGCCGGTTTGTACCCCATGCGGTGGTGTTTGCGCTGGGGCAGAACGACCAGCACAACGCCAGGACCGACGCCAACGACCTGAAATGCGAGGGCGAGTACCGCACGAAGTGGAAGGAAGCCTACAAGGGCATTGCCCGCGGTGTGGCGGGGCACTATCCCCAGGGCACGCCGCTGGTCTTCATCACCACGCTGATCCGCCACGACCCGGCCTGGGACAGTGCCATCGGTGAAATTGCCGCGGAGCTGCGCGCGGAGGGCTATCAGGCATCGCAATACCTCTTCCGCCGCAACGGCGACGGCACCAACGGGCATCCCCGCATTTCCGAGCAGCGGGAGATGGCCGAAGAGCTGGCGGCGTACCTGAAGCAGGTACTGAAGCTGTGAAAGCGGGTGCGGAAATGACCGATACGATTGCGGCCGTCGCCACCCCTCCGGGGGAAGGCGGCATCGGCATAGTGCGTCTTTCCGGCCCCGGGGCGGAGGAGATACTCCTTCGCCTTTTTTGCCCCGCGGGCAAACCGGGCAGGCTGGAGAGCCACCGCCTGTACTACGGCCATGTGAAGGACGGAGCCGTCACTGTGGATGAGGGCATGGCGGTTGTGATGCGCGCGCCGCGCTCCTATACGCGGGAGGATGTGGCGGAGCTGCAGCTGCACGGCGGCCAGGCGGTGCTGCAGACAGCACTGCGCCTGTGCCTTCGGGAGGGAGCCAGGCTCGCGGAGCCGGGCGAGTTCACCCGCCGTGCCTTCGAAAACGGGCGGATTGACCTGGCGCAGGCAGAGGCGGTGATGGCGCTCATTTCCGCCCGCAGCGAGCAGGCCAGGCAGGCGGCGGTGAGGCAGCTGGAGGGCGGCGCCAGCGCCTTCATCCGCGAGGCGGCGGACGAGCTGTACAGAATCCAGGCCGCTGTGGCCGCCTGCATCGATTACCCGGAGGAAGTGAGCGAGGAGGAGGCGCTGGCGGACGTGCAGCCCCGCCTTGCGGCGCTCTCTCAGCACCTGGAGGAGGCCGCGGATGAAAAGGCGGCCAGAATACTCCAAAATGGCCTGCAGGTGGCCCTGTGCGGGCGGCCGAATGTGGGAAAAAGCAGCCTGCTGAATGCCGTGCTGCGTGAAGACCGGGCGATCGTGACCCCTGTGGCCGGCACCACGCGCGACATCGTGACCGGAGAGACCATCCTTGGCGGCTGCCTTGTGCGCCTGACGGACACAGCCGGTGTGCGCGACACGGAGGATACCGTGGAGCGGCTGGGCGTGGAGCGGGCGAAAAAGGCCATGCGGGAGGCTGACCTGCTGCTGCTGGTGCTGGACGCCAGCCAGCAGCTGACGGAGGAAGACCGCCTGCTGCTGGAGGAGTGCGCGGGGCAGGACGCGGTGATCCTGCTGAACAAGGGCGACCTGCCGCAGACGGTGTTTGCAGAGGATGTGTCCGGCTACGGCCTGCGGGTGATGAATATCTCCGCCAGCCGGCCGGAGACGCTTGCGCCGCTGCGCGCGCTGCTGGCCGAAAAGGCGAGGTGCGCGGACAGCCTTGCACTGACACAGCCCCGGCATGTGGAAGCGGCACGGCGCGCCGCCGCCCATCTGCGCAGCGCCGCGGAGGCGATGAACACGGCAGTGGACCTGTGCTCGGTGGACCTGCTTGCCGCCCAGAGCGCGCTGGCGGAAATCACCGGTGACGCGGTGGAGGAGCGGCTGCTGGACCGTGTGTTTGAGGAATTCTGCGTTGGGAAATGACGGCATGCCCATCCCTAAGCGCTGCGGCTGACACGCAGCGCAAAAGAGAAAAACCCTCCTGAGGCAGTGCCGCTATTTGTTCAGCGGCCTTGCCTCAGGAGGGTTTTGTACGGGGAATTTATCTCCCCTGATTCATCTGCTCGCGGTTGCTGCGCACCTGCTGCATCACGCCGCCCAGGTACTGCTCCGCCTTGTCAAACAGCTCATCCAGGCTGCCGAAGGTATCCTGGCGCAGCTGATACATCTGCTGCTGTGTCTTCTCGGTCAGCTCGTTGGCCTCCACCTTGGCGCGGCGCAGCACGGCCTCCTGATCCACCAGCGCGCGGGCCTGCGTCTGGGCGTCGGCCACAATGGCCTGCGCCTGCTGGGATGCGTGCTCCCGCATGGCCTGCCCGTCCGCCTGGGCCTGCGCCTGCGCCTGCTGCACAATGCGTTCCGCCTCCTGACGGGCAAGCTGGATGTTGTTCTGCGCCTGCGTCTGCTGCTCCTGCAGCTGGCGCAGCTTATCCTGCCCCTCCTGCGTGATGCGCTCCGCCTCCGTCTTTGCGGAGGAAACAATGCCTGCCGCCTCGCGGTTGGCCTTTTCGATGATCTGCGCTTCCTCGCTCACGATGCTGTCCGCCACGGTAAGCGCGTCCGGCAGGTTCTGCTGCAGGGTCTGAATCAGCTGAGTGATGTCCTCCGTGCGCACCCTCACGGTATCCGCGCGGAAAATGCTTTTCTGCCCGGTGGCCACCAGGTTTTCAATGCCCTTGATGGCGGCCATGCACTGCTGCACGTTTGCGCTGCCTTCTACAGCCATGTGAGCGTTCCACCTTTCTCTTGGTCGGTTGATTGCAAAAGAGGGTGACGGGAACACCGCCACCCGGAACGGGCATCCGCCCGTTATGTCAGATCAGATACTTGGCCATGAACTCCGGCAGGGCCTGCGCGTCCGCGCTGACGGACAGCACAAAATCCACCTCGTGTTTGGCGCTGAGCTCCTCCATGGCCTTGAACAGCCACTCTGCCTCGTTCAGGTCGGTTTTGCATAGCTTTTTGAAGGCGTCGATAAATACAGTGCCGATGTCAAAGTTCTGGCTGAGCATACCGGAGAGGAAGCCGAGGAACATCTCCGGGGAATGCACGTGGTAATCACCCGCGTTGATGAAACGGACTTTATGGTCAACATCGAACATATAGCGGTTGTCGTCATCGAGGAAGACCACATCGTGCAGTCCTTCCTTGGCGGCCTGGTTGGTCATGTCAATCAGCCGCTTTGTTTTTCCGGAACCCTTATTGCCCGCGATAATCTGAATCATGGGAAAGGCCCTCCTTTGTGTTTTCTTCTTACCTGAATTATACCCTATTTGGGCAGAAGTTGCAATCCCCATTTTCCGGCTTTGAAATTGAGGCGCTGAAAGGGATGGAAACGCGCCCGGATATGTGCTATAGTTGCACGTGCCGCGGCGCTGTGCGCCGCGGAGGAGGTTGCAGCATGATGGGATTGGGTACATTGATCAACACCGCCGCGATTGTGCTGGGCGGCGTGGCGGGGCTGCTGTTCGGAAAAAAGATGAACGAGCGCTGCCAGACCTCACTGACCGCGGCCTGCGGTGTCAGTGTGCTGTTCATCGGCATTGCCGGCGCGATGCAGGGCATGCTGTCCGTCAGCGACGGCGCCGGCACCTCCGGCCAGGCGATGCTGGTGACGGTCACCCTGGCGCTGGGCGCGCTGATCGGGGAGCTGATCAATATCGAGGGTGCGTTTGAGCGCTTCGGCGAATGGCTGAAGGCGCGCACCGGAAATGAAGGCGAGCGCGGCTTTGTAGGCGCCTTTGTCACGGCCTCACTCACTGTGTGCATTGGCGCGATGGCCATCGTCGGCGCGATTCAGGACGGCCTGTCCGGCGACTGGTCCATACTGGCGACAAAGGCCGTGCTGGACTTTGTCATCATACTGGTGATGACCTGCTCGCTGGGAAAGGGCTGCGTCTTTTCAGCCATCCCCGTGCTGGTGCTGGAGGGCGGCGTCACCGCGCTTTCCTCCCTGCTGCGCCCCATTATGACGCCGCTGGCGATGAGCTATCTTTCCCTCGTTGGCTCCATTCTCATCTTCTGCGTGGGGGTGAACCTGGTTTGGGGAAAGAAGCTGAGAGTGGCCAACATGCTTCCCGCAGTCGTGCTGGCCGTCGCGGCGGCCTTTGTGTGACAGTGGGAAGGCATTCCTCGGCTTCTTCAATTCAGCTCATCGGATTGTAAAACTGCGTTTGCGCCATGCTGGACGCAGTTTTTTTATGATGACATGCGCCGTGAAATATGATAGAATGGGGATACAGTTAAGAGAGAAGAATAGCTTGGGCACCCACCTTCGGGATGCCCTGCAAGCTGATGGGATGACTGAGAGGAGGCTTCGCGATGAACAACTACCGCTGCCTTGCGCTGGCCATGCTGATACTGGCTGTCTTTGCCTTATCCTGCGCCGCGGGAGAGGACCTTGCGCCTCAGGCTCTGCCGGCTTACGCGGCTTCGGCTGCGGCCGGCGCAGGCTCCGCCCCGCCGGGTATGAACATATCAGTAAGCGCTGAGCCTGCCGGCGGGTGGGCAGAGAGCTATCTGTCAGTACTGCGCAGCCACGCGGACCGCATCCGGCAATACGCAGGCATTGCGGCGGAGTACGCCGACTATTATGATCAGGCGTCCTTTCTTGAGGTCTGCCTGCACGACCTGACAGGGGACGGCATCCCGGAGCTCCTCTTCCAGGAGTTCGGCTGGCCGGAAGAGGATGAGGAAATCTCACCGGATGGGGATTTCAGCAGCCTCTACCTTTACACATGTGACGGGGACACCGCGCGCTGCGCGCTGTCTCTCCCGGGCTTTGCCGTGGAAGCGGGAGACGGACCTTCCTACTGCATCTATACCACCGCCGGAGAGCTGGTGCTGGATTACGGCAACGGCTATGACATTTGGTTATGCGAATACCGGCTGCGCGACTTCTCTCTTGTGAGTGTGGCCGAGGGCATCCTTCGCTATGATGATGCGTCCGATTACAGCTTCCGCGGCTATCTGAACGGGCTGCCCATCTCCCAAAGCGCCTATGATTTATACGCCCGTCAGCGGTTCAGTGCGCGCAGTGTACTCATCGCCGGCACAGACAGCCCGTCTGATGTGCCGGAATCGCTCTACACGGTGGATGAGGCAATCCGCCACCTGCAGTCCCTTTCCGCTGCGGCTACGCCCGTGAGAGCAACCTCTGTGCCGGTCAGCGTGACACCGGCGCCGACGCCTGTGAGAGCGACCTCCGTGCCAGTCAGAGTGACACCGGCGCCGACGCCTGTGAGAGCCACCTCTGTGCCGATGCCCGTTATGACGGCGTTTCCGGGGACAACATCTGTGCCCTACCTGTACACAGTGCCTGTCAGCAGTGTGGACGCCACCAGCTGGATTGTCGGCCGGAGTAATCCCTACGGCTATGTTCCCTCCAAAATGCTCGACGGGCGGGATGACACCTCCTTCCAGTTCTCCACGGGGACCACGCCGCTGGGCCGGGAGTATATCTACTTCACCTTCGACCAGCCCGTGCGGCTCAGCCAGCTGTGGATCAAAAACGGTTCCTGGAAGAGCCAGAGCCATTACCTGCAAAACTGCCGCATCCGCCGCATGGCCATTGAATTTGCAACCAGCGGCTGGACCTATGGCGACCGCATGGAGGTCATCCTTTCCGACGACAGCACCCTGTGGGACTGGCAGCGCATTGACCTGGGCGACCGCGCCAACGTGATGGGGGTGCGCCTGCTGGTGCTGGATGCATACACCGGCACAAGGTACCCGCGCGATGTGGCCATCGCCGAGGTGCAGTTCAAATCGCCCAATCAGTATGGCAGTATTGCGCCAGCCACAAGCGTCCCGATGGTACAGACGGGCGACGTGTATGGCCTGGCCATTGACAAGCTGGCGACCAGAACCGGCCCCTCCACCCGATACGCCGAGGCCGGCACCTATTCAGTGAAGGGGCAGTACATTCACATTCTCTCCCGCGCCTATGACCGAGCCAACGGCATCTGGTGGGTGGAATGCGAGATCCCCTACCGCAATGAGATACGCACCCTCTGGACAGGCTACAAGCGCTTTGACAGCAGCACCTGCCCGCTGGAGAGCATCCCGATCAATGAGTGGTACTGATTCAGGCCGCCCTTCCCGACTTCGGGGAGGGCGGTTTCTTCTGCCGGCAGCTCGGCGCCGGAGTGGCCTCCGCTCCGGGATGAAGAGCCGCCCGCCGTTTATCCGCAGCAAAAAAACTGTGCGATGTTGTTTCGCACAGCTTTTTTGCGATCATTCCACGCGCTCAAGGAACTCCGCCTTCACATAGCCCTCCGCGCTGTCGGTCTTCACATGCACCCAGGCGGGGTCGTCGCACACAGACAGCACAATCAGCAGCTGGTGCTTGTACAGCCGCATCAGTATCTCCGCGACTGCGTTGGGCTCAGCGCGCAGGTTCAGCGAGCTGTCGTCCGCCACGCCCTCCACCGAGGCCAGATAGCTGCCGCAGGGCAGGCTGCCTGTGCTCACCGGCATCAGCGTGGGGCGGGGTGTGGGCGAGGCGGAGGGGCCGGGGGTGGCGAACAGCTGCTCCGGCGCCGTGGGCAGGGGGGCCACGGAAGTGCCGCCCACCATCAGCGTCAGGCCCGGATAGTAGAACGCGAGTATCTGGTCAAAGCTTGCCCCGTAATGCGAGGCCATCCACTGCGCGCCGCGCTGGCTCATCCCCACGCCGTGCCCGTAGCGGCGGCTTTCCGCCAGGAAGGCGTTTTCCTCCTCCACAATGCGCACCACAGGGGATTCCGTGCCGGCGATGGACAGCTTCATTGCCTGCAGCAGGGGGGTATTCACAGGCAGCGTCAGCGTCACAGGCGAGGACTGCCGCCACTCGCTCAGCGCCTGCGCAGTTGCGCGCGGCACAGGGGTTCCTGTCAGCGTCAGCTCCTCTTCCTCCTCCAGTGGGTTGATCACCGCGCGGGCCAGGAAGGCAAAGGTGATAACTAGCTGCTTCCCCTCCAGACGCAGCTCGCTGACCTGGTTCACGCGGAAGCAGTCCTCCTCCTCGGACAGCCTGTTTTCCCGCAGCACAGGCTTCATCCGCTCCCAGAGGAAGGCCTGCAGGCCGGCGGGTATGTCTCCGGTTTTGGCAATGCGCGTGCGCAGCACCACGCTCTCCGGGTTTTCCAGGTCGTAGGGGTCGTCCTTCACGGTATAGTAGGCCGGGGAGGCGCCTCCCCACACATTGCCCGGCAGCTCTGTGCGGCCGCCGTTGCTGGCGGAATAATAACAGGTGGCCATCAGCCCGTTGTACATGCCCACCACGCCGGCGGTTTCCCGCACAGCCTGTGCGCAGCGGCCGCCGACTTCCTCCACCCCGCGGAACACCTGGTCGTTGGTGGTGTCGGTCACGTCCCAGTCGCGCTGCGGGGCCAGGTGGCTCAGCGCGTAGGTGCGCGCGCACACAGCCTGTGCCTTCAGCGCCTCCAGGGGAAAATCCTCGCTCATCTCCCAGGCCAGCACGCCCAGCAGATAATCCTCCACAGCCAGCGACAGCACCGCCTGCACCTGCCCGCCCACGACCGTCAGCGTCAGGTCGCCGGGGTACACAGAGGTGCCGCCCTGTATGCGCAGCCCGCTCAGTGCGCCGCCGGAGGCATAGCGGCGGAAAACCGCCCTGGCACCGCACTGGATGTTCATCCCCTGCACCGACAGCGTCAGCTGGTCCTGCCGCACCTGCACCACGGCGCTGCAGCCCCTTGGCAGGCTTACGGCGCTCTGTCCAAAGGAGACCGCGTAAGTGCCGTCCACCTGCAAATCGATGCGGTCGGTGAAGGCAAAGCGCTTCAGCAGCACCCGCAGCGTGGGCGAGGTGCCCTCCGCCGTCACGGCGCGCAGCGGCAGCAGCGGTATCAGCAGCGCGGCGCACAAAAGGGCGCACAGTATTCGTCTCATGTGACCTCCGGGGCGGCGCTCACAGCTCCGCGCCATCCTCAATCGCCTGCAGCATGTCCACCCGTCTCTGGTGCCGGCCGCCCTCAAAGGTTTCGGTCAGCCAGGCGCGGGTGATCATTTTTGCCACGTCCACGCCGATGACCCGCGCGCCGAAGGTGAGCACGTTGCTGTTGTTGTGCCGCTTGGACAGCGTGGCGGTATACACGTCCGAGCAGGTGCATACGCGCATGCCCTTCACCTTCGCGGCGGCCATGCCGATGCCCACGCCCGTGCCGCAGATGAGTATGGCGCGGTCGCACTCCCCGTCGGCCACGGCCTTCGCGGCGCGGTAGCCGTAAACGGGGTAGTCGCAGGAGGCAGTGGAATGGGTGCCGAAGTCCTTGTACTCCAGCCCCATTTCATCCAGCAGGCTGCAGATTTCCTTTTTCATTTCAATGCCGGTGTGGTCACACGCGATGGCGATCATGTCGTTGTCCTCCTTATTCTTTTTCCACAGAGAAACCCTTGCTCAGCCGCAGGCTCCACAGCCACATTTCCTTCACCGGGATGCCGGTCAGCGCCTCCACTGCCCTCTGGTACCAGCGCAGCTGCCCGGCATGGCGCTGCCGGAAGGCCTGCTCGTCCTCAATAAAATCTGTTTTGTAATCGCACAGCACCCAGCCGTCCGCCTCGCGGAAGGCGCAGTCAATCACGCCCTGCAGCAGGGTGCCGCCACTCAGCTTCAGGTTAAACGGCCACTCCCGCCGCGCCTCCTCAGCGCGCAGGAAACGCTGGCCCAGGTCACCTGCGAACCAGCCGTTCACCTGCTCCAGGCGGATGGCCTGCGCCTCCTCGCGGCTCAGCAGCCCTTCCGCCTCGCTGCGGCGCAGCTCCTCCCTGAGCAGCGGCAGGTAAGCGCCGCGCTCTGCCATGCGCAGCGGCTGCAGCGGCACAATGGAGAGGAAGCGGTGTGTGGCAGTGCCTTTTTCCGCGGCGGACAGCTGCTTTTCCTCCAAAAAGGCGGGGCGGGACGGAATCTCGCTGAGGCGCAGCGGCTGCGCGATGGTTTCCGGCTCTCGTTTGGTTTCCGCCGTTTCCTCCTCCTGCGGGGGAAGAGGATCACCCAGCACAGAGCGCCGGATGAGACTGCTGACGCTCGTTTTCAGCGGCGGCAGCGCGGCCTCCGCCGTGTCCCACCATGGGGCAGGAGAAGACAGTGTGCTTTCCTGCGCGGCCTGCAGCCAGTCAGCCAGCTCCTGCTCGCGGCCGGCGCGGGCGGCCTCGGTCACCGGCGCAAAGAGCCTTGGCGTCACGCGCCAGGTTTCGTTGGCGACCTCTTTTTCCGGGACACGGTCCAGGCCCAGCTCATCGCAGACGGCCTGCATCACCCAGTCCAGCATGGAACGGGCCTGCGAAACGCGCCACTCGCTGTCCGGCAAGAACCAGCTTCCGGTGTTTGTGTTTTTCCCGAGGGCGCCGACGAGGATGAGCCGCTCCCGGGCACGCGTCATGGCCACATACAGCAGGCGGCAGCGCTCGGCAAGCTCCTCTGCGCCTTTGCGGCCGCGGATGGCCAGGGTGCCCAGGTTGTCCCTGCGGATGGACAGCTCCGTGTTGACGTAGGGCACGCAATAGCCCAGCTTCTCCTGGCACAGCACGCCCCCCTGCGATGCCTTGCGCAGCGCGGTGCCCAGGCGCAGCAGGAACACAACGGGGAATTCCAGCCCCTTTGATTTGTGCATGGTCATCACGCGCACCACGTTTTCCTGCTCGCCCAGCACCTTGGCGGTGGTGTTGTCGCCGGTGGAAACCTCCAGGTTCATCCTCCGCACAAAGCCGCTCAGGGTAGCGCCGCCGCCCTGCTCATAATCAGCGGCCTTCTGCGCCAAAAGGCGCAGGTTGGCGCGTCTGACCTCGGCGCCGGGCAGCGCGGCGGCGCGGGCGTACAGCCCCGTCTCCCGCATCAGGTACCACAGGTAATCGCTCAGGGGCAGGCTGTCGGAGCGGAAGCGCCACTCCTTCATGGTGTCCTGCGCTTGCAGGCAGCGCCGGCCCAGCGGCGTGGACTGTGTACAGGCAAAGTCAAACGCGCTGCGGAAGCTCTCATTGCCGCCGCTCTTCATGGCGCGGATGGCCGTCAGCTCGCGGGAGGTGAACCCGAAGGGCGGCTGCCGCAGCACCGACAGAAGCGGAATATCCAGCAGCGGGTCGTCCATCAGTTCCAGCAGGGCCTTCATTGAGCGGATCTCCGGCAGGTCGTAGTACGTCTCCTTCCCGTCAAAAAACACGGGAATGCCCTGCTTTTCCAGCAGCTTTTTGACCTGCTCGCCGTTTGTGTTCACCGCAGACATCAGTATGCATATGTCGCGGTACTCAATGGGCTTTTCCCCGCTGCCTGTCAGAATGGGCTGCCCCAGCAGCTCCCGGATGCGCTGTCCCACCGCCGCGCACTCGGCCTCCAGGGCCGCCGCGGCATCGCCGTCCTCCCCGGAGGAGAGCAGCAGCACCTCCACAGGAGCAGCCTCCGCGTCCGGGCGGCCATACACCAGCTCGTCATCCTCGGTGTAGTCAATTTCAGTCACGCGCCGCTTCATTGCTGCGCGGAACACCGCGTTGGCCGCGGCCAGCACCGGCCTGGCGGAGCGGAAGTTTGCATTGAGCACGATTTTGCGCTCCGCCGCGCCCTCCGCCTTCTGATAGGCTCTGACACGGCTGAGGAACAGGGTGGGATCCGCCAGGCGGAACCGGTAGATGCTCTGCTTCACATCTCCAACCATGAAAAGGCTGTTTTCCGCGCTGTGCAGCCGCTGGAAAATCGCGTCCTGTACGCGGCTCACATCCTGGCACTCATCCACAAACAGCCATTCGTAGCGCCTGCTCACCGCCGCGCAGCAGTCCGGGTCATTCAAAAGGCGCAGGGTGTACTGCTCCATGTCGCTGAAGTCCACCAGGTTCCTGTCGCGCTTCAGCGCCTCAAAGGCCTGCCAGACCTGTTCGGTCAGCTCACGCAGGCCGGTCAGCAGCTCGCCGGTTTTCTGCAGTTCCCTTTCGGTTCTTTCAGGGTCCGCGCAGAGCCGCGCGGTGATCTCGGATATGTGCTTCTTCAGCGTATCGCGCAGGGCGTTGTATTCGTCCTTCCAAGCCTTCTGCCCGTCCGACAGCCCCCTGCAGCCTGGGGCCCTGCCAAAGGCGACGCGCCGCAGCGCATCAAGAAAGCTTTCCGCGCTGCCGGGAGAGAACAGGGGCTTTACCGCCGCCAGGTCTGCTTCATACAGCGGGGCGTAGTCGGGCACGGCGTCGGGCAGGGCCAGCATCTCGCGCTGGCGCGCCGTCACCTCCTGCAGGCCCTCCGCCTCCAGCATGGCATCCTCAATGAGCGCCTGCATCCAGGGGTGGCTTTGCAGGCTGCCCGTGGCGCGGCACAGCTCGGCTTTTTCCCTCAGCCATCCGCGGGGGTCCTCCGTGGAAACGGCGTAGGTGTACAGCGTGTAGGTCATCTTCCGCAGCTCGTCCACCGTGAATGCATCCGTCAGCGCGGCGAAGGACGTGCTGCCTTCACCACCCAGCAGGGTGTTCATCACCTGGCGGTAAGCCCGGTCGAACAGCTCTTCGCTGTCCTGCTCGTCAGCCACGGCAAATTCAGGATCGATGCCCACCTTGTCGAATTCCTGCCGCAGCAGATCCTGGCAGAAGGAATGGATGGTGGATATCTGCGCGGCCTCCACGTCCTCCGCCGCCTGGCGCAGCTTCTCCCGGTCCTCCGGCGTGGACAGGAGCAGCGCCTCGTCCAGCTTGCGCTTCAGCCGCTCGCGCATCTCCGCCGCCGCTGCCTTGGTGAAGGTCACAATCAGCATGCGGTCCATGCGCGCGCCCTCCAGCGTCAGGCGCAGTATGCGCTCCACCAGCACGGCGGTTTTACCGCTGCCGGCCGCGGCGCTGACCAGCAGGGTCTTTTCCCGCGCGTCAATGGCGCTCTGCTGCTCCTCTGTCCAGTGGGGCATGGGAGGCCTCCTTTCCTGTCAGGCCTTGTGAGTACGGCGCAGCTTCATCAGCGCGGTCAGCAGCAGGGCCAGCGTTCCTCCGCCCCATACCGCCCCAATGAGGGCGGCGTAGCGGATAAACAGCGCGGTGGGCATCAGGCGCACCAGCAAATCTGTCTGCGGATTCAAAAGCCACAGGTCGTTGGTGAAAGCCACCCTGTGGAAGGTGACGAACAGCCCGTGGAAGTTCACAAGTCCCCATAAAAGCAGCAGCAGCGCCAGCAGCAAAAAGCCAGCGCTGCCCCAGGCCACACCCTTCCACACAGGCCGCCTGTGCCCTGAGCGGGCAGCGAATAGAAACAGCGCGGCGCTCACTACGAGGCTCACAGTCAGTACCTGCCTGTCCAGGGCAAAAAGCGCCCTGCAGTCCGCCATGTGCGCCTGCTCATAGTTGTGGAAAAGTGGCACCGCGTCGCCCGCGGCGCTGGTCAGGGTGTATTGGAACTCAGGCACGCCGCCCCGCAGGTAGCCGGTCAGCATGCGGCACAGCGGCGCGTAGGCGTCCTCCGGCAGGGTGGTGTACGCGCCGGGCGCGCAGGCGAGCATCCAGCGCGTCATCAGCGGCGCGCCGGTACCGCACAGCCACAGGCAGCCGGACAGAAGCGCCAGGGACAGGGCGAGGGCCAGCGCGGCCCCCGCCGCGGTACAGGCTTTTTGCTTCATTGCTTACTGCATTTTGAGATAGGCGGTCACAAAGCCTTCCAGCTTGCCGTCCATCACACTGCTGATGTTGCCCTCTTCATAGTCGGTACGCAGGTCCTTGACCATGGTGTAGGGCTGGAACACGTAGGAGCGGATCTGGCTGCCCCACTCGATCTTCTTCATCTCGCCCTTGATGTCGGCCATCTGCTGTTCCTTTTCGCGCTCGCGCAGTTCCAGCAGGCGGGCCTTGAGCATCTTGATACAGGTGGCGCGGTTCTGCACCTGGTCGCGCTCGGTCTGGCAGGACACCACGATGGTCACATCGTCCTTGACATAAGTCATGCGCACGGCGGAGGAGGTCTTGTTCACGTTCTGGCCGCCCGCGCCGGAGGAGTGGTAGGTATCCACACGCACATACTTCATGTCAATTTCGATATCGCCGTCGTCCTCCTCCAGCATGGGCGCCACGTCCAGCGAGGCGAAGGAGGTGTGCCGGCGCGCGTTGGAATCGAAGGGGGAAATGCGCACCAGCCGGTGCACACCCTTTTCCCCGCGCAGGTAGCCGTAGGCGTGGTCGCCCTCTACCTCAAAGGTCACGGATTTTAAGCCGGCCTCGTCGCCGTCCAGCATGTCCAGCAGCTTCACCGTGAAGCCCATGCGGTCGCAGTAACGGGTGTACATGCGGTAGAGCATCTGCGTCCAGTCCTGCGCCTCGGTGCCGCCCGCGCCGGCGTGTAGGCTCAAAACGGCGTTGCAGTCGTCATAGTCGCCGCGCATCAGGGTTTCCAGCTCCAGCGCGTCCGCCTGCTCCTTCAGCGCGGCGATCTCCGTGCCGACCTCCTGCGCGGTTTCCTCGTCGTTCTCCTCGCGCGCCAGGTCCATCATCACCTCGATGTCATCAGCGGTGGAGAGCAGCTTTTCGTAATGGTTCAGCCGGTTGCGCAGGCCGCCCACCTTCTGGTTGATGTGGTTGGCATGGTCCACGTCATTCCAGAATTCGGGCTGGTTCATCTCCTCGGTCAACTCGGCAATCTGCTCCCGCATGTGGTCCACATGCAGGGCCTCTCCGGCGGCCAGCACACTCTTGCGTATGGCGGCCAGGTCAGAGGTATACTGTTCAAAATCTATCATGGCGGTACTCCTTTGCCTCTGTGGTCACTATCTTTGGGAAGGGGAAAGAGGGAAACGGGCCGGGCGGTTACGGCTCGGCCTCCCCTTCCTGCATGCGGCCATGGCAGTTTTTGAACTTCTTGCCGCTGCCGCACGGGCAGGGATCGTTGCGGCCGACCTTTCTCATGGGGCTCGCCTTGCGCGGGCCGCTCGGGCCGGTGGGGTTGGCTACCGCCACCGGCTTCAGGTTCTGCAGCGGGTTCACCGCCATCCCTCTGGGGGGGCGCAGCGCCGGGCGGGCGGTGCTGCCGCCCTCCTCTGCCCCCTGCTCGGAGGTGATGCGCGCCTGCTGCACGGGCTGGGGCTGGCGCACAAGCTTTGCCTGGCACACAGCGCGCACCGTGTCCTCGCGAATGAGGAAGTTCAGCTCCTCAAACATGTGGCCGGCCTCGATCTGGTATTCGGTAACCGGGTTCTTGCCGGAATAGGCGCGGTAGCCGATGCCGTCACGCAGCTGATCCATGGCGTCGATGTGGTCCATCCAGCGGCGGTCCACGGCGCGCAGCAGCATCACGCGCTCAAAGTCGCGCATGTTGATGCCAAGCTCCTCCAGCTCATGCTCGCGCTCGGCGTAGAAGGCGTGTGCCTCCTCCTTCAGCGCGTCGGCAAGGGCTTCCTTGTTCTCGTTGTCCACCAGATACCTGTGGCTGTCCATAAACCCGTGGTGGATGCAGAGGTTCTCCACATACGGCACGAACTGGCCAAGCGCCCAGTCCTCATGATCGTCACCGGCGCATTCGCGCGCGATGGCCGCGTCGATCAGCCTGTCCTCCATGCCGAGGATGTTTTCGCGCACATCCTCGCCCATCAGCACACGGCGGCGCTGCCCGTAGATGACCTCCCTCTGGCGGTTCATCACGTTGTCATATTCCAGCACGTTCTTGCGGATCTCGAAGTTGCGGCCCTCCACCCGCTTCTGCGCGCTCTCAATCTGCTTGGTCAGCAAACCGGCCTGCAGGGGTTCATCATCCTTCAGCCCCAGCCTGTCCACCATACTGCCGATGCGCTCAGAGCCGAACAGGCGCATCAGGTCGTCCTCCAGAGAGATGAAGAACTGGGTGGAGCCCGGGTCGCCCTGGCGGGCTGCGCGGCCGCGCAGCTGGTTGTCGATGCGGCGGCTCTCATGGCGCTCAGTGCCGATGATGTGCAGGCCGCCCACCTTCAGCACGCGCTCGTGCTCGGCATCAGTGGTCTCGCGGTATTTCGCCAGCAGCTCATTGTACCTGGCGCGGGCAGCAAGCACCTCTTCCGCCACATCGTCATTGTGGCCGGTGGCCGCCTCAATCACCTCGTCCTCCAGCCCGTCCTGACGCATGGCGCGGCGGGCCAGATAGTCCGGGTTGCCGCCGAGCAGTATGTCGGTGCCGCGGCCGGCCATGTTGGTGGCGATGGTCACCGCGCCCCAGTGGCCGGCCTGCGCGACGATTTCAGCTTCCTTGGCATGGTTCTTGGCGTTCAGCACCTCATGCTCTATGCCGCGGCGGCGCAGCATGGCGGAGAGCATCTCGCTGGTTTCCACAGTGATGGTGCCCACCAGCACGGGCTGGCCCTTTTCGTGCCGCTCCACGATGGAGTTGATCACGGCGTTGAACTTGGCCTGCTTGTTCTTGTATACAATGTCGTCCAGGTCCTTGCGGATGTTGGGACGGTTGGTCGGCACCTCCACCACGTCCAGGTTGTAGATGGCGCGGAATTCGTCCTCTTCCGTCTTGGCCGTGCCGGTCATGCCGCACAGCTTTTCATACATGCGGAAATAGTTCTGGAATGTGATGGTGGCCAGGGTCTTGCTCTCCCGCTCCACCTTCACATGCTCCTTGGCCTCGATGGCCTGATGCAGGCCCTCGGAGTAGCGGCGGCCGATCATCAGGCGGCCGGTGAACTCATCCACAATGATGACCTGGCCGTCCTTGACCACATAGTCCACATCGCGCTTCATCAGGGTGTGGGCGCGCAGGGCGCAGCTGACGTGGTGGTTCAGCTCGGCGTTGTCGGCGTCGTTCAGGTTCTCGATTTTGAAGGCCTGCTCCACCTTCTGCGCGCCTTCATCCGTCAGGGCGACGGACTTTTTCTTCTCGTCTACGTTGTAGTCCTCTTCATTTTTCAGGCGGGAGACGACCTGATCCACCCTGTCGTACAGCTCGGTGGATTTTTCACCCTGGCCGGAGATGATCAGCGGGGTTCTCGCCTCGTCGATGAGGATGGAGTCCACCTCGTCCACGATGGCGTAGTGGTGGCCGCGCTGCACCAGGTTTTCCCTGCGGATGACCATGTTGTCGCGCAGGTAGTCGAAGCCCAGCTCGTTGTTGGTGCCGTAGGTGATGTCGCAGGCGTAAGCCGAGCGGCGCTCCTCGGGCTCCAGGTCGTGTACGATCAGGCCGACGCTCAGGCCCATGAAGCGGTGCGCCTTGCCCATCCACTCGCTGTCGCGGCGGGCCAGGTAATCGTTGGTGGTCACGATGTGAACGCCCTTGCCGCTCAGCGCGTTGAGGTAGGCGGGCAGGGTGGCCACCAGGGTTTTTCCTTCACCGGTCTTCATCTCGGCAATGCGGCCCTGGTGCAGCACAAGGCCGCCCAGCACCTGCACGCGGTAGGGGCGCAGGCCCAGCACGCGGGCGTCCGCCTCGCGGATGGCGGCGAAGGCCTCCGGCAGGATGTCCTCCTCCGTTTCACCCTTCTGCAGGCGCTGGCGGAACTGCTCGGTTTTGGCGCGCAGCTCGCTGTCGGACAGGCGCTTGTACTCCTCCTCCAGGGCGCAGACGGCGTCCACGGTTTTCTGTAATTTTTTCAGCTGCTGGTCATTGCTGTTGCCCAGCAGCTTTTTGACAAATTCAAGCATATCTGTATCTCCTCATGCGCCACAGTACCTATAATAGCGCATTTTGAAGTATATCATGAAACAGCCTGCGGTGCAAGCCTGCGCCGCACGGCACGGCGGGTGACGGGCGGGGCCGCCGCACTCCCGTCAGCACTGGCGGACCGCTGCTGCAAAAACGTATTCGGGTAAGCGCGCTGAGCAAACAGGCCGGGCGATATGCCAAAAGGGCCATTGCATCGCCAAATGGAATCTGTTACAATTGGGCGTGCTTTCTGAGCGGTCACGCTGCATCGCAGCTGAAAGAAGGGGTTATCACGCGCCGCAGCAACCAGGTGGAAAACATTCTGCACGGCAGTTTATGGACAGCACTTTGGATGCTGACCCTGCCGGTCATCGCGAACAGCTTTTTGCATACCCTGTACAACCTGACCGACACCTACTGGCTGGGGCGGCTGGGCACCGAGGCGCTGGCAGCCATCAACCTGGTCACACCGGTGCAGAACATTGTCATCAACTTCGGCGGAGGGCTGACCACCGCCGCGTCTGTGCTCATGGCCCAGTATGTTGGCGCGAACCGGAGAAAGGACGCGGCGGCGCTGCTCAGCCAGGTGTTCACCTGCGCCATCGGCTTTGCCCTGGTCTGCGCGGGGCTGATCTCGGCCCTCACACCGGCGCTGGTGTCCTGGCTCGGCGCGGACGGCGAGGTGGCGCGGCAGGCGGTGTCCTACCTCCGCGTCGTCATACTCGATATGCCCTTCCTGTTTACGGTGAATCTCTTCCAGGCGCTGCGCCAGTCGCAGGGCGACACGCTGCGCCCCATGCTGGTGAATGTGTTCGGCATCCTGGTGAACCTGGCACTGGACCCGCTGCTGATGGTCGTGTTCCGCCTCGGTGCTTTCGGGGCGGGCCTCGCCACCGTGCTGGCCAAGGCAGTGCCCGCCGCCATTGCCTTCTGGCTGATGATCAAGCCGGATTCAGACATCCGGCTGCGGCGGGACATGATGCGCCCCACCGCGCCGAATGTGCGGCAGATCCTGCGCATCGGCCTGCCCACCTCGCTGGGCGGCAGTGCCATGCAGTTCGGCTTCCTGCTGATGAGCCGCTCGGTGTTCGCTTACGGCTCCAGCGCCATGGCGGCCTATGGCATCGGCAACAAAATCAACGGTCTCATCAGCCTGCCGTCCAACGGCATCGGCTCCGCCACAGCCATCATTGTGGGGCAGAATATGGGTGCAGGTCAGCCCCGGCGGGCGGAAAAGGGATATCTGATGGCCATGGCCAGCGCCGTCGCCTTCCTGCTGGTGGGCGGCATCATCCTCTCCCGCCCTGCGGTGAGCGAGGCGATGGTGCGCGTTTTCTCCAATGAAGAGGATGTGGTCGCCATGGCGGCGGACTTCCTCTCCCTGATGGCCTTCTGGTGCTTCACCAACGGCGTATATAACTGCACAACAGGCCTGTTCCACGGCACGGGCCACACCGAAATCACCATGCTTTCAGACGCCTCGCGGCTGTGGGTTTACCGCTTCGCCACACTGTATGTCTGCGCGGAGCTGCTGCACCTTGGGGTGCGCAGCGTATGGCTGAGCGTGGTGGTCAGCAACGGCATTGCCGCGGCGGTGCTGCTGGTGCTCTACCTGTGCGGGCTGTGGAAGAAAAACCGCGTGAAATAACGAACCGCGGCGCTGTACGCGAAAGGAACACGGATTTCAATGGATGAATACGCGCATGTATGCCTCCGCTGGAAGCGCGGGACAGAGCACCTTCGCCTCACGGCGGACCGCCGGGGAAGGCAGACGCTGCTCATTCCGCCCGGCGTGACCGGCGAGGAGGCGCGGGACTTCCTGCGCGGGTGGCAGGCACGCGGCAGCGCTTCGCCCTGCGGCGCAGCGCTGCAGGCGCTGTGCGAGCGGCAGGGCGCGGTGTTGTTCACAGGCGCCGGCAAATGGGGCGTGTGCTGCACCGCCAGCGGCGAGATTGGGCTGAACACGGCGCTGAGCGGGTTCCCGCTGGAGTGTGCGCGCACCATCCTCGCCCATGAACGCTGCCACCTGCGCGAGGCGGCGCATGATCCCGCCTTCTTTTCCCTGCTGCGGCAGGAAAAGCCGGACTGGGCCTACTGGGAGGGCGTGCTGAGGGGCGGATGGCAGCTGCGGAAAGGAAAAAGGGCATGGACTACCACGGTTACCCCGTCGAAGTGACACTGCGCGGCAACGCGAGGAGGATGAAGCTGTCCGCGCGGCGCGGAGACACTTGTTTCCGCCTGACGGTGCCGCGCTGGGCGAAGCAGGAGGAGGTGACAGCCTTCCTGCGGGAAAACGAGCGGTTTATGCAGGCGCACGCGGCAGAGCTGACGCTCTGGGCACCGGAATACGCCGCCGGCGAGCGGCACCTGCTGCTGGGCGAATGGGTCACCCTGGGAGAGGGCGGTGTCCCCACGGGGATCACTTTTATCAGGCTGCGGCAGGCCAGCCTGGAAAAGCTGATCCGTGAGCTGCTGCCCGGATGGATGGCGCGCATGAATGTGTCGCCCGCCAGAATCACCTTCCGCAGAATGAGAAGCCGCTGGGGATCCTGCGCCACAAAGACGGGCGTCATTACCCTGGCAGTCAACCTGGGGCTGCTGCCGCCCCGCCTGGTGGAATATGTGCTGGTGCACGAGCTGTGCCACCTTCACCATCCGGACCACTCGCCGGCATTTCACGCGGAGCTGGAACGCCACCTGCCGGACGCGGCGCAGCGGGAGAAGGAACTGAAGCAGATGGACATTGCGCCCAAACCCAAAACACGGTGAGGCTTTCGGCCCCACCGCTGTTTTTTTGTCTGCTATTCTTCTGCCTCGTCCCAGGCCATGGATTCCTCGCCCTCCAGCAGCATTTCCGCCTGGGCGTCGGTGGCCTGGGTCAGGGTCTCCAGCGCGGCGCGCTCATCGGAAGAGCGCACCAGCAGGGTGAAGCTCACCGCCGTGGTGAAGGCCACATCTGTGACCTGCACGGGCATGGGCTGGAGCCGATGCCGCACCTTGTCCCACAGGGCGTAAGGCACCTCGCACAGGTAGCGCAGGGTGGGCTCCATCAGCACCGGGCGCGCTGCCCTGAGCGCCAGCGCGCAGCTCTGCGTATACGCGCGGACCAGGCCGCCCGCGCCCAGCAGCACGCCGCCGAAATAACGCGTCACCACCACGCAGCAGTTGCAGATGCCCTGCTTTTTGATGGTTTCCATCATGGGCAGGCCGGCAGTGCCGCCCGGCTCGCCGTCGTCGGAGTAGCGCATCACGCCCATGTTGCTGCCGATGGTATAGGCATAGCAGTTGTGGGTGGCGTCCCGGTACTGCTGCCGCTTCTGCTGCAGAAAGCGCAGCGCTTCCTCCTCGGTGGCACAGGGCGCGGCCTGGCCCAGGAAGCGGCTTTTATTGATCACCAGCTCCTCACACGAGCACTGGGCAATGGTCCGGTAGCTGTCCTGGCTCACAGGCTGGCCTCAATCACCTGGCGCAGGGCAGCCATACCGGTGTGAATCTGCTCCAGGGTGGAGTTGGAGAAGTTCAGGCGCAGCGTGTTCTCATGCCCGCCATTGGCGTAGAAATGAGTGCCCGGCACAAAGGCCACATGCCGCTCAATGGCCTTCTCCAGCAGCTGCTTTGCGTCCAGTCCCTCCGGCAGGGTGACCCAGATGAACAGTCCGCCATCCGGCCTGGTATAGCTGGTGCCGGCGGGGAAGGAGGCCAGCTCTTCCAGCATGGCATCGCGCTGCAGGCGGTAGTCGCCGCAGATGCGGCGGATGTGCTCCGGCAGCAGGCCCTGGCGAAGGAACTGGTCCACAATGGCCTGGTTCAGGTTGGCGGTGTGCACATCGGTGGACTGCTTGCCCAGCGTGCACTTGCGCACAATGGCAGCGTCGCCGGCAATATAGCCTACGCGCAGGCCGGGAGAGATGATCTTGGAGAAGGAGCCGAGGAAGGCCACCCAGCCCTCCTTGTCAAAGCTCTTGATGGACGGCGCGGGCGTGCCGGAATACCGCAGGTCGCGGTAGGGGTCGTCCTCTGCCACCACCACGCCATATTTCGCGGCCAGCTCCGCGATGGGGCGGCGGCGTTCGGCGGCCAGCGTTTTGCCTGTGGGGTTCTGGAAGGTGGGGATGACGTACAGCAGCTTCGGGTGATGCTTGGCCATCGCCTCCTCCAGCTTGTCCAGCAGCAGCCCGTTCTCATCACTCTCCACGGGCACCAGGTTGGCCTGATAGAACTTCATGCACTGCAGGTTGCCCAGGAAGGACGGGTTTTCCACCAGCACGGTGTCGCCGGGGTCGATCAGCGCCTTGCACAGCAGGTCCATGGCCTGCGTGGAGCCGGTGACCGGCAGCACAGCCGGCAGCGGGCAGCCGACGGCTGCCTCGGCGTACTGCTTCAGGCTTTCCACAAACGGGGCGTAGCCCTCGGTAGCGCCGTACTGCAGCAGCACCTTGCCCTTGTCGCGCAGCACCTGCGCGGCCAGCTCCGCCACCTTTTCGTCCGGCAGGGCGGCAGGAGAGGGATTGCCGCCGGCGAAGGAAATCATGTTCGGCTGGGCGATCAGCTTGAATATTTCGCGGATGGCGCTGCCGGTGATGCCGTCAAAGCGGTGTGCGAACTGGATTTCACTGATGTTCATAGGCTTGCCTCACTCCTCTTCCTCAGGCTTGGGGGCTTCCTCCGCGGCAGGCGCCGGGGCGGACGACAGGTTCTGCGGCAGGCGCGGCAGCTCTACCTGGCCGATCAGCCCAATGGACTGGTCGATGGAGCGCTCCAGCTTGTTGAAATGCTCAGCCATCTCCATCTTGAACTGCAGCGCGTCGTAATAGGTGGCGCGGGTGGCAGACATCACGCGGTCGCGGGCCTCCTGCGCGTGGGAGAGCATGCCCTCGGACTGGGCGATGGCATCGTCCAGTATCTTGCGGGCCTTGGTCTGCGCCTCACCGACCGGGTCGGCGGCGAGAAGAGCCTCGTACTCCTCCATGTGGCGCTTCTGCTGGGCCAGCAGGTTGTTCAGGTGCAGCAGGCGCTTTTCGCGGTGGTCAATCTCTTCCTGCAGGTTTTCCAGCTGCTCCGCCTGCTCTGTCTTTTCCTCCTCCAGCCGGTCGGCGCGCGCGTTGGCGGCGTTCAGGGCCTCCTGCAGCTCGCGGATGGTCTGCTCGCGATCGTTCATTTCCGCACGCGCGGCGGCGGCAGCCTCATCCGCCTCCCGGTGGCAGGCCGCGAGCTGCTCCAGCGCGGAATGGCAGGCGTCCTCTGCCTGTTCCTTTTCCAGGCGAAGTGCGCCAAGCGCCTGATCCCTGGCCTCGGCCAGCGCGCTCAGGCTGTCGTCCTTCTCGCGGACGGTCCGGTCCAGATCCTCCCGGAGGGAAACAAGCTGTCCGTTCAGCCCCTGCGCGGCCTCTGTCTGCTCGCTCAGGCGGCTGCGCGTGCCCGCCAGGTCAGCCAGCGCGGTGTTCAGCGAGGCTTCCATCTCCGTCAGCTGCGTGCGGGCAGCCTCAAGGGTCGCGTCCTTTTCAGCCAGCTCCCGGTGGAGGGTATCCATGGTCTCACTGCCTTTCGCCAGCGCCTGCTGCGTGCGGCGCACCTCTTCCTCGGCCTTCTGCCTGCCTTCATTGGCCTTTGTGAGGCGGCCGGTCAGGCTGGTGTTTTCCTCTGTGAGGCGGGCCACGCTGTCCTGCGCGCCGGCCAGCTCTTCCTTCAGGGTACCCAGGCTGCCGCGGGCGCTGCTCAGCTCATCCGAGAGCTGCTCAAGCTGCGCTGCTTTGGCGGCTATGGCCTCTTCCCGCTCGGCGAGCAGCTCGTCCTGCTCCCTGGCGCGGGTGGCGGCGCTGGCGCTGCGGCTTGTCAGGCTGCGCTCGGTATCGCGAAGGTTTTCATTCTCTGCCTTGATTCTGTCCAGCTCGCGCTGCATGGACAGCAGGCGGCTGTCCACTGCGGACTTGCTGTAGCCGAAAAGCGCGGTAGACAGCTTCGCGGTCTCATTTGCCATCGGGTATGCCTCCTTGTTCAGCGGTTTTTGAATTGGCGGCCCTGGTTCAGGATAAAAAGCCCGCGCCGGCAGCCTGCAATGGAGGCGGCCGTGCGTGCTGTTTTCATTATTACATCTCCCTGCGGCCCTCCAGGGCCTTGGACAGGGTCACCTCGTCGGTGTATTCCAGGTCGGAGCCCACCGGCACACCGTGCGCGATGCGCGTGACTTTCACACCCAGCGGCTTGATGAGCCGGGCGATGTAGGTGGCGGTCGCCTCGCCCTCGATGTCCGGGTTGGTGGCCAGTATGACCTCCTGCACCTGCTCGGTGGAAAGGCGGGCGATCAGCTCGCGGATGTGAATGTCGTCCGGGCCCACCCCGTCCATGGGGGAGAGGGTGCCGTGCAGCACGTGGTAGCGGCCGTGATAGTCGTGCATCCGTTCCATGGCGGCCACATCCCTCGGGTCGCGCACCACGCAGATCTGGCCGTTTTCCCGCGCGGGGTCCGCACAGATGTCGCATTTTTCACCGTCGGTGTAGTTGCCGCACACCGCGCAGAAACGGATGGCCTTGCGCCCCTGCCACAGGGCGGTGGCCAGGCTGCGCACCTCATCCAGGGGCATGGACACAATATGATAGGCCAGGCGCTGGGCTGTCTTCTGCCCTATGCCGGGAAGATGGGACAGCTCTGCCACCATCCGGGCGATGGGTTCAATGACGGCCATTGGCTCAGAACAGCCCGCCCATGCCGCCCAGGCCGGGCGCCATCTTGCTCATGGCGGTTTCACGCGCTTCCTCGCCCTTGCGCAGGGCTTCGTTCACCGCGGCGCAGATCAGGTCCTGCAGCATATCGATGTCGTCCGGGTCCACCACCTGGGGGTCAATGGTCAGGGAAACCAGCTCGCGCTTTCCGCTCACCTTCGCCTGCACCATGCCGCCGCCGCTGGCCGCCTCATAGGTTTCTGTGTCCAGCTTTTCCTGCATTTCGGTCATCTGCTGCTGCATTTTCTGCGCCTGGCGCACCAGCTGCTGCATGTTCGCGCCGCCGCCAAAGCCGAAGTTCTGTCTTGCCATGGGTCAAATCCTCCTTAGATTTCTTTCGGTATGGGTATAGTGTATTTTGATGGGCTTTATTCGTTTTCTTCGCCGCTGCGGGCAACCATGAGCCCGCCGGAAACGGAGGTCACAGAAATCTCCGGGCCCTGCTCAGGTGAGATGGACACTCCGCTTGTGCGCAGCTTTCCGGTCGCGGCGCGATAGGTGAGATTCGCCGACGCGTGAGGCAGTGTCAGCAGCACCTCGCCCGCTACGGTGTTGACATCCAGCTTTTCCAGCCGGGAGGACAGCTCAGCGGCTATCTCCCCGCTGACAGTCGAGAGCCTGATCTTCTGCCCGTCCGCCCGCTCAAAGGCCAGCTTCCCGCTCACGGTGCGCGCGTTGATCTGCCCGGCGCACAGGCTGTTGGCCGCGATGCCGGCCGTGACGGTGCGCAGTGTCAGCTCAATGGCTGTCAGGCTGGTCACACGCAGATCGCCCGATACCGTGTCCAGCGTCAGGTCGGTGCCGCTCAGCCCCCTGGCCTTCAGCGGACCGGCAATGGTGCTGGCGTCCACCTTTCCCTTCCAGGTGCGGGGCACCCGCAGCACCACCTGCATCCACCGGACGACGGTGAGATGGGGCGAAAGCCCGTAGGAGGGCTGCTCGATGGACAGCGTTCCCTCGCTGAGAGAGACCTTCAGGTCCTCCACATCCATATCGTCGCCGGAAACCAGCAGCTGCATGGCGCTGACTTCGTCGGAGAGGATCTCCAGGGTGGCCCAGGCCAGGTGGATGGAAATGGTGGTCACATTCAGGGCGTCAAATGTTTCTGCTCGGTTCATATCTGGGCCTCCGGGATGGCTAATTTCGAACTATCATAGCATGATTCTGAGGGATTGGCAAGCTTACTGGCTCAGCAGCGTCAGAAGGTGCACGGTGGGTGTGCGCAGGAAGCGGATGGGCAAAACACTGGTGCCGATCCCGCCGGATACGAGCATGCGCACACGGCTTTCCGTGACCCAGCCATACTGGTAGCGGCTTTCGATCCCGTCGGCGATATGCAGGCTGCCCAAAGCAACCTGCCCGCCGTGGGTGTGGCCGAACAGGCCGATGTCATACCAGCCGGTGCGGCCGTCGCTGCCGGTGGCGCTCATGGCCTGCGGAATGATTTCCGGGCTGTGGCAGAGAAAGAGGACATAGTCGTCACGCCGCAGCTGGCCCGCTACCGCGCTCAGATCCGGCTTGCCGGCGGTCACGTCGTCCAGACCGGCGAGGTAGATGGTGCTGGTGCCCACTCGCACCGCGGCAACCTCGTTGATCAGCGGGGTCACGCCGGCGGAAATCATCACGGTGCGCAGCTCGGGCAGGGATACGTTCTCGCCGGTGCGGTCATGCTCGCCGAGCACGGCATAGGCGCCATAGGTGGGGTGCAGCTGGGTCAGCTGGCGGTCGCGCAGCTGCTCAAAGAAGCGCAGCGTTTCCTCGGCGCTCTCCGTGAAATCGCCGCCGAAGAGCACCAAGTCCGGGTTCAGGGCATTGATCTGCCGCAGCAGCCCGTCAGCGCGGCCTTTTGTATAGAACGGAAAGCCGCTCACATGCAGGTCGGTGACATACGCCACCCGCAGGCGGCGCACATCGCGGGGAAAGGTTTCATCCACAATGGCGGTGGATTCCACCCGCAGGAAATAGGGCTCGGCCAGCGGGTAGATCAGCGCCAGCGCGAGAACGGCCAGCAGGGCAAACTTGATTCCGCGCCGCAGCGCGTAGTGCTTCAGGTGTTTCGGACGGTGCCTGGGCATGGTGCCTCCATCAATTGTTGATACTGTGACATACGCCGCTGCAGGGTTTCCGGCCTGGCCACCGACCAGCCGAAGAAGCCCAGCACCTGCGTGGCGGCCTGGTAGATGCCGTGGCTGTAGCACACCAGCCGTGCCCTCTCCAGGTGGATGTTGCCCTGCTCATCGAAAAGGTCCTCGCGGACGCGCACGCTCACGGTTTCCGCCAGAAAAAGGCTGTGGCATCCCAGAGGGAGAATGTCCTTTACCCTGCAGCCGATGATGGCGGGGCTGCCGCCGATGCCCGGGGCACACGCAAGGCCCTCCACAGGGACGGGTTCAAAGCCGCAGGCGGCAAATTTGTCCTGCGTTCTGCCGCTGTTCACGCCGCACCAGTCCATCTCCCGGCAGCGGTCCGCGCCGACCAGGTTGATGGCGAATTCCCCGCTTTCCTCAATCAGCCGGTAGGAGTGGCGCTCCGGCTTCAGGCTGATGGAGACCATGGGCGGGCTGGAGCACACAGTGCCTGCCCACGCCACGGTAATGATATTCGGCGCGGACTGCGGCGCCGAAGCCCTGCAGGAGACCATCACGGCGGGCACCGGGCTGAGCATGGCACAGGGTTCAAGGGAACGGTAAGCTATCTGCATGTATGATCATCCTCCGCGATGATTGCCCACAGTTTCACATCCACATATCTGCCCTTGTGGCGCACCTTGCCGCGCAGCACACCCTCGCAGGTCATGCCGCACTTTTCCATCACGCGGCCGCTGGCGGGGTTGTCCAGCGTGTGGAAGCCCTCCACCCGGTGCAGGCGTATCCTGCCGAAGCAGAGGGACAGCAGCGCCTCCAGCGCCTCTGTGGCCAGGCCCTGCCCCCACAGGGCGCGGGAGAGGCTGTAGCCAATCTCCACCGAGCTGTTCTCCTCGTCATAGCCCATGAAGCCGATGGTGCCGATCACCCTGCCGGTCTCCTTCAGCACCATCACATAGGAGGAGGGCTCACCCTCCCGGTACTGCCGCAGCATATAGCGCAGATAGCCCTTCGTATCCGCCAGGCTGCGGTGTGCGTCCCACAGCACGTGGCGCGCCACCTCTTCATCGGAGGAATAGGCGAACATATCCTCCGCGTCGCGCATGGAAGCCATGCGCAGTACCAGCCGCTTTGTCTCAAGGCGGGGCAAGGTGGAGAAATAATCCCTGGGCGTGTCGGGCGCGGGCAGCTTTTCCTGCAGGTGGATTTTCAGCTTTTTCATAGCAGCTTATCTGTGCCTTTCGCGCTGTTCGGGAAGAAAACGGCCGCCTGCCTCGTCATATCAGTGCAAGCGCCTTTTGCGCCATCAGTAGCGCCAGGCAGGTCTTGCCGTCGCGGAAGGTGCCGTCCATCACACAGTCCACCGCCTCGGAAAGGGGCAGGCGGGTGAGGGCGACAAACTCATCCTCATCCGGATGAGAGGCCCCCTTGCTCAGCCCGGTGGCCAGATAGATGTGAATCCGCTCGTTGCAGAAGCCGGGCGTGGTTTCAAGGCAGGTCAGCTTGCGCCAGGTCTGGGCGGTATAGCCGGTCTCCTCGCTCAGCTCGCGCTGGGCGCACACCAGCGGCGATTCGTCCGGGGAATCCAGCTTGCCGGCGGGAATTTCCCAGGTCAGCCTGTCCACAGCGATGCGGTGCTGGCGCACCATCAGCACGCAGCCTTCCTCGTCCAGCGCGACCACGGCGGCGGCACCGGGGTGCACCGCCACCTCCCGCAGGGCGGTCTCACCGTTGGGCAGCGACACATGCCAGTGCTCAAGACGGATGATTTTACCGGGGAAAACCACTTCCTTATCCAGCAGCTTCTCGCTCAGAGAGCGATCCAGCTCGGGAGCGGTGCTCAGCGCCTGATGAATCATTGATCGAAGCCTCCAATCGCGGAATGATATGCACATCTTACTATTATTCGATGCCGTGAAGCGAATTCCTGCAAGGCGGCGGGCCGGGGCGCAGAATTGGCAGCGGTGTTTGACAATCGCAGTCGTGTTGACTACAATGAACAGGATCCTATTGTGATGCCAAGGAGGATACCAGAATGACGAGCGGTAAAAGGCATATTGGCGCAGCGCTGAGCAGACTGACGGCAATTCTTCTCTGCCTGGCGGTTCTGTGCGCCGGTACAGTGACGGCCTTTGCCAGGGGAGACTGGCAGGAGCTGGTGCTGATGCTGACCTGGACGGACAGCGCAGGCCAGACCCAGATGGTGCAGGCGGAACCGATGACGGATGAAGGTCAGCAGGCTTTCTGGGCCTGCCTGCCGGGCGGAACGCCTTTTGCGGCCCTCTCGCTGGAGGCCTATTTTGAAGACGGCCGCAGCTGGAGCTTTGTTTCGCCGGACGGACTTCCCTGGCAGTTTATGGACACTGGCAGCACCGCGCAGGACTGGGCCGCCATTCAGATTGTGGCCTACGACGCGGGCGGCAATTATCAGGACAGCTATACGCTGTATGTGTCCACCCAGCCAATGCCGCAGCCCGCAGCGGCCGCGCCCGCGGAAGTGACGGCCGTGTGGTCCGCGGAGGACGGCACGGTGCTGAACCAGCAGACGGTGCAGGTGGAAGCGGGCGGCAGCTATACCTTCTACGCGCAGGACTTCGACGGCTACGAGCTGACAGGCGGCAGCGAAGCGACCGTGTGGGTGGACGAAAACGGCAACGCCAGCCAGAGCGTGGTGTATTTCACCTATACCCGGCATGTGGCCGCGCCCGCGGAGGTAACGGCCGTGTGGTCCGCGGAGGACGGCACGGTGCTGAACCAGCAGACGGTGCAGGTGGAAGCGGGCGGCAGCTATACCTTCTACGCGCAGGACTTCGACGGCTACGAGCTGACAGGCGGCAGCGAAGCGACCGTGTGGGTGGACGAAAACGGCAACGCCAGCCAGAGCGTGGTGTATTTCACCTACCGCAAGGTGATTGCGCCGGCTGAGGTGACAGCCACCTGGCGCACAGCGGACGGCGAGTCTGTGTTCAGCCAGGAAACCTATGCGCTGAATCCCGGCGGAAGCTACTCGTTTGAAGCCAGGGAATATGACGGCTTTGAGCTGGCAAGCGACGCGCAGGTGATTGTGTATGTTGACGAAAACGGCATCGCCAGCCCTGCCGCTGTGGAATTCCTCTACCGGAAGGCTGTTCCCCCGGCGACGGTAACTGTGACCTATGCCGCGAACGACGGCACCGTGTTCGACAGCCAGTCGGTGCAGATCGCCCCGAACGGCAGTGAGACCTTCTACGCCAACACCTACGAGGGCTATGAGCTGACCGGTGCGGACACCG
>CAMJPQ010000039.1 GCA_946407745.1 uncultured Clostridia bacterium
TCGCCATATCTTCTCCTTCCCCGGCGTCAGCCGTTATAGATCAGGGAGAGATTCCCGTTGCTCTGGGGTTCAAAGGCAAACTTGCCGATGATGAGTTTTGTCAGAATCTCAGCCTGCGTCACGTACAATTTGTTGTTGCTGAGGTAGGCCACCTCGGTATCGTTCATATAAAAAGCCAGGCGGTCATTGACCACCCGGAAGGTGAAGGGGTTCCCCGTTTTGCCGATGGAAAGGCCGTCCTCGCCAAAGGACATATAGGTGCGGAAAATGGCCAGCTCATCCTCTGTCGCTTCATGGGCGTTTGTCAGATCCTGCTGCAACTGATTGATGCGGGTCACCGCCCAGGTGTAATTGCTCTCTGACTGTTCTGACAGGGTTGATACCCGTTCGGTCACCTGGTTCATATCGCTGGCCAGGGCATAGGTCGCCTGCACCTCGGAGCGGATGCTGTCGCCTTCGTTGCTGATCTGCGCCCGGACTGCCGCCAGCTTTGTTTCCAGCGATTCCTCAGCGTCCTCCGGCGCAGCGGAATAATCCGTCGCCCGGTTACCCTTCTCCAGCTTAAGCCAGTAGACCGTAGTAGTGCCCGGGCTCGTATCCCCTGTCGGATCCCGATAGATCAGGATGTCCGCATTGTCTGGGGCGTCATCCGGGCCTGCGCCGGAGGCGTATGCAGCGGTGAAGGTGGCCGTGACCGTCTGCCTCGCCACGTCGTCCAGCGAAATCGTAGCCAGCGTATGATTCCCGTTTGACGTCCTGACCGTGATCCGCGACAGGTCTTCCGAGGAAAGGGAAAGTGAAACGGTGTATTCTTCATCCTCCACCATCGGCTCGGAGAGAGCGTATCGGGCGATAATGTCCGCCGTTCCTGTCTGCTCCGTTCCAGAGTCCAGCGCATAATTCCGGCCGCCCAGTTCCAGGTTGTCGATGGCTTCCTGTGCGCCTTCGGCTGTCACATACGCTTCATAGCTGATCTCCGTGATCGTTTTGAACGCGCCCTTGTAATAGCGGTACATCGGATGCTCCGGCGCGAGGACCGCATTGACGGTCGTGCTCATGAGGCCGAGGAGGATGTAGGTGTAACCGTCATCCGAAGTGGGGATCGTGGTTGTCAGCACACCTGTCGCCGGGGTGAACATCTTCCCGTTCAGGGTGCCCTTGATATAGACCGGACTGCCTGCCGTGCCGGTAAAGCCCGATACTGTACTTGCCAGCGAGAAGGCTGTGCCATAGCAGATATAATTGTTCGTCTGTGTCAGGGCGCTGGTTGTATAGGCAGTGCCCACATACAGAATGGGCCGGGTCACATCAAAAGCAGTCGTGGAGAGCAGGATCAGCTTCCCGGCGCTGTTGAAAACGCCGATCCTTCCTGCAGCGATGGCTCCGGCAGCCGTAACGGATGCCTTGTACTGAACCCGATCATACGTGTTCGTGGTCGTGTCCTGTGATCGGCTGATCCACCAGCCAGTATAGGTACTGCTGCCGATGGTGACGTTTTCCCGGTATACCATCGTGACCAGATTGCCCGCCGCCACATGCGTGCCACATCGTGTCGTGCCGCCGATATATATGTTTTTCGCGCCGGTGGTCGTGCCGTCGGCCAGCGTCAGGTTCAGGGTGGCGTTGGACGCGCTGGCAACCGGGAGCCAATACAGGATCTGCTGCTTATCCTTCAGTTCAGAGAAGGAGGCTACACCCTTCCATGCTGCTGTCGCTGCGGTTTGTGTCCCGACGATGACCTCCGCCGCAGCATCGGATAGATCGGCGATCGTAAACTGCGCCTGTGCAATCATCTATCCACCTCATTCCACTTCGCAGACAAACACCGTCTTGGTATCCACGTCATCGCCGTCCACATAGATGACCTTCCCCGTGGCGAAGGCCTCACCGCTATCAAGCGGATTTCCATCCTTGTCCCGGCGGTACCAGGTATAAGTCTTTTCATGCTTATAGGTGGCATTGCTGGTCACGTCGGCCCAGGCTGAGCCGGAATACCGCATAAGCTTTGTGGTCGGACTGTTACTCTGAATCTGGTAATAGAAAGCCCCCGTCGCAGGAGACGAAGGCGCGGTCGTCGAGTAGGTCGTCGATTTAAGCGGATCGACCTCCCTGCCGTTCTGCCAGAGGCGGCAGATCAGGCAGGTCTGGCCAACGGTGTTTTTGAACACATCCCCGGCGGTGGAGTCGATGTCCGCCTGGTAGTTGTCGGTCTTATCCACCAACGTGATGACGTCGCTGTAGGTTTTGGAGTTATAGGTCATCGTGCAGCGGAAGGTGCCGGTGCTGACGACATCCGATCCGTTAACCGTATAGGTCGCCGACGTAGCGCCGGAGATATTGGTCCACGTGCCAGAGGCATACTTCGCCCACTGGTACGTCGCTCCAGAACTGATGGCGGTGCTGCCGTCATACGCCTGCACATTGAGTGGCAGGGAACCGTTCTGGTTGACAAAGGTCGTGCCGTTCGGCGCGTAGACCGTGAACACAACTGCGTTCTGCCCCGCCGTTCCAGTTGCACCGGTATTGACCTTGCTCCACTGGATCTGCAGCGTAGTGGAGACAGGCGAAGTGACCGGAATGTTGACTACACCGTTCAGCTGTCCTGCCCCGCCGAGGGTGGCGTTGGCGGTGATCGTAATCGTCAGCGGCACCTCGTTGCCGGATGCGGTTCCGGCAGTAACGCTCATACCCGTAGGCATCCCGGTCGGTGTGCCAACTGTCGGCGTGACCTTCGTAGTGCCCGTATAGGCCACCACTTTGCAGGTCTTGGTGGTCGCGGCCACTTTGCCATCCTTGTTCGCCGCGAACGTGATATTCTCGTTCGTCAGGAAAACCGTCGAGGCGTCCTTGCCCGCCCCGCCCGCGGTGCCGTCCGTGACCTTATAAATGGAGGTCGTGTCGCCAATAGCGGTGTCCGATGTAGTGATCCGGAGGGTAGCAGATTCGCCCACCCAGATGGCGTGCGTAGGCTTCACGATCAGGGTGGTGCCGGTGATGGATGCGTTATCGCTGGTGGTCGGGTAATCCGTCCATGCGCCAGAACTGTTCTTATACTGCCACTTGCCCATGGTCACGTTCTGCAGATTTGCTGTCAGCGTGATCTGCGCCGGGGATACCGCTCCGGCGGTGTTATACTTGAACACCTGCTCACCGCTGATCCAGGCGCTCTTGGCGTTTTCGCCGGTGCTGATCAGGGCAAAGCTGATATCCGCCGTCGCGTTGATCGTCAGCCCGGTATCAGGATCCGCATACGCCACATAGGCGATATACGTCAAAAGCCCGCTGGCAATAGACGCCAGCTTGTTCTGGTTGACCGTTAGGATATTCCCGCTGACGGTCTCCCCGGTGGCCAATGCGGCTTCAGAGCCGGAGCCTTCTTTCCTTTTATAAGTGATGGTCAGGGCGGTATTGTTCAGCGCGATCGCCGTCTGATTGGCATACACCACCGGGGTAATCACGAGCTTCCCCGCCGTGGTAGTCCAGTCGGGATTGTATGCGCTGTTGTTCACATCATGGATCTGCGTCCTGGGCTGATTAGACCCCAGATAGCAGGACAGGCTTTTGCCGTCCGACAAATCGATGATGGTTTTAGAGCCGGTTGCGATGATAGCCATCAGGGCACCTCCTCTTCATTTGTAGTCGGGATTTCGATTTCCGGGATTTCATGCCAGTTGTCCGGGCTGTCGTGAATCCCCAGATAAACCTGAGTAGAATAGGTCTCCCCGTTCGTAAGCACCATACCCTCCGAGGCGGTGAGCACCCTGATTTCGATTGTTTCCTGCTTCATGCGACAGTCCATCCTTTCTGTGTAGCTATGACGATTTCTTCCGGAGTAAGCTTGCTCTTGTTCGTGTTTCCCAATGTTATCGTCCGAGTTTCTGTTACTATAGGCAGGTTCGTTAGTATGTTGACCAATGATTCATGCGTGAGCATGTGCGCATAACCATAGCTATGATTCGAATAAATCTTATAACCGTTAAAGTGAACCAATCCAATATAGTTTGGCGGATTGCTTGCATTTGTGCTCGTTGATACATCCCCCATATCTGTCGGACACTTAATCTCTTGGCAGGAATAGCATGCATTGAACCACGTGTGCGGCTGTGCCACTGCAAACCGGCTCGTATCCCATCTGCTGATATCAAGCTCTCTCAATGACCAGCACTCAACGAATGGGCCATATCCGCCAGATGAAGCGATGATTGTAAGCGGCCAATTTGATGTATTCAAATCATTCAAGCCTTTAATCTCAAGCAAAGAATTGCAATCATGCCAGCAATTATAGAGCGTTGTTACGGCCCAATTGCCAGTATCCCAACTGCTCAGATCCAATCGTTTTAGCGACCGGCAGCCAGCCCATATTTCCCGCATATCGGTGACAGTCCATGCAGCCGTATTCCAACCATATAAATCGAGAACCTGTAAGGCTCCACAGTTCTGCCAGGTCTGACCGAACCTCGTTACACGCCAGTTGCTCGTATCTAAATGCCCAAGAATAAGGGCCTGCAGGCTTCGGCAGGCGTAGAATGCCTGGTTAAGGCTCGTAACTGTCCATTCGCTCGTATCCCAATCATCTGTGACAATTTCTTGCAGCGAATAGCATTCGCGGAACATTGAACCCATACTGGCGGCTGTTCCCCCGAGCGCAACTGCGTACCGTTCAAGCCAAAAGGTACCTCCAGCGGTGAATATCGTTCCCGTATATGTCGTACCTGTTTGTGAGGCTGTCGTTAGGTGCGGAAGCCGTCCGGCACACTCGACACACGGTTGATATCCTATATAAGTGTTCGCATTCATTGTTGAGCTTGGCCATCCGGAAAAACCGAAAGTCGCAATACCGCTGGCACAACTGACACGCCATAACTGTATAACTCCATTATTTGCCGTAAGCTGCTGATAGTAAGTATCGGGCGATGCCACTTCATGCGATTCGTCTACTATGAACTGCCCAGATTCAAGATGTCCACGTTCAAGTAGCCATTCGACTTTTTCAACAGTCGAGCATCGTATGGAAATGAGTGCTACTTCGGGCGTCTTGCGCAAATCATAGGTCAAATAAACACAATCAGCATCCTCTGGTATCTGCTCCTTTAACGCATCCAGATCGGGGTACTCTGCAGGTCTTACCCAGTGTCCATTGACCATGTGCCCTGATATTGACAGGGGTATTCCTGGGCACACGTCTTTTATTTTCTCCTTGATTTGCGTCGGCGTCATTGTGCCATTTTCATGGCGCATTCCGCGCACCGCATCAGCAATACCCTTCATCGTCTGCTCATCAACTATATATTTGCTCACCACGCCACCTCCTCTGCAGCAGGAAGCCCTAACTGTACGATATCGACAATAGATTGATCATCCAAGCCAAGCATAGTGCGAATTGCCGTTTTTGCCTCTTCGGTATATGTACCAACAGCATTACTGCTTTGGCTCTGGGTTACATCTCCCGCAGCCTTAGCAAGGCCATAGAAGGTCGATTCATGCTGCCTATACGGAACAATCGGCGTATATTCATGTGCTCCAGCTTTAATCCTCGCAGAAGAGGCTGAAATAATGCGAACAGGATTGGAACCGTTTATAGCCAATCCATAATCGGCGTGAAATCTTGCAGCCCCTGGCACCGCGTCTGTCGCAATCGGTATATTCGCTACACCGTTATCCAATATGCTTGAGCGATTAATTTGCACATCCTGAACCGGTATAGCAGGAATATCCTCCACGCCCAACGCACCAAGCATTGCCCGAATAGCTATCTTTGCTGCTTCTGTATACTGGCCAACAGTCAGTTCCGAGTTTTTTTCATCCTGCCCAGCAATCTTAGCCAAGCCATAAAAAACTGCCTGATGCTGATTCTGCGGGGTAATAGGACGCGCACTGCTTGTTCCGTTTTTAATACCGCTTAAAGTTGCCGGAGCCAGCGTTAGTATACTGCCGCCACCTGTCACATCTGTTCCGTATGTTGGGTTTACTTTGATGACACCCGCTTTGGCAGATGTCGCATAATCTTCAGAGCCGACGGCGTCCAGCATTCCTCTGATAGCCGTTTTTGCGGCTTCGGTATATGTTCCGACTGCGTTTTCGGATTCTTTTTGCGTATCATCACCAGCCGCCTTCGCCAGGCCATAGAATACAGCTTGATGTTGATGAGCAGGGTCAATCGCTCTGCTAGCGCGAGTACCGGATTTAATATCAGTGTCATTCGCTGGAAACAGTTTGACGATACCGTAGTCCTGATGATTGGGATTATTGACGATGGTAAGGCCATATGCCGTTGCTCCAATTCTAACAACGCCTGGGACTTCTATTGCCATAGGCAAATCCGCAATACCATCTTTTACGATTGAGACACCGCTAATCCTCACATCCTCCACTGGAACAGAAGGAATATCCTCTGTTGGAGGAACATCGAGCATTGCTCGGATTGCTGTTTTTGCCTCATCGGTATATGTTCCGACCGGGTTGGAAGAGGTAGCCATATCGACGCCAGCCGCTTTCGCCAGCCCATAGAATACCGACATATGCTGCCTTTGCGGGATTAGTGGATCCCAGTAAGATTGACCACCCTTAATTGCAGATGCGCTTGCAGCATTTATGGCCAATACCTTCTTGGTATTATCAAACGGATCTGGATAGAATATAAGGCCTCTGTTATGAATACGAAGAAGACCAACCTGCGATTCTTTCTCCGCAACAGGGATGTTTGCTATCCCGTCTGACAGAATGCTTGCATCATCGATTTGGACATCACGAACCGGGACAGCCACTTTTTCTGCCGCCATCCCGGCGATATCGTCCTTATCCTCCTCAGTCAGAACATAATCATCGCCTTTTTCACCTTTGGGACCCTCAGGTCCTCGGCCTCCCTGCGGTCCCACGCCGCCGATGATCGTGACTGAAAAGCCGTCCTCCGTGGATACGTCTATGGTCGGCTCGTTCAGATCGATGTTGATATTATTGTCTGTCAGGATGATTTCTGCCTTCATAGCTTATCCCTCCGCCGTTACATCCTGCACAATGGTCAGGCTGCCCATGAGCAACGTATAGATGTCGGTGCCGACGCCGATTTGCAGATCGTAGGCGTACTTCCCGGCAGTCACGCCATTCGTATCCTCCGGAGCCACGCGGACGCGGTAGGTGGTGTCATCCACCTTGGTGATGCCGTCAGCCATGGACTTCTGGAAAATGAGCACCTCGTCGGACGCCTTTTTCTTCACAGTGAAATACAGGCTGCTGATCGTCGTGCCATCCAGATCGGACAAGCGCACATCAAAGGACAGGGTGTCTCCCCTGACCATGGAAAGATTCTGTGTGGCGGTCATATCGTCACCCTCCTCATAATCGGTCGAAAAAGCGTCATCGCTCAGTTCGCAGGTATAGGTCGCGCTGTAGAGAATATCCTGAACCGAAAGCACAATGCCCTTCATGCCTACATGGGCAGCATCCCACAGGGCATCGGCGGTGCTGTCAGCGGACACACGTTTCCAGCGAAAAAAGGAAGCATCCAGCCTGTCGGTCACGTTCTCACTGCCATGCCAGACACGGGCTGTCAGCGCGGTGCTCTTGATTTCTTCGGACAGCAGATCTGAGGTGGAGATGATCTCCAGCCGATACCCGATCAGCTGATCCATATCGGAGTAAACCTTCTCCACCCGCTGGTTGATGCTCACGTTGCTGGACAGGTCCAGGGACTTCCCCACGTCAGCGGCCAGGTGCTGTGTGGTAATCACGCCCGCCTTGATATTGCTGCCCTCGATCGTCCGGGCAGCGATCTTGTCGCCCGTGATCGTCCCGGACAGAATTTCGTTTGCCGTGATGGTCGCGGCGGCAATTTGCTCCGCCGTTACAGACCGGGCCACCAGCACCGTGCCGCTCAGCTGCTCACGGTATTTCTCATTCTGCAGTTCCTGCATGGAGAGCCCGGAAGCCTGGGCGTTGATCTCATAGATGAGACCGTCATCGCCTCGGATAATCAGGCGCTCTGTAGCCAGAGTACCGGAGGTGATCACGTCGGCGTTCAGGGAGACAACCTTTGCGTCTGTGATGCTGGCATCCGCAATCTGCGCCGTACCCACCGCACCCTGGGCAATCAGGGCGGCAGTGATCGCACCCAATGCAATCTGAGCCGTGTCTACGGCGGCATTCGCGATCTGTGCGTTGGTAATCGCCGCTTCAGCGATCTTCGCCGTCGTTACAGCCAGATCCGCAATCTTTCCGGAGGTTACCGCCAGGTCAGCGATTTTGGCCGTCACGATCTGCCCATCCAGGATATGCGCTGTAACAATTGCACCATCCTGAATGTTTGCCGTGCCAATGGCTGCTCCACCGATCTTTGCGTTGGTAATCGCTGCATCCGCGATCTTGGCGGTATCGATCGCACCATCCTCGATATGAGCCCTGTGGATTGCACCTTCCACGATTTTGGCATGGGTTATCGCGCCGTCGTGTATGTTGGCTTCCTGAATCTCGCCCGTGCCGATGTGAGCGGATGTGATTACACCGTCCTCAATTTGTGCAGCGCCAATCGCAGCGTCGCCGATCTTTGCCCGGGTAATAGAAGCATCCTCAATCTGGGCAATGCCAATCGCACCTTCCGCAATCTTGGCCCGGATCACCGCCGCGTCCTGGATCTGCGCCGTACCGATAGCCGCTTCACCGATCTTCGCCTGGCTGATGGCTGCATCCCGGATATGGGCTGTATCGATCGCCGCCATCTGGAGCTGTACCGCTCCGACGGAACCGCTCTGCAGCGCACCGCTGCCGACGGAGTTGATCGCCAGCTTGCTGCCGGTGATGATCCCGCTGGGCAGCTGCCGGGCGGAGATGGTGTTTCCCTCAACCGTATCAGCCACAGTGCCCAGCGTCATGCTGGTGTATTTCTTTGTCAGGCAGTCATAGGTGTACTGCGTCATCCGCATGGACACCCACACCCCGATCCGGGGTGCGATCACCTGAACAGCGTCCCCCAGATAGATGTTCTGCAGAAAACCGTACTCCCGGTAGTCTTCCGTCTCAGCGCAGTTGATGAAATCCACGTTCAGCGTCACCGTGGGGACATCGCAGCCGGCCTCGAACTCCGCCTGGGCTGCTTTCCGCATATCGGCATAACACTGATCCCTGGTTTTCTTGTCGTCGCCATCCGTCTTTTCCTTGGCATCCGATACCGCCAGGTGGATCCACTTTGGGTGGGTGTAGTTTCCGATCAGCGGGCTGTCGATATACAGCTCCGGCAGGTAGAGCACGTTGCCATCCGCATCCTCGCCGGTGGGCATGATCCTGGTGACCACATCCGTCAGATCCACATCATAGGAAATACCCAGCAGATTCTTCGCTTGCCGGATCTGCACGTTGCTGTCCTGGCCGACACGCTTAACAACGAATACATCCCACCAGTCCCGGGTCAGCTCCCCGGCATACTTTTCAATGACACCGCCCTCGCCCAGCAGCGCGTCCACTGGATTGATGTTGACGAACTCCACTTCCTCCGCCGTGCCGTCCAGATCGGAATAAAATGTGAAATCGTGCTCCGACAGGCAGGAGGAAGACAGAGTATGCACAACAGAAGCCCCCACCGCGGAGGATGAGGGCTTGTAGGACTGGATCATATTGTCCAGAAGATCATAGAAAATATGCCGGGCATAGATCGTGATTTTATTGAGCTCCGGCACAACCCGGTAAATACGAAAGGGCTGGTCACGCAGCTGGCGCTCCTCTACTGTCGAGGATACCGCCTGCGAGGCAGAACCTTCCCTGTGGTCAAACACCAGATAGGTGGTGGACATGTAGCCGTGCTTGCCATCCGGCGCAGTCACCTCATACCAGCTGCCATTAGTTTTGGCAACCACCTGCACCAGCGATCCGTTTTTATAGCTGGCCAGGATTTTATATTTAGTACCCGGACCGGATCGGAGGCGAAGCGTACCCTTCCGTGTCTCGGCACCGGAGAAATCCGTATTGATCCGCCACACCTCCGAACCGCTGTCATCACCCGGCGCGGAAAAGTGTACTCGTGGGGTCATGGCCGCAGGGACAGGAGCACGGATAATGCAGCCCTCTACCAACCGTCGCCATTTCCCGGCTTCATCAATGGGGTGCGCCAGCTCCAGCTCATACTCCCCGTTCAGGGTCTCGGTCACAACGGCCATCAGTGGGGACAGGGTGCCGTTGCCATTGGTGGAAAAGTCCGTGCAGTCAGCTGGATAGACGCAGATCAAGAGAATCACCTCGGTTCATTACAGGTATCTCCAATTTGGCTTAATTACAACCTTTGTCACATTTCCCGTCCACGACACACCATTCGCCCCGGGCTTCAGCACCGGAAAATCACCCGTCATGTGATCGTTCATAAGCGTATTACCCTGATAGGCTTCCTTCAGGACGCAGTCCACCACAATACTCCCGGAGATGTTCTCCAGTTCCACAATCGTTGTGCCGACCATCAACGTGATATCTCCGGAGCCATACACCGTGATGATCGGTTCCGCGTACACACTGCCGGGATTCGTGATGAGCGTTCCGGATGTTGTTACTGTGATATCCGCTACATTCTGCTGATACCAGAACGGAAAGCAGCGGAAGTTCACAACGAAGCTGCAGTGCGGATTCCCCCGCAGTACCTTTTCAAAGGGGATCTGGTTGACGATTCGTGCCTTGTAGTATCCGCCGGTTCGATTGGCGAAGGTCACCGTCCCACCGCCCTTCAACCAGGCGGCTATGGCAGAAATCTGCGCCGGATCCGAGATAAAGCATGTCGCCGTCAGAATCAGATCATCATATACATCGTCCCCCTCCAGCTGTGTCAGGTTGCCAGGCCTACCCGGCACATTGGTCTGCGTACTGCGCTCCGCTGGAATCGTAATGGGCGGCTGCTCAGATACATGAATCCCATACTGGCGACAGTCCACACCATTCCAGATGAAATAGTCCTGCATGAATTCCTCCACAACAAGAAGAAGCCGCCCGAAAGCGGCCTCCCACATTATTTCTGTTACTGATCCGGGTCACGATGAAAGCGGTCGATTCCATGAATCGCTGCTAAAGTCGAGCCATTGGACCATGCTATATGCGCGCCTCCGGCGTCGTCGATATATAGCACTTCGCCCTTCATCCCGGATGGCATCTCCCTGTATGGATCGCACATCTCATCCAGGATCACTTTTGTCCCGGGCGGATAATCCTCCCGGAGCTTTTTCAATACTTCAGGCCTGATCTGCATCATGAATCCCATATCCACAACCTCCTTTGATTTGGGGTAGTGACATATATCCTCTTCTTCCGCATAAAGTCAAGTTAAACTATGCCATTCTCAGGCCGCGCCCTCGCTGCTGCCTGCGTGTCAGGCTGGCGATCTCGATCGCCAGGGAGCGGATATCCTGCTCATCCCGCACATAGAAATTGCTGCCGGAAAAGCTTATGGAAGAATTGCTGTTGTAGGTACGGCTGTTATCGGTCTGCGTATACCCGATAGAGCTGTCTTTGGCGGCATCCGTCAGGAACCTCGCCGCGTTGGAGATGGTTCTGGCCTGCTTCTGCGCCTCCCGGGTCACACCTTCGCCGAAGCCCTTCATAGTCATTTCACCCACCTCGTCCCGGAAGACACGGGAAGGTGAGCTGATTTTCAGCGTCGTCTTCGCGGCGGACACCGCAGTCTGTGCGGCTCTGCGCATGGCAGACACCACACTGTTCTGCCCGGAGCGGATACCGGCCGCCAGACCGTTCATGGCATTCACGCCAATTGACCGCAGCGTCGTGCCCGTCAGGGCAGCGGATACCGCGCTTCTTACTTTGGCCGCAATACCCGTCCCGGCAGAGGTCATATCGTACCCGGACATGGCGGCGGCGACGCCGGACGCGACAGTCACGCCGTAGGGTGCCAGAGATTCTGCGGTCAGGAAACCCGATACCGCCTGTTCTATAGCCGCGGCGAGGGATGCGCCCGCAGTGGAGAAATTATACCCCGTCATACCTTCCCCGATACCGGCTGCCACATATTCACCGGCGGGCTTCATCCTTTCGGACGGGCTGTTGATGACCAGCGCGCTGTTGATCGCGGTCTCCAGATTGGTTGCCAGCGTTTCAGCGCTGGTATCCCATCCTGCGGCGGTCATGCCCTCGGCGATGCCCTCGGTCACGTTCTGCCCGACGCCCACCGAATCCAGATCCTTGATAAACTGCAGGATCTTATTGACGTTGTCGATGTCCTCCTGACTGACCGCCTGTCCCTGCTGGATGGCGGAGACAACTTCGGCCACATAAGTCGACAATTCGGCTACCTTTTCCGGGCTGAAGTCAGAGATCATCGATTCGCCGAGAATCTTCAGGCGGCTGGCATCGGTGGTCAGCCAGGCAAAATCAAAGAAGCCGGGATTTTTGAACTTGTCGATTCGTTTCTCCGCAGCGTCAATGAACCCCATGAGCGTGGTAGGGATTATTCCCGCCGCCCTGCCCAGGGCAGTCACACCCAGCTGATCCACTTCCGCCACCTGCTCCCGCATTTCCGCGATGGCTTCCGGCGCGCCGGTAATCTCCGTGGTCAGGAGAATATGCATTGTGCCGTCCTTATCCAGGATGGCCACATCCTCCGGCTTCAGCATATCCTGGGTAATGGCAGTAACGGGGATTTCTTCCCCGTCCTTCCAGTACTTGACCCCGGATTCGCCCAGCACATTGGAAGGGTCCTCGTAGACTTCGCTCAGCCGGACAATGCCTTCGACTTCCACCTTGTTTTTGCTCAGCCAGCGGCGGTAGGCCAACAGGTCATATCCAGCCAGTCCGACGGTCACGTTCAGCGTTGGGCGCTTGACGCCCTCCGCTTCTTTGTACTCCGTGATGTAGGCGGTGAACTCCTGAAGCAACGCGGATTTGTCGCACCCGGTCGCCTCCGCAAAGGAGGAGACAATGCCCTCGATCTGATCCGGCTTCAGGGCGGTGATGTCCACCTTCTCCGCCTGAGCGTATTTCACCACCATGCCCACGACATCCGAGGGCGTCAGCGCAGCCGTGGAAGCCCCGCCGTTGATCTCCTCATACGCCATGACAAAGGCAGTCACCGCCGCAGGCGTCAGCTTGGATGTATCCACCCCCGTCTTTTCTAGGTACTGCATGACATAAGCCGTAATATCACTGGGCTTAAGCAGGGAAACATCCGTGCCCTCCGCCAGTTCCTTGTAGGCCGCTACCATAGCAGTGATGTTTGTAGGATTCAGCGAAGAAACATCCGCGCCGGTAGTCGCTTCAGCATAGGTCGTCACATAGGCCAGCAGACCCGTAGGCGTCAGGGAGGCGGTATTCGCGCCTTCAGCCACCTCAGTGTACTTGCTGACGAAGGCTTCCACGATCGGCTGCTGCTTGGTCGCGTTCTCCGCTTCGGTATATCCCTGGATAATCGCGTCCGTAGTGATCGCGCCGGGATTTGTCGCCCACTCTTCCCAGCGGGCCATGGCCCCGGTCATATCCAGATCGGTGGCGATCTTCAGGACTTCCTCGCCGACAGCATCCCCGAACATGGTGTTCAGGCTTTCCAGATTGGGATCCCATTTATTGTTGTTGAGGTAGGTCTGGATGGCCGCCAGCTGTTCCAGCGCAGCGGAGAAGTCGATATCCGGGAACATGGCCTGGACTTCCGCTTCACTCATGCCGCTGTCCATGAGGGACTGGATCTGTGTCAGCAGCGCGATGTATTCTGTCAGCGTGCCCTCGTCCATACTCGACGTCAGCTGATTCAGCTTCGGCAGGAATTCCTTTTTCTCCGCGTCAGTGGATGCGGCGCTGTACTGCCGGAGCAGCTGCATCAGCTCTCCAACCTGTGTCTTCGCGCCCTGTATGTCATCCGACTCCCATACGGGTGTTACGACATCCTTCATAAGCGCGGCATATTCCAGAGCGGCGGCCTTCCGGTTTGCGTTATACCGGCTGTTCAGGTCCGCCAAGGCCTGCTGCCTTTCTGCTTCGCTCTCGATCAGCTGAATAATAGCGTACTCCTGGTCATACTGTTCATCCAGCTGTTTATTGACCGCCGCCATTCCCTCTGCAGCGCCGACCACCGCATTCTCGTAGACGGATGTGGGAACATCCTGCCCTCTGGCTTCCGCCCGGGCAACCTCAGCTTCCAGCTTCCGGCGGAGGGTATCAAAACCATCCACCTCGCTGTCTTCCGGTACGAGATGGTACTTTACCACGATGGCGTTCCGGGTGTCGATGAGCTCCTGGAGGCGGATTTTATCCTTATCGGTCAGCTGCCGATTCTGACGTTTCTTCAGCAGGGACGCGATTTCCTTGTCCATGCTGTCCAGCAGCTTCAGGTCGCCTGCCATCTGCTGGGAAAGGCCGGTGTAGCCGTTCTTATCCGCAGTGGCTTTCAACCCCTCCAGCCCTTCTCGGGTCGAAGCCGTCAGGCTTTTCCAGGAATCCGTCCACTGCTTGACGATCTCATTGGTTTCCTTCTTTCCGTCGGACCATACCCCTGTCATGCCGGACAGCCATTCCTTGGCGGACTGGATATCCTGCTTACCGGAATTTGCGAAGTCCTCGGCGCTCATACCGAAGAACGAAAGCCCCTTGCTACTTCCATAGAAGGTTTCGGCGGCAGTTTCCTTCCAGCTTTTCGCCGTCTCCTCCATACCCTTCAGCGCTTCCCTCGCAGCTTTCGCTCCGCTGACGTAGTCGTAGAGAGCGACCGTGCCCGCAATGACAGCCACCGCGACGGCTGCCCACACGGCGGGAGATTTCCCCAAAACAGAAAGAAAACCGGAGAAACCTCCCCCGGCCTTGCCGACCGCCGTCGCAAAGGTGCCTATGCCTTTGGAGATCGTGCCGATGCCCTTGGTCACCTTGCCGAAGGTCAGCAGCAGCGGGCCGATGGCCGCGGCAATCGCCGCGATGCGGATAATCTGCTGGCGCTGGGCGGAATCCATGCTGTTCAGCTTATCAATAAAACCGCTTACTCCGGCGATCAGCTTGTCCAGCATAGGCCGGAGGTCATTCCCCAGTGTCTGGGCAAAGAGCACTGCCTTGTTCTTCAGATTCGTGATTTTGCTTGCCGTGGTGCTGTAGCGCACATTAGCCTTATCCGCCAGAGCAGTATTCTCCTGCCAGGCCGATGCGGCCATATCCTGAGCGTTGGCAAACAGCTCCGTAGCATTCACGGCGCGGAGCATGGTATCGCGCAGGCGGATCTCGCTGATGCCGATCTCATCCAGGGTCGCTACGGCGCTGATGCCCTCGTCGCTCATTTTGGCCAGGCTCTCGATGAACCGCTGGAAAACCATAATGGGATCGCTCTTCCAGGCCGCAACGAATTCCTTCTCCGACATACCGGTCACTCTGGCGAAGTCCGTCAGGGCATCGCCGCCGGTCGTGGCTGCCACCTCCATCTGGATCAGGGCCTTGGAGATGGAAGAGCCACCTGCCTGCGCCTGAATACCGACCGAGGACAGAGCTGTGGCCAGACCCAACACCTGCGCCTCGGTCAGACCGACCTGTTTGCCAGCGCCTGCGATACGCATCGCCATTTCCGCGATGGGCGCTTCGGTGGTAGCGAAGTTGTTACCCAGCATGGCGATGGTAGAGCCAATATTGGAAAACTGGCTCTGGCTGGTGCCCATGATATTGGCGAACTTAGCCAGCTGCGTCGCAGCAGTATCCGCGTCCAGATCCGTGGATGCATTGCTCAGGTCGATCATGACCCGGGCGAATTCCTCGATGTGCTCCGTTGCGATACCCAGCTGTCCGCCGGTGGCCATGACCGCGTTGATCTCATCCGTAGAAGTGGCGATCTCTGTGGACATGCGTTTGGACGCGGCAGCAAGGGTATCAAAGTCGGATTCGGTACCATTGACCGTCTTCCGCACCAGCGCAAAGGAAGATTCAAAGTCCACGCTGGCCTTTACCGCCGTGGTAGCAAGCCCCACGATGGGCGTGGTCACCGTTCGGGTCAGCGTCTTTCCGGCCTTTTCAGCAGACTTCCCGACCTTTTCACAGCGTTCGCCGAAATCCTCCATAGCCTTGCCCGCTGCCGTCCATACGGACTGAGCGGTACGCAGCTGGGCATTGGTTTCCCGGATCGCTGCTTCCGTCTCCCGCACTGCGGCGTTGGCTTTATTCAGCTGTGTCTGTGCTGTGGATACAGCGTCCGCCGCGTTCTGCGTGCTGCGCTTCAGGGCATCCTGCTGGCCGGAGAGCTTTGTGACCTCATCCGTCGCCGCCTTATATTCTTCCTTCGCGGCCTCCATATTCGCCTTGGCAGCGATGGTGGCAGAGTCGGATTCGCCGAGGGTATCCCGCAGTTCTTCATACTTGGCCGTCGCACCCTGCACAGCGGCGGCCATATCCGCCTGCTTCTGTTTTGCTTCAGCGAGGCGGTTGCTGTAATCCTGCTGACGGGTATAGCATTCCGTCAGCTTGTCGGAGGCCGCCTTCAGTGCCTTTTCATACTGACCTACCGCGTCCTTCTGCAGGGACAGCTTCCGTTCCAGCATTTCCAGCTTGGCGGACAGGCCAGCAGCGGAAGTGTCAAAGCCCTTCACCCCGGCTGAAGCCAACTTGAAGTAGGATTCCGCTTCCTGGATCTGCTTGTTTACGGACTTGATGTTCCGGGTAAAATTATCTGTATTCAGCGACAGCGACACAACCAGGTCGCGCAGGGATTCAGCCATGGTGTTCACCTCCCGCGGCTTAACAAAGTTTTACTTGACTTGTAATATATCATGGTATATTATTAGGCTGAGAAAAGGAAAGGAGGCCACAGCCATGACTGAGCGTGCGATGCATACCACAAGGCCCTTCATGTCCGGCAGAAGTCAGGCAATTCGTATACCCAAAGACTATCGTCTTGAAGATACTGACCTGGTGATTAATCAGGTTGGAGATTCTCTGGTCATCACTCCAAAGGCATCCTTGCAGAAAGCCTTTTTCAGCGGGATCGCTATGCTACCCGACGATTTTCTGAGTGACGGCAGACCCGATGAAGCTGAAAATGAAAGGATCAGTCTCTGATATGTACATGCTGGATACGAATATCCTGATCTTTTGCATGCGGCATCCTGACAGCGTTTGCGCGGCCAGAGTCGCTTCTCATCTGGGAAACGATGTCTGCATCTCTGTTGTTACCTATGCAGAACTGGAATTTGGCATTCACAACAGCAAGTTTCCGGAGCAGAGCAGAATGGCTGTCAATCGAATTCTTGCCGGAATCATGATCCTCGATTTTGACCGTCACGCCGCCGTCCACTACGGTTCCATCCTTGCAGACTTGAAGCAGAAGCATAAGGACAAACAAAATCAGGATCGTGACAAGATGATCGCGGCGCATGCTCGTTCAAATGGCTACGTACTCGTAACAGACAACACAAAGGACTTCATCGACATTGATGGTCTGACAATTGAAAACTGGCGTGAGCCCGGCGATCTGATCAGTAAATAGAGATCACGCTTAAGGCTTCAGTCCCGGCCACACGGTATCAATCGTGGCGCGCCGGGGCTTTTGCTTTTTCTGCTTATTCTTCGCGTTCCAGGCACGGATGCGCAAGAAGCCGAGCAAGTCCATCTCGTCGATCTCACGCATCCGCCAGCCGCCCTCCAGCAAATTGTTATAGGTAGAATAGATGAATTCCGGCAGCGTCAGGATTCCGCCGTGGGCGTCACCGGCTCCACTGTCGGCGTCTTCTCCTCCGCTGCCTTCGTAGGGAACTCGTCCAGGATCTCCGTAGTCTGCGTCTGCACAGCCATCAGTGCCAGGGCGATGTCGTGCATCAGGCGATCCACAGGATAGCCGTCCAGCACGTCGTCCGGTGTGAACTGATTGTTGAACAGGATGCAGAACCAGCGGATCATCTCATCCAGCGCTTCCGGGATCGTCAGCTGCTCCGCGTCCGGCAGAATCTCGCCCTTCGCAGCGGCATTGGCGATGGCCACCACGCGGCTGTACATCTTCGCGGCGGGCTCCATTTCCCGGAGCGCCCGGCCGGAGATAAAGTCCACAGAGTATTTCTTTTCACCAAGTGTGCAGGTAATCATTCAGCGTCCTCCTTCTCGTTCAGTTCAATCCACCGGAGCAGCAGCCGATACAGCTCACCGCTCACCAGGCAGGGATACGGCGCATACTGGTTCCGCATCTGCCGGAGCAGAAAGGTGATGCAGCCGCGCACCTGGTCATTGCTCAGTTCGCTTGCATCCTTATCTCTGCACTCCTCATAGCAGGCGATATAATCGCCTTCATACATGAAATCAGGATCGTCATACGCAGCCTTCCGCCAGGCGCGGAAGCGATCATCATTATCCAGTCCGGGGTGTTTCCCCGTTTCCGGCAGTCGCAGGCTCAGGAAGATTTCACATTCTCTGGCCTTTGTCATCAAATCGCTCATTTCTTTTTCCTTCCTCTGTCTTTCAGGTGGATCTCATACCGCTGTCCACCGTAGCGGGAATCCGGCATCTGCACCACCTTATCCACATAAAACTGATGGTAGGACGGCGACAGCACCTCCGCCTCCCGTGCGCCGAACTTTGATATGTGCTGAACACCGGGAGCCGTCTTATTGTCATCCAGAATGAACTTGATGGACGTATCCCCGCGGGACGTCCAGTCCCAGTTGCCGAAGCTGTTAGCGACAGATTCTTTACTGGAAAAAGACTGCACAATGCCCGTGCCCTTCCCAGCCTTATCCGTAAACATCTGTACGGTGCCGGGCTTCCACTGATCCAGGAAGATCCGCTGCGCGTCGGCGGAGGGCATTGAGATGCCGCGGTAGATCGTACCCGCGTTGTAGTAGGGCATCCGCATCAGCGCCTCCGAGATGATCTCTGTTTCATGGGGCAGGTCGCCGGAGGTGAAGGTGTCGTAGTCATCACCATAGAAGCGGATCTGCGCTTCCTGGGCGATCCGCGCCTGCTCCGGCGTGTAGCCGGTATCCCTAAGGATCTGCTGGAAGGCTGTCGCGTTGTCCCGCCACGGCGCCAGCTGATCCCGGCCAACTCTAGCAAAGGGCGGCCCGCCTCCTCCGCGTCCGCCATGGGACGATGAGCCTCTGGTGCCCATGGCCATCACCTCGCTTTGTCAGCAAAAGACAGTCCCTTGGTGAAGGTGTGGTAGTAGGCATCATGCTGCTCGATGTTCCCCTGGCATTCATCCGGCACATCTCCGAAAAAGATGATCTTTGTGGGCTGCAGACGGGTCAGCATTTCTTTGTATCCGGCCAGGAACATCCGCCTGGCCTCCGGATTCTTCTGTGTGCCGACAGATGAGATCGCAACGGTGCTCCCTTCCGGCTCTCCGTCAAAGCACCAGGAATAACTATCCTGATCAATCCAACCGATGGTCGGCACCACGGTCATTCCCACCCTCTGCCAGTACGCGCCTAGCTGGTGCTTTCGCCAGTGGTTGTAGATCTGGACCGCTTTCGGATAGTCCACAAACATGGAAAAGTCCGGCGTCATGACAGCCGGAAACTGGCGAAGAAAAAGGGCATAGCGCGGTGGGTCGTGCCATGCCCTCTGGAAAAGATAATCGTCGATAAAGAACTGGACGCCATATCGGTCCCGGTGCGTTTCCCTGAGCGCGTGATTGAAGCGCACCCATTCAAGACGTTGATCCAATTGCACCGGCTGGAGGACGGGGATGCCGTACTCACCGGCCCGATCGAATGCACCCAGTTCCAGGTTATGCCCGTTTCGCTTCAGGGCTTCCAGCGACATCTCCCGTCACCTCCTTACGGCGCGGTTGTGATCACCGGCTCATAGACAGCAGTCAGGAAAGTCGCTGCCTTTTCCGCAGTAAAGCCGCCTTCGCCCTCATCCGCTACTGCCTGATAGCGCCCGTCGTGGGTGCGCTTGATGGCGGTGAACTCGACTTCGGGGGTCTGGCGGTTGATGGTGTTGCCTTCCTTGGTGGCGAAGTTCTCAGTCAGGGGCTTGGCGCGGACCTTGTACAGCCAGACATAACGGTACTTGCCGTTGCTCTTTTCGCTCTTGAAGCCGACGGCGAAATAGGGCGGCTTATCCTGAGCTGCGCGGATCAGGACACCGTTGTCATCGATCACATTGGCAAAGAGCATCTCCTGGATGGTCAGCGGAATGTCCGCCATCTTCAGCTTGAAGCTCACCTGCGGATCGGCATACAGGGTATCGAACTCGATGTCATCCGCATAGAGGATATCGGGATCCGCATTGTCCGGCGTGACGCTGGCCTCGATTGCGCCAGCCACCAGCTGCAGATCGCCATAGGTGTGTTCAGTTTCCGTATCGACCGTCAGCGGCGCAATCACCACATTTTTCAGGCCGATGGTCGAGGAAACCGTGGGAGAAGCCGCGGGAGTATTGGTAGGCATGATGGTTTACCTCCTGGTTATTTTGATTTCAGTTCGTTGAGCAGTCCGTCCCGGATAATGCCGAAAGCCTCATCCTGACGGGTGTCGAAGGCTGGACGCACATAGGGGTGCGCCGGAGCGGGGCCGGGACCGCCGTGTCCATACTCCACATAAGCGGGGTAATAGTCCTCGTCGTCCCAATCCTTCCGGTGCACCCCAATGGTGATGTGCAGCCCTGTTCGTTTGTGTTTTTTCACGTTGCCGGTGGAAATCGCGCCGTGAAGCTTGCCTGATATGATCTTCGGGTCCCTGCTGGCGTTGGCCTTCATCTGGTCTTCGACGGGCACCGCCGCAGCTTTCAGAATTCTCCTGGCCGCAGGCGCGCCTTCGTCGGTTGTGTTCAGCCGGTCCGCCATCTTATTGATATCTCCGATGAGATCGTCAAAGCCCTTGGTATCGATGGGCATTCAGGCCACCCCCTATACCGGCTCAGCCAGCAGCCATGTCCACTGCACGGTGTACTGACGGGTGGCGGTGTCATACGCGGGCTGATTGTATCCTTTGTCCGATTCCTCCACCATGCCAAAGCCTGCAGCGTACATCGCTTCCCGGATGCGGTATCGCATTTCCGTGGGATCCACGTCCGACCAGAGGTTCAGATACACATAAGTGCGGTACCGGGAAGGATGGTCGTCCTCGTGCTCGGCCTCCACGGTGGTCGTGGAATAAACGCAGTACTGCAACGGCGCGTTCTGGTCTTTGGATGCCGAGCGCCACACGCCCGCATAGACTGGAATGCCAATACCCGCAAGCGCGTCCTGTACCTGTTTCATCCGCTGATTCCTTTCTGCATGGAAGCCTTCAGGCCCAAATAGGTGCGTTGGAACGAATACTCACCCAGGGTGGAGATGATCCACTTCTCACCCCGAAACCGCACCCACATGCCGGGCTTGATATCGTCCCGGTAGCGGATGGTGAAGTTGACCACGGCCTCGGTGTTCATGACGTCCGCGCTGCGGTAGTGCTGGTTTCCCGCGTCCGTGGCGGACGCCCACACGGTGCAAACCACGACGTCCTTCTCATCCGGATAGCCGTTCTCGTTTACCGTATTCACGGTGTACCCGATCTCCACCCGATGCTTCAGGTCGCCTGGGTGCGGTGTGCCGTCAAAGTTTTTATAACCACGCAAACAGCCTCACCTCCGGTGTCAGAACATCTTGTCGGGATCGCGATAGGGATACAGCAGATTTTCAAAGGCGATGCGCATGGTGCCGTAGACGGCCCGATCCGGATTATCCCGGTTTTCGTAGTAGTGGGACACCATAAGCATCACCGCCAGGCGAACAGGCTCCGGCGCGGTATCGTCCTCAAAGGATACCCGGCAAAAGTCCTCCGCCGCGGCCTGCGCCTGCTTGATCAGGGTCTCGATATAATCGTCTTCCTCATCGTCCTCGATGCGCAGGTGGGTTTTGACTTCATCCACTTCCAGAATCATTCGGCATCACCGGATTCAGGCTCGATCACGGGGGTAGTCGTTTCCTCTGCAGCGGGCGCGGCAGCCATCAGGCCAGCCGTGCGCAGCACTGCCAGCAGTTTGTTGTAGTCCTCTCGCAGGGACGCGGCGCTGGTGGCTTTGCTGTCCTCCAGGTAGGGGAGCTGCGCAGCTCCCGCGCCGGAGGGAACATCGAAAAGGCCCTCGGCACTCTCCACCGTCGCGCCGGGCAGGAAGGTGAGCTTTCCGCCCACCACCCATTCCGCGCCGCCGTGGGCGTGATAGTTTCTCGCCATATTGCTCATAGGTATTACCTCCAAAAGTTATGGGGCTGACCGATCGCTCAGTCAGCCCCGAAGGATCACTTCATCTGCAGGCACTTCACGGCTTCGGGGAGAATCAGGCGGCCATCCAGGCGCTCCGTCATCTTGAAACCAACCTGATCCGTGACAGCGTACAGCTCGTTCAGGCGCTCCAGCGTCCGGCCTTCGCGCTCCGCCAGCCAGTAATAGCTGTAATCGCCGTACAGGATGACCTTGTTGCCGGTACCGATCAAGGGCATGTAGTTGGACATGAGCACCTTCTGGTTAAACAGCATGTCCGGCGCGCCTTCCTTGATGCCGGGCTGCCAGATGTACTGGGAATTGCCATCCTTGAGCTTGCGGATCGCGGAGATGGTGGCGTCGTTCATGATCCAGCAGGCCTTCCTGCGGTAGCCGGACTTGAGGGAATGCTGCATGTCGATCAGCTCATCCGCAGTGATCGCGGTGGAACTGGCCGTGGTGACACCCACCTGAGCGCCCAGAGTGTCGTGCAGCAGGCCGATGGGCTTATGGCTGCCGTCACCGGTCAACATGGCCTGCTCCTCTGCGGCACCGGCGCGGCGCACGAACTCATGCGCAATGTAGGCGGCCAGGTCGAAGGCGGAGTCATTCAGCAGTTCACGGCTGATGCGGATCATAGTGGCGAACTTGTGCGCCGTCAGGGTCACCTGGCTGAAAGCATCGTCGCTCTCGGGGATCTGCTGCTCTTCCTCCACCCAGGAGCCGGTGCCGTGAGAGGCCACGATGGGAATCTTGTGCTCGCCGGAACCGGTGCGGATGATGTGCACCAGGCCGCGCATGATATTTTCATCCTGAAGGCCGTCAATCAGCTGACGGTCGAATTCGTCCGGGACGGTATAGCCGCCTTCGGACAGTTCACCGACCTGCAGGGCGTTGTATACCTCAGGGGTCACACGGCCCCGCATCTGATTCCAGAAGGCCTTCTTATACTCGTCCGAGGCACGGCCTTCCTTCCGGTCCACCTTGGGAGACGTGGGCTTGCTGACCAGCATGGAAGCGGTGGGCTGATCCAGCTCGCGGTCAATGGCCTTCTGGCGCTCCAGGCGCTCGATCTCCTTGCCGAGGGCGACCACGTCCGCTTCCATCTTCTCATAGGTCGCATTGTCCTCGGCGGATACCATGCCATCCTCACCGCGATGGGTGTCCAGGAAGGCCTTGGTGTCGTTCCACAGCTTGGCGCGCTTTTCGCGCAGAGCAAGAATCTGATTCATGATGTTTTCCTCCTATTTTTGGTCATTTCAAAAGCGACAGCCTTTTCTCAAGGTCTGCCGCTCGTACACGATTGTCGGTGACAGGGGTAACAGGTTCTTTGGGTTCCTCCGGCGCAGTAGTCTTTCCATTGGAAGGCTGGATGCCCGAAACAGGGGCAGGTTCAGGTTCCGGTCCCTGCACCGGCGTCGAATCAGGCGGATGCTCCGGTTCTGCCGGAGGCTTCGGGATGCTGCCCAGCACCTTGTTCATCAGGGTCATGGCAGCGGTTTTCGCGGAGAAAATAAAATCGGGCTTTCCGCCCGTCTGCTCCGCCGCGTCGTCCTCCTCATACAGCACTTCATCGCAGAAGCCCAGTTCCTTTGCCTTATGGGCATTGAGCCACGTTTCGGCATCCATGATGTGGGAGATCTTCGCCCGGCTCATGCCGCTTTTGATCTGATAGGCATTGATGATGCTTTCCTTCACCTCATCCAGCAGGTCAATGGCCTTCTGCATTTCAGCGGCATCCCCCATGGCGGTGGTCCAGGGATTATGCAGCATCATTAATGCCGTCGGGCTCATGCGGACCGTGGTCCCCGCCATGGCGATCACCGAGGCGGCGCTGGCAGCAACCCCGTCGATCTGCACGATCACGTCTTGGGGGTAATCCATGAGCATGGTGTAGATCTGGCTGGCCGCGATGCAGTCGCCGCCCGGTGAGGAGATATGCAGCAGGATCGGGCCTCCGCCTGCGTGCAGCTCCTCCTTGAAGATCGCCGGAGTGACCTCATCGCCCCACCAGCTCTCCTCCGCGATGACGCCCTCCAGCCAGAGTTCCCGCTGGCCGGTGTCTTCATTCTTTGTCCAATTCCAGAAGCGCTTCACTTTCGCTCTCCTTTCCGGCTGCCCATACGATTCCGGCGAGAACAAAAAAGACACACGGCACAGCCACGCTGTTGCCATATGCCTTGTATTCCGCCGCGTCCGTGTTCGGATGGCGCAGCCATTTAATAATCTGATTCCTCGTTTTGGTTTTGCGTTTCCCCTGGATGGCGTCCCATGCAGCGAAGATCCGCTCCCAGCGGTCGATTTCTTCCTCTGAGGGATTTTCATCACCGAGGCCTGCGCACCAGTCGTCCGGATACCCCTGAAGTCTGCAGCACTCCAGCGGTGTAAGCCGGCGCACCAGGTATTCCGTTTCGGTGTGCACTACTGGAGGATCCTTATAGTCTCTTGCCAGGATGGGCGGGGATAATTCCTCTCCGGCGTTGAAAAAGCCCACATTCATCGCCACCGTCCGGGGCTCTACCACAGCCATGCCACCCTGGGCGCATACCGGCGTCCCGCCGTTGCAGTCCAGCGTCCGGCTGGTCTCGGCCTCATAGATGCCGCTGTGCGGGTTATCCGACAGCATGGCGTGGGACTGGTCTGAGCAGATGCCGTATACGACAGGGGAACCGACCAGGGGGACGTTATTCCCGCCCGTGCCGGCCCTGGCGCAGAGCGTCTGGCAGATGCCGTCTTCCTTGATCTTGATCCTGGCGTCCGATGGATTGTACTCTATCGCCACACCCGGCACGACCCCGGCTCTCAGGGTCGGGGATTCCTCCTCGCCATAGCCTATGCTCCGGCTGTTGGCGCTGTGCTCAGTGCAGAAGCCTGCCGCTCCAGCGCGGCCTTCAGCGCCGGCGGCACCGCCTTCCCCCGCTTCTCCGCCCGAAGGAGTAAACCCTGACAGGCCTTCGGACTCAAAGAGTACCGGTCCGGCACCTGCGCCTCCAAGATCGAGGACAGCAAATATACGTTTCCGTCTCTGTGCGACTCCCCAGCCCTTCGAGGCGTCGAGAATGCGCCAGGCGACAGAATAACCGTCGCCCACAATCTCCCCGGCGTGAAGCCATTTCCCTCCCTCAGGCAGAGGAACATCTGCCGCTCCGTCTTTGATCTGGCAGAGGCAGCGGAGGACCGTCTGGAAGTCGCGCCCGTCGTTCGAGGACAGTGCGCCGGGCACATTTTCCCACACCGCCCAAAGGGGATATTGACCATTCGTTGAATTCCTCATTTCTGTAATGATACGGACAGCCTCGAAAAACAGGGAGGACTGCTGCCCGTCCAGGCCGGCGCGCTTGCCGGCCACCGAAAGGTTCTGGCACGGCGAGCCGAAGGTAATGATGTCCACAGGCGGGATTTCTCTGCCGTGAATGCCGTGCACGTCCCCCAGCTGAAGCACATCCGGAAACCGCTTCTCCGTCACCCGGACGGGAAACGGCTCAATCTCGGAGGCCCATACCGGCCGGATGTCTGCCTTCCGGGCAGCCAGCATGAAGCCGCCGATCCCGTCAAACAGACTGCCCAGTGTCAGCTTGCTGTTCATCCGGCTGTTCCTCCTTTTTCCGTTTCCGCCGCTGTGGTGATTTCTTCGGCGGCTCCTTTTCAGTGTCTTCTTTGTTTTCCTGGCTGTTTTCCTGACCGGTATCCTGTTCAGCCTGCTGTTCCTGCTCCGCTTCGCTGGCTGCCACGGCAGCGGCCACGGCCAGGTTGATGCCTGCAAGGCCAATTGGGACCATGTTCCCGTTCACGAGGAAGGTGTTCCCGCCCTCCTCTTCGGGTATAGGATTCATGTTTTCCAGAGCGCGGATATCGTTGGCGTTCAGCCAGCCATTCTGTCGACCGATGGCGTAGCCCTCCATGCGGCTCTTATAGTCGCCCCGCATCAGGCCGTCGATATTGAACTGAACATAGAAATGGCCCTTCTCGTTTTCTGCGAAAAGAGCCCGGTTCATGGCCTGTTCAATTCTCACCAGCCAGGGACGGATGGTGTGCACCGCGAAGTCGATACTCTGGTTTTCAATGTTGGAGAAGGTCGCCCGGTCCAGGTTCCCGACCAGGTGCGGCGGCACACGGAAAATCCGGCAGATCTCCTCCACCTGAAATTTCCGCGTCTCCAGGAACTGCGCCTCGTTGTTCGGCAGGCTGATGGGCGTGAAGGTCATAGACTCTTCCAGGATGGCGACCTTGCTTCCGTTGGCACTGCCGCCGTAAGCCGCGTTCCAGTTTTCCCGCAGGCGCTTGGGATCTTTCACCGTGTTCGGATGCGTCAGCACACCACTGGGGCGCGCGCCGTTCTGAAAGAAACGGCTGCCGTATTCCTCTGCGGCGATTCCCAGGCCGATGGCATTCTTCTCCAGCGCGATGGGACTGTACCCCATAATGCCGTCAAAGCCCAGGCCGGGAATGTGCAGCACATCTGTAGGATCCAGTTTGACCTGCAGGCCGTCCGCCGTGGTATAGGTGTAGGTCAGATTGCCTCGGTCGTCCCGGTCCACTTCCATGCGGTCAGGAAGCAACGGATACAGCGCCAGGATCTTGTTCCTGCCGGAGCGAATGATCTGGCTGTAGCTGTTTCCCCACAAAAGCAGGTGTGTGAGCATGGTCTCCCGCATGACGAAAGATGTCATTTCAGGATTCGGCTCATCGTGGAGCAATCGGTACAGTTGATGCTCCGTGGCTTTCCTGCTGCCAGTCGTCTCGTCCTCGTACACGCCCAACGGCAGAGAGGCAATAGTCTCCGCTATGACGCGGACACAGGCATACACCGTAGAGACCTGTACCGCGTTCCGGGGATTGACCGTTTTACCGGATGCGCTGGTGCCGAAGTAAAAAGTCGGCGCAGCGGATACCGCGTCACGGGGCTTGTCCCGGGATCTAAAAAAGATGGTGAATGGATTTCTCATGGCTTCCTCCGTAAAATGAAATGCTTTGTTTCCAGAAGTGTGTCTGTGCGGCCTGTGTAATCCCGCCGGTACAGTTCGATGCGGTCATAAAGATCCGCGTCGCTGTCGTCGAACAGGTTCATGTGATACCGAGCATCCTCAAACGAGGTATGTTCATGAAAATCCGGATCATCGTTATCCCGATGAACGAATCTCAGAACATACGTGAATCTTGGCAGCTTCATCACTGTCCGCTCCCAGTTTTCTTGTCATGGCAGTCCTTGCAAAGGGGCTGCCAGTTTGTTTTATCCCAGAACAGCCGCTGATCGCCCCGGTGTGGGATGATATGATCCACCACCGTCGCCGGGGTCAGCTTGCCTTCCCGCTGGCATTCAGCGCACAGCGGATGCTTCTGCAGGAAGGCAATCCGCGCTCTCCGCCATCTGGCGTTGTATCCTCTGGCGTCCGCGCCGCCGCGCACGCGGTCTGTGCTCCACATGATGTGTTCTTTGCAGAAGACCTGCCCCGGCAGGCAAAAGCCCGGACAACCGGGATAACGGCATGGTCTTGGAGGAGTTCTCGGCATTATTCTTACCTCACCAGTCCAGCGTCAGCATATCGCGGTAATCGTACACGCTGCCGCCGTTCATATTCTTCATTGCTCGATCAAGCGCCATCACCAGCGCAACCGCGCCGTCCACTTTTTCGGTGGATTTCTCTTTGTCCAGCTTGATATTCCCCGCAGGATCCGTCCGCACATAGGCGTTGTCCATATTCCAGCGGAGGATTGGATGCCCGCCGTGATTCAGCTTGTGCTCCAGCACGATGCGCATCAGTTCCTTCGTCGGCGGGGACATATCCTTAAAGCCCTGGCCGAAGGGCACCATGGTAAAGCCGTCGTCCTGGAGGGTCTGTACCATCATGGTGGCGTTCCAGCGGTCATAGGCGATTTCGCGGATGTTGTACCGTTCCCCCAGGGAACAGATGAACTTTTCGATGTGCCCGTAATGCACCACATTGCCCTCGGTGGTCTGGATGAACCCCTGCCGGTTCCATACATCGTACATCACATGATCCCGGCGCACACGAAGCGGCAGTGTTTCCTCCGGCAGCCAGAAGAATGGCAACACGGTGTACACGCCGTCCGGTTCCGCGGGCGGAAAGACCAGCACAAGGCAGGTCAGGTCGCTCGTGGAGGAAAGATCCAGTCCCGCATAGCAGGCCTGGCCGTCTAGTGCGGACAGGTCGATGCTCCCCCCGCATTCATCCCATTTCTCCATCGGCATCCAGCGGATGGACTGTTTCACCCATTGGTTCAGGCGCAGCTGACGGAACATGTTCTCATCTGCCGGGGTTTCCAGCGCCTTGTGATAGGCATCTCGAACCTTCTCTATGGAGATCGTCTGGTCCAGGCTGGGATTGGCTTTGTACCAGTTCTCCTCGCTCTGCCAGTCCGCGTCATCCGGAAGGCCAAACAGCACAGGGTAAAACCGGGGATCCGCTTTCCTGCCTTCCAGAATGTCCAGCGCCTTCTGGTGTACTTCCCAGCAGATGCTGTTGCGGTCAGTGCCTGCAGTCGTCAGGAAAAACCACAGCGGCTGTTTCCGGGCGTCGCCGGAGCCCTGGGTCATGACGTCGTACAGCGCGCGGGTCGGCTGCGTATGCAACTCGTCGAAAATGCAGGCACTTACATTCAGACCGTGCTTGGTAGCCACTTCGCTGGACAGCACCTGATAGATACTGCCTGTGGGCTGATACACCATTCGCTTGACGGATGGGATAATCTTTACCCGCTTGCTCAGTGCCGGTGACTGCTTCACCATATCCACGGCTACATCGAACACGATGGCTGCCTGCTGACGGTCGGATGCGCAGGAGTACACCTCAGCCTTCCATTCATCGTCGTTGCAAAGCATGTTCAGCGCGATGGCCGCGCCCAGCTCGCTCTTGCCGTTTTTCTTGGGTATTTCGATGTAGGCGGTGTTGTACTGCCGCTGATCCGGATAATCATCCCGCACGGTGCCGAACACATCCGAGATGATCTTCCGCTGCCATGGCAGCAGCGTGAACGGCTTTCCATGAAATTCGCCCTTTGTATGCTTCAGGGCCTCAATAAAGCGGATGACGCGCTGCGCTTTCCTTTCATCAAACACAGCGTCACCACTCGCCTTTCAGGACGGCCTCCATGGGGTCATCCGATTCTCCATCGTTTCCGCCCGCGATGATCCGGGATCGCGTCGCGGGAGTCAGTCCAAACTCGGAGCAGAAGGACTGCATGATTTTCAGATTCTGCTGAGCGATGGACACCTGCGGCACCTGCTGCACATATCCGCTGGGCGTCTGGAAAATGGAGCCATGCTGGGAGATGAACTCCTCTGCTTCTTTCCACCTGGCGTAGGCCTGGCAGTATCCGGCAAAGGCCGTGATATCCGCTGTGGTCAGCACACCCATGGCTTCCAGCGAAGGTGCCAGGCGCTTCCATTCCTTTTTCGCTTCCGCTTCCAGCCAGTTGGGACAGCGGATAGTTCCCTTGGGCGGCGTCGGCTCACGCTCGTTGAGCGGACGCTTTCCCGGATTCCCCTCCAGCTGCTTCAAGGCTGTCGGTTTTGGTTTTCTTCCTCGGATGGCCACGAATCATATTCCCTTCCTTTATGTTGTTTGGCTCTGCGCCACGACTTCATCATAGGAGAGCGTTTCCCCATCACGAATAACAGACACATCAGTACCACTGCCCACAAGGTCTACATACCTCTGCACGATGACAGATGCGTAACGCTCATCCAGTTCCATCGTCCTACAGACACGATCCGTTTCCTCGCATGCGATGAGCGTACTGCCGGAACCGCCAAATGTATCCAGTACCACAGCGTTCGGCGCGGAACTGTTTTTAATCGGATAAGCCAGCAGCGGAATTGGCTTCATGGTCGGATGCTCTTTGCTGTGCTTGGGCTTATCGTAGTTCCATACCGTCGTCTGCTTCCGGTCGGCAAACCATTTATGCTTGCCGTTGGGCAGCCAGCCAAACAGCACCGGCTCATGCTGCCACTGATACGGGGACCGCCCCAGCACCAGGCTGTTCTTCACCCAGATGCATACGCCAGAAATGTGGAAACCTGCCTCCTTGAAGGCACGGCGGAAGTTCAGGCCCTCAGTATCCGCATGGAAGATGTAAGCAGAAGCCCCTTCCGCAAGATGCGCCGTCCAGTTCTGGAAAGCAGACAGTAGAAACGCATAAAACTGCTCGTCGGCCATGCTGTCATTCTGGATGGATTTTCCGTCCGCGGACTCATAGGCGACGTTATAGGGCGGGTCCGTCACGATGAGATTTGCCTTAAGGTCCCCCATGAGGGTATCCAGGTCTTCCGGCTTCGTGGCGTCACCGCAAAGCATCTTATGCCTGCCCAGGGTCCAGAGGTCGCCGGCTTTCACGAACGGCGCGATGGTCTCTGCGTCCAATTCAGTGTTGTCATCCTTGACGGCCTTGTCATGAACCTTGCTGAACAGGTCGTCGATCTCCGCTGCGTCAAAGCCAGTTGCGCCGACATCATACCCGGACAGCTGCAGGTCGGAGAGCAGGTCGGCCAGGGCTTTCGGTTCCCACTCGCCCACAGCCTTGTTCAGGGCAATATTGAGCGCTTTCTCGTCCTGCGGGTCCTCAATGTGCACCACAACGCAGTCGATCTCCGTCGCGCCCTCAGCCGTGAGCACCTTATAACGCTGATGCCCGCCGACGATGTTCCCCGTCACCTCGTTCCAGATAACCGGGTCCACATACCCGAAATCATGCAGGCTGCGTTTGATCTTTTCGTAGGCAGGATCACCCGGTTTCAGGTCTTTTCTCGGGTTGTATTTCGCCGGTTTCAGCATGGAAACAGGCAGCTTTTTAATGGTCATTTCGGTATTCATGGTTACCTCCTCGCCGCCCTTCGGGGCGGTATTTTTGCGTTCAGGGGGCCTCAGACCCCCGGGGCCCTAATTTCGCGAAATTTCACGCGAACCTGGGCGGCGGTCTCCAGCCGTTGAGGCCAGGGATCCGAGGCCCCCTGGGGGTCACACAGCCCTTCACCACGGCGAAGCGGCGAAGTCTGTGCCGGGGCGGGGCAAAAGGCCGGGGTGGCCGGGGCGCGGAAGCCGGGCGGGTGTGCCGGGGCGGGCGGAGCCGGGGTCACCGGGGCAAAAAGCCGGGCGGTGTGCGGCACGGCCGGTGCGAAGACCGGGCGACCGGGTCATTGCCGGGGCAAAAAGCCGATCCACCGGGCGGAAAACGCACACCGGGGCGCGATCCGGGGCGCTGTGCCGGGGCGACCGGGCGCAGATCGGGCGGAAAAGCCGGGCTGACCGGGGCAAAAAGCACACCGGGGCGGGGTTTTCCGGGGAATATTTCCGCGAAAAGGGCGGCCACCGGGGCAAAAAGGGCGGCCGTGGGGCGGCGTACCGGGGCAAAAAGCCCCAGAAAGCCGGGTCTGCCAGGCGAAAAAAGCCGTTTTCCGGGCGATATTGTCTCGTGGCGTGACGGGTTTGCAGGCCCTTCACGCGCACGTACGCGTACGCGCGGGCGCGCAGGCAGGCGCGTTTTCGCGCATGCATTGGAAGAAACCGCAAAAACGGCCAAAGGCGACGAAAGTGTGTCCTGTTTGTCGCCGTTTCGTCGCCTTTTGTTCGCCGTTTGTTATCTGGACTTTCGGGCCGAAAAGAGTGATGAATGTGTCACCGCGAAGGGCAAGGCCCCAAGGGAGGCCAAACGGAAGCCCTTCCCCGAAAGGAGAAGCCCCATGAAGAACCAGACCTTCGGTATTGAGCTGGAGATGAACGGCATCCTCCGCACGAAGGCAGCCGCGGTCATCGCCGCGCACTTCGGCACGACGCCCAGCCAGCCCGACCACAGCTGCTACCACACACAGACCATCCGCATGCCCGACGGGCGGGTGTGGAAGGTGATGCGCGACTCCAGCATCCCCGGCCCCGACGACGAAAAGACCGAGGTGGTCAGCCCCATCTGCAAATGGGAAGACATCGAAACGGTCCAGGAACTGGTCCGGGCGCTCCGGAAGGCCGGCGCGAAGGCCGACCCAGCCCACTGCGGAATCCACGTCCACATCGGGCTTGGCAGCCACACCCCGAAAACGCTCCGAAACCTGGTCAACATCGTCAACGCGAAGGAGGACCTCCTGACACAGAGCCTGGCCATCGACCCCGAGCGCAGGATGCAATGGTGCAAGCCGGTCGACCAGGATTTCCTTGCCCGCCTGAATCGGCAGAAGCCCCAGACCATGGAGGCCTTCGCGAGGCTTTGGTACAACGACCGCAGCTGGGAATGGCACGCACACCAGCACTACGACCAGAGCCGCTACCGCCTGCTCAACCTCCACGCGGTGTGGCAGAAGGGGACCATCGAGTTCCGGGCCTTCAACAGCACCCTCCACGCCGGAGAGGTCAAGAGCTACATCCAGCTTTGCCTGGCCATCAGCCACAAGGCTCTGACCGCCAAGGCCGCCAGCCCGACCCGCCCGACCACAGACAACCCGAAATACACCTTCCGGTGCTGGCTCCTCCAGCTGGGCTTCATCGGAGACGAATTTGAAACAGCCAGGCTTCACCTGACCAAGCACCTCCCCGGAAACAGCGCATGGCGGCAGGCCTCCTGAATCGAGAGGCCTCCCCTGCCACACCCCGCCTGACGATGGCCGGACGGCATCCGGCCGAAACGGGCACAGCCC
>CAMJPQ010000040.1 GCA_946407745.1 uncultured Clostridia bacterium
CATCTTTGACTGGCTGACGATGCCCATGTTCCGGGAACGTACCGCGATGTTCCTCGGGCGCCGCGATCCGGAGACGCTGGACATTTGGATCGACGGCTATCAGCGCGCCTGCGAGGACGCCGGCGAACACGAGCGGCTCAGAACCCCCGGCGGCGTTCCGATCCACCTCCTGAGAGATTACATCGCGATGAAGGAGAACGATACATCCTCGAACGGTATCCCTCGCATCCTTCGGGAGGCAGTTGGTGAAGGGGACGACAGCCTGGTGGTAGATCGGTTCTTTTCCCACATTGACGCTTTGATGCGATTGTCGATCTGCTCGGTAAGGCACACAAAAATCACGCCTGAAATGAGGCCCAATTTCGTCACCGCTCCGGAGAACATGCCCACGGGTTTCCGCAAGGTTTCACTCACGGAAGACCTGTGCTGGATGATCGTGGAGACGCCTTCCGACGAGTATTATTGGGATTGCATCGGGGACGTCACCGGCCGGTGGCCGTTCGGGCGCTGGAAAATCGGGCCGGAAGCAGTGGCGGATGCGTTCATGGAGAGGACATACAAAGCAGCGCTTGTGTGGGAACAGACAGACGGATCGGCATATCCCGCCTTCAAGGCCTTCCACAATTTAGGTTGATTTCATCCTATATTTATGCTATGATCCATCCGAGGTGACGCAGCATGATGATCAACAGCAACGCAATCGTCTCCGCGACGGAGGCGAACCAGAACTTCTCCCGGGTGGCCCGGATGGCTGAGACCCAGGGGCATGTGGTGGTCTTCAAAAACAACCGGCCCAAGCTTCTGGTGATCGATCTGGACAAGGAGCCGCAGATCGACATGACGGAGGATGAGAAGCTGGACTTTGTGGCGGCCCGCATCCTGCGGGAACACCGCGCCGCCTTTGAGGAGCTGGCGAAATGATCAAGTTTTCCAAAGAGAAAGTGCTGCTCCTCCATCAAATCATCGCCGAGGCCACCGGCGGCAGCATCGGTGTCCGGGATGAAGGACTTCTGGAGTCTGCGCTCGAATCCGCCTATGCAAGCTTTGGCGGACAGGATTTCTATCCCTCGAAAGAGGAAAAGGGCGCCCGGCTTGGGTATGCCCTGATTTCCAATCACGCTTTCGTAGATGGCAACAAGCGGATCGGTGTTTATGTGATGCTGGCTTTTCTGGAGATGAACGGCATTCGTATCCGCTGCACGGACGAGGAACTGGTTCATGTGGGATTGTCCGTCGCGGACGGTTCCATGGGTTACGAAGAAGTGCTGCAATGGGTGACGGAACACAGGGAATGACTGTTGCACGACCCCTAACGGACCCCCGGAAGTCCTCCTCCTTTCTTGCTTTGAATGAATATGCAAGCGCATTCAGACAGATGGTTTTTCGGGCAGAGTACGGCCTGAAGGCTGCCCGCCGCGCGCCTCAGTTCAGCAAGCGCTGAGAATCCATATTTTTCAAGGCATTTCGGACCCCAGCTGTTTCGGCAGCCGGGGTTTTTGTTCATCATGTTCGGAATCTTTGCTTCAGGTCCGGCAGGGTTTCAGGTGAAAACAACGAAATCTATATTGTCAGCGGCATTGTGGCCACCGGGCTTTTGTGACGCGGGCGAAATCAGCCGGAAGAAAGCTCATCGCCGGATCGTTGGGTATGATGAAGCCTTATTCTGACGGGGTATTGTCATGAACGCGCAGGGACGCGGTGTGGAAGGAGTGATCTGTGTGAAAAGAAAGAAGAGGATCCTCCTGTCCCTGCTGGCGCTTCTCCTGCTCCTCATCCTCCCGGGGTTCTACAACGCCCTGACTGTCCAGCGCTACACCGTGGAGGCCCCCGGCCTTGCCCAGCCTGTCCGCATTGCCCTGATTACCGATCTGCATTCCTGCGCCTACGGAGAAGGTCAGCGGGAGCTGCTGGACGCTGTTGACGCGGAAGCCCCGGACCTGATTCTGTTGGGTGGGGACATCTTCGACGATGATATGCCCGACGACAACACGGAGACCTTCCTCCGGGGCGTCGTCGGGCGGTATCCCGTCTACTATGTCACGGGAAATCATGAATACTGGAGCGGTGAAGCCGGCTTTACGCGGAAAATGACGATACTGGAGCAGTGCGGTGTGACCCGCCTCAGCGGTGAAGCAGCCACGGTTGAGGTCGGCGGGACCCGGATCAGCCTTTGCGGCGTGGACGACCCGCACGCCTGGGAGAACAGCAACGGCTTTACCGAGCAGACAGAGGGCGGCTTCTGGAAGCAGCTGGCACAGGTTGCCGCGCAGGCGGAGGACGGTGTGTTCACCATCCTGCTGACGCACCGCCCGGATCTGCTGGAGTACTACAGCCGGTATGATTTCGACCTGGTGCTGGCCGGGCATGCCCATGGCGGGCTGTGGCGGATCCCGGGCGTCATGAACGGGCTGTTTGCGCCGAATCAGGGCTGGTTCCCCAAATATGCCGGCGGGTGGTATGAGCTGAACGGCACTGTGATGATCGTCAGCCGGGGCCTGGCCCGGGAATCCACCTGGCTGCCGCGATGGTACAACCGGCCGGAGCTGGTGATTGTTGAGCTGCAGTCATCCGGTACACAATGGACCAGTATCATGCGGGAGAAAAAGCAGCAATGAACAGAATCAGGCGTATGCCGAAGCAATAAAACGGAATTTGGAGGGATACCAAATGCAATGCCCATATTGTGGAAAAGAGATGCGGAAGGGAATCCTGTCCGGTGATGGGCGGTCAAACGTGTGCTGGAAAGAAGGCGAACGCAAAGCCGGCTGGACTGAGAACTTCCTTGGAACGGGAAAGCTGACAGCCGTAAAGCATTCGCTGGCCTCATTCAGTATAGAAACGTATTTCTGCGATCACTGCAGGAAAATGATATTTGACACAGATATACAGAAATAACATGGAATTTGTGGAGGAGCCAAATGGATCAGTCCGAAATGACCAGGCTGTTCGAGAAATATGTCAGAAAGCTCAGAATCACTCCCGCTTGGGATGTGCGCCTGGAATTTGTCGAAGACCCCTCGTGGCAAAAAACAGGCGATTTCAAGATTGACTGTGATGACAGGAAAGCGATACTGATGCTGAACACCGTACATCCAACGCAGGAAAACATCGAAGAGGTCATCGTACACGAATTGATGCACATCAAAATGTACCCGCTGGACCAGGTTACGGAATCACTCATCGCAAATTGCTTCGAGGAAGGCTCGGCGGCGAGCGGCTTTGCCTACCGGCAGTTTTTCACCACCCTGGAGCAGACGGTGGAGGAGATGGCGAAATGCTTTCTGCTCGAATTCGGAGAGAATAAGGAATTCTCATACGGCCGGTGCCGCAAAGGCAAATCGTTCAATGACCTTTATGAAGGCTTGAACAGTATCAAATGACGGAACCATATTGCGCCTGCGGGAGGTTTTGCCATTTCCTCCGCGCAGCTGTCTGCCGCTATAGCTGCCGAAGCAATAATATATTTCTTTTCTGCGTGAAACATGATATACTGTAATCCACACAGTGATGGAGTGCATACTGAGACTTGCAGCGGCACGCGATGAGGCGACTGGAGACAGGCTGCCTGCAGCTGCGTGGCTGAAACAAAATATGGGGGGAGCCGAATGAAGAAAGTCCGGAACCTGGTGATCGGCGGCATTGAAAACAAAATATTCAACCTGATTCTGTTTACTGTTATTCTGATGACAGCGGTCTATCTGGTCATATCGCTGTCTCAGGGCAGGATGCTGACCGAGCTCGCCGGGGAAGCCGAAACAAAACAGCAGGAGGCCATCGCCGAAACCACCTCCGGGCTGATGGACCAGGTGGTCAGCCAGTCGCTGGAGCGGTCCAACAGCACGGAGGCGCGCATAGCGGACGACATGTTCAGCGACGCCGCAAAACGGGTGACTTTTCTGGCAAACGCCACGACCAGCCTCTTCGCGCACCCGGAGCGCCACCTGCCGCAGGCTTATACCGGCCCGGATCCCGCTGACGACGGCACCTGGACGGCGAAGGTGATCTATGCCGACGGCGTGGACGAAACAGATCCCGCAATCGTCAGCCGCGTCAGCCTGCTGGCCAATATGTCAGACATCATGATTTCCCTCTGCCCCGCCTTTGGCGCGGCCACCGTCTATATTGCGCTTCCGGAGGGCGTACATCTGTCTGTGAGCGACAACTCAAGCAGCTGGTTTGCAGATGGAAAAATCATCAGCTATGACCCGCGCAAGCGCGGCTGGTACACCCAGGCCGCACAGGCGGGCGAGGTGATTTTCACAGACGGAGAAGTGGATGCCACCACCGGCGCGTACTGCATCGAGTGCGCGGCCCCTGTCTATGATCCCGAGGGCCGGCTGGCCGCGGTCATCGGCGCGGACCTCTACCTGGATGATATGGTAAAGGTCATGAACTCTGCGACGGCGCAGGGAGAGTACCTTCTGCTGGTCAACCAGAACGGGCGCGCCGTGCTGCCGTCACAGGAAGAGGTCTTCCCCATGAAGGACGCGGACCGCGGGGCGGACCTTCGCGAGTCTGAGCTCACCGTGCTGTCCCAGGTTGTCAGTCAGGCCATCGGCGACGAGCGGGTGGGCATTGTGCGCGGCAAGCTGGCAGACGGCGAATACTATCTCACAGCCTCCGCGATCAAGTCAACGGGATGGGCGCTGGTTTCCGCCTTCAGCCAGGAAATCGCGGGAAAGCCCGTCGCGGTGCTGCAGGAGCGCAGCCGGGAAATACAGGCTGAAGCGACTATGGTATACCGGGAGAAAACAGGCGACACCAAAAGGACCGCCATCTTCCTGGTGGTGGCTGCCGCGCTGCTGATGCTCGCAGGCGCGCTGATACTTGGCAAGCGGATTGTCAAGCCCCTGAACACAATCACCCGGCGCATCTCTGAGCTGAGCGAGACCAACATGGAATTCAAGATGGAGGATATTTACCGCACCGGCGACGAGGTGGAGGAGCTGGCGCAGTCCTTCGCGAATGTATCCCATAAAACGTTGGAATATCTGGACATGGTCACGCGTGTTACGGCGGAAAAGGAGCGCCTCGGAGCAGAGCTTTCCCTGGCGACACAGATTCAGGCCGCCATGCTGCCCCACATTGTGCCCGCGTTCCCGGACCGCACGGACTTTGACGTGATCGGCCGCATGGACCCCGCCAAGGAAGTGGGCGGCGATTTCTACGATTACTTCCTGGTGGATAATGATCACCTGTGCATGGTAATGGCGGATGTTTCCGGCAAGGGCGTGCCCGCGGCGCTGTTCATGATGGCCTCCAAGATCATCCTGCAGAGCGTGGCCATGATGGGCAAATCTCCCGCGGAGATACTGACCAAGGCAAACGAGGCCATCTGCTCCAATAACGAGGCGCAGATGTTCGTCACCGTGTGGCTGGGCATTCTGGAGCTGTCCACAGGCAAGCTGACCGCCGCCAACGCGGGCCATGAGTATCCGGTGATCAAGCACGCTGACGGGCGCTTTGAGCTGTTCAAGGACAGGCACGGCTTTGTGATCGGCGGTATGGAGGGCGCCAGGTTCAGGGAGTATGAACTGACGCTGGAGCCAGGCTGCAAGCTGTTTGTGTATACCGACGGCCTGCCGGAGGCGACAGACAATCAGGAGGAGATGTTCGGCACCGAGCGGATGCTGGAAGCGCTGAACAGCCGCCCGGATTGCTCGCCGCAGGAAATACTGCAGAGCGTGGGCGAGGCCGTGGACGCCTTTGTGGGCAGTGCCGAGCAGTTTGACGACCTGACCATGATGTGCCTGGAATACAAGGGACAGAATACGCCCGTCGCGGGAGAAGGAGGCAGGGCATGAAGGAGATTACTGTACCGGCCAGGCTGGATCAGCTGACCGAAGTGACAGCGTGGATGGATGAAGCGCTGGAAGCGCTTGACTGCCCGCCAAAGGCCCAGATGCAAATGGATATGGCCATCGACGAGATCTTTGGCAACATCGCGCACTACGCCTATCCGGACGGGGACGGCAGCGCGACGGTGCAGCTCAATTTTGACGAGGCGCAGCGGGTCGTATCGCTTGTCTTCATCGACCGGGGGCAGCCGTTTGATCCGCTGAAAAAACCCGACCCCGACACAACGCTGGCCGCGGAGGAGAGAAAAATCGGCGGACTTGGCATCTTCCTTGTGAAAAAAATCATGGATGAGGTCAACTACTGCTACAGGGATGGGCAGAACATCCTCACCGTGAGGAAAAAGCTCGGATAAGGCCGTGAGGGCCGCGTATCAATGCACACGGAAAAAGAGCGCCATCGACGCTCTTTTTCTGTGCATTGCTTTTGCAGCCTCTACCTTTCCTCCCGGAAATAGGGCAGGCCGAGGCTCTGCGGGGGCTGGTTCTCGCGCTTGTTGCGCATGCTGGTGATGATCAGCACAATGATGGTGACCACGTAGGGCAGCATTTTGTACAGCTCCTTCACCGCCAGGTTCATGCCGGAGGGGATGTACATGTGCAGTATGTACAGGCCGCCGAAGAGGATGGAAGCGCCAACGCCCACATTGGGCCGCCAGATGGTGAAGATGACCAGGGCAATGGCCAGCCAGCCGCGGTCGCCAAAGGCGTCGCTGGCCCAGATTCCCTTGGTGTAGTCCATGATGTAGTACAGCCCGCCGAGCCCGGCAATCATGCTGCCGATGCAGGTGGCCACATACTTGTACCGGCCGACACTGATGCCGGCGGCATCGGCCGTGGTGGGGCTTTCACCCACGGCGCGCAGGTGCAGGCCCGTGCGGGTGTGGCCCAGCACATAGCTGGCCACCAGCGCGATGATCACCGCCGCGTAGGCCAGGAAGCCATAGGTGAGGAACAGCTTGGCAAACCAGTTGCCGGTGGAGGAATCCACGATGGAGGCGCTGAAGTAGCTGCTGGTGCCGCTGAGCACGATGGCTGGTACGGCGCTGCCGCTCAGCTTGATCAGCGAGCCGCCGAAGAAGTTGCCGATACCCACGCCGAAGGTGGTCAGCGCCAGGCCGGCCACGTTCTGGTTCGCCCGCAGCGTCACCGTGAGGAAGCAGTACAGCAGCCCCATCAGGAACGAGCCCAGCAGCGAGCAGCACAGCGGGATGCCGATGGCCAGGAAGGCGTTCATGTTCGCGCCGGCGCTCTGCTCGTAGAAGAAGGCGCCGATGACGCCACTGATGGCGCCCACATACATGATGCCCGGTATGCCCAGGTTCAGGTTGCCGCTCTTTTCGGTGAGCGTTTCACCGGTGGAGCCGAGCAGCAGCGGCGTACCCTGCATCACCGCGCGCGGAAACAGGGAGATGAGGAAGGAAAGGAAGTTATCCACGCGCAATCGCCTCCTTTGCATCGCTGTGGTGGAAGCTGATTTTGTAGAAGATGAAGAACTCGCTGCCGATGATGAAGAACAGGATGATGCCGGTCAGGATGTCCGCAAAGGAGGAGGAGAGGCCGAAATTGGTGGCAATCTGCCCCGCGCCGCGCTCCAGCACCACCAGCAGCATGCTGGTGACGATCATCCAGATCGGGTTGAATTTGGCCAGCCAGCTGACCATCACCGCGGTAAAGCCCCTGCCGGCCACGATGGTCGTGGTCATGGTGTGCTCGGTGCCGCCCACCAGCAGGAAGCCCGCCAGGCCGCACACCGCGCCGGAGAGGATCATCGTGCGGATGATCACCCTGTCCACCTTGATGCCCACATAGTGGGCGGTGCGCTCGCTCTCGCCAACGACAGAGATTTCAAAGCCGTGCTTGGAATAGTTCAGGTAGAAGAACATCAGCAGGACCAGTACGCTGACGATGATCACGTTCAGCATATACTTCTGGCCGCCGACCACGGGCAGCCAGCCGATTTCGGTCTGCTGGTTGATGATGCCGATTTTGCCAGCGCCCTTGGGTACCTCCCACAGGATGACGAAATAGGCCACCAGCTGTGTGGCGATGTAGTTCATCATCAACGTGAAGAGGGTCTCGTTGGTGTTCCACTTTGCCTTGAAGAAGGCGGGAATGGCGCCCCAGATGCCGCCGGCCAGCAGGCTGGCCAGCAGCATGCAGGCAATCAGCAGCCAGTTGGGCATTGTGCCGCGCAGCAGGATCATGCACGCGGCGGAGGCCAGGCAGCCCATCAGCGCCTGTCCCTCGCCGCCCACGTTCCAGAAGCGCATGCGGAAGGCGGGGGTCACCGCCAGCGAGATGCACAGCAGTATGGCGGTGTTCTGCAATGTCATCCACACCTTGCGGCTGGTGCCGAAGGCGCCGCTGATGATAGTGGAGAAAATCTGCAGCGGATTCTCGCCGGTCACCAGGATGCTGACAATGGCGCACAGCACAAGCGCCAGGGCAACCGCCGCCAGGCGGATACCCCACACGGCGTACCAGGGCAGTGAGGCGCGCTTGCTCACATGCAGCAGCGGCTCACGCTTTTTTTCACTCATTGCGGTCACCTCCCAGCTTTGTCATCAGCAGGCCAACCTCTTCCTTGGTGGCGGTGCCGCCGTCCAGCACGCCGCTCACCCTGCCGCCGCACAGCACCAGTATGCGGTCGCTCAGCTCAATCAGCACATCCAGGTCCTCGCCCACGTAAATCACGGCGACGCCCTTTTCCTTCTGCCGGTTGATCAGGTCATAGATGGTGTAGGAGGAATTGATGTCCAGCCCGCGCACGGCATAGGCCGTCAGCAGCACTGTCGGCGCGGAGGTGATTTCGCGTCCCACCAGCACCTTCTGCACATTGCCGCCGGAGAGCTGCCGCACCGGTGTGCCGAGGCCGGGTGTCGAAACCTCCAGCTCCTCCACCACGCTCTCGGCCACATGGCGCGGCCCCTTCCTGTCGGTGAAGGGGGAATGGCCCGAGCGGAAGGTGCGCAGCATCATGTTGTCGGTCAGGTCCATGTTCGCCACAAGGCCCATGCCCAGGCGATCCTCCGGCACAAAGGACAGCGCGACGCCCATCTCCTGTATCGCCAGCGGATCCTTGCCGATCAGCTCCTCGCGGCGGCCGTCATCCTCGATGTAGGTCACACTGCCGCTCTCGGTCACCTGCAGGCCGGCGATGGCCTCCAGCAGCTCCTTCTGCCCGGAGCCGGAGATGCCGGCGATGCCCAGTATCTCGCCGCTGTTGGCAGTGAAGGACACGTGATCCAGCCGCACGATGCCCTCCTCGTTGCGCACGGTGAGGTCCTTTACCTCCAGGCGCGGCTTCGGGTCGTGCGGTGCCGGGCGCTCGATGTTCAGCGACACCGGCCGGCCCACCATCAGGTTGGTCATCTCCTGCTCGGAGGTCACAGCCGTGGGCCGGTCGCCGATGTATTCGCCCTTGCGCAGCACGGCCACGCGGTCGCTCAGCGCCTTCACCTCGTGCATTTTGTGTGTGATGATCACGATGGCCTTGCCGTCATTCCGCATGTTGCGCAGCACGGCAAACAGCTTGTCGGACTCCTGCGGGGTCAGCACGGCGGTGGGCTCGTCCAGTATGAGGATGTCCGCGCCGCGGTACAGCACCTTCACAATTTCCACCGTCTGCTTCTGGCTGACGGACATGTCGTAGATCTTCTGGTTCGGGTCCACCTCAAAGCCGTAGGCGTCGCAGATTTCCCGGATGCGGCGGGAGGCGGCCTTCAGGTCCAGCCGGCCCTTCAGCCCCAGCACAATGTTTTCCGCCGCGGTCAGCACATCCACCAGCTTGAAGTGCTGGTGAATCATGCCGATGCCCAGGTCGTATGCGTCCCTCGGGGAGGCGATGACCACCTCCCGCCCGTCAATGGCGATGTGGCCCTCGTCCGGAAAGTAAATGCCGGCCAGCATGTTCATCAGCGTGGTCTTGCCGCTGCCGTTCTCACCCAGCAGCGCCAGAATCTCTCCGCGGTAGATGTCCATGGAGACGTGGCTGTTTGCCTGCACCCTGCCGAAGCTCTTTGATACGTTGCGGATACTGACCGCGGGAACCCGTTTTTCCATGGCGATCTCTCCCTTGTTGTCCGGTAATTCAAACCGCAAAGGGCAAAGCAGCGGCAACACGGTCGCTGCTCTGCCCTTTACGGTTATGAATGGGGAGCCCTGAGCCAACCAGCCCAGGGCTCCCCGTGCGTCAGTTTCTCAGAAAGCGGTATCCAGCAGGGTGATGCCGTCGATCTGCACGTCGAAGTAGGGCGCGGAGCGATACTCAGACTCGTGGAAGTAACCGTCAGCGACAACCTCGGTGTCGGCGGTGTAGGCTTCGTCGGTGTCCACGTCGGCCATGTAGCTGTCCTGCGCGGCGCCCTGCACGGTGTAGGTATCGGTCGCAAAGACCTTCAGGGTGCCGGCCTCAAAGGCGGCCTTGGCGGCCTCGATGGCTTCCGCGGTGCCCTCGGCGGCCACGGCGGTGTTGATGTCGCTCAGTTCCACGCTGCCGGTGGCGATGGTGCCGGTGTAGTCCGCGTCGATGGCGGTGCCGTTCACCAGGCAGTCAATCACATAGCGGTAGTAGGGAGCCCAGTTGATGCGGGAGGAGACGATGAAGGTGTTGGGGCCGGCTTCGATGGTGGTGCCGTTGTAGGACACGTTGGGCACGCCGGCGGCCTCGCAGGTGGAGGGGGCGCCCAGGGAGTCGGCATGCTGGCTGATCAGCACGCAGCCGTTGTCAATCAGCTTCTGCGCACCTTCCGCCTCGGCGGACAGGTCGTACCAGGAGCCGGTGAAGGTCACTTCCATGGTCACTTCCGGCACCACGGACTTGGCGCCCAGGTAGAAGGAGGTGTAGCCGGAGATCACTTCCGCGTAGGTGAAGGCGCCGACATAGCCCATCTTGGCCTGGTCCACGGTGATCTTGCCGCTGTCGATCATTTCCTTGATCTTCATGCCGGCAGCCACGCCCGCCAGATAGCGGCCTTCATAGATGGCGGCGAAAGCGTTGTGATAGTTGCTCAGACCCTCGGTGTGGGCGCGGGTGCCGGTGGCGTGGCAGAATTCCACCTCGGGCACTTCCTTGGCGGCCTGAATCATGTAGGGCTCATGGCCGAAGGAATCGGCGAAGATGACATTGCAGCCTTCGTCCACCAGGTCCATGGCGGCCTCATAGCATTCCTGGCCCTCGGGCACGCCGACCTTTTTGACCAGCGCGATACCCTTTTCCGCGGCAACCTCGTCGATGGCCTTCATGAAGTTCAGGTCATAGGTGGACTGCTCGTCATGCAGGAAGATGAAACCGACCTTGATGTTTTCCTGCGCGATGGGGGCCTTTTCCGCAAACACGGACATGCAGGTGAGGCACAGCGCCAGCGCCAGGATGAGAGCAACGATTTTCTTCATGATGATGTCTCCTCCGAAATGAGTAGATGAGGTGTGAAATGATACGCATGGCGTATCCGGCCAACCTGCCGACCATTTTCCGAAAGCCGAACATTCGGCAGGATTTACACGTTTATCGTACACTTTTTTGGCGCGAAAATCAAGCCGTTTTTCGAAAAAATACGCGATTTGGCAAGGAAATAGAGATGATTTGTATGCATACAAAACCTATTGACCCTGTAGGATTAATGTGCTATGATAGCTCCGCGCAGATGCTGTGCCTGCGAAATCATTTTCCCGGAGGCGATTTTTAATGAAGAAACTGCTTGCCGCCCTCCTGCTGCTCACACTGACGGCGACTGCGGCGCTTTCCTTTGCCGAGGGTGCCGTGGACCAGCTGGACCGCATCCTTGAGCGCGGAGAGCTGGTGATTGCGACCGAGGGCAACTGGAGCCCCTGGACCTATCATGACGAACAGGATGTACTGACCGGCTTCGACATCGCTGTGGGCAACCTGATTGCCGAGAAGCTGGGCGTCAAGGCCACCTTCCGGGAAACCGAGTGGTCCGCCCTGCTGGCGGGCGTGGACAGCGGCCTGTTTGACCTGGCCTGCAACGGCGTGGGCTACACCAAGGTGCGCGCGCAGAAGTATGCCTTCTCCGATCCCTATGCTTATACCGAAGTCGCCCTGGTGGTGCGCAAGGACAATGAGGACATCAAGTCCTTCGAGGACCTGGCGGGGCGCACCACCTCCAACAGCCCCGGCTCCACCTACGCCACGATCGCGGAGGATGCCGGCGCAACGGTGACCTATGTGGACGCGCTGAATGAGACCCTGCTGATGGTGGAGCAGGGCCGCGTGGACGCCTCCATCAACGCGCTGGGCTCCATTGAGGACTATCTGGGCGAGCATCCGGACGCCAATTTGAAAATCGTGCTGGTTGCCCCCGGAGAGCCGGTCGCGATTCCCATGCGCAAAACCACGGATAAGGAAAACACCGATGCCCTGGTGGCCCGCGTGAACGAGATTCTGGCTGAGGCGCGCGAGGACGGCACCCTGAGGGAGCTGAGCGTGCAGTTCTTCGGCAAGGATCTGACCGAGCCGGCCAGGTAATAAACAGTCTTCGGAGTATGGTATGAGTGAGAGAACCTGGAGCATCGTGGTGGATTCCTTCCCCAAGATGCTCGACTACGGTGTCAGAGTGACGCTGCCCCTGGCGGCAGCGTCTTTTGCGCTTGCGCTGGTGGTGGCCGTGATTGTGGCCCTGATCCAGTACGCAAAGGTGCCTGTACTGCAGGAGCTGTGCCGATTCTACATCTGGGTGGTGCGCGGCACGCCGGTGCTGGTGCAGCTGTACCTTGTGTTTTACGGCCTGCCCAGCCTGGGGCTGGTTTTTGACGCCTGGCTGGCGGCCTGGCTGGTGCTGGGCCTCAACGAGGCGGCGTACATGGCGGAAACCATGCGCGGCGCGATCGAGAGCGTGAGCGTGGGGCAGCTGGAGGCAGGCTACTGCGTGGGGCTGAACTTCCCGCAGATCATGTGGCATGTGATGCTGCCGCAGGCCTTCCGCACGGCCTTCCCGGCACTGGGCAACAGCCTCATCTCCATGGTGAAGGAGACCTCCATGGCGGCGACCATCACGGTGATGGAGCTGTTCCGCCAGGCGCAGGTCATCAACGGGCGCGTGTATGAGTCCCTGGCGCTGTACACCGAGGCGGCGGTGATCTACCTGATGTTCTGCACCGTGCTGAGCTGGCTGCAGCGCCTTGGCGAGCGCCTGCTGGCGCGCAGAGGAGGTGCGGCGAAATGATGCTGGACATACGCGGTGTAAAGAAAAGCTTTGAGGGGCTGGAGGTGCTCAAAGGCATCGACCTGACCGTGGAAAAAGGGGACGTGGTTGCCATCCTCGGCCCCAGCGGCAGCGGAAAGACCACCTTCCTGCGCTGTGTGAACTTTCTGGAACGCGCGGACAGCGGCACCCTCACCTTTGACGGCGAGACGGTGGATATGCATACCGTGAAGAAGAGGGACATTGCCCGGCTGCGGAAAAAGACAGCCTTTGTGTTTCAGAATTACAACCTGTTCCTCAACAAAACCGTGCTGCAGAATGTGACGCTCGGCCTCACCGCGGGCAGCGGCGTGCCCCGCCAGCAGGCAAGGGACATCGCTGTAAAAGCCCTGATGCGCGTTGGCATGGAGCAGAAGCTGGACAGCTATCCGTCTCAGCTCTCCGGCGGGCAGCAGCAGCGCGTGGCCATCGCGCGCGGGCTGGCGCTGGATCCGGAAATCATCTACTTTGACGAACCCACCTCCGCCCTGGACCCGGAGCTGATCGGCGAGGTGCTGGGCGTGATGCGCCAGCTGGCGGACGAGGGCATGACCATGCTGGTGGTGACCCACGAGATGGAGTTCGCAAAAAACGTGTCCAACAAGGTGTTGTTCATGGAGGGCGGCTATGTGGTGGAGGCCGCGCCCTCCAGGGCGTTCTTTGAGCATCCGCAGGAGGAGCGCAGCCGCGCCTTCCTGCGGGCCATCCGGCACGAATGAGGGCGATGTGCGCCGCGACCCTTTCCCGGCGCAAAAAGTATTGCTCTGCGAAGGCTGTTTTTCCGGCAGGAAAAACAGCCTTTTTGGCGAAAAATAATTTGCCTTGTTTTTTGCATGAAATAAAGCGGAGGAGAACCTGATGCGCCAACTGTTCAACAGAGGATGGGAATTTGTCAAGCTGCCGCCGGAGTCCACACTGGAGGACGCGCGGCGTTCACAGGGCTGGCAGGCGGTGGACCTGCCTCATGACTGGCTGATTTTCCAGGAGAATGACCTGTATGAAAGCAGTGACGGCTGGTACCGCTGCACCCTGCGGGTGCCGGAGGGGGAGGAGAAGCTCCTCTGGCGGCTGTGCTTCGACGGGGTCTATATGGACTGCGATGTGCTGCTGAACGGCCGCGCAGTATGCACCCATCGCTACGGCTACACCTCCTTTGACGCGGAGCTGACACCAGGCCTCGAGGCGGGGGAGAACCGGATCATGGTGCAGGTGCGGTACCGCAGCCCGAACACGCGCTGGTACTCCGGGGCGGGTATCTTCCGCGACGTGTGGCTGGAAAAACTGCCTGCGCGCCACCAAGTGCCGCACAGCCTCTATGTGACTGCGCATCCGGCGGAGGGCGGCGCATGGCAGGTGGAGGCGCAAGCGCAGGCTGTGGGCGCGGACACGCTGTGCTGGACGCTTGTCTCCCCGGCCGGGGAAACCGTCGCCCGGGCAGAGGGCGCGGAAGGCAAGGCGGTGCTGACGGTCGCCTCTCCCGCGCTGTGGAGCTGTGCTGAGCCGAACCTGTACCGGCTCACGGTCTCCTGCGGTGAGGATGAGCGAACGGTGCGCATCGGCCTGCGGGAGACGGTGTTCGACCCGGACAGGGGTTTTCTGCTCAACGGCCAGGTGGTGAAGCTGCACGGCGTGTGTCTTCACCACGACCTCGGCGCGCTGGGCGCGGCCTTCCGCCTGCCGGCCTTCCGCCGCCAGCTGCGCCTGATGAAGGAGATGGGCGTCAACGCCCTGCGCACCTCCCACAATCCGCCCTCGCCGCAGGTGCTGGATGTGTGCGACGAGGAGGGTGTGCTGGTCATCGACGAGTTTGCCGACATGTGGGAGCTGCCCAAGACAAAATACGACTACGCCCGCTTCTTCGGCGAGTGCGCCGCGGAGGATGTGCGCAGCTGGGTCTGCCGCGACCGCAATCATCCCTGTGTGGTGATGTGGTCCATCGGCAATGAGATCTTTGACACGCACGCCTCGGAGAGAGGCTACGAACTCACCGCCTTCCTGCGGGATGAGGTGAGAAAGCATGACCCCGCCGGCAACGCCGAGGTCACCTTCGGCAGCAATTACATGCCGTGGGAGAACACACAGCGCTGCGCGACGCTGCTGCACACGGTCGGCTACAACTACGCCGAGAAGTATTACGCGGCGCACCACGCGGCGCACCCGGAGTGGTGCATCTACGGCAGCGAAACCGCCTCCGCCCTCTCCACGCGCGGCATCTACCACTTCCCCATGAGCGCCAACATCCTCTCGGATGAGGACCTGCAGTGCTCTGCCCTGGGGAACAGCATTTCCGCCTGGGGCACGCCGGATATGCGGCGCTGCCTGGTGGATGACCTGAATACACCCTACAGCTGCGGCCAGTTCCTGTGGACAGGCATGGACTACATCGGCGAGCCGACCCCGTACCACACCCGCTCCAGCTATTTCGGCATGGTGGATACCGCCGGCTTCCCGAAGGACTATTTCTATCAGTGCAAGGCGGCCTGGAACCCCGCTCCCATGGCGCACATCGGTGTTTACTGGGACTGGAACGAGGGGCAGCTGATCGATGTGCCCGTATCCACCAACGGCGCAGCCTGCGAGCTTTTCCTGAACGGGGAATCGCTGGGGCGCGTGGAAGTGGACCCGCTGACACCGGAAAGGAGCCAGCCCCGCTGGCAGGTGCCCTATCACCCTGGCGAGCTGGTGGCGGTGGCCTATAACAGAGATGGTGAGGTCATTGCGCGGGATGTACGCCGCTCCTTCGGAAACAGCGCCGCGCTGGTGCTGCGCGCCGACAGGCAGACACTGGATGCCGACGGCCTGGACATGGCCTTCCTGACCGTTACCGCTGTGGACGCGTGCGGAACCCCGGTGGAAAACGCCGCGGACAGGGTGCGCGTGACGGTGGAGGGCCCCGCGCTGCTGCTGGGTGTGGACAACGGCGACTCCACCGACCCGGACGGATACAAGACCGATACGCGCTGCCTGTTTGCGGGAAAACTGCTGGTGATGATCGGCGCGACGGACAAGGCCGGTGAAATCACCGTCCGCGCCGAGGCGGAAGGGCTGGCGGCAGCCGAGCTGCGCCTGCCGGCCGTGAGCGCGGAGGTCACGCCCGGCCGGGCCAACAGCTTTGCCATGCCGCTGCACCGCCGGGAGGGCGATGCGCGTGTGCCGGTGCGCCGCATCGACCTGCGCGCAGAGGAGAGCGGCAGCTTCACGCCGGAGAGGCCCTCGCGCTTTTACAGCGTGCGCACACTGCCCGAAACCGCCGACCCGCAGGAGATCACCTACAAGGTGGTCAACGCGATGGGCATCATCGCCCCCTCCGCGTCGGCGGAGCCCGTGGAGGGCGGCGTGAGGGTGACAGCCTGCGGCGACGGTGAGTTTTACCTGCGGGCCACCTGCCGCAACGGCGCCCCGCACACCCGGATCATCTCTCAGCTGGAGATGAAGGCGGAGGGTTTTGGCGCGGCGATGCTGGATCCCTACGGCTTTATCACCGCCGGGCTGTACGACCTGCACGACGGCGAGATCGGCGCGGGTAACGAGCAGGGCATTGCCTTTGCCCGGGACGGGGAGAGCACGGCGGGCTTCACCCATGTGGATTTCGGCCCGGACGGCTCGGACGAGATCACCATCCCCGTGTTTGCCCTCAATGACGACATGTACCACATTACCCTCTGGATGGGTGACCCGAAGAGCGGCGGCCATGTTGTGGCCGTGCTGGATTACCAGAAGCCCTCCATCTGGAATACCTATACCCCGGAAACCTGGAAGCTGCCCGAGCGCTTCCGCGGTGTGCAGACCGTGTGCTTCTCCATGGACAGAAAGGTGCATGTGAAGGGCTTCTCCTTCACAAGGCAGAGCCGCGCCTGGCTGCCGCTGACCCCGGTGGAGGCGGACGAAATGTACGGCGACAGCTTTACCGTGGACGGAGACATTGTGCGGAACATAGGCAATAACGTGACCTTCGCCTGGCATCGCATGGATTTTGAAGGCCGGGAAAAGGCCTGGCTGACACTGCGCGGCGAGAGCCATATTCCGGTCTGCTCGGTGCGGGTGCTGATGGAGGACGCGCAGGGCAGTACCATCACGCAGGAATGCAAGTTTATGAAGGACGAGGGAGAGGAGCAGCGCTTCCGGGTGGCCTGCCTGCCAGGCGTATGCACGGTGCGGCTGGTGTTCCTGCCGGGTTCTTCCTTCGACCTGTACGGCATCCGGTTTGACAGGGATGCAGACTGACCGCGTTTTCCTGACGCGGGATGAAAAGAGGGAACGAGATGGGCTTTGTGAGCCATGAGCACCTGTCCGGCGTGATCCACATAGAAGACGCCATGGGTGTGTGCTGCACGCTGATCAAGGGACATGACCGCGCCCTACTGGTGGACGCGGGCTACGGGCTGGAGGATGTGGCCGCGTATGTAAAGACCCTGACGGACCTGCCGGTCACCCTGCTGCTGACCCACGGACACTATGATCACGCCATGGGCGCGCTGTGGTTTGACGGGGCGCTGCTGCACCCGGCGGACAGGCAGGTGCTGGCGGTGTACTCAGGTGAGAGGTGGCGGAGGCACGTGCTGCGCGGCGCGGCGGACAAGGGGCTTTCCGCTCCGGGGGATTACCTCACGCGCGCCCTTCCGCCCGTGCAGGACGCGCCGCGGCAAACGGACCTGGGAGGCAGGAAGGTACAGATACTGCATGTGCCGGGCCACACACCGGGCTCGCTGATGCTGTACCTGCCTGATGAAAAGCTGCTTCTGACCGGGGACAACTGGAACCCGACCACCTGGCTGTGGTACCCGGAGGCGGAAGGCGCCGCGGCTTACCTGCGCGGAATGCGGCGCGTAACGGAGCTGCCCTTTGAGCGCGCGCTGTGCTCTCACAGAAGCGGACTGTATCCCCGCAGCGCGGTGACCGACTTCCTCAGCGGACTGACCGCCGCCTGCCTGGAGAAGGCCAGGCCGGTGGAGCTCGGACAGGAGATGGGCATCGACACCCGGGAATGCTCCCCCGCGCCGGAACAGGTTTTTGTGTTTGACGCCGACAAAGTGAAAGGATCTGATCTGCAATGAATACCGCGCCGCGCCGCCACTGGCTGCCCTTCCTGAACAAAGAGGTCCCCGCCGACTGTGCAACGCCCACAGAAACGGCCGCCTTCGAGCTGAAGACGGGCTGCGAATCGCTGCGTTTGAGAATGCCTGAGCTTGAGCTTCGCTCGGAGCTGGGCGAGGGCTGGAGAATCAGCGGCGGCACCATCAGCGGCGGTGAAACCGGCCTGCTGTACGGCGTATATGCCTATCTCATGGCGGCAGCCGCCGGAAAGCCCATAGCGGAGGCCGAAAGCCGGCCGCGCTATGCCCTGCGCATGATCAACTGCTGGGACAATATGGACGGCTCTGTGGAGCGGGGCTACTCCGGCCGCTCGCTGTGGTTCAGGGACGGGCGCTTCAGCTATGACCCGGTGCGCCTGCGCCAGGTGGCGCGGATGCTCGCCTCGGTGGGGCTGAATGTGCTGTGCATCAACAATGTGAACGTGCATGAGCCCGCACAGGGGCTGATTGACGAATTCCTGCCGGATACGGCGCGCCTTGCCGCGCTGCTGCGCCCCTTTGGCGTGCGGCTGATGCTTTCGGTGGATTTTTCCCAGCCGATGCGCCACGGCGGCCTGCCCACGGCGGACCCGCTGAACAAAGAAGTGCAGCGTTGGTGGCGTGATACGGCCGACCGTGTTTACGCCGCGATACCCGACTTTGCGGGCTTACTGGTCAAGGCGGACAGCGAGCACAGGCCCGGTCCCTTCACCTACGGGCGCAACCACGCGGAGGGGGCGAACCTGCTGGCCAGGGCGCTGAAGCCCCACGGCGGCGTGCTGGTGTGGCGGGCCTTTGTGTACAACTGCCAGCAGGACTGGCGGGACACAAAAACAGACCGCCCCATGGCGGCGTATGAAACCTACCACCCGCTGGACGGGCAGTTTGACGGCAACGTGATACTGCAGGTGAAAAACGGACCGTTTGACTTCCAGGTGCGCGAGCCCATTTCCCCCACGCTGCTGGCCATGCCGCGCACGAACCTGGCCATGGAGCTGCAGCTGGCGCAGGAGTATACCGGGCAGCAGACAGACATCTACGCCATGAACCCGATGTGGAAGGAGCTGATGGAGGAGCTGCGCGAGGGCGGCGATCCTCAGCTGTGCGCAATGGCGGCCGTGTCCAACCTGGGCGACGAGAGCTGTGTGACCGGGCACCCCTTCGCTGCGGTGAACCTGTTCGGCTTCGGGCGCTTTGCGTGGGACCCGGCGGCGGAGCCGGAGAGAGTGATTGCCGACTGGGTCCGTCTGACCTACGGCTTTGAGGGGGAGACGCAGGCGGCCCTGACGGCGCTGCTGATGAACAGCCGCGCCGTGTATGAAAAGTACACCGCGCCGCTCGGACTGAACTGGATGGTGACGCCCAACTCCCACTACGGCCCGAATCCCAGCGGCTATGAATACCAGAGCTGGGGCACCTATCACCGGGCGACCAGGGAGGCGGTGGGCATCGACCGCACAGACAGCGGCACCGGCTATCTCAGCCAGTATCCGGCCGCGCTGCGGGAGAAATACGGCAGCGCGGACACCTGCCCGGACAGCTTGCTGTTGTTCTTCCACCGCCGCCGCTACGGGTGGGTGATGCCAGACGGGCGGACGCTGATACAGCGCATCTACGACGATCACTTCGAGGGGTATGCGGAGGCGGAAAAAATGGCGGAAACGCTCGCCGCGCTGCCCCTGCCGGAGCCGGACCGCTCGGAAGCGCTGCGCAAGATGGCGCTGCAGCTGCACAACGCGCGGGAGTGGCGCGATGTCATCAACAGCTTCTTCGCACGCCTTTCCGGCTGCGCGGACGCGCAGGGCAGAGACCTGTGCGCGGATTTTGATGACTGAGACTGCACCGCGCCGGGAAAGGAACACAGAACATGCTGCATCTGCTCATTGGCCCAGGCAAGGGCAAGACCTCCGCTGCCGCCGGCATGGCGCTGCGGGCCGCCGGACGCGGCCTGCCTGTGCTGTTTGTCCAGTTCCTCAAGGACGGCGCCTCCGGTGAGGTGACCGCGCTGCGCCAGGTCCAGGGCGTCACGGTGCGCCATCTTCCCTTTCACTGCGGCTTCACCTGGGAGATGACAGAGGAAGAGCGCCGCAAAACCGCCGCGGCCTGTGAAGCGCTGCTGGAGGAGGCCGCGCGCTCAGCCGCCTTCCTGGTGGTGCTGGACGAAGCGCTGCACGCCCTCGCGGCGGACCTGATGACGAGGGAGTCGCTCGAAAGGGTACTGAACCGCCCCGGCGAAACGGTGCTGACAGGCTATGCGGCGCCGGACTGGCTGAAGGAAAAAGCCGATTACATCTCATGCATTGAAAAAGAAAAGCACCCCTTCGACAGGGGCGTGCAGGCGCGCGCAGGGGTGGAGTTTTGACGGTGCCACTCTCACCGCCGTCCCGGCTTTGACGGGGAGGCTGTATTGTCGCCCGACAAGCCCAAAGGATCGCAGCTCCCGGAGCAGGCGGCAGGACCGCACAGGCCGGGAGCTGCTTTTTTGCGCGGTATTGCAGGAACAAAAGCCCCGATCACCGCAAAGACGGCAACCGGGGGAGAACAATAATTCTTTTTGGAATCAGCAACCCTACCCCTGAGACTGTTTCCAGTACCACCAAGCGTGACTGTATATACATATTTAATTGAGATTAGTATGAAAAGCAACCGCCGCCGGAACGCGCATGTCCGGCGGCGGTTGCTTTTCAGTTGCTCAGTACGCCTTCGCGAAATACATCACCTTGTCGGCAGGCTTGCCGCAGCAGACACACCTGGTGCCGAAGCGCTGGGCCTCCTGGTCGAAGGGCATATTGCGGCTGGTCGCGTTGAACTTCTCCTTGATGATGTCCTCGCAGGCCTGCTCGCCGCACCACATGGCGCGGGCAAAGCCGGTCTCCACCTGCTTGCCCAGCTCGTCCAGGTCGCTCACGTTCTTCGTCCGCTCATCGCGGAAGGCTTTAGCCTGGTTGAACAGCTCTGCCTGAATCTCGCCCAGCAGCGATTTCAGCGCGTCGGCCAGTCCGTCCAGCGGCAGGGTGGTCTTTTCCAGCGTATCGCGGCGGAACACGGTCACCACGCCGTTTTCCAGGTCGCGGGGGCCGACCTCCAGGCGCACGGGCACGCCCTTCAGCTCCCAGTCGTTGAACTTGAAGCCGGCGGAAACGGTATCGCGGTCGTCCAGCTTCACGCGGATGCCGGCGCCCTTCAGCTCCTCAAACAGCTTCTCGCAGGCCTCGGTGACACCGGGCTTGTGCGCGGCGATGGGCAGAATGACCGCCTGGATGGGCGCAATGACCGGGGGCAGGCGCAATCCGCGCTCGTCGCCGTGGGTCATGATGATGGCGCCGATGAGGCGTGTGGAGGTGCCCCAGCTGGTCTCCTCCGCATACTGCAGCTTGCCCTCTTTGTTCTGGAACTGCACCTGATACGCCTCGGAGAAATTGGTGCCGAAGTTGTGGCTGGTGCCGGCCTGCAGGGCCTTGCCGTCCTGCATCATGGCCTCCATGGAATAGGTGGCGCGAGCGCCGGCGAACTTTTCCTTGTCGCTCTTGCGGCCGACATACACCGGCAGGGCCAGTGCGTCCTCGGCCACCTCGCGGTAGATCTCCAGCATGTCCATCGTCATCTGCTGCGCTTCCTCAGCGGAGGCGTGGATGGTGTGGCCCTCCTGCCAGAGGAATTCACTGGTGCGCAGGAAGGGGCGGGTGGCCTTCTCCCAGCGCATCACAGAGCACCACTGGTTGTAGTTCATGGGCAGGTCGCGCCAGGTCTGCAGCCACTTTGAGAACATGGTGCAGAAAATGGTCTCGCTGGTGGGACGGATGGCCAGGCGCTCGGTCAGCGTTTCATTGCCGCCCTGGGTCACCCAGGCGACTTCCGGCGCAAAGCCCTCCACGTGCTCGGATTCCTTCAGCAGCAGGCTTTCGGGAATCAGCATGGGGAAATACACATTCTCCACGCCCTTGCGCTTGAAGCGCGCGTCCATCTGCTGGCGAATCTGCTCCCAGATGGCGTAGCCGTAGGGACGGAAAATCATGCAGCCGCGCACCGGCGCGTAGTCGCACAGCCCGGCCTGCATAATCACATCGGTGTACCAGCGGGAAAAATCCTCGCTTCTGGGGGTAATATAGGAAACAAATTCCTGCTTGTCCTTCTTTGCCATGAATACAACCTCCTGTCAAGCATGGCCTATCATAGAAGATTTTGCGCTGAATGTCAAGGTGGAATACGGCTTTGCCGCACTTTTGCATCCGGCGCCGGGGCAAAAGAAAAGGGCTCAGCGGCCCTTTTCAGAATGCCTTTCGCTGGTCAGCAGCATGCGGTCGTTGTCCAGCGCCTTGCCGGACAGCTGGCGGAATTTGTCCGTCAGGTCGGCGATGGTCAGGGTGGAGCGCTCCTCGCCTGTCACATCGTAGATGATGCGCCCGTGGTCCATCATCAGCGTGCGGTTGCCAAGGTCCAGGGCGGACTGCATGTTGTGGGTGATCATCAGGCAGGTGATGTGGTTTTCCTCCACGATGCTGCGGGTCATGGCCAGCACCTTTTCCGCCGTGCCCGGATCCAGCGCGGCGGTGTGCTCGTCCAGCAGCAGCACCTTGGGCACATGGTAGGTGGCCATCAGCAGTGTCAGCGCCTGCCGCTGGCCGCCGCTGAGCAGCCCCACCGGCTGCTTCATCCTCTCCTCCAGCCCCATGCCCAACTGCGCCAGGCGGTCGCGGAATTCCAGCTTGTCCCTGGCGCGCACCCGGGACAGCCACCCGCCGTTACCGGCTGCCAGCGCCAGGTTCTCCTCAATGGACATGTCGGGCGCGGTGCCGCGCATCGGGTCCTGAAACAGGCGGCCGATGACCTTCGCGCGAGTGTGCTCCGGCGTCATGGTGATGTCGGCGCCGTCCAGCGTCACGGTGCCCGTGTCCGGCAGGAAGCTGCCGCAGATGGCGTTGAACAGTGTGGATTTTCCCGCGCCGTTGGCCCCGATGATGGAGATAAAGTCACCGTCGTTGACGGCCAGGGTCAAATCATCCAGCGCCAGCTTCGCGTCGGCTGTGCCGGGGTTGAAGGTCTTGCGGACGTGATCCAATGTCAGCATGCTTTCGCCCCCTTTCCGCTGCGGAAACGGCGCAGCATCAGCGGAAGCTGCTTTTTCAGGTACGGCCCGGAAATCGCGATCACCACAATGATGGCCGAAACCGCCTTGAGCATAAAGGCCGGCATATCCAGCCGCAGGGCGAGCGCGTACACCACGCGGAAGAGGAAGGCGCCGATCACCGCGCCAATGGCGCGCAGCGGCACGCTGCGGCTGCGGCCGAAGAACACGCCGCCGATGAGCAGCGAGGCCAGCGCCACAGTGACCATGCCCTGGCCGAGGTTGATGTCAAACGACTTCTGCTGCTGCGCCATCAGGCAGCCGCTCAGCCCGGTGAAGGCGTTGGAAACGCACAGGCCGACGGTGGTGGTGAAAACCGGATTGATGGAGGAGGAGCGCACCATGTCCGCGTTGGAGCCCGTGGCGCGGATCGCCAGGCCCAGCTTGGTGGACATGAACAGGCAGATAAAAACCACCACCAGCGCCACAGCGGCCAGCTCGACCACTAACTTATACTGCGCTGCGAGAGGGGTGCCCTGCAGCAGCTCCTTGGCCCAGGTGAACACAGTGTCGGTCTTGTTCATGTTCAGCTGTGCCTTGTTGCCGGTAATGGCCATATTCACCGAATACAGCCCGGTATTGACCACGATGCCGGCCAGCAGGCTCTGCACGCCCATGCGGGTTTGCAGCACCGCCGTCACAAAGCCGGACAGCATGCCCGCCAGCATGGCGGCCGGGATGGACAACGCGGGATAGCCCGCCATGGCCACCACCGCGCCGACTGCTGCGCCCAGCGTGAAGCAGCCATCGGTGGAAAGGTCGCAGACGTTGAGCATGGAATAGCTCACAAACAGCGCAAGTACGGTCAGAGAGTTGACCAGCCCCAGCTCCAGGGCAGTCTGGCCCAGGGCCAGCCATTTATCCAGTGTCATGTTTGCTCCGTGAAGGGCCGCCTCCCCCGGCAGGAGGAGACGGCGCCTTATTCAATGATTTCTGTATCGGCAGGTATCGGGGAATCAGTTCAGGTCGCCGAAGCTCTCGGCGGTGGTGATGGTCTGCACGGCGGTGCAGAAGGGGGCGAAGGTCTCGGTGATGGCCTCCAGCTCAAAGCCGATGGCGGCGCAGGTTTCGGTATTGATGGTGGCGGTGCCGTTGTCAAAGGTCATAACGGGGGTCGCGGCGGGGTCCGCGCCGTCCAGCAGGATGGCGGCGATCATTTTGCCGGTTTCCCGGCCCAGGTTGGCGTAGTCCACGCCATAGCCCAGGAACGCGCCGTTGAGGGCGAAGGAGTCCGCGCCGGCGTACTGGGGGATGCCGGCCTCCGCCAGCGCCTCGTAGATGGACAGCTCAGCGGTCATGATGGTGTTGTCACTCGGGGTGAACACGGCCTCCATGCCGTCGGCAATCAGCGCGTCCACAGCCAGGATGACCTCGGGCACGGTGGAGCCGGAGTATTCCTTGTATTCAACGCCCTTTGCGGCCAAGATTTCCTTGGCGGCGGCGATGGGGGTAGCGGAGGAATCCTGGCCCACGTCATACAGCAGCGCCACATTCTTGATCTCGGGGTTGGCGGCAAAGATCAGGTTGAACACAGCCTCCGTGTCCAGAAAGTCGGAGGTGCCGGTCACGTTCGCGCCGGGGGCCTCAAGGCTTTCCACCAGGCCCGCGCCGACCGGGTCGGATACGGCGGCAAAGACGACAGGAGTCTGGCTGTCCTCCGTCAGGGACTGCATAGCCATGGCCACCGGGGTGGCCACGCCCACCATCAGGTCCACGTCGTCGGCAATGAAATTCGCGATGATCTGGTTCATCACGTTGGCGTCGGCATTGCAGTTGTCGTAAAGGATTTCAATGGTCACGCCGCGCTCCTGCTCAATGTCGGCCAGGCTGGCGCGGATGTTTTCAACAATCTGGTTGAGGGAAGCGTCGTCCACAAAGTTGCAGATGCCGATCTTGTAGGCGGTTTTGCCCTCGGCGGTGGAAACGGCGGTCAGGCTGAGCGCCAGTGCGAGGCAGAGAACCAATGCGATGATCTTTTTCATGGGGGAACTCCTTTCAAAATCACTCAGGTTAAACAGATACTTGCAGAGGACCCTTCCTCCGCGGGATCAACCTGTGTGCAGATGGTGGTTTTCCCTTCCGGCTGCGGCCGTACAGCCGGAAAACGAAGAAACGCCCCAGCGCACAAAACACTGTGCGCTGAGGCGGTTATTCCGTGGTGCCACTCAGCTTCGCCCTAGCGGGCGCGCTCATCCGCATACACATGATATGCGCCGCCTGGATAACGGGTGCGGTTTCCCGTCACTTCCTACTCGATGCCTCTTTCGGAGTGCCCTCAGGAGCCCATTCACGCCCTCCGCACGCGCCGCCGTCTCACTGTCAGCGGCTCCCTTTGCCGTGCTGCGGGGGAGCTACTCTTCTCCATCGCAGGTTATACTGGGAGTATAATATACCAGATCGGACCTGTCAAGCTTCCGGACTGTTTTTTTACTGCATTTACGCTGCGATTCAGCTCCTTGGCTGATTTGCGGTTCCGGCCGATACGGCTGCAGTCAGGGGCTGGCTGCCCCCTGGCGGCCTGCAGGACACGCAGCGTAACGCTGAAGAGTGCTGCGCTTTTACTGCCCCTTGGCCCCGGACAGCAGGATACGGTCGCTGTCCAGCTGCCTTCCGGCGTTCTCGGAAAAGCGCTTCAGCAGGTCTTCCACCGTCATGCGCGCTCGCTCCCCGCCGGAAACATCCAGCACCAGGCGGCCGCTGTCCATCAGTATGGTCCGGCTGCCCAGCTCGAGCGCGGAGCGCATGTTGTGGGTAATCATCATGCAGGTCAGCTTTCGCTCCGCAACGACCTGGCGCGTCAGCTCCAGCACCTTTTCCGCCGTGCCCGGATCCAGGGCGGCGGTATGCTCGTCCAGCAGCAGCAGCTTCGGCTCGGCGATGGTGGCCATCAGCAGGGAGGCAGCCTGGCGCTGCCCGCCGGAGAGCAGGCCCATCTTGGTTTTCATCCTGTCCTCCAGCCCGAGATGCAGCCGGGACAGCAGCTCGCGGAAATAGGCGCTGTCCCGCCGGTTGACCGCGAAGAAGGAGCGGTGCGCCTTGCGCGTGTAGGCCAGGGCGAGGTTTTCCTCGATGGTCATGTTCGGCGCGGTGCCGCGCATGGGGTCCTGGTAGAGGCAGCCGATGTGCAGCGCGCGGGCATAGTCCTTCCAGTGGGTAATGTCCTCACCGTCCAGTATCACCTGCCCGCTGTCAAGGCGGAACTTGCCAAGTATCGCGTTGAAAAGGGTTGATTTGCCCGCGCCGTTGGAGCCCAGCAGCGTGATAAACTCGCCGTCGGCAACCGACAGGCTGAAGGAATCCAGGGCGGTTTTTGCATTGGGAGTGCCGCGCTCAAATACCTTGCGCAGCGACCGAAGCTCCAGCGCACTCATTGCACAGCCCCCTCCCGTTCGGCCCGGCGCTCTGAAATCAGCCGCTTCACCAGCGGCAGTGTCAGCGCCAGCACCACAATTACGGCGGAAAGCAGCTTTACCGCGTAGGAGGGCATGTCCACCCGGTAGGCCACCTGCAGGATGACCCGGTAGACCAGGCTGCCCGCCACCGCGGAAATGAGCCCAGCCGTCACGCCGCGCTTCCCGAAAAACACCTGGCCGATGATGACCGAGGCCAGACCCACCACCAGCATGCCGCTGCCGAAGTTCAGGTCGGCATACCGCTGCTGCTCGCACAGCAGCGCGCCTGAGAGCGCCACCATGGCGTTGGACAGCATGATGCCGACAACCCTCGACCGGTCCGCGTTGATGGAGGAGGAGCGGACCATCTCCTCGTTGTCGCCGGTGGCGCGGATGGCGATACCCGCGCGGGTGCGGAAAAACACGCACAGCGCCGCAGCAACCAGCAGAACGATCAGGCTCGTGACGATCAGGGCGCTGAGGTTTGTATCAAGCCCTTTGTCGCCTGTGAGGGCGATCAGCCAGCTGCGGAAGGATTTGTAGATTGTATCGGTGGACACCTTTGTCTCCACGCCCACGCTGTTCAGCTCGGTCCGCTGCAGGTACAGATTGCTCTGGCCGCCCAGCGTTATGAAGTTGATGGTATACAGCCCTGTCATGGTCAGTATGCCGGAGAGAATGGCGTTGATGCGCAGCCTGGTCTGTAAAAGGCCGGTCACCAGGCCGGCCAGTGCCCCTGCCAGTGCCCCGCACAGGAGCGCCAGCACAGGATAGCCGGCAATGTTGACCACGGCGCAGGTGCACATGCCGGCCACAAAACTGCCGTCAATGGTCAAATCGGGTGTGTTCAGCACGCGGAAGGCGATAAACACGCCCAGCGCCATCGGGGCGTAGATCATGCCCTGGCTGAGTGCGGAGAGCAGCAGCGTCAGTATCGTCATGTTGATCGAGTGCCTTTCGTGAAATAGCCTCATCCGTCAGCGCTGATGCGCTGACTCATGCCCCGAATGGATGGGCCTGGGGCGGCGCCGCGCAGCGGCGCTTTACGGGATGCAGGGGAAGCTTTCCCGCGGAAAGCTTCCCCTGAGCAATACTTCCTTCCCCTTCCCGCGAAACCGGGGAGTGGAAGGAGAGACAGGGACTCACTCACCGAAGTGGTTTGTGCCGTCCGCCTCCACCAGCACGTTGTACAGCGCCAGTATGTCGTCGGAGATGGTCATGCCGATACGGTCAGCCGCCTGCAGGTTCACAAAGCGGGCATAGTCGGTGAGGGTTTCGTAGGGGATATCCTCCGGCTGCTCGCCGCCGCAGAGACGGACCACGAGCGCGGCCACCTGGCGGCCCAGCTGCACATAGTCCACGCCGATGGTGGCAAAGCCGCCGTCAGCCACCATGGAATCCGCGCCGCAGAACACGGGGATGCCGTGCTCGTAGGCCACGTCGGTGTAGGTGGACATGGCGGAAGCGATGGAGTTGTCATTGCCGGTATACAGCACGTCCACACCCTTGGAGATCAGGGACTCCGCGGCGGTCTGCAGCTCGGCCAGGTTGGCGATGGACTGCTCCTCGTAGGCGATGCCGTTTTCGTCGCAGTAGGCCTTGGCCGCGTTGATGGTGGAAACGGAGTTCGTTTCGGAGGAGGTGTACAGGAAGCCGATCTTTTTGTAATCCGGGATGAAGTCTGCGATCAGGCGAACAATCTCGGCGGCCGGGATGTTGTTGGACACGCCGGTGATAAAGCCGCTGTCATCGCCGGTCAGTCCGGCGGCTACAGGGTCGGACACGGCAGCGAACACCACGGGTACGCCGGCGTCCTCGAACACGGTTTTTGCGGACTGGGCTGTATTGGTGGCGATGGGCACAAGAATGTCCACACCGTCGGTCCGGATGTTTTCAAGGATGGTAGCCAGCGCGGAGCCGTCGCCCTCGGCGTTGCGGGTCACAATTTCAAATTCGATGCCGGAGGCCTCCAGCTCAGACACAATGGTGTCCCTGATCTGGTTCAGCGAGGTGTGGGTCAGGGGCTGCACAACAGCTACACGGATGGGGGATTCCGCCAGGGCGGCGGTCAGGGAAAGAACGAAGCAGAGCGCTATGGCAACGGAAAGAATACGCTTCAGCATGGGTTGATCCTCCTTCAATCATTCAGCAGCGCCTCAGCCATGCGGGTATAGCGCTCCAGCACGGTGGCAGAGGCTTTCAGTGCGGTCATTTCATCCCCGGTCAGGGGCAGGGTAACGATTTCGCGGATGCCGTGCCTGTCGATTCTGCACGGCACGCCGCAGTGTATACCTTTGAGTCCGTATTCGCCCTCCAGCAGGGCGGAGAGTGGGAGAATGGCTTCCACTCCGCTGAGGATGCGCTCCGCCAGCCACGCCAGTGACTGGCCGATGCCAAACTCTGTGGAGCCTTTTCCCTCGATGATGTCCATACCGATGCCGTGCGTGCGCTCCAGCGCGGACGCAGGGTCAAAGCCAGGTGCCTCCGCGGCAGGCTTTCCGCAGATACGCAGGCAGGAGTATGGTATCATGGATGAATCTCCGTGCTCGCCCAGCACCCAGGCTTCTATGTCCCGCCGCGCCGCGCCTGTCTGCTCAGACAGCACACGGCGCAGCCTGGCGGTGTCCAGCAGGGTGCCTGTGCCGAAAACCCGGCTTCTGTCCATGCCCAACCCGCGGCGCACACAGTCCGCGATGATGTCGCAGGGATTGGTGATGCTGATCACCAGCCCTCCCGGCCGGTGGGCGCGCAGCGTATCGGTCAGCTCATGCACCATGCGGACGGAATCCCCCAGCAGATCCAGCCTGGTCTGCCCGGGCTCGCGGGGCTTGCCGATGGCCACCACGGTGATGTCCGCGTCCTCGCAGTCGGCATAGCTGCCGCTGCGCACGGCGACGGGGTTGGGCGGCCATGACAGGGCATCCGCAATGTCCGCCGCCTGTGCTGCGGCCTTTTCCGCGACGATGTCCACCAGTACGATGGACTCCGCAACGCGCCGCTCCGCCAGGGCCCTCGCCGCGTGCGAGCCGACATGGCCCGCGCCGAGAATGACGATCTTGCTGCCCGTGAGAATCATCTCCTTCCCTTCGGGACAGAAAAAACCTGTCCCAAGCTGTTTCTGCTGGGACAGGATGAATAATCCTGCGGTGCCACCCGGCTTGGTGCGCTGATGCGCACCCCCTCTGCGCGTACTTGCATACGCCGGCCCTTGATCACGGAGCGCCCACTCCGTCTCGCATACTCACAATGCGCTTTCTGCTCGCCCTCAGAAGTCCATTCGGCCCAGGCCCTCACACCGCGATCACACCGCCCGCGGCTCTCTTTGGAGAAGGTATCCGGGTTTACTCACTCTTCCTCTACGGTGTAGCTGAAGTGTAGCGGATACTGCCAGAAATGTCAATAGCTGGAATTGTTCTTTTGGTGTTTCCAGAAAATGGGCACTGCGCACATGGAAAAATCCCCGGCAGCGCCGGGGAAAAGGGCCGCGTATCAGGCCTTGTAGCCGTCAATCAGCTTGTACAGCAGGGAATACAGCTGCATTGCCTCCTGTGGGGTAAGGCGCAGGCACTCTCCGGCCTTCAGCGGCACGGCGGCGCACTTTTCCTGCAGCGCCCTGCCGTCATCCGTCAGGAAAATGCGCACTACGCGCTCATCCTCCTCGCTGCGGGAGCGGCGCACATAGCCGTGCTGCTCAAGCCGCTTGAGCAGCGGTGTCAGCGTGCCGGAATCCAGATGGAGAAGAGCGCCGATTTCGCCCACAGTCAGCCCGTCCTCTGCCCACAGCGTCATCATGGCCACGTACTGGGTATAGGTCAGGCCGAGCGGCTTGAGAAACGGGGTATAGCTGCCTGTGACCAGCCGGGCGGCCGTGTACAGCGGGAAGCACAGCTGGTTTTCAAGGCGCAGGCTCTGTTCGGTCAGCGTGTCCATGGCTCAGATCAGACTGGCTACGCAGTCGGCAACCTCCTTCATGCTGTCGGTAGGCTCGAAGCGGGCAACCACCTCGCCGGAGCGGTTGACGACAAACTTGGTGAAGTTCCACTTGATGTCGGGATTGTTCTTGTAGTCCTTGTCGATCTTCTTGAGCATCAGGTTCATGGGGATGGCCATCGCCCCCTTGAAGCCGCCGAAGCCCTTCTGGCTCTTGAGGTAGGTGAACAGCGGCAGCGCGTTTTCACCGTTCACATCGCTCTTTTTCATCTGCGGGAACTGTGTGTTGTACTTCAGCGTGCAGAATTCGTGGATCTCGTCATCCGTGCCGGGGGTCTGGCCGGCAAACTGGTTGCAGGGCACGTCGATGATTTCCAGCCCCTGGTCATGGAACTTTTCGTAGAGCTCCTCCAGGTCCTTGTAGTGGGGGGTGAAGCCGCAGCCGGTGGCGGTGTTGACAATCAGCAGCACCTTGCCCTCGTAGTCGCGCAGGGAAAGCTCCTCCCCCTTGGGGGTGGGCACAGTGTAGTCATAAATGCTCATTGGAATGCCTCCTCTTTTTACTGTGAAAAACCGGGTTTGAGTAATATACAGAAGGCTGTCAAGCAGCCTTACAGCCGTTGCAATCAGTGCGCGGCGGAGGAAATCAGCCGCTCCACATCGGCGCGCCGCTCATACAGCACGCAGCCGCCGGCGTGGTCCTCCAGCAGATAACCGCCATCGCGCAGCTGGCGGAACAGCGGCGAGGCGAGCGCCTCCCGCAGGGAGGTGTCCCGCACGTTGATGTCCGAGTAAGGAGAAAAGGGGCAGGGCTCGGCGCCGCCGTGCGAATTGATGTGGAAGAAGCCGCGCCCTGCCGCCAGGCAGCCGCCGGAGCTCTTTTCGTCACCGGGGAAGGAGATGTACACCATATCCTCGTTGACGGCGCGCAGGCGCTCTATTTCGCCCTGGAGACAGGCCCGCTCGGCGTCTCCCGGCGCCAGGTGCCTGCTCTCTTCTGTCACGGGCACAAACTCGACGAAGATCACGGCCTTACAGCCCTTCTTTGCCAGGCTGCCCAGGAAGGCCTCGGAGGTCACCTCGTGCAGGTTCTCCGTGGTAACCGTCACAGACGCGCCGAAAATCAGCCCGCGCCGCTGGCACTCGTCCATATTCCGCACCAGCTGGTCGTACACGCCCTCGCCGCGCCGCTGATCGGTGATCCTTTTCTCCCCCTCAATGCTCATGACGGGCAGCAGGTTCCGGCACCGGTCAAAGATGCGGAAATACGCTTCATCCATGAAGGTGCCGTTGGTGAAGATCGGGAAGATAATGCCGGGCAGCTCTCCGGCCGCCTCGATCACGTCGCGCCGCAGCAGGGGCTCGCCGCCGGCCAGCAGGATAAAGCTCACGCCGAGCGCCTCGGCTTCCTCAAAAATGCCGCGCCACTGGGCGCCGGTCAGCTGCCGCACAGGGGCAGTGTCCGCCGTGGCGTGGTTGCAGCGGCTGTAGCAGCCGGCGCAGTGCAGGTTGCACTGGCTGGTGATGCTGGCGATGAGGAAGGGCGGCACATGCAGGCCTTCCCGCTCGTACTGCTCACGCGTTCTGGAAGCCGCCTTTGCGGCGGCAGAGAATCTGAGCATATAGGCGCTCTCCTTTGGGTTGCGAAGCGTCGCCCGCAGCGCGTCCCTGACGACCCGCTCCACGCCCCGGGTCATGTAGGCCTGTATATCCATGGAAAGTCCTCCGTGAAAGCCAATGTCATTTAGATAATAGCATTGGACAGAGGGCAAAGGAGACCGGCTACC
>CAMJPQ010000041.1 GCA_946407745.1 uncultured Clostridia bacterium
ATTATTTCGCAGCGCCCCAGTAAGCGGCAGCGTCAGCTAGCCAGGCTTCTTCCGTTTCAAAGGCTACAGCGCCATCGTCGGTCACAGTCATCGAACGCACATACTGACCACCGTCGGCAAAGCCCAGGCAGAAATTCAAGCCAAAGGTGAAGGCGTTTTCTTCTTCCACCAGATCGTAGGAATAGTCAACAGTGCATACATCGCCATGGGTCACAGTGCCTTCCACAGTTGCGCCTTCATAGCTGTAGCAGGTGAAAGCCAGGAAGATTTCTTCATTATCCATGTTGGTCCAATAGCCATAGTAATAGAAGCGAACGCCATTGCCATCAATGGACTGGGACATACGAGCAAAGCCGTCTTCATACAGATTCATATCATCCCAAAATAGCACCTTGAAAAGCCTTCTTGCTAAATCTGGCGGTAGGATTTAGCAGAGCTAACAAATCGCTTCAATGCTTGCTAATCAACCGGCCCTTCGAGTTAGCAGATTATTGATTTCTGATGAGATAAGAACCAGCGAATTATCCTCCTGATAATCTTCTGCAGAGCGCTAAAAGCATTCTCATTCTCACATGATTTTTCGGTTCTGTGAAAATGCCGTTCGCATCGTCCGCCATTTTTAGCCTGACCGTCCGAAAAAATTAGACGCCGAAGAAGGGGCATCCGAGAAGGGCGATTAGAAATCGGGCTGAAAAATTAGAAAACTGCTAACAGGGGCAATCTCCTGTTAGCAGTTTTCTTGTCTTCCATAGTGTCCTGAAGAAGAAAAAACCTACCAGCTTAACAATCGCTTTTTAAGCGAAAATGTCGAATCTGGTAGGCAAAATGGCGATCCCGGCGCGATTCAAACCCACGGCCTATCGCTTAGGAGAAGCGGCCAGCGTTCGCCTACGCTTTCCTTCCAAGCGCCGGGAAACCCCAGTATTACTACGTTTCTAACGGCTCGTGGGTGTTCGCATATCCTCCGAAAAACGCCCAATATACCCCGTAAATCCGGCCCAAAATTAGCTGGCCGTTAGCAGGAGCTAATTTTGGCGGTAGTCCAAAAGTACGCGACGCCCACTTTTTGATTAGCAGGAAGAAATTTGGCGGTAGTCCAGAAAGCCTTTATTGCGCTTTGTTGAATTATTCATTTATTCTAAAATCATTTGCCCCATGCGAACCAGTTCTTCTGTTGATGGAATTGCTCGCATATACAAGCCTTTTGATGAATCACTAAAGCAAAGACAATTAGTACTTGCATCGTATCCTAAGACACTTTTCATTGCTCCAAGCTTTGTCCATGACGATATTAGCAGCGAATTTGGTCAACGCAGAACTATTTTAGCAGAAATATCCGCCAAAATTAGCTGGCAGTCAGCCATCTGCCAGTCTGGCGCGTTAGCTGGAGAGGAATTCTGTTAGAAATCTGCTAACAGCCCTTCGATTTCTGTTAGCTGGGAAACCCCCGAAAAAAGAAAAACGCCCGCTTTTGTTAGCAGACCGCTGTTTGCAGCTTTTGCTTCCAAATTCAGGCATTTTTGGTGATCCCGGCGGGATTCGAACCCACGGCCTGTCGCTTAGGAGATCGAAAAAGTGTTCGCCTTTGCTGTTCCCTGAAGTGCCTTTAAGCCTTGCCATTGCTGGGTTTCTAACGTTTTTCACTGTTCGCATTTTCCTTCAAAATACCCCCGTTTTCCCCCAGTGCTGTTAGCTGGGTGTTAGCACAGCTAACAAAGGCGGCGTGTTCGACTTTCACATCTACCGCCAAATCGTTAGCTGGACGTGATGAAATCATCATTATTTATCCCCGTAATGCGGCAAATTGCTGTCCAGTCATGAATGAATATTCATTGCATATTTTCTAAGGCGTTTTCCGTAATCCAGATCTGTGTTTTGTCCCTCCATAAAGTGGAAGGCATCGTAGAACCAGCAGAAAGATTTGAGTCTGCCACTTTTGTTAGCTGAGTTTTCCGCGAATAGTTGCAGATCATTTCTTTGTCTACACGCTGTGGCGTTTGCAATCTAACAATTAGAGATCCGGATTCTGTACATCCTTCATACCTTGAAGATGCACAGAGTCGTTGTGTAGAGCCTTTTCCCGCCATTACTGCCACTTTGGATGGAGATTGGTCATCGCCCGCCTGAAATGTGGCAGGCAGAAAAATGGCTTGCTGCCAATAAAAGCAACAGTTGTTAGCAGAATCGTTAGATGGCGCAGAAACCCAGCCAGTCATTAAAGAAGAAAGATGCCGGGAAGTGCTTATTTCAAGCCACTTTCCGGCATCTGTAATCATATGCTCGGTCTGATTGATCTACCGCTTAATAAGAGAAAGATCTTCCCAGGCTTAGTCAGCCTGAATCCAGATGATGCCCTGCATCATTGCTTCCTGAGGAACAGGGCTTCCGTAGGCTTCGATTACAGCCTCCACATTGGAAGGAGCAGTATACCCCTCAGCGATCTGGTACTCACCGTTATTGATCCAACCCAAAGGCTGACCATCCAGCATAGGCACTTTGCCAATCACAGTCCCAACAGGATCACCGTTGCAAGTAGCCTGGGCAGTATTTCCGCTGGTACCGCAGGCAGCGACTGGTGTATATTGCAGGATCTGCAAGGCCCAAAATGCATCCAGCTGACCGGCAACGCTGCCGACGCTTTCAATGCCCTTTTCGGCATCGAGTTTGTTGTTCATCTGGATTTCCGTCTGAACGTTGTTCTTTTCAGCCGTCATATAATACTGGGACCCGGCCAGGCCGCCCACAGCGACAACGGCTTCGCCCACAGGCTTTTCAACACTGACTTCGATCATAGCATTCACATCACAATTGGTCGTCGAAGTGTTGGAAGCGCCCAGACCGCCCACACTCACACTTAACGCGGTATCTTCCGCGGCCAGGGAAACATCCTGATGGTTGAGACGCAAAGTGATTTGATCTACTTTGCACCCGGAGATATTCGCGTAATTCTCTGCGATCATGCCACCCAGGTACACAGAGCCTCCATGGCTCTTTTCAGTGCGGACATCCAGCGAAACAGTGCCGCTGACAGAGCAGTTCTGCACAGTGCTGTTCCAGCCGCCGCCTTCCAGCCCGGCCACGGACACATAGGCGGAATCCCGGACCTCTGCATGGACTTCTGTGTCTTCCACGTTGATCGTTACATTCTCTACATGGATATCCGAAAGGGTGGAAGCCATGTCAAAGGCCGCTACAGTGCCAACATAGCAGTATCCGCCGTCATATGCATATTCGCCGGCAACATCAATGACTGCATCCTTCAGGGTGAAGCCGCTCAGATTTGCTCCGGCTACTGCCCCGAACAGGCCTACCGTACCATCGCAGGTTACACCGTCATTATGCCATACAGGGGTATCCACATAACCGGCAATATCCCGTACAGCGCCTTGCAGCTTGAGCCCGCTGATGGTATGTCCGTTGCCTATCAGTGTGCCCCGGAAAGCGTAAGTCCACCAGGCTGTTTCAAACAGCTCATAGTTGTTGAAATAGCAGCCTACCGGGATAAAGGTATCCGTCATTTCAATATCAGCGGTCAGTTCATACGCACCGTACAGATCGTTGGCCATGGCCTGCAGCCCTTCTGGGCTGTCGATGGGTGTCAGCTGTACCCAGCGGGCATACAGACGAACCTTGCTGTTCTCATCGGCAAACGGATTCAGGTCAATGACTTCATCCTCCGCCTGCATGGCCTGACCAAATGCGCTGGCCTTGTGGCCGGGCATCCAAAGATAAGGCGAAACACCATTAATCAGATCATCGGCAGTGACTACAGGCCGGGTCTGCCATCCTGCGAAATACCAGCCTTCCCGAGTGGGAACCGGAAGATCGACAGCCAGCACGCCGTCCTCGGTGGTAAATACCGCTTCCTTTTCCTCGGTAACAGGCTGCCAGTATTCGTTATAGCCGGTGGCAGTATAGATATAGGTTTCATTGTCGGTTGTATCAGGGGTAGTATTCAGATCGAAGGTGACGGTGAGAGTTGCAGCCGGTTCTTCCGCAAAGCCCGGAACGGCCATCAGCAGCAGCGAGAGGGTCAGCAGAACAGCAAGTGCCTTTTTCATAGGTAAACCTCCTTTTTTATTCTGAGTGGATCATACGTCCAATTCAGTAACCTGTTTTGGATACTCCCGCATTTCGTCCGGGCTATGCAAAGGGTTCCATACCTGCGCGAAGAAAGGATCGACCTTCGCCCTCGCTCCGTAGTTCCAGCTCTTCCGCTCGCATTCCGGGCACCAATGGCCCCCTTCCAATATCAGCCTGGGACTGGCTTCAAAGGTGTGGCCGAAAGCGCAGCGAAATTGCAGTTTGGATTTCAAGTCACCTTTCTTCATGGTATCAGACAAGCACGCGCCGCCCCGGAATCTGGCTGCGCCCTGCACGTCCTCAAGCGTCAATTCGCTTTCAGGCTTGCTCTCATCATAACCATGATCGATCGGCATAACCGTATTCCAATCAGTAAAATGCTTCATCTGACTGACTTTTTTGGGCAGCGCTTCCCAGGCTTTTTTGCTGCCCCAGTAGGCGTCGATGTGATCCTCTACATTGTCTTTGATAAAATGCATGGTGCCGTGCTCGCTCATCATCATCTTCTTGAAGGTACTCTTGATGATGCTGCCCATCAGCTTCTGGCCACCGGGCAGTTTGCAGATCACGCGCGCCATACCCTTGACCGATTTCACTTCATTCAGGTATGCGTCATAGAAATACTGCATGCTGTCCGAACGGAAATGAAGGTAGTTTTCCAGCTTGTCTGAATCCAGATAATAATGGCCATGGAAATTCCGGGTGGCGGTATAACGGGGATCGATCACGGGATCAAGAGAAGTGAAGCCCATTTCCCCGTACATCTTTTGATACATGGTAAAAGTATCCACCCGGCAGCTTTCTCCGCCGCCGATGTTGTAAATATGGCCCCAGAAATCCTCCGGCAAGGTTCCCTCCGCGTCAAAGGCGCACAGGTTGCGCATGGCTTTGCCGGAGTCCCGGTCTGAACAATACTCCAGCACGTTGTCCAGGCAGTTGTGGAACTGAATTGCGTCCCGGATCTTCGCCATGGCCGGGCCAATGATGCCCGTTTGCCGCAGGCTGACCCAGTATTTCAGGCCGCTTTCAATGACATAGCGCTCCGCGGCTACTTTGGATACAGCGTAATAGTCAAACATGCTGGGCTTAATGGGATCGCCGACCCGGCCCCAATGGATGGGTGGCATCCGGTCGCCGGTCTCAGCCACCGTGCCGATGTATACGAATTTGGTGAGATCATTCCGGCCCTGCTGCTGAATCGCTTCGATTATGTTCCTGGTAGAGCCATAATTGTTTTTCATGGCCTTGTCCGGGTAATAATCGGCGGCGGGAGAGACGAACGCGGCGATATGCAGTACAATATCCGCGTCCTCCGTACAGGCTGCCACATCTTTTTTGTTGGTCAGATCGCCCCAGACGATGCGAAGTCCTACCTGGCTCTTGTACGGATCGAACAGGTTCCTGTTCTTTTCAGAATCCCGAAGGAGCAGTGTAACGTGATACTTTTCCCCAATGTCAGGCAGCATTTGCCTGAAGCTTTCAAACCCCATGCCGCCGCCCGCGCCGGTCATGAAAACCGTTTTCATGCTCATTCTCCCTTCATGGCAACGATGTTCTTGGCTTTTCCGTCCAGAATATCCACGCACAACCGGATAGAATCGCCGATGGCAGCGTCGATATTGTCCTCCGTTACCCCCAGGGGCACACAGCCCAGGCTCTTGTCGATGAACTGGTTGGAGCACTGCAGATCAGTAAACTTCACCATATCCAATCCACCCTCGATGCCCTTTTGCTGCTGTTCCTTTTTAAGTTTCCTTCCGCCGATTGCATACATCCAGTTGGGAATCGTCACGATCTTCTTCTCCGGACAGCCCAGGTATTTATGGCAGATCCGCAGCATTTCCTTCCAGGTCAGATTGTACCAGCCGATGGGATAACAGTTTCCGCCATGATTTCTTTCCATCGCGCCGGCAATGGCCTGACCTACCTGTTTTACCGTTACCATGGTGGAGCCGCCCTTGGGCCACATGGTGACGCCCTTCATGGAACGGATGTTTTCCACCAGGAATACCCATACGGGCTTGCGTCCAGGCTGTGTTCCGAAGATATAAGGCAGTTCCAGGATCGCGACGTCAAAATCCGGTCCGGCATAACCAAGTGCCATCTCCTCCTGGTCGATACGGCTTCGGATATAGGGATGGAATTCCGTCAGCCGCATTTGCGGCCATTCCTTGGCAAAATAGGAGAAGTAGGAGCCGAGCACGACAGTGTGCCTGACGCCGCATTCTTTGGCGATGCGCAACAAACGGTTCAGGGAATCAATGTTGTACTTTTTGAACAGATCATAGATGGGTGCCGGGCCTTCCACCCGCTCATCCACGCCGGCGGCGAACACGAAGCCTTCGCAGCCGGTAAACATATCCCGGACTTCATCGTCGGTCATTTCCAGACAATTGCCGTAAGTGATCTCCATTTCAGGCGGCAGTACGGCACCCTGCGGCAGCGGTGGCAGTGCAATTGCTTTTACCTGATGCCCCCGTGCAATCAGCTCCCTGGCTCCTTCGCTGCCCAGCAAACCCGTTCCGCCGATCATACAAACCTTCATGCTGCTCCTCCTTACACTTCCATATGATAAACACCAGCCATCAACTCCTGAGCTTCCCGTCCAGGCAGGATCACCGTAGTTGTACAATTAGCAGGGATGGAGAAGGTATAAACTGTTTTACCCGCTATGCGCTTCCAGCTGCTTTCCACCTGGCCGAATATGCTGTCGTATTTCACGCCAGCGTATTCAAAGTGACCGCCCGGACGGGGAACAATGAGAAAATGGTTTTCTCCATCCATCTGCACGCCGCACATGACCCGGAACACCCACTCCAGCACAGCGCCCTTGGAATAGTGATCCAGGGAAGCGATGCCGCCCTGTGCCTGGGTACCTTCCCAGCTTTCCCACACAGTGGTAGCGCCTGCCCTTGGCATGAACAGCCAGCCGGGCATTTCCTCGTTTTCCAGCATCCTGTAGGCCGCTTCCAAATCTATATCGTCCAGCACATCCAGGATCAGCGGTGTGGACAGGAAGCCGGTGCCTACCCGGTAACGATAGTTTTTCACAGCTTGGAGCAGACGATGCTTTGCAAATTCCGTTTGCTTTTCATCCAGCAGGTTCATATATAACGGGCGAACCAGCGCAGCCTGTCGATCCGTGTCCAGGGAGAAATCCGGCTTTTCAACCAGCTCCTGATAGGCTTTTTTGCAGCCGGATTCGTATTGGCGGTACAGCGCTGCGTCCTCTGCTTTTCCCAGATGCTCGGCAATTTCAGCCATCAGGCCCATCACATAGACGGTGTAAGCGGTGGATACTTCGGGATGGGGAGCTGCCATGTCCGTCCATTTATTGGGATGCACCTCGGCAGGCTCGGCCCATTCGCCATAGCTTTGACCCGCGTTGACGGCATATTTCCTGTTGTCCCCATGTAGTCTCAGAGGTTTGGCCAGCAGGCCCAGCCTGCCGCAGCGCTTCATCATAAACTGGGCGTACTTCTTCATGCCGGGATAATACCGGGTCAGGATGCGCTTGTCCCCATACTGTTTCCAGAAACGGTACGGGATGATCACGCCCGCATCCGCCCAGCCCACAGAGCCGTTCATGGTGTTCATGTAAAAGTCTACGCCGCCAGCCGGGGCAATCTGGGGCAGACAGCCGTCCTTCCGCTGCCAGTCGTACATGTCATTCAGGAACTTCCTGGAAAAGGAAGCATAATCGAACAGATAGGCCGCCGTGCCGAAAAAGATCTGTGCGTCTCCGGTCCAGCCATGCCTCTCCCGGGTGGGACAGTCAGTGGGCAGGTCGGCGGAGTTGTTCTTCATACTCCAGCGGGTGCAGGAGACGAAGCGGTTTAGAAGCATATTAGAGCTGTCAAAGGACAACGTGTCCTCCATATCAGAATATACGGCGATCGCTTCAAAGTCCTCGGGCCTGACTTCGATATCGCCGTCCACCTGCACAAACTGAAAACCGAAAATGCAGAAGCGGGGCTTGTATTCATCGAGGCCCTCCCGGCAGGTGTATTCGATGCACTGCAAGGGCGTGGTGATTTTCTTATTGCTGCATTGGATGTTCCTCAGGGTCAATTCGCCTTGGCTGTCCAGCATTTCCCCATGGGTTAGCGTGATCTTCTGCCCCTGCTTGGCCTGCACCCGGAAAGAGACATAACCGGCAATATTCTGGCCGAAATCCAGCACCGTTTTCCCGCTGGGTGTATGAATCATCTGGGGCGTAAATCGCTCATGCTCCCGGACGGGCACATTATTGGACGCGGATGGAATAACTGCGCGAGAAGTAAGCTTTGCTTTCCCGCTGTAGCTCGGTTCCCGACCGGCGTCCACAATTTCGCCGTCCTTGTTGTCCGCAAAGCGGATGGGGCCGTCATTGCTCCAATCCCACGTTTCGTCCGTGCAGATGGTCTGTGTCTTTCCGTCAACACCGGTGATTTCCAGCTGGCACAGCAGGGCGGTTTCCGAGCCGTATTGGTTTTTCAGGCCCCAGGCTCCCACACTGCCCCGATACCAGCCGTCCGCCAGCTGCACGGTCAGTACATTTTCACCCTCGATCAGTAGATCTGTCACATCATAGGTTTGATACTGAATGCGCTTGTTGTAATCGGTAATGCCGGGAGCCAGGATGAAATCACCAACCCGATGCCCATTCAGCATGGCCTCATACAATCCGCAGGCGGTGATATACAGCCGGGCTTTCCGGACCTTCTCCACAGAGAACGCCTTCCGGAAGCAATCCACGGGATAGCGCTGCTTCTTGTTCACGCTGTAATTGCCGGTAATCCAGGAAGCGTCCCACTGGCTGATGCCCATTTCAAAGCTGGCGGGCTCACTCCACTCGCCAGGCGTATCGTTCTCGTCCCACAGGCGCACCTTCCACGCCACCCGCTCCCTGTCGGAAAGGAGCATCGGATAGTCCGCGTGCATCGAGGAGGACGCGACCTTGCCGCTGTCCCACTGATCGCAGACGATCTGGTACGCAGTCTGGCGAATACCGCCCTCGCAGTTCCAGAAGGTACGGGGGTGCTGCAGGTCTATGCCCAGCGGATCGCGCAGATACTCTGTTCTCAGGCGGATCGCAATCATGTCGATTTCTCCTCCGTTCGAATGTCATTCCCCGACGATGCGGTACAGCGTGGTCTCCATATACGGTGTCCACCACTCCAGATAGCCGGCCTGCGTGGGGTGGATGGGATCTGCCATCCACAGGGCGCGCTTCTCTTCGGAGACAGCGTTGAACGCGGCATCGTTCCACAAGTCTATCACGGGTACATCCCATTTTTCAGCAATCTGCAGCAGCAGATCGACCATCTTTCGGTAAGCATCGCTGTCGTATCTGGGATTGGTATAGAAGACAATGGGACAATGCCAGGTATTCTGCACATATTGGATGATGAATTCTATGGCCCCCGCCACTGTCCGGGTGTCAAAGGCCCCTGTTTCGGAAATCCCGCCCAGCGGTTTCCGCTGCGTCGCATCGTTGGTGGACAGCTGGCAGACGACCAGATCGGGGCGCAGGCCGGGGTCAAGGCGCTTCAGGCGTGCGACATAGGAGTCCGGACCGGAATCCACCAGCGTCGTACCGGATACAGCCTCTTTGGTCATCACTGATCCGTTGTGCCGGGTGATATAATCGGCAAAAGAGATGCCCTGGGCCGCCGCGCCGAAGGTCACGGAGGATCCAAGATACAGGATGTGCTTCCCCTTCAGCGGGCTCTCCGGCAGCGTTTCAACATGCTCTGGGGCATATGCGGACGCGTTGCCCGGCAGGCTCCGTGTTTTCAGATCATGAAGGCCTGAGAACGGCCCCCAGCTCCATTGAAAGCCGCAGAAAACCAGCCACAGGACAATCAGCACAGCAGCAAGAACAATCATCATCACTTTTCTCATGCTTTCCTCGATTTGATCTCTTCCTGCTCTTTTGCGATGCTCTTCTCCACGTTGATGAACCACAGGATCACCGCCAGGATGATGCCGGTGAATACCTCCAGCCCCACGAAGGCGAAGGAGATCACCCAGTTGACGGAATCAGGCTGCTGCAGCGCCACGGTCAGCACACCGTCCGCTGCGGGCTTCAGGCTTTCCAGGGCCACCTGGGCGGTCTGGCCGTTGGCCGCCAGCCAGGAGGAAGCCTCCGCCACGCTGCCGGCCGTGATGGGTGCCGCATATCCCGCCCCGGCCAGCATCCAGTTGAATACGCCGGTCATGATGCCTACCATGGCCACCGCGATGATGTTGTAGATGGACATGGCTGCACCGTCCATGCGGATGTTCTTTCTCCACTCGAGATGGTCCAGGCAGTCCGCAAACAGAGCCATGAATACATAGGCGCAGGGCAGTCCGCCGATGTTTTTGATAAATTGACCGATGAGAACAATCACAAGATTTGTCGGGAACATCCAGCAGATCAGGCTGCCGATGGCGTAGAGGATGAAGCCCGCCATGGTCACGTTCCGCTTTCCAAACTTTTTCGCTAGAGGCCATACGGCGAAAATGCCGATGCCCATGGGTACGCCGCCAATCACGGAGACCAGCATCTGGGTGATGCCGTCGTTATAGGTTCCCAGCACATAATTGCAGTAGTACACCAGGCCCAGGTTCTTGAGGGTGGTGCCAATGGTGTAGACCAGGAAATACACATACATGAGCACCATGTATTTATCCGTGAAGAGGATCCTGATCTGCTGACTGAAGGTGAGCTGGCTTTTCTCCTGTTCCTTCCCGGCATTTTCCTCCGTCACCCGCTCTTTGGTGAAGAAGTATTCCAGCAGTGTCAAGGGCAGGGCGATGATAGCCAGGATGGACATGAGTGTGATCCACTTGGATTTGTCCACACCGATCATGGGCATGATCACCATGGGGAATACCAGAGCAACCAATATGCCGCTCATCATGATGGTGGTGATCTGGTTGAAAACGCTCAGGCCACCCCGGGCGGTGCCGTCCCGGGTAGACAGCGGCACCATCAGGTTATGGCTCATGTTGAAGATGGTGTAAGCGAAGGAGTAGAACAGATTGTAGGAGATCATCACCCAAATCGCCTTTACCGTATCGCTGCCCTCGGGCACGGTGAAGAGCAGAATGGCGGTAATCGTCACCAATGGCGCGGACAGCAGCAGCCAGGGCCGTGCCTTGCCCTCCTTCGTCCGCGTCCGGTCAATCACCTGACCCATGACGATGTTGGTGATGGCGTCAATCACCTTGGACACGATGGGAAAGACCGTCAGAAACACGCCGCCCCACAAAGGAGTCAGCTTCAGCACGTCGGTATAATAAACGTTCAGGTAGGTGGCCAGCACCGCGTTGAGCAGCAGCGCTCCGGCAGGGCCCAGCAGGTAGCCCAGCCATTTTTCTTTCTTGGTGACGGTATCGGATCGAACCAGACTTGCAGGCAGCTTCATTGCGCGTTCTCCTCCTTTGGCAGCTTGGGTACTTTCACGGGTGACAGGAAGCATTTGATTCCTTTGAATAAATGACCGTTCGCCGTTTCCATCATGCCGTTGGCAACGTGCCAGGGCATGCTCTGCCCGGCGGACATGGACATGGAGCGCAGAGAATTGCTTTCCAGAATGCGTTTTAAGAACAGCGCACCTTTCTTTGCGTTTTCCTTTTCCGGGCTATCCGGCATTTTATCCGCTTTCTTCATCTGTTTCTTTGCGACGGACAAGACCGCGTTGAACAGGATCCGGCCCATGAAGGACTGCTGCAGGTCAGTAAACCGGGATTCCAGTGTGATCGGGTATGATTTAGGCAAATCCGGAACGATATAGGTGTCAGGCCATGCTTTCTCTTCTTTTTCCTCCACGATGATAGTGACAGTTTTGCTTTCGCCGGGTTGCAGATACACCTTGTCGAAGCCTTTCAGTTCTCCATCCACATAGAGCTGCGCCACCTCACCTCCGAAGCGGGAACCGGTGTTGGTGATGGTCTGGGTATAGGTATTTCCATTCTTTTGCCATTCGCTGTGTGTGAAGGTAGTATAGCTCAGGCCGTGGCCGAATGGGTAGCGAACGGTTATCCCGTGCTTCTGATAATACCGGTAGCCCACTTCCGTCCCCTCCGTATAAACCTCCTGCAAGGTTTTCCCAAAGCTTTCATGGCTGGGCACGTCTTCGTATTTCATGGGCCAGGTTTCCGCCAGCTTACCGGATGGGTTCCTCTCACCGAATAATAGCTGTGCTGTGGCTTCGCCGCCGTTCTGCCCCGGCAGGAACATGTTCAGAATGGCGCTGACCCGATCGTTGAAGGGAAGTTCCACCACGCTGCCGCCAAAGAGGACTACCACAACCTTTTTGCCTGTGGCGATCATATCATCGATCATCTTCAGCTGCTTTTCCGGCAGGCGCATATTCTCCCGGTCGCAGCCCTCAGACTCATATTCGTCCGTCAGCCCGGCGAAGACAAGGATGGTATCGCACTCCGTCAGGGAAACGCTCCGGATGCCGCGCCGTTGGAAGGCTTCCGCCGCCGTCGTGACCTGCGTCGGGTTGATCATGGAGCTGCCCGCGCCCTGGTAGCGCATATTTTCAAAAAGCTCGCCTGTGATATGCAGCTTTTCTCTGCCCGTCAGCGGAAGCGTTCCATCGTTCTTCATCAGCACGGCACAGTCGGCGGCAATTTCCCCGGCCAGGTCATGATGCGCCTGCCAATCCACTGGAGTCGTATCAGCGGGCTTCACATATTGTTCGATCCATTTCAGGACGTTCCGGCAGGCCTGATCCAGGTCTGCCATGGGCAGTGATCCGTCCTGTGCTGCGTCCAGAATCTGCCGGCGGCAGATGGCAGTATCGCCGGGCATTTCCAGGTCGAGTCCTGCTTTGATCCCGGCTGTCCGGTCATGCGCCGCGCCCCAGTCGGTCATCACCACACCGTCAAAGCCCCATTCATTGCGAAGAATATCGGTAAGCAACCACTTGTTTTCGGAGCAGTACACCCCGTTGATCTGATTGTAAGCACACATCAGTGTGGCGGGATGGGCATGCTTCACGATATATTCAAAGGGCTTCAGATACAGATTCCGGATGGTATTCTCTGACGCCACCGAGATGCCCATGAAACGATAGTTTTCGCTGTTGTTCATGGCAAAATGCTTCACCGATACGCCCACACCCTGGCTCTGAACACCCTCCACTTCAGCAGCGCCCATGACGCCTGCCAACAGAGGATCCTCGGAAAAATATTCAAAATTCCGCCCGCATAGGGGATTCCGCTTGATGTTCACCCCAGGGCCCAGCAGGGTGTGCACACCATAATGACGGCATTCTCTACCGATGGCCGCACCCATCTTTTTGAGATTATCCGGATTCCACCCGGAGGCGGTGGCCACGGCAGTGGGAAAGGCCGTGGCTGGTTCACTTTTGCTGATGCCGTTGTCTCCGCCTTCTGTCTGTTTCCGAAGGCCATGAGGGCCGTCTGACATGCAAAGAGACGGAATCCCCAATCTCGGGATGGGATTGGTATACATGAAGTCAGTGCCGGAAACCAGCGCCGCCTTTTCTTCAAGCGTCATTTGTTTCAGAATGCTTTCAGTGTCCATGGGATGCCTCCTTGCATTACATGGAGAGAACGAATCTTTGTGTCAATCTTATTGTACACTAACCGCTTACCAAAAGTCTTGCATGATTGTGATAATAGTTGTATAATTGTATCGTCTTGAAAATGGAAGGTGTGATATGTGTGAAAAAGATGGATCTTACCTATCTGTGCGGCACCATTGGCAACCTGTGCGGCTTTCCCGTGAGGCTGTACGAGGGGGACAGATTGCTTTTCAAGGTGGATCATTCCGGCTTGAAATATGATCCTATCATTTCCTTTCAAAAAGACTTGTTCGCATTAAAAGAGCACGTAGGTACTTACATTACGCCCCGTTATTATTTCTATGGCGTGGTGAGCAGCAACGATATCCGCCTGATCATGGGGCCAACCCGTCAGCTTCCTGCCACAGATCAACAACTGCGGGAGCTGGCCTTTTTAAGCAATGTTCCGGCAGATGCGACTCAGGAGTTCATGCAGGCCATGCGTTCTCTGGTGCCAATGCCGCTGGAAAGCTTGCAGCAGATCCTGTGTACCCTGAATTATGTGATGAATGGGGAGAAACTGTCCCTGGAAGATATTGCGCTTAACGAACCTGCCGAAAAGCAAATTGCGCCTTCCACGGTAAAGACCAACGATGAGCAGACGATCTATGAGGAAAGTCACAATACGCTGGCAATTGAACAAACCTTGATGAATATGATCCGCAAAGGCGATACAGATGCTCTAAAAGCTTGGATCGCCGCTGCACCAGCGGTTCATGCCGGACCGATGGCGCAGGAGCATTTACGGCAGTACAAAAATACCTTTATTGTCACCGCTACCCTGGCCGCCCGTTCCGCCATCCGTGGCGGAATGAACGTGGAAGAAGCCCTGTCTACAAGCGATTTGTTGATCCGCAATTGCGAAGCTCTCCAGGATGTGCAGAGCATTCTGCGCTTGCAAATCAACATGCTCCTTACCTATACCGAGCAGGTGGCACGCTTGCGGGAAGGAATTCAGCCAACCCCTTTGGCAATTGCCGTGTCTGAATGGGTACAGCGGCATCTAAGCGAACCAATAGATACTGAAAAACTGGCTCGGGAGCTTCATTATTCCCGTCCGCATCTTTCCCGAAAGTTCAGAGAAGAAACCAGCATGACCCTTACCGATTTCATACTCACGAAAAAAAGCGAGGAGGCCACCCGCCTACTCGCTTACACTGATAAGAGCTTAATCGCCATCAGTGACTATTTGGGCTTTTCCTCGCAAAGCCATTTTTCCAGGGTCTTTAAAAAATATATTGGCAAGACTCCATCTGAGTATAAAGCTCAATAGAATGCCACTGTGCTTTATCTAACAACAGCAGAAGTCGAACTACCACCTATAAAGCAAAGGCTGAAATGTGAACAAAACCTTGATTTTCAGCCATTGGACTGCTCTTCACTCTATTAAAGCGGTAGGCGAACTACCACTTGCTAAAACAAGGTGAAATGTGAACAGAACAAAGTTTTTCGCCCACTTGTCCGTTCTTCACTCGAATTGAGGCGGAAGGTCAACTACCACTTCTATAGTACAAGCTGAAAGTTGAACTAACCCATGATTTTCAACGACGGGACCGCTCAATACTCAAAGTGAAATAGAAGGCAAGCTCCGCCCTACAAGAGCAAAGCTCCCTTTTGTTTGTTAAGATGCAGGAGTTTCAGGGCTTTTCAAGAATTATTCATTTGCTTTGTTGTCACTTATTCACTAACCGTTTGAAAAGGCCAGGAGGAATCCATGCACCGGTACATGCGATACTATATCGCCGTTATTGAAACAGGCAGCTTTTTTGAAGCGGGAGAAGCCTGCCACATCTCCCAGTCCGCTATTTCGCAGCAGATCAAAGCGCTGGAAAATGAACTCCAGGTAACGTTGATCGAGCGGCGTGGGCGGAAGTTCACCGTCACGCCTGCCGGGCGATATTTCTATGAGCAAGCCAAAAAACAGATACAAGCGCTGGACAGCATTGTGCGGGAAGTACGCCGGATCGACAGCGGAGAATACCAACGACTGCGGGTGGGCGTGCTGAACGGCTTCAGCGCCCGGATCATTCAAAAAACCGTGCGGGATTTTACCCTCTCCCATCCCCATGTGCAGCTTTCCCTGACCACAGGCACTCATGAGGAACTTTTTCACCCGGTGAATGAAGGGTCCCTGGATATTGTGGTCAACGATCAGTGGCGGGCGCTTTCGGATCAGTATATCAATGAAGAATTGTTAGAGCAAAAGCTGTTCGCCCTGATCCGTCAGGATGACCCGCTGACAGAGAAGGAGCGTGTTACGCTGAATGATGTACAGGATAAGCTATGTATCCTGGTCACGTCAGCGGAGCAGCGGGAAACGGAAGCTGCCCACTGGCGGGATGTGATGGGCATGCAGAGCAGCTTCCTGTTTGCTGATAATGTGGACGAGGCACGCATGAACGCCGCTGCTGGGATCGGCTTCTATCCCTGTGATGAAGATATGCCGACGGATGGCGGAACGGTGCTTGTGCCGCTGTATCGCGGGGATGCGGCTATGACCCGGAAAATGTTTGCCTTTTGGCCGGAAAGCAGTGATTCCTCCCTGCAATGGGAATTTGCAGACGTACTACGACAGAATGTCAAATAAGTTTTTCTTATCGAAACACGCGGAAATCCGAATTGATTCCGCGTGTTTTTCTTTTTAGAATATAGGTGCAACGCGATAAGAGCATTGCAGCATAACGAAAGAAGACATTGGAAAGGTGGAAAATGATATGGCAAACCTGATCGTATATTACTCCCGCAAAGGACAGAATTATTGGAACGGCAGCATCGTGGATCTGGCCAAGGGCAACACCGAGCGCGTGGCGGAGTTCATCCAGAAAGCTGTGGGCGGCGATCTTTTTGAAATTGAAACCGTGAAGGAATACAGCAAGGATTACATGACCTGCACCGAGGAGGCCAAGGCGGAGTTGCGGGAAAATGCCCGTCCTGAGCTGAAAAAGTATCTGGATTCCATCGATCAGTATGACACCATCTTCGTGGGCTATCCCAACTGGTGGGGCACGATGCCCATGTGCGTTTATACCTTCCTGGAGCATTATGATCTGACCGGCAAGAAGATCGTGCCCTTCTGCACCAACGAGGGCAGCGGTATGGGCGGCAGTGAACGGGAGCTGAAAAAGATCTGCCAAGGCGCGGAAATCGCCTCCGGTCTGTCCATCCACGGGGCGGAAGCCGCCAAGAGCGAAGGCAAAGTAGCAGTGTGGGCTAAGAAAAATGTCTGATCAGGAATTATGCCGGGCGGCATATATCGAAATGTATCGCGCCATGATCGCAAAGGACATTCCGGCACTATCCGCTGTATTGGATGAATCCTTCGTGCTGGTGCACATGACCGGGATGCGTCAGCCCAAGGCTGCTTTTCTGAAAGCCGTCGCCAATGGAACGCTGAATTATGCTTCGGCTGAGCATGTCAGCATGGAAGTCACGATAAGTGGAAATGCGGCCGTTCTGATCGGCAAAAGCCGGGTGCATGCCGCAGTCTTCGGCGGCGGCTGGCATACCTGGCGGTTGGAGCAGGACTTGCGGCTGGTGAAGATAAACGAAACCTGGCGGATCACCCTGTCCGAAGCCAGTACATATTAAAAAACGAAAAAGGAGAATGCGAACATGAAAAAGCTGATTTCCCTGATCCTTGCTGTTATGCTGCTGTGCGCTTCTGTTCCGGCATTCGCCGAAGAAGCGCCCGCCCACGTGCTGGTGGTCTATTTCTCCCACGCCGGTGAAAATTACAACGTAGGCGTGATCGAGGAAGGCAATACCGCAAAGATGGGCAAGATCATCGCGGAGCAGATGAGCGCGGATATTTTCGAGCTGGTGCCTGTTATCCCTTATTCCAATGTGTATGATGAAGTGCTGGATCAAGCGACCAAGGAGCAGCGTACCAACGCCCGCCCTGAATACGAAGGCGAAATCGAGAATTGGGAGCAGTACGATACCGTGTTCATTGGGTTCCCCATCTGGTGGGGCAACATTCCCAACATCATCTATACCTTCATGGACAGCTATGACTTTACAGGAAAGACCGTGATTCCCTTCAACACGCACGAGGGCAGCGGTCAGGCTCATAGCCAGCGGGATGTGACGGATTATCTGCCTGCCGCGAACGTGTTGAAAGGCCTTGCCATTCGGGGCAGCAAAGCCCAGAATGACGCGGAAGGTACCGGTACAGATGTTGTCAACTGGCTTAAAAACATCGGTCTTGCTCAGTAACAGGAGGGTAAGTAAATGATCCAGAATCCCTTTTTCCCGGAAATCCATGGAAACTTCGGCTTCGGCTGCATGCGCTTGCCCATGCAGGACGGCAAGGTGAATTATAATGAATTCTGCCGCATGGCGGACGCCTTCATTGCTTCCGGTCTCAATTACTTCGATACCGCCCATGGGTACATTGGCGGCCAGAGCGAAACCACCATCCGGGATTGCGTGGCCAAGCGCTTTGACCGCTGCAAATTCCTTCTCACCGACAAGTTGACCACTCCTTACTTCAACAAGGAAGAGGATATCCGCCCATTCTTTGAAAACCAGCTGAAATGGTGCGGTGTGGAGTATTTTGACTTTTATCTGATGCACGCCCAGGATCGGAATAATTATCAGAAGTACAAGCGCTGCCGCGCCTATGAGACGGCATTGGAGCTGAAAAAGGAAGGGAAAATCCGTCATTTCGGCATCTCCTTCCACGATAAGGCCGAAGTGCTGGACATGATTCTGACAGAGCACCCGGAGATCGAGATCGTGCAGATCCAGTTCAACTATGTGGACTACGAGGATGCCTCCGTGGAAAGCCGCAAGGTTTACGAGGTGTGCGAAAAGCACGGGAAACCCGTCATCGTCATGGAGCCCGTGAAGGGCGGCAGCTTGGTGAACCTGCCTGACGAAGCGGACAAAATCCTGCGGGAACTGAACGGCGGCAGCAATGCCAGCTATGCCCTGCGCTTTGCCGCTTCCTTCCCCAACATGGCCATGGTGCTCTCCGGCATGAGCAATATGGAGCAGATGCAAGACAATCTTTCCGCCATGGCGGATTTCCATCCCCTGAATGATCAGGAAATGGAAGCCGTGCGCAAAGTGTGCGATATTTTCCACAGCCTGAACCTGGTACCTTGCACGGGTTGCCGCTATTGCGTGGAGGAAAATGAGTGTCCCAAGGGCATCCGTATCCCGGATATGTTCTCATCCCTCAATGCCCATGAAGCCTTCCATAACTGGAACACAGGATATTATTACAATAATGTCATCACTGGCGAGGGTCACGGCAAAGCCTCAGCTTGCATCCGCTGCGGCAAGTGCGAGAAGGTCTGTCCTCAGCATCTGCCCATCCGTGAATTGCTGAAGAAAGTCGCTGCAACCTTTGAGGGGTAAGAGAAAGGACGAAAGACATGAAAAAGAAAGTTATGCTCGTTACCGGCGCAGGCCAAATCAGCATGGCCATAGCCCGCAGGATCGGATTTGGAAAAAAGATCATCCTGGGCGATAAGAAGATCGAGAATGCCAACGCCATTGCCAAGATCATGAATGAAGCGGGCTATGACGTGGTGCCCTTTGAAATGGATTTGTCCAGCAGGGAAAGCATTTCAGAAATCATTGCTAAGGCACAGAAGTATGGCGAAATCAAATATCTTGTCAACGGTGCGGGCGTGTCTCCAAGTCAGGCTCCCATCGAAGCCATCCTGAAGGTTGATCTGTATGGCACCGCCGTGCTGCTGGAAGAGGTGGGCAAAGTGATCGCCGAGGGCGGCTGCGGTGTCACCATCTCCAGCCAATCCGGCTGGCGTATGCCTCATCTGACCGCAGAGCAGGACCGCCAATTGGCCATGACGCCCGCTGAAGAGCTGCTCAATCTCGAAATCCTCCAGCTGGAAAACATCCGGGATACCCTGCATGCCTACCAGATGGCCAAGCGCTGCAACGAAAAGCGTGTCATGGCGGAGTGCATTAAATGGGGCCAGCGCGGTGCTCGGCTCAATGCCATTGCCCCTGGTATCATCGTGACGCCCCTGGCCATCGATGAATTCAACGGCCCTCGTGGAGATTTCTATAAAAACATGTTTGCCAAATGTCCCGCGGGCCGTCCCGGAACGGCGGACGAGGTAGCCAATGTGGCAGAACTCCTGATGAGCGACAAGGGCGCGTTCATTACTGGCTCCACCTTCCTTATTGATGGCGGAGCGACAAGCAGCTATTACTATGGACCGCTGCAGCCGTAAACAATTCAGCCTCTGGACCGCTTAACGCTCAGATTGAGGCGGAAGGTGAGCTGCCACCTACAAGAAAAGTCTTTTTCACTTAAAGACAATCGGATTCAAGCATCCTGCTGTTTTGATACCCATTCCAATGGCGGAAGACCATAATAATCCTTGAACGAGCGATAAAAGCTGTTGATGGTGGCAAAACCCACCAGCGGCGCGACCTGCTCCGGCGGATACTTGCGATCCAGGAGCAGCTCCGCCGCTTTTTTCATCTTCATACCGCGAATTACATCCCCAAAAGCTTCTCCGGTGCAGTCCTTCACAATGCGGCCCACCTGCTTGGGACTGTAATTGAATTTCTCCGCCACTTTCTCCAGCGTCGCCTCCTGGTAATGGGTCTGAATATAGCTGAGAATAGCGGAAAACTGATGCTTCCAGAAGAAAAACTCTGTCCTGGGCAGCCGTGCCGTGCCCTCATAGCGCCGCAGGATCAACAGGAAAAGCAAGCGCATCAGGGAGTTGATCATCTGTGGCGCATAGGGTTCTTCCAACTGATGTTCCTGATAGATTTGCAAGAGTAAATGCCGGATCTCCGGGTCGTTATCCGTTTCAAAATACAGATAGGAGGCTGGAGCCTCTCCCTCCAGTGCGATCCGGAAAAACTTGCTCAGCAGATTATCGTCGCCCAGCTGATTCCAGAAAACCCTCTGGAATGTATTTGCCCGCATCATATAAAAGGCCAGCACGGCATCGTCAGTATAGCACGGCGTGGCATGAACAACGCCAGGCGCTACGATCAGCACAGCGCCTTCCTTAAGTACAATGACTTCGTTTTGAAAATGAATGGGACATTCTCCGGAAAAAGCATAGTACACCTGAAAATAGGTAGTTGTATGCCATTGCCCTGGAAAATAGCGCAGCATCCTCCCTACGGAGATATCCCTGCCCTGGGCCAAATATCCTTCGTCATTCTGCACAGCCAGCTCTTTTGACAGCCTGGATACTACCTTTTTACTGTCCGGCTGCGCAGCCAGCTCCGCAGCCAGGCGGGTCATGCCGTTGTCAGGGGTGAAATACGGCAGCATGTCCTGTGTGGCTTTCTTGTGCACCTCTCCATAATGAGAAACCATCCAGGCCACATAATCAGTCAGTTCCTGAGAAGAGAGGATCGTTTCGGCAACATCAGGCCGCTCCTGCATGCACCTTTTCAGCAATCCTTCCACATAGGTCATGGGCAGATCGTCCAAACGCTCCATTTTTGCCAAAGAAATCGCCTCCATGTCCCTAAATAATAATAAACATATCCCCAAATGTCAATGACTTTTGGCTTGGCAGGCTGTAAAATAATATCAGAAATCAACCGGAAAGGGGTTTGCAGGAATGTTGCAAAAGATCTTCGCCTCCAAGGCACTTGATTCCCGGATCAAGTCCGCCAATACCCAGAAGAGCGAGATGTGGCTCGGCTACTTCGCTGGACCATGCTTCGTCTATATGGTTTACTATGCCGTGGCGGGCACCTACCTGACCCAGTTCTACACGGACGTGCTGGGCATGAGCGGACTGTTCCTGACACTGATGCCGCTGTTGTCCAAGATCTTCGATGCCTTCACCAACATCGTCATGGGCCGGATCATTGACAAGACGCGCACCCGTCAGGGCAAGGCGCGCCCCTGGATCGCCATTTCCGGTGTGCTGATGGCTGTTACGGGCATCCTGCTTTATCTCATCCCGCAGGCCAGCTTCGGGGTGCAGATCGCGTGGATCATTGTAAGCTACAACCTGTTCTTCGCCCTGGCCTTTACCATCTATAACATGAGCCATGCGCTGATGGTGCCGCTGTCCACCCGCAATACCAAACAGCGTGATGGTCTGGCCATGCTGACCAGCGCGGGCATGAACATGCTGCCGGGGCTCCTGGTGACCATTATCCTGCCCCTGCTGATCCGTGCCCTGGGCGTTGGGGACGGCGCGCAGAGCGCTTGGATCAAGATGATGAGCATCATCTCAATTCTGGCCATTCCCGGCACGCTGATTGAATACTACTTCACCAAGGAGCGCGTGACCGAGGACAACATGAACAGCACCGCTGCCGTCGATCAGATCATCGACATGAAAGCTCAGTTCAAGGCATGCTTTTCCAATAAGTACTGGAAAATAGCCATGGCTTTTGCCCTGGTGTACAATATCATGAACATCCTCCAGACAAACATCATGCCCTATTATGCCAACTGGGTGCTGGCTGACTCTGTTGCCAAAGGCACCGACCTGCAGGTGCTGATCAACGCTATCGGCCAGGCGCCGCTGGGACTGGGTATCTTCCTGCTGTGGCCGCTGGTACGCAAGTTCGGCAAGCGCAAAGTAATGATGATTGGTTTCCTCATCGGCGCGCTGGGCTGTTTGGGCGTGATGCTCAATTCCGCTCCTGACAAGTTCTCCATCGTGTTGGGGATGCTTTTCATCAAATCCATTGGTGCTATTCCCACCTATGCCATGGCAGCACAGCTGGCGGAAGCCCTGGATCACATCGAATGGGCTAACCAGTTCCGTGCCGACGGTTTCTCTGCATCCATCAACGCCATCATCGTAACCGTGACTGCCGGTCTGGGTCAGAGCATTATCCTGGGCGGCATCAGCCTGCTGGGATATATCTATCCGGAAGGCGGCGTGGAACAGGTGATCCAGCAGCCTGACAGCATCAAAACCTTCTTCATCGTATGCTTCGTTGGCGTCCCGATGCTGGGCTATCTGCTTGGCGCGCTGCTGCAGAAGTTCTTCGACGTGGAGGAGAAAATGCCGGAGATCCAGGCAGATATTATTGCCCGTCATCGCGCTGCGGTGGAAGCTGCCGGCGGCGTGTATATCTCCCCTGAAGAAAAAGCGGCCAAGGAGCTGGAAGAGCAGGAAAAGATTTCCGAGCAGAAGCGGATTGAAGAGCTGAAAGCCAAGTGCCAGAAAAAAGGCCTGAGCTTTGCCGAAGAGGAAGCAAAATATCAAGCAAAGCTGGCTGCACAAAAAGCGAAAGCGGAAGCTCGGGCTAAAAAGAGTAAAAAACAATAATATATGCAGTCAGGCAGGGTGGCCATTATGCTGCCACCCTGCCCATGTTTTGATCAGGAGTGCCGCTATGAATGGATGGTTTTATGGAATCCTTGCAGCAGCCGTATTGGTATCCATAGGTTATGTGAACTATCGACGGTTCGTCCCAAGACAGAGAGCACTTGGCAGTAAAAGATACTCGTTTGACGCGAAAGACCTGCCTGTGGATACCGGAGAGCGAACATTGTTTGGACAATTGCTCATCCCGCGCGGAATACCCGGAAAACTGCCGACCGTCATTGTCAGCCATGGCCTAAACTCAAACGGAAAAAACGCGAAATCACTGGTTGGGCAAAGCCTGGCGATGAGCGGCTTTCAAGTATACTGCTTTGATTTCTGGGGCGGAAGCCTTCACAGCAGGAGCGGCGGGAACATGTGGGATATGACCGTTTTCACCGAAAGGGATGATCTGAATGCCGTCATCGATCATATCTTAACGCTTCCGACCACAGACCCGGAGCGGTTGTTCCTGCTTGGGGAAAGCCAGGGCGGCTTCGTGACCGCTATCACCGCTGCCATGCGGCCAAAGGATATTCGCGCTGTCATCGAGTATTATCCGGCGCTTTGCATCCCTGAGGACGCAAGGAAACGGCATCACGCTGTGAAAAAAATCCCGGAAAAGGAACACCTTGGCCCCAGCGTGCTTGGCCGCGCATACAGTGAAGCGGTCTTTGATTACGATGTATTTTCAGTGCTGCCAGGCTATACCGGTCCGGTCCTGATCATCCATGGAGATCATGATCAGGTGGTGGATATCTCCTACGGACGCAGGGCAGCGCAGACATATGCGCACGCTGAGTTTGTCTGTCTGCCGGGAGAGATTCACGGTTTTACCGCCAAGGGAAAGGAAAAAGCTGCGCTTCTCAGCTATGAGTTTCTCAGGCGCGTACTGGAAGACGATGAGCGGGAGGAAATCCTTACCATCCATGCAAAGCTGCATCCGGCTACCATGCAGCACGAGGGTCTGTACAACATTATGACGATTCCCTTTTCCGGCAGCGCGGACAGCAAATGGTTCCATGGAGAGATTCAGCCTGGAGCGGCCGATGTGCAGCGCAGACGGCTATGGAAAACCATCCGCTTCTGCGCAGACTACACGCTGGAAGGAACGGATTATGCTGGCAATCATTGTCGTATCCATATTGTGAACACAGACGAAGGCCAAGGATGGAAGCCTGTGGTTTCCACCGACAGCAAAGCCCTGTCTTTTCTCAACGGTGGAGACTGCCGGGCAGTATTGCAGGGGCACAAGAACGAGTTGACCGTACGAATTTTCGCTAAACCGGATCAATAAGGGAGGTACAATATATGCCTTTTCCAAAGGATTTTCTGTGGGGCGCTGCCAGCGCCGCGGCCCAGGTAGAGGGTGCCTGGAACATTGACGGTAAAGCGCCTAGTATTTGGGATGTTGCGGGAGATCATATCAAAAACGGCGAAACCTGCCATGACGCCTGCGACCATTATCATCACTGGAAGGAAGACGTGGCGCTGATGAAAGAGATGGGGCTGAAAAGCTACCGCTTTTCCATTAGCTGGCCCCGGGTGATACCGGAAAAGGGCAAGGTCAACGAAAAGGGTCTGGCATTTTACCGGAATTTGATCCAGGAATTGAAGGCCAACGGCATTGAGCCGCTGGTCACCCTGTACCACTGGGATATGCCGGTTTGGGTGGATCAAGAGGGCGGATGGAAATCGCCGAAGATCATCGAGCTGTATCTGGAGTATGTGAAGGTTGTCGTGGATGCCTTCTCCGATGATGTACAGTATTGGATGACCTTTAACGAGCCCCAGGTGTTCATCATGATGTCCTATGTGATGGGCAGCTTCGCTCCTTTCCGGCATGACGTGCTGACCTTCAAGAATCATCTGCGCCACATGCTGCTGGCCCACGGCAAGGCCGTCAGGCTGATCCGGCAGATTGCCAAAACGCCGCCTAAGATCGGTTTGGCCATGGCCGCCACCACGTATATTCCGGATGGAGATACCCCCGAAGCCCTGGCCGACGCCATGCAGAAATCCTTTGAAAGCCGGGTGGGCGAAGGAAGCAACGGGCTGTACGGCGACCCCATCTGTCTGGGCAGAGCCAGCAAGATGCTGCGTCGAAAGCTCAGCGCGGAAGATTTGAAAATAATTTCCGAACCGATTGATTTTATCGGCGTCAACGTCTATCAGCCCTCCAACCCCATGATCAATAAAGAAGCCTACGAGAAAGAAAACCACCCCAAGAACTGCATGGACTGGTATGTGGACGGACGATGCCTGTACTGGACGATCCGCCAGTATTGGGAGCGGTATCACATTCCGGTCATGGTGACGGAAAACGGCATGGCCGCCCACGATACTGTTTCACCGGACGGGAAGGTGCATGACCCGGAGCGCATCGACTTCCTGCATCAGTTCCTGCCGGGCATGAAGCGGGCGGTGGAGGAAGGTATCCCGGTGCTGGGCTACCAGCACTGGAGCGTAATGGACAATTTTGAATGGTGCGAGGGCTACGGACCCAGATTCGGCCTGATCTATGTGGACTATCAGACGCAAAAACGCATCCTCAAGGATTCCGCTTATGAATACGCTCAAATTATTCAAACGAACGGAGAATCGCTATGAAAAGGCAATCCTTCAATGAAAACTGGCTTTGCAACGGTCAGCCTGTCACCCTGCCCCATGACGCTATGATTCACGAAAAACGGCAGCCGGATGCTCCCGGCGGCAGTGGGCACGCTTATTTTCCGGGTGGTGTCTATACCTATGAAAAGCAGTTTGAAGTCAGCGCGGAGCAGGCCAGCAAGCCCATGCTGCTGTATTTTGAAGGCACTTACCGGAATGCGGCTGTCATCGTCAACGGCCAGGAAGCGGGCGGCTGCGCTTACGGATACATCCCCTTTACTGTGGATATTGCGAAGCTGGTTCACGCGGGCGAAAACACCGTTTCCGTCCGGGTGGACAATAGCCAGCTGCCCAACAGTCGCTGGTATTCCGGCAGCGGTATCTATCGCCCCGTCTGGCTGGTGACGGCAGAAGAAGATCACATCGCCTTTGAGGGTGTGAAGGTGGATACTGTTTCCATCAATCCTGCCAGGATTCGTGTGAGGACGGAGATCGCAGGCAGCGACGATGTTGCCATCGAAATCAAGGACGCCCAGGGTAGGACCGTGGCGGAAGGACAGGGAGCCGACGTGACGCTGGATATCCGTAATGCCCAGCTGTGGAGCGCGGAAATGCCTACTCTCTATACCGCCCATGTGACGCTGAAAAAGGACGGAAAGCCAGTGGATGAGGAAAATGTTTCCTTCGGCATCCGGCAGATCACCTGGAGCAATCAGGGCCTGTTTATCAACGGAGAAAACACGCTGCTTCGGGGCGGCTGCATCCATCACGATAACGGCATTTTAGGCGCGGCCACCTACGATGAAAGCGAATTCCGCCGGGCGAAGCTGCTGAAGGAAGCGGGCTTCAATGCCCTGCGCATCAGCCACAACCCCGCCTCCCGGGCCTTGCTGGAAGCCTGCGACCGGGTGGGGCTGTATGTCATGGATGAAACCTGGGATATGTGGTACAACCACAAGACCAAGTTCGACTATGCGTCTGATTTCCTGGCCAACTGGAAGGATGACTTGACTAAGCTGGTAAATCGGGACTACAACCATCCCTCGGTGATCATGTACTCCATCGGCAACGAAATCAGCGAGCCCGCCACCGAAAAAGGTGTGACGCTTGCCAAGGAGATGGTGGAGCTGCTGCATCGTCTCGACCCCAGCCGCGCGGCCACCGGTGGAATCAACCTGATGATCCTGACCCGCTCCGCCAAGGGCAATGCCATCTACAAGGAGGACGGTTCCGGGCGGGACGATGAAAAGAAACAGAAGGGCATGGCGGGCATGAGCAGCACCATGTTCAACATGATCACCTCCATGGTGGGCACCGGCATGAACAAGGGTGCCAACAGCGCCAAAGCCGATCAGATCACCACTCCGGTGCTGGACGCTTTGGACATCGCAGGCTACAACTATGCTTCCGGGCGTTATAAGATGGAAGGCAAAAAGCACCCCAACCGCATCGTGGTGGGCAGTGAAACCTTCCCCCAGGATATTTATAAGAACTGGCAGATGGTGAAGGAACTGCCCTATCTGGTGGGCGATTTCATGTGGACGGCTTGGGACTACCTGGGCGAATGCGGCATCGGCGCGTGGGCCTACACGCCGGATGGCAAGGGCTTCGATAAACCCTATCCCTGGTTACTGGGCGACGTGGGGGCTTTGGATATCATCGGCACACCCAATGGCGAATTGTTCTTAGCGCAATGCGCCTGGGGGCAGCTGAAAGCCCCGAAGATCGCCGTGCAGCCTATCAACCATCCCGGCGTAAAGCCTGCCAAATCCGTCTGGCGCGGCACCAACGCGGTACCCTCCTGGAGCTGGCAGGGCTGCGATGGATACAAGGCGGTCATTGAAGTCTATTCCGACACCGCTTCCGTGGCGCTGGAACTGAACGGGCAGCGCACCAAGCACATAAAGCCCAAGGACGGGAAAGCCGTTTTCAAGCTGGCTTATCAACCCGGCACGCTGGTGGCCGTGAATTACGACGCTAACGGCCACGCCATCAGCCGCAGCGAACTGAAAACGGCGGAAAAGCCTGTGCTGACCATCTGCCCGGGAAAGAAAGAAGCCAGGCCTGGCGAAATCCTGTATGTTCCCATCAATGTGCAGGACAAGCGCGGCATCGTGGAAATGAACGCTGACCGGCAGGTGCATGTCAACGTGGAAGGCGGCGAGTTGCTGGCCTTCGGCAGCGCCAACCCTCGTACCGAGGAACGCTATGACAGCGGCAGCTTCACCACCTATTATGGACGGGCCATGGCCATTGTTCGGGCAGGCCATGCCGGCAAGGTAAAAATCACCGCAAAGGGCGGCGAAACGGATACCGCTGAAATCACCATCAAGTAACAGGAGGGAGCCTATATGAAAGCCATCCGCCTGCAAACAGATTATTTAACCGAGCCTTTGGGATTGGGCATTGCCGCGCCGCGGTTTTCCTGGAACTGCGAAGGCGGGATCAAGCAGACCGCTTATCAGATCATTGCCAAACGAAAGAATGAAATCGTTTGGGATAGCGGCAAGGTCGCTTCCTCCTCCATGACCCATATTGCCTACGCCGGTTCACCCCTGAACAGCCGGGAAAGAATCACCTGGTCGGTGACGCTGTGGGATGAAAACAGACAAGCTGGCGAACCAGCTTCCTCCTGGTTTGAGTTGGGCTTGCTGCATACCGCCGACTGGACGGCGAAATGGATCAGCGGCAATTACAAGCCCAACAAGAGGCAGCGATATCCCGTGGATTGCTTCTGCAAACAGTTTACATCAAACAAGCAAGTCATTTCCGCCCGGCTGTATGCCACCGCTCGCGGTGTTTATGACGCAACCATCAACGGTCATCACCTGGAGGATTTCATTCTGGCTCCCGGCATGACCGATTACCGCAAACGCATCCAATATCAAACCTATGATGTGACAGCGCTGCTGCAAAAGGAAAACACACTGGAAATCCGTCTGGCGGACGGCTGGTTCCGGGGCAGCGTGGCGGCCTATGGCGTCACCAATGTGTTTGGCACCCAAACCAGCGTGATGGCGCAACTGGAGCTGACCTTATCTGACGGGACGATTCAAACCATTTGTACGGACGACACCTGGGCTTGGAGTAATGACGGCCCCATCCGCTTTGCCGATCTGAAGGACGGCGAAATCTACGATGCTTCCATGAAGCCGTCCTATAGTCAAAAAGCGCTCGTTGTTCCCGCACCGAAGGACACGTTGATTGCCGCGCCGGATAATGTGCCTGTGAAGGCGCATGAATGCCTTTCCGCAAAGCTCCTCAACAATAATGTACTGGACTTCGGACAGAACATCGCCGGGTATCTGGAATTTACCGTCCAGGGAAAAAAAGGACAATCCTTTCGCATCGTCTGTGGCGAAGTGCTGGATGAGGAAGGAAACGTTGATCTGCACGGCATCCAGGAAACCCGCCCCGCCAAGGGGTGGAACCAGATCAATCTGATCAAAAAGCTCATGACCAACAAGGTCAGCGGGTCAATCAACCCTACACCCCATCAGGAGATCGTATTCACCTGTTCAGGCGATGTGGATCATTACAAAACTACCTTTTCCGTGTTCGGCTTCCGCTATGCGCAGATCATGGGCGAACTTACGATCGAGACCGAGAACTTCACCGCCATTGCGGTGTATTCCGACATGGAGCAGACTGGGACCTTCACTTGCTCCAACAACCTGGTGAACAAGCTGGTGGAAAACACCCGCTGGAGCATGAAGGGAAATTTCCTGGACGTGCCCACCGATTGCCCCACCCGTGAACGGCTGGGATGGACAGGCGACGCGCAGATCTTCTTCGATACCGGCGCATACCTGATGAACACTGCGCCTTTCTTTCGCAAATGGCTGCGGGATATGGCGGACGATGTGTATCCCAACGGATTGATTTCCGCCGTAATTCCCTTCTCCGGCGTAGAAATGATGTACAAGGCTACCGGCTCGTCTGTGGGCTGGGCGGATGCCATCTATCTGATCCCCTGGCGGTATTATCTGCGGTACGGGGACAAGCAGGTGCTGGAGAACGCCTGGCCCATGATCGAAAAATACGCGGATTATCTGCTGCACAACCTGGGCCTGCGGGACAAAAAAGCAGGCAAAGCCAACCCGGACAACGCATTCACCTACGAGAAGGGCGTCCACCTGGGCGAATGGCTGGAGCCGGAAGAGTTCCGGGATAAGGTATACGGCGCAAAAGCAAAGCACCCCGAGGAATGCACCGCTTATCTGTATTACAGCATGACCACCATCAGCCGAATCGCCAAGCTGTTGGATAAACCTACAAAGGTGTATGATGATTGCGCACAAGGCGCAAAGAAAGCATATCTTCGTTTTGCGGAGTTGGACACTGACCGCCAGGCCAAGCTGGTGCGGCCGCTGGCTCTTGGACTGCTGGAAGGAGAAACCAAAGTCAAAGCCCAGCAGCGTTTGAAAAAGGCGGTAGAGAACTACCGTTATCGAGTAGGTACGGGCTTCCTGTCCACGCCTTTCATCCTTCCAATGCTGACGGAAGCAGGCGAAACTGACGCCGCTTACAAAATGCTGGAGAACACTGAGAAGCCCGGCTGGCTGGGTGAAGTGCTGGACGGCGCAACCACCATCTGGGAGAACTGGGAAGGCGACTTGAGCCAGAACCATTATTCTCCCGGTGCCGTGTGTCAATGGTTGTTTGACACTTGCGCAGGCATCCGGGTGAACGGCGAAAATCATTTTGTGATCGTTCCTGTTCCCGGCGGCACCCTGACCCAAGCAGAAGCTAACTATACTAGTCCTTACGGGAAGATCGTTTCCGCATGGAAAATCGAGAACGGCAAAACCTATTTCACCTTTAAAATCCCCGCCAATTGCACAGCTGACATTCAACTGCCGGATGGACGGAAAGAATCTGTGAACACTGGGAGGTACACCTATGAGCTATAATGCCATTCATCCCGGAAAGGTATGGCTTGATACCAACGGCAAGCCCATCCAAGCCCATGGCTTCAGCGTGTTTTATAACGAGCAGGAAAAGCTGTGGTACTGGTACGGAGAAAACAAGGAAAAGACGGTAGGCGGCAAGCAGAACACCGTCTGGCACTGGGGCGTGCGTCTGTACACTTCGCCCGATCTTTACAACTGGACGGACAAGGGACTGATTATTCCGCCCACGCCGGAGGATCTGACCAGCCCACTGCACCCCACCTACCAGATGGACAGACCCCACATCCTGTACAACAAAACAACAAACAAGTATGTTGCCTGGCTCAAGATCATGGCGGGCGAGGTCAGCCAGTTCATGAGTGTGATGACAGCAGACCGCTTTGAAGGGCCTTATACCTTTGTGCGAAAAATCTATAAGCCCCTGGATATGGACACGGGGGATTTCTGTTTACATACAGATGAACAAACAGGCAAAGCCTACATCTGGTTTGAGCGTCCGCACTTTCAGCTGATCTGCGCCACGCTGACCGATGATTATACCGCCGTCACCGGTGAATACTCCGTCCACTATGACAACTGGATCGTGCCGGATACCCGGGAAGCGCCTACCTTCTTCGAGCGAAACGGTCATAAATATCTAATCACCAGCGGCACCAGCGGGTATTTTCCCAACCCAAGCCGGGTGTGCATGTTCGACGATTACCACGGCGAGTATAAAGACCTGGGACTGGTGTGTGAAGGCGACAAGTCCGGTACCAGCTTTAACGCGCAATTCACTTCCGTCATCCAGGTAAATGGTCAGTACATCGCCTGCGCCGATCGTTGGATGCCCAAATGGTGGGTGCCTATGATGGCCAAGCAGATCGTTAGCGGCACCGCCAGACATTTTAAGGACTACAAGCCTGATCTGTCTCCCAGAAAAGCAGAGCCGCTTCCAGAAAAAGAAATGACGCACACGGAAAATACCTCCATCAGCCGGTATGTATGGCTGCCGATGGAATGGGACGGAGATAAGCCGGTGATTCGCTGGAAAAACGAATGGAAGGTTTAATCATTCAGACAGGAGAAAACAGAAAATGAAGAAAGCAAACAAAGCCAATCTAATCACCTGGTTGATTCTGGGCATTCTGGGATTGATGCTGATTGTTGGAAAGAAAGTTATCAAGGATGCCTTGTATATTGTCATGGCCGTCGGTCTGATCATCGCTGCCGTTTCCGGCATCCTGGGCTGGTGGAAGGAGAAGAACCGCAGCAAGGACGCCATCATCAGCTTGCTTGGCATCCTTGCTTTGCTTGGCATTGGCCTATGGATCATTACCAACCCCACTGCCTTTGATACGTTTTTGAACGTTATCATTGGATTGGTGCTGATGATTACCGGTGTTATATGGTTGGTTCGTGGATGGAAGGCGAATAAAGACATAATCATGATCGTGATGGGTGCCATTGCGCTGATCCTCGGCTTGATCATCGCTTGTTCCAATGCCGCTACCAGCTGGGTCATCGTTGCAGAAGGCATCGGGTTGATTTACACAGCGATCACAGGTTTTATCGGTGAAAAGAAATTCAGCAAATAAGCCATTGTCTCTAATTCGAGATAATAGTGGCAAGCAATGCAAACTTACTAAGTTTTGCAAAAGCTTGTTGGTAGGCTCCGCCCCCAAGCCCCTGAAAACCAGAGCTTGCGCTCTGTGGTTGTGTCGTATTCCTGCGTCATTCGACCTTCTGGCTGCGCCTGAAATTCAAAAAAGAAAAGCCCCTGTGCCAGTTATGCTGCTGTAAACAGCATCTGACGCAGG
>CAMJPQ010000042.1 GCA_946407745.1 uncultured Clostridia bacterium
GGAAGAAAATAGTCTTTAGAAATCAACGATTTCCGCTTGACAATGTGGGGAGTTACGATGTCAGTGCAAGTCAGGATTTCCTGTGTTGACCGCCGAAATGCCTGTATGCCAGAACTCCGATAGGAAGAAAATACACACACCATGCAACAAGAGCGAGTCTTCCGCCGAGACCGTCGCCACCAGTCGACATCTTTAAGAACATTCCTGTCATCGGCATAAAAGTGCAGCTGAAGAAAAACACGCCGTGGATCATCATCAGTGCCTTGAGCCACTTGTCCGTTTTGTTCCCTGCTTTCATCGAAAGCCCGGTAAAGAAGGTCGAAAGCGCCATGATGCCGTAACCCAGCAGGTCATAGTTTGCAATCAGTCCGAAACGGCTGAAATCGAGCAGTTTTGCCGCCTGTTCGTTCAGCTGTTCGTTTTTTACGGTGGTCAGCTGGGTAAAGTAGACGAACATGATCAGCACGCAGTACACGGCTGCAAAAACCATACCGATATTCGCAGCGACTTTGCGGTCGCTTTCGCATTCGTTGTGAAGCCCTGCCGTCATCATGATAAACCCGATCGGCAGAATCAGGCAGACAAAGAAACTGCCCATCGAAAAATTGATGATCTCAAATGCAGCAAACAGAAACACTGTCACCGTTACGATCGCTGCGCCTGCTTTGGGAATCATCCTGTTCAGATTCATCTGTTCTTTCTCCTTCATATCCCAATTTGTCGATCGTAAACAGAATCAAAAGATAGAGTACCTTGATGCAAACCAAAGATCCACATCAAATATACCATGAAATGATGAATACCGGAAGTCAGAATCCGTTATAAATACCGCCAAGTCGGCCCGACCACCTTCGTCACCGCTCCCGTCCAGCGAATGGCATTCGCGCCGGGCTTCAGCACCGAAAATTTGCCATTCGTGCGGTGATTTTCCGATAACAGCTGTAGGTTTCGCAGTCATATATGCCGGTGCCGCCGCTGACCAGTTTTCTTTCTTCATGCTGATGGTGTTTCCGCTCTTGACACAGTCGCCGGAGACTCGCTATACTTTCTGTAAGCACAGCCCGAAAGGAGGTTCATGGTATGGCCGTGAAAAAGTGCCCCGGCTGCGGCGCGCCGGTCTCCGGATCGGTCTGCACCTACTGCGGCACCACGTGGGCAGAGGCGCAGCCACCGGCAGAGAAGTCTGCCCCCGCAGAGGCCGAGGTGCAGGTGATCCAGCCGAAGCGGTCCGCATTGGACATCATCCTGATTTTTTTCGGCATACTCTGGATACTGACGATCCTTGGCGCGACTTTTACGCTCGACGAATGGTGGCATCCGGCCATGCTCGTCGCCGCCCTGCTGACCGCCTCTCCCGGCATTGTGCTGCTGTTGATCGGCTTCCGCCCCAAAAAGCAAAAAGTGATCACAAAAGGGAAACCGACAAAGCCCTGAGCCTCTCTCCCGCACGCAGTCGTGCGGGTCTTTTATTTTCAAAAAAGCACCCTGCCGCTGCGGACAGGATGCGAAATGATTCATTCATTGGCCAGCGCTACCGGGTCCACTGCGTTGAAGTGCAGCCTGCGCAGCTTTTCGCGCGGATAGACAGCGCGCAGCAGGGTCTCCTCACCATTCACAGCCTTTACTTCCACCTCCCGCAGGGGCAAAAGCGACAGCACGTCCCTGGCGCAGCGCAGGGCCATACCGCACAGATAGCGCGTAAACAGCGTTTCCTCTTCGCGACGCTCCAGCCACTCCTCACTGGGGGAGAAGGTCACCGTGACACGGTCGGCCGAGCGGATGGCGATGCGGCAGAAGCCGGTATAGGGCTGCAGGTCTTTGAGCGGCTGTCCCGCCCGCAGCACCTCGGCATAGGCGTTCAGGTCGCCGGAGAGCACCGCTTCCGCCTGCTCGTGATACAGCTGCCACAGCTCAGGAGGCACATGGAAGTCCGTCTGCGTTGGTGAAACCAGGATTTCCGTCCAGTCCACGGTTTCATCCACACCCTTCCAGAAATCCTCAAAGCTTGCGGAGGCATTCTTTTCGGGCTTCTTTCCGGGTGCGGGTGCCTGTGTGGGAGCAGGGCCCGCAGCTGCGGTCTTTTCACTCGCCGGGGCCGCAGCTTTGTCCGCCTCTTCCAGGCTGTCGGACTGCGTTTCGCCCCACAGGTCGTTCACAATGTCAAACAGGCCCTGCAGCGGGTTGGTGCTGTTCTGCTCCTCCTCGGGGGGCAGACCACGGTTGTCCTCACTCATTTGGTCTCGCCTCCCTCCACATGGCAGCGCACAGCGCGCGGCATGCTGTCAGTCTCGAAGGCGTCGATGGTCACGGTTGCCTTCTCCAGCACCTCATTGTCAAACAGCCAGCGGCTCAGCGGATTGATCAGCAGGGCTTCCACCTGGTTGCCGATGCCGCGCCCGCCGTTGGAAAGGTCAGCCGTGGCGGCGGCCTTCAGCTGCGCGTACGCCTCCTCGGGCACCACCAGCCTGATTTCCTTCTGCTCGGCCAGGCGGCGGACAATCTTGTTCACCTGCGCGCGCAGGATGGCCTCGGCGGCTTCCTCGCGGATGTAGTCAAACACGACAATGTTCTCGCCGATGCGGTTCAGCAGCTCCGGCCGGCCAAGCTCCAGCTTGAAATAGTCTTCAATGGCCGCGCGCACGCGCTTCTCCACGGTGGGATAGTCCATGTCCATGGTCACGTTCGCCTCGCGGTTGCCGAAGGCATCCTTGACGTAAATGCCCAGGTTGGAGGTGAAGATGATAATGGTCTCGGAGAAATAGACCGTATTGCCCTGGCCGTCGGTCATGCGGCCGTCCTCCAGGATCTGCAGGAATTTGTCCAGTATGGAGGCATGGGCCTTCTCAATCTCATCAAACAGGAGGATGCAGAAGGGGTTCTTCTTCACCGCGTTGGTCAGCTGTCCGCCCGCCTCATAGCCCACATAGCCTGGCGGCGCGCCCATCAGCTTCTGGTCAGAATGGCTCTGGCCGAACTCGCTCATGTCGAAGCGGATGCAGGTGCTCTCATCGCCGAACAGCTTTTCCGCCAGCGCCTTGGCGGTCTCTGTTTTGCCAACACCCGTCGGGCCTGCGTAGAACAGCACGCCCTTGGGCTTGGCTGTTGAGGAGGAGGAAAGCCCGTTCATTCCCGTCACAGCGCGCTTCACCACATCCAGCGTGCGCTCCAGCGCGTGATCCTGACCCTTGATGCGCTGCTGGAAATCTTCCTTCGCGTGGCGGAGGCTCGCCATGGAAAGGCTCTGCCAGGGGTTCTCCTTGATGCCGTACTTGTACAGGTCCACCACCGTGCACAGGTCACGGATGGGCGTGCCCTCCTGCTTGGACAACCTGCGCAGCCCGTCCAGCTCAGTGAAGGTCATCCCCTCGGTGAGGCCCACAAACTTCTCCTGCAGCTTTTCCAGATCCTCCGGATGCTCGCGGTAGTAGGGCATGTCCGTGCGGTACACCGTGCTGTCAAAGAAGGAGGGGAAGGCGCCGGATATGAGGCGCTTCCGCTCCTCGCGGTCAGGCGCCTCCAGGGTCAGCGTTTTGCAAACGGGGTTGTTCAGGTAGAACCAGGCGGGCAGGTCGTTGACCTTGTTGACCAGCAGTATCAGCAGGTTCTGCCGCTTGCCCTGCTGCGTGCGCACCGTTGCTGAGGACAGCGCTCCCTGCAAAAGCAGGTTGAAGCTGTTCACCTCCGCCTGCCCCATCCGCTCGGGGGTCGTGATGTAATGGCTGGCCAGCTCCAGTATGGTCACAGTCGCGCGCCGGTTCTGGCCCATCACGCGGCGGATGAGGTTCGGCGCACTGGCCGCCTCGTTGCCGGTGAACTCGGCCGCAATGGCGCCGTCCTTTGCCTTCACGCCGGCCAGTGCCGCAAAGTGCGCAAGCATCTGGGGGCTGTAGGGGTTCACAAAGCCAACTAAGTTGGAATAGAAAACCACGTCCTCCCAGCCGTTATCCACAAAGTAGCCCATCAGGTAGCGGGAGAGGGGCACCAGCTCGTTCTCCCTCACCACGGTGCCGGCCTCCGGGTAGCGGTACTGGTCCAGCACGTTGCCCTCAAGGATCAGCAGCGGCTTCAAGGCGGAGAACAGCGCCAGCTCTCTGTGCCACTTGGTTACAAAAGGAGTCAAAGGTCTTTCACCTCCGTATCGGTGTCATCATCGCGGCCCTGGCGCTCACTCCTCCAGCATGGAGAGCAGCTCCTCGTCGGTAGCCATCAGTTCTTCCGGCATTTCCTCCGGCATCGCTTCCGCCTCGGGCTCCGGCTTGTACTCCGCCTCTGCATCGCCGCTGAACAGCTCCTTGCGAATTGCCGCGTCGATCTCGGCTGTCACATCGGGGTGGCTGCACAGGTACATGCGCGCGTTGTCTCTGCCCTGGCCGATGCGGTCCTCCTTATAGCTGAACCACGCGCCGCTCTTGTGAATGATATCGCGCTCCACCGCCATGTCCAGCAGTGTGCCCTCTTTGCTGATTCCCTCGCCGTAGACGATGTCGAATTCAGCCACGCGGAAGGGCGGCGCCACCTTGTTCTTGACCACCTTCACCTTGGTGCGGTTGCCGATCACCTCGCTGCCGTTTTTCAGCTGCTCGCCGCGGCGCACGTCCAGGCGCACAGAGGCGTAGAATTTCAGCGCGCGGCCGCCGGGTGTCGTCTCCGGGTTGCCGTACATCACGCCCACCTTTTCGCGCAACTGGTTGATGAAAATGGCTACGCAGCCGGTTTTGTTCACCACGCCGGTCAGCTTGCGCAGCGCCTGGCTCATCAGGCGCGCCTGCAGGCCCACGAAGGAATCGCCCATTTCGCCTTCAATCTCCTGACGCGGCACCAGCGCGGCCACCGAGTCAATGACGATGACATCCAGCGCGCCGGAGCGCACCAGCGCCTCGGCAATCTCCAGGGCCTGCTCGCCGTTATCCGGCTGGGAGACATACAATTCGTCGATGTTGACGCCCAGCTTCTTGGCGTAAACAGGGTCCAGCGCGTGCTCAGCGTCCACAAAAGCCGCAATGCCGCCGGCCTTCTGCGCCTCGGCGACCACATGCAGCGCGACCGTGGTTTTACCGGAGGATTCCGGCCCGAAAATCTCCACAATGCGTCCGCGGGGGATGCCGCCCACACCCAGCGCGTAATCCAGCGTCAGGCAGCCGGTGCTGATGACGGGTATATCGCGGGTGCTCTGGTCACCCATCTTCATCACAGTGCCCTTGCCGTAGGCCTTATCCAGGTCTGTCAGCGCGTGTTCAAGCGCTTTGAGCTTATCCTCCATCTGCGCGTCCTTTGCGGGCGCTTCCTTGCTGACCTTATCGGCTTTCTTCGCAGCCATTCTCCATCGCTTCCTTCCATATCAGTTGGATGAAAACATTATATCATGGCGAACATTTGTTTGCAAGGGGAACAGATGCGCTTTCGCAAAAAAACGCCCCCGTTGCCGGGGGCGGAAAGGTTGAATCCTTTTTTACAGCTGTTCAGCCTGGATTACTGAGCGGCCTTCCATTCGTTGAACTGGCGGGTGAATTCGGCCAGAACATCCTGATAGCCGGCAGCGTCCAGCTCAGCCTGATACTGCTCGATGTAGGCATCCACAGCGTCGGGCGCGATGGCGCCGTTCTCCAGCTGGAAGCCATACTGCTCAAACAGGTTGGCGCAAGCGGTGTAAGCAGCCTCAACAGGGGTCTTGTCGAAGCGGAAGCCAGCAGCGATAGAGGTCTCGGCGCCGCCGTTGAAGTCAACGTACAGGTCAGCCTTGTTGTCGGGCTCGTTGTTCAGGGGGGTCACAACGGTCGCGGAGGCAGACTCCCACATGGAGTGGTTGTACTTGTCGGAGTGCTGGGTCACGTGCTTGATGGCCTGGCCCTCTTCCTGGGTGTACTCAAAGTCTTCGCCCTCGATGCCGAAGGTGTACATGTCAGCCAGCTTGGAGTCGGTGTACAGCACGCCCATGAAGTCGATCGCGGCGGCAGCCACTTCGTCGGTAGCGTTGGCAGTGATGCAGTAGCAGCTGCCCAGCGCGGAGGTGGAGTGAGCATAGCGGGGCGCGATGGGCTGCATGACCACTTCCTGGCCATAGCGGCTGTTCGCCTCAGCGTTCACGGGGATGTCGGTCCACCAGGAGATGGCCCAATCCTTGCTCTGGGTGGTGGTGTCGGTGGTCACCTTGTTGGCCTCGTCCTCAGAGATGTAGCCCTTCTCGGCCCAGTCGCCCATCAGCTTGCAGAACTCGGCATATTCGGGGGTCAGGATGGTGTCGACAACTTCGCCAGTCTCACGGCTCACAGCGAAGAAGTTGGTGTTCGCGTCAGCAGTGAAGAAGTCGAAGGAGCCGATGTACCAGCGATAGAACATGGCGGTCTTCTGGGTGAGGAAGGGGTACTTCAGGCCCTTGGAGGCGGCGTCAGCCAGCATGGGCTCCAGGTCAGCCAGGGTCTTCACAGAGGTGATGTCCCAGCCGAACTCGTCCACCAGGTCCTTGCGGAACATGATGTCATAGCCTTCCACGTTGTCCTTGTACACGGGGATGAAGTAGTTGCGGCCATTGTACTTGGTCGCTTCCCACTGACCCTCGGCCATGGAGCCGTACAGCGCGGTGCCGGGCAGCAGATCGGTGATGTCCTTCACAGCGTTCTTCGGAACCAGGTCGTTGGTGCCGATGACAGCTTCCCAGGAAGCGGTCCACAGCAGGTCGATTTCGTTGTTGGCCAGGGCCAGGTTCGCCTTGTCGGTGTACTCGCCGGAGCCATACTCGGTGATGCGCACAACGTAGTTCTTGCCCAGCTCAGCCAGGTAAGCGTTGATGGCGTCTTCCACCTTCTTCACCTGATCGGTGTCAGGGGTGGCCAGATTGAACAGCGCGCGGGTCAGGCGGATTTCAACCTTGTCCTCTGCATGAGCGAAAGCGACAACGCTCAGCAGCATGGTCAGAGCCAGCACCAGAGAAACGAGTTTCTTCATGATAGAGCCTCCTCTAAATTTTTATTTCAACGCCCCTTGCGGAACGTATGAAATCAGCGCTTCCATTCAGCCCGGGCTGAATGGCACCAATTCGCTCAGCCCTTGACGGAGCCGACCGTCAGGCCCTTGACAAAGTACTTCTGGAAGAAGGGATACACCACCATGATGGGGCCGATAACCACAATCACGGTTGCCATGGTGGAGGAATACTGCGGGATGGTGCCGCCCATGGCCGCACGGGCCGCGGCGGGCACGTTGTTATTGTTCAGCAGGAACTCAATGCTCTTCTGAATGTTGATCAGCAGCAGCTGCAGGGGCTTTTTGTTGTTGGACACGATGTAGAGCAGGGCGTTCTGCCAGTCATTCCAGTAGGCGGTGGCCATCATGAAGCCCACAGCGGCCAGCGAGGGCTTGAGCAGGGGCAGCGTGATCTGGAAGAAGGTGCGGTAGTCGCCCGCGCCGTCGATCGTGGCGGCTTCCATCAGCTCACCGGGGATGGAGTTGGCAATGTAGGTGCGCAGGATGATGACGTTCATCGTGGTGACGCACAGGGGCAGGATCAGCAGCAGCAGGCTGTCCTTCAGCCCATACCAGCTTGTGAACACGATGTAGCCCGCCAGCTGGCCGCCGTTGAACAGCATCGGTATCAGCAGGAAGATGGACAGGAAGCGGCTCAGCTTGAAGCCCGGGCGGGAGATGGCATAGGCGTACATGCTCATGATCAGCAGGCCCAGGAAGGTGCCCACCAGCGTCACAAAGATGGTCACGCCGTAGGACTGCAGCAGCTGCCCGCCGTAGCGCAGCACGGAGTTCATGCCGTTCATGCTCCACTGTGCCGGGAAGAAGGAGAAGCCATGCTGGTTGATGTACATTTCATCCGTGAAGGCGGAGATGAACACCAGCAGCACCGGGGCAAAGCAGAAAACAGTAAACAGGATCACCAGCAGGGTCAGTATGATCTGGCCGGGGCCGATTCTTACATTATCAGCGGTCTTCAGCGCTCTTGCGTGTTTCGCGGTCGTTTGCATTGCTCATATCCTCCTTTCCATCAGAACAGCGCGTTCTCCGGCTCGATCTTGCGGACGGAGAAGTTAGCCAGCAGCATCAGCAGCAGGCCAATGACGCTCTGGAAGAAGGACGCCGCCGCGGTGTAGCCGAAGTTGGAGGACTTCAGAATCTGGTTCAGGATATAGGAGTCAATCACCTGCGTGGTGGAATACAATGCGCCGTTGTTGCGCGTCACCTGATAGAACAGGCCTGTGTCGGAGCGCATCACGTTGCCCACGGACAGAAGCAGCATCACCGTGACCATGGGGATCAGCGAGGGGATGGTGATGTGGCGGATCTGCTGGAACTTGTTCGCGCCATCGATGTTCGCCGCCTCATACAGCGAGGTGTCAATGCCGGCCAGCACGGACATGTACAGCACCGAGCCGTAGCCGGTGTCCTTCCACACCTTCACAATCAGCAGTATCCACGGCCAGTACTCCGCCTTGGAATAGAAGCGGGTGCTCGTGCCCAGCACGTTGTTGATCATGCCGGTGCGGCTGTCGATGAAGGCAAACACAATGAACTGCACCGCAGCATAGGAGATGAACACCGGAATGATCATCAGCGTCTGCATGGTCTTGGCAGCCCGCTTGAACGCCATCTGGTCAATCATGATGGCGATGGTGACATTCAGCACCGTGCCCACTGCCGTGAACAGCAGGTAGTACAGCACGGTATTGCGCGTCATGTTCAGGAAGGTGTTCTTGGACTTGATGAGGAATTCAAAGTTCCCCAGCCCCACCCAGTCGCTTGCGAAAATGCCCTTTGAATAGTCAAAATTCTTGAAGGCCAGCACAAGGCCTGTCATGGGCACGTACATGATGAAAAGCAGCACAAGGAACGCAGGCAGCGCCATAATCACATGGGCCCTGTGCTTCCACGTGTTTCTGAAGAACTCTTTCACCTTGAAATCTCCCTCCCCGTTTGCGCACGCCCGCTTCCTGCCCGGCCGGGCGCACGTCAATGTGAGCAATCCGGCCAAACCAAACCCGCCCTTGAGAAGGGGCGCAGCAGGACAGATAAAACAGGTGGTTTCACGACCAGATTTTCAATCAACGCGAACATTCTATCACATTTCATTTCACTTTGCAAGCCGTAAAAGCCGCCCCGAAATAGCCGACAAAAACGCTCGGAAATAGCACAGCGGCGCGGTTTTTTCCGTTTTCGAGCGAAATCCGGCAGTTGTTTTTTCATTATTTTTTGTCAAAACTTTTTCACTTCCCTCTTTTCCCCTCATATGATATACTGTGTGGGCGGCGCCACGCGCGCGCAATTCGAAAGACAATTTGCCGGGAGGCTTTATTGGCAATGAAAAAAGCGTCTTTTCTGTGTCTGATCCTGTTGCTTCTCTCTGCCGTATGGCTCTACGCCGGCGCGGAGGACGCGGAGTTTACCTTTGAGCAGACCGAGATCGAGCTGGTGATGGGTTCAAAAAGCAGCAGCTCTGTGACACTTAAGCCGGTAGCCAGCGGTTTCCGCCTGCCATCGTCCTCTTCCGCCTTCACCTGGTCGGTGCAGAAATCCTCCGTGGTCTCGGTCAGCGCAAAGGGCCGTGTCACCGCCAAGGGCAACGGCACCTCAAAGGTGTGGTGCTCGGTTACGGTAGGCGATTACACCTACACCGCCGAGGCAGTCGTCACCGTGACCGTACCGGTGACGCGCCTGCGCGCCTCCACGGATGAGATGCTGGTGATGGTCGGCGAGAGCAGGCAGGCGAAATTCCTGTTCACCCCCTCAGACGCCACCGATCAGTCCCTCAGCTATGAAAGCAGCGACGAATCCGTCGCCACCGTGGACGCGGACGGGTATGTAACAGGCCTCACCGCCGGCGTGACCACCATCACCGCCCGCACGCTGGACGGCAGCGACAAGACCTCCTCCATGAAGGCGCGGGTCATCACCCTCACTACCGAGACCACCGACATCACCCTGCCGCTGGCCGGCGGGCTGCGCGTGCGCGTGGATTATGTGGGCGACGTGGAAAAATTCCAGAACAATATCAGATACACGGTGAAAAGCTCCTGTTTCAAGGTGACGGACGAATTTGACGACACCGGCATCGTGCTGACACTGGTGCCCTCCAAAATCGGTACGGGCACCATCACCCTGACCGACAACAAAGCCAGCAAGACCAGGGTGGTGCTGAATGTGACCGTGGCGGAAACCATCACCGACAGCGTGACCCCTGTGGTCACCGGCGCCTCGCTGAGCGGCGAGGCGGTGAAGCTGGTCAGCGTGCAGGTGCAGAACCGCGCCCTGGACGCCCTCACCTCCTACGGGCTGCGCTACGCCTTCTTCGACGCCGAGGGCAACCAGATCTTCTCCGGCGCCTTCGGGCAGAGCGATTACGAGGAAGAGCTGAGGGAGATGGAGTACCAGGCGGCAGTCGCCGGCGGGGAGACGAGCACAGCCAACGACAGGGTGCCCTCCGCTTATGAGGAAGCGGTCTCCTTCCGGGTGGCGGTGAGCAGCTTCACCACACAGGGCGGCGTCACCTGCCTTGTGCCGGAGAACCTGCTGCGCTGGTTTGATTCCGAAAGCGGCGCGATTCCCCTTCCCGCCGATGAGGCCGGCGGCGCGGTCACCCTCTCTGAGGAGGACAGCGAGAAGGCCGGCGAGGTCACCCTGGGCATCACCACTGTGACGCTGCTGTCCGGCTTTGCCGAGCATTACGGCTACAGTCACTCCGGCCGGTGGATCACCGAGGTGGAGGAGGGCAGTGTGGCCGACCGCTGCGGCCTGCGCGTCGGTGACCTGATCTACGACGCGGACGGCGTCACCTGGGCGGATGATCCCTATGTGCTGCAGCACGCCAGGGTCAAAATGGCCACGACCCTCCCCTGCGTGTTCCGCGTGGAGCGGGACGGCCGCAATGTGGAGCTTGTCATGAAGAAGTGAGGAATCATTGTATCTCTCATTGTCAATGGCGGGTCTTATGTACCGCAGGCGGCCACCCGCGCCTGTGCGTCCTCCCTCCCCTGAATGGGAGAGGGCCGCGGTCAGGCTTCTGTCCGGCGGCGTCCGCCGTGAATGAATAACGATGTAGTGAGGCTTTTATGTTCGCTTTTATTGAAGGCAAGGTGTGCGATAAGTCCGGCGGCATGCTGGTACTGGAAACCGGCGGTATCGGCTTCCAGCTCAGCTGCTCCATGAACACACTGCAGGCCGCCCCGGCCATCGGGGAAAGCATGCGCTGCCACACCTATTTTTCCGTGCGCGAGGATGCCATGGAGCTGTTCGGCTTCGCCACACGGGCGGAAAAAGAGCTGTTTCTGCGGCTCATCTCCGTCAGCGGGGTCGGCGCAAAAATGGCGCTGGCCCTGCTGGGCGCCATGCCGCTGAAGGATCTGGAGCTGGCCATCCTGATGGAGGACATCACAGCCCTGACCCGCGCGCCGGGCATCGGCAGGAAAACAGCGCAGCGCATCGCGCTGGAGCTGAAGGACAAGGTGAGCCAGGCAGAGCTGGACAGCCTGTCCGCCGCAGGCGGGCCGGCCCCTGCCGCCACCGCGCAGGGCAGCGCGGTCAGCGAGGCGCTGGAGGCGCTGGCCGCCCTTGGCTACTCCCCCGTGGAAGCTAGAAGCGCACTGCAGAAGGTCAAGGACCAGAGCGATAAGGCCAATGAGCTGATCAGCCTTGCGTTGCGCGCAATGGTGAATATGTGAGGATTGAGGCATGGCAGCTGACGAGAGACTGATGACCGGCTCCTTCCGCGAGGAGGACGCCAATCTGGAAAACAGCCTTCGCCCCCACACCCTGCGGGAATACGTGGGGCAGGCGGAGGTGAAGGACAGCCTGAGCATCTACATCCAGGCCGCGCTGAACCGGCACGAGCCGCTGGACCATATTTTGCTCTACGGCCCGCCAGGCTTGGGCAAGACCACCCTGGCCACCATTGTGGCCGCCGAAATGGGGCAGAATATCCGCGTTACCTCCGGGCCCGCCATCGAGCGCCCCGGCGACCTGGCCTCCATGCTGGCCAACCTGAACGAGGGCGATGTGCTGTTCATCGATGAAATCCACCGGCTGTCCCGCTCGGTGGAGGAGGTGCTGTACCCCGCCATGGAGGACTTTGCCATCGACATCATGATCGGCAAGGGTCCCACGGCGCGCTCGCTGCGTGTCAGTGTGCCGCGGTTCACTCTCATTGGCGCGACCACGCGCTTTGGCATGCTCTCCGCCCCGCTGCGGGACCGCTTTGGCATCATTTACCGCCTGGAGCTGTACACCCCCGACGAGCTGGCCACCATTGTCACCCGCTCTGCCGGGCTGCTGAAGGTGAAGCAGGCGGAGCCGGACGGCATGCTGGAAATTGCCAGGCGAAGCCGCGGCACCCCCCGCATCGCCAACCGCATGCTGCGGCGCGCCCGTGACTATGCCGATGTGAAGAACGGCGGCGTACTCTCCGCCCGGATGGCGGACGAGGCCCTGCGCATGAACAATGTTGACGAGCTGGGCCTGGACAAGACAGACCGCACCATGCTGGCCTGCATGATGGACAAATTCGGCGGCGGCCCCGTAGGCCTGGACACCCTGGCCGCCACCACCGGCGAGGACGCCGCCACCATTGAGTGCGTCTATGAGCCCTACCTGATGCAGCTGGGCTTCCTCATGCGCACTCCCCGCGGCCGTGTATGCACCCCCGCGGCGTGGGCCTACATGAAGCGCACCATGCCGGCCGCCGCTCTGGCGCAGGCAGGCGGTGCCGATGGACAGATTTCCATGGAACTGGAGTGAATAAAATGCCGAAACTGCTGTCCGTGTACCTGACCTTTGTGAAGCTGGGCTGCATTACCTTTGGCGGCGGCTATGCCATGCTGCCCATACTGGAGGAGGAGCTGGCCAAGAAGCGCGGCTGGACCACCATGGACGAGCTGCGCGACTACTTCTCCATCGGCCAGTGCACCCCGGGCGTGATCGCGCTGAATGTTTCCACCTTTATCGGGGAAAAGCTGGGCGGTGTGCCCGGCGCGCTGGTGGCTTCCCTCGGCTTTCTGACAGGGCCGGTGGCCATCATACTGGTCATCGCCGCGTTCCTGACCAATTTTGCCTCCATCGAAATTGTGCAGCACGCCTTTGCCGGCATCCGCGTGTGCGTGTGCGTGCTGATCGTGCAGGCCGTGCTGCGGCTGTGGAAATCCTCCGTGGTGGACCTTCCCACGCTGCTGATCTACCTTGTGATTTTTGCGCTGAACGTGTTTGGCGGGTATCTGCCCGTCAAGCTGCCCATGGCCGCGCTGGTGGTGCTGTCCGGCGTTGCGGGCGTTGTCATCACCGCGATGAAAAGCCGCGCCGCAGGCAAAAAGGAAGGTGACCGGAAATGAATACCCTCCTGCGCCTGATGTATGAATTTGCCAAAACCGGCCTGTTTTCCATCGGAGGCGGCCTGGCCACGCTGCCCTTCCTGTACGAAATGTCCGACAAAACCAGCTGGTTTTCGCACGCGGACATCGCGGATATGATTGCCGTATCCGAGTCCACCCCCGGGCCGATCGGCATCAACATGTCCACCTTCTCCGGCTTCCGCGCTTCCGGGATCGCGGGCGGCATACTGGCCTCGCTGTCACTGGCCGCGCCCTCGGTCATCATCATCCTCATCATTGCCAAATTTCTGGAAAAGTTCCGCAGCAACCGCTATGTGGAGGGCGCGCTGTACGGCCTGCGCCCCGCCTCCATCGCAATGATCTCCGCCGCCGGGCTGAATGTGGCCAGGGTGGCGCTGGTGAATCTTGACGCCTATGCGGCGACAGGCAGCCTGGGCGATCTGTTTCTGTGGAAGGCCATCCTGCTGGGCATCATCATTTTTGTCGCCCAGCGGAAGCTGAAGCTCAGCCCCATTATATACATACTGATTGCTGCCGTGGTGGGCATTGTGTTCAAATTCTGACACTGTGAGGTGAATGGATGAAACAGCGCTCTCCTGCCGTACGGGCGTTTGTAGGGCTCTACGCCGCGGTGAGCTGCGCGCTGCTGCTGTGGCAGGTGGCGCGCATGCTGGAGCTGCCCGTGGTCAACCAGGCTGAGGGCGTCTTCACCGTCGTGCACCTGGCCCTGTTTTTGCCTGCCCTTTTCATCGGGCAGCTGTGGCGCAGGCGGGAGGTGCGCCTCTGCCTCTACGGGCTGATTTGGATCGCGCTGACCCTGCTGTGGAAGCTGTGGCAGCAGTGGGGACTGGACTTTGTGTCCATGCTGCGCTACAGCCCGCAAGTCCTCTACAGCTACTGGCCGACGCTGAGCGCCTACACCTATGCGCTGGGTTTCTGTGTCTGCCTGCCGCTGATGGCTGAAGACCGCGCCGCGGCGCGCCGCTGGGTCCTTCTCCATCTGGCGGTGTGGACGGTGTGGATGTGCCTGCTCAGCCTCGTGGGGCTGTGGGCGGCGCTCACCGGCACCCTGATCCACTCCAGCGGGGAGCAGTATATCGGCATCGCGCTGTCCGACCGGCGGCTCAACCTGCTGGGATACTGCACGCACACCGGCGCTCTGCTGGGCGCCTCCGTACTGGCTGCGGTCCTCTGCGCCGCCATGGCACGCGGCAGGGCGGTACGCATCGCCTGCCTGCTGGCCGCTGTGCCCATGCTGCTGTGCCTCTCGCTGACAGACAGCCGCGGCAGCTATCTCGCCCTGGGCGGCAGCGCCGGGCTGGCCGCTGCCCTGGCGCTGGCCCGAAGCAGGCACGAAAAGCCGTCAAGGCGCCTGCTGCTCTGGGCAGGCTGTGCCATTGCAGGGGTCGCCGCGGTTTGGGGGCTGATGATGCTGTGCCGCGCCGGGCTGAACCGCCTGGCCGCCGCCCCGCAGACACACGAAATGCACTGGATGGAGCTGCTCGGCCTGAGCTCCGCCTCGGCAGAGGAGGCCGCTGCCCACCGCTCGCTGCTGCAGGGAGACATGTTGTCCGGGCGCGGTGAGATCTGGCGCGCCGTGTTCCGCCTGTTCGGCGCGGAGCCGTGGACGCTGCTTCACGGCACCTCCGTCACCGACCTGAGCGAAACCGTGAACCGCTACACCCAGGGAACCGGCCTGGTCTACGCCCACACGCACAATCTGTTCCTGCAGACGCTGATGGAGCTCGGTTTGCCCGGGCTCTGCCTGATGTGCCTTTTCCTTGTTCGCTGGGGAAAGAGCGCCCTGTCCCTTATGCGGCCGGAGCGCCCGCTGTGGCTGCGCCTGCTGCCGCTTTTGCCCCTGTACCTGCTGGTGGGCGACATGGCCGACTGCCACACCCCGCCGGTCTACAAGCTGCCCTTTGTGCCGCTTCTCTACCTGTCGCTGAGCCTTTGCCTGCGCTCGGCGGAGCTGGCCGGCAGTGAGCCGCGCCAGCCTGATTCCGCGCCATAAGGCGCTTCTCCCCTTTCCGGAAACAGGATGGCCGGGAAAGAGGTCCTTTTCCCCGGCCATCATAGCAGTCAGAATCCATTCACTCAAAAGGAGGTATCATCATGGAACGCTTTGCCTGGAAGGGACGCATCAAGCCCGGCATGAGGGCGGAATACCAGCGCCGCCACGACCAGATCTGGCCGGAAATGAAGGAGCTGCTGAAATCCGCTGGCATCCGCAATTACACCATCTGGACGGACGGGGAAACCCTGTTCGGCTACTATGAGTGCGAAAAGGGCATTGCCTTTGCCGAAAAAACACAGGCCGGCAGCCCCATTGTGGACCGCTGGAATGACTACATGCAGGACGTGCTGGAGCTGGAGATGGACCCGGTCACCGGCGCGCAGCCGAAGATGGAGCAGGTTTTCCTGCTGGAATGAGAGGCAGATATGTTTATCGCGGACACACATTCTGACACGCTGTACGCCATCGGCTGGCACAAAGCGCCGGACGAAAAGCTGATGATCACACCCGAAAAGCTGCGCAGGGGCGGCGTTTCCCTTCAGACCTTCGCCCTCTGGACCGGCGCGAAGGGAAATCAGGGGGACTGGCGCGGCATTGTGCAGGCGGAGCTCTCCGCCGCCCCGAAAATGGAGGAAGCCGGCATCCGTCAGGTCTTCCGCCCCGCCGAGGCGCTGCCGTATGCTGAAAAGGGCGAGCACTGCTACATGCTGTCGGTCGAGGGCGGCGAGGTGTTCGAGCCCGGGCTTTCGACCGTGGCGGAATACCGCGGCCGCGGCGTGGTGATGGCCGCGCTTTTGTGGAACAATGAAAACGCGCTGGGCTATGCAGCAAAATCCGGCGACACACGCGGGCTGAAGCCCTACGGGCTGCAGGTGGCACTGGAGATGCAGCGCGTTGGCATGGCGGTGGACACCTCTCACCTGAACGAGGCGGGCTTCTGGGACCTGTTCAACAAAACCAACGTGCCGCCGCTGGCCTCCCACTCCTGCTGCAAGGCGCTGTGCGGACACGCCCGCAATCTGACTGACGACCAGATTCGCGCCATGATCCGCGGCGGCGGATACATCGGGGTGAACTTCTATCCCTTCTTCCTGGACGACGAGGGAAAGGCCGACTGCGAGACCATCTGCCGGCACATCGATCACATCTGCCAGCTGGGCGGCGAGAAAATTGTCGGCTTCGGCTCTGACTTTGACGGCATTGAGTGCACGCCATCGGACCTGCCGGACGCCGCTGCCCTCCCCCACCTGCTGGACACGCTGCGGGCCTGGGGCTTTGCGGAGGAGATCATCGAGGGCTTTGCAGGGCGGAACCTGCTGGCGTACTACGAGCGGATCGGTCAGGGAGCCTGAACGGACGCACAGTAAAAGCACCCACTTTCGCGGGTGCTTTTACTGTGCGCATCAATTACATCGCGCTGGCGGCTTCCTCTACGGGATAGACGGAAACCTGCTTCTTGTCACGGCCCAGGCGCTCGAAGCGGACAGTGCCGCTCACCTTGGCATACAGGGTATCGTCCTTGCCGATGCCCACATTCAGGCCGGGATGGATTTTGGTGCCGCGCTGGCGCACCAGGATGTTGCCCGCCTGGGCAAACTGTCCGTCGGCGCGCTTCGGGCCAAGGCGCTTGGATTCGCTGTCGCGGCCATTGCGCGTGGAGCCCATACCTTTTTTATGGGCAAACAGCTGAAGATTCAATTTCATCATGGCGTTTCCCTCCAATGCTTTACGGAAACCCGTACGTATTTCGGATACTGGTTGCTGACATCCCGCAACCCCTGCTCAAGATAGCCTGTCAGGAGCCGCGCGTCGTGCTGTTGTGTTTCGTCAAGGCCTGTGGGCAGTATCACACGCAGATAACCGTTTCCGTTATCCTTCGCGTCACAGCGGATGCCGCAAAGCGCTTCCAGGCTGTTGACGCAGGTGATCGCCAGCACCGATACAGCGCTGCACACGATGTCGCTGCCCGCCTCCGCGTAGCCGCTGTGGCCCTCAATCAGCCAGTCCCTGACAAGTCCGGCCTCGTCCCGCCACAGCTCACAGCGGATCATCAGGCGTTGATCGCGGTGATTTCCACCTTGGTGTAGGGCTGGCGATGACCGGTCACGCGGTCAAAGTTCTTCTTGCTCTTGTACTTGCCCACCTTGATCTTCTTGCCCTTGACCTGGGACACGACCTTGCCGATCACCATCGCGCCGGACACGGTGGGATTGCCAACGGTCACATTGCCCTCATCGCCGATCAGCAGCACGTCGAAGCTGATTTCGCTGCCATCCTCCTGGGCTACCTTCTCGATGTAGATCACATCGTTCTGGGAAACGCGGTACTGTTTGCCGCCGGCTGCAATGATTGCATACATCCTGCAGCACCTCCTCTTTCAAGACTCGCCGGATTGTGAAGGTTGCGCAGCGCGCATTGAAATAAACCCTCTCCGAGCGGTTGCCTCAGCAGTCTATCACGTTTCACCCCGGGTGTCAAGCATAATCCCGTTTTTTTCAAGCGAGCGGAGGAAGGCCGGCGGCAGCGGCGCGGTGAAGGACAGCCGCTCCCCCGTGGCCGGGTGATTGAAGGCCAGCGACCAGGCGTGCAGCATCAGCCGCTCGACTCTGGCCCCGCGCGGGCTGCCGTACAGCGGGTCTCCGCAGACCGGGTGCCCGAGGCTTTTCATGTGCACGCGGATCTGATGCGTGCGCCCCGTGTGCAGGTGCACGTCCAGCAGGGTGCACGCAGCGCCCTCGGCGAGCACGCGCCACTCCGTCAGCGCCTCGCGCCCGCCCTCTGCCACGGGAACAACAGCCATTTTTTTCCTGTCCGCGTGGCTGCGGCCGATGGGCAGCTCCACGCGGCCCTGCGCGTCCCGCATGTGCCCCTCCACCAGGGCACGGTAATGCTTTTCCACGGTGCGCTGCTGCAGCTGCTCAGACAGGCTCAGCTGCGCGGCGTCGTTCTTGGCGACCAGCAGCAGGCCGGAGGTGTCCTTGTCCAGGCGGTGCACGATGCCCGGGCGCTCCTCACCGCCGATGGAGCCCAGCTGATCCAGGTGGTACAGCAGCGCGTTGACCAGCGTGCCGTCCTCATTGCCGGGCGCGGGGTGCACCACCATGCCGCACGGCTTTTCCACCACGGCCAGGTCCGCGTCCTCATACAGTATGCGCAGCGGCAGATCCTGCGGCAGCGGCGCGGCGGGCTTTGGCGCGGGCACTGTAAGGACTACGGCTGCGCCGGGCTTCGGCTTCGCGCCGGCTTTTGTTTCCGGCTTGCCATCCACCGCGGCGCAGCCCTGGGCGATCAGCCCGGCCACGCGTGAGCGCGTCAGCCCGGCCACCTCCGAGAGCAGCACATCCAGGCGGCGTCCGTCCGCTGTGCAGGTTATGATCTGTTCATCCATGACGGCTTTCCCACTCCTCCGGACGCACCAGCAGGCTCAGGGCCAGCAGGGCGCAGCCCACGCACACGGCTATGTCCGCCACGTTGAATATCGCGAAGCGGAACGCCAGCACCTCAATCATGTCCACCACTTCCCCGCGCAGCAGGCGGTCCAGCAGGTTGCTCACCGCGCCGCCGAGCACCAGCATGGCGCCTGTGAGCGAGAGCGGCCCCAATCGGCAGCGCCGCAGCACAAGCCAGCACAGTGCCAGCACCGTGCAGGACAACGGCACCAGCAGCCACGGCAGCCCGCTGAGCAGGCTGAAGGCCATGCCCGTGTTGGCAGCCAGGCGCAGACCGATCAGCCCGGGCACCAGCGTCACCGGAGCTGTGAGGAGCAGCGCCAAGGCCTTGGTGAGCTGGTCCAGTGCCAGGGCCGCCGCGGCGATCCACAGGTATTTCTTCATTATTAGAGGCTCCTGTCCGCAATGCGGCCCACACAGTACAGGCCCGGCCATTGCTTTGCGTAAAAAAACGGCCGCATTCCGGCCGTTCAGCTTTTACAGCGTCCCCTCGTGGTGGTAGTCCTCCAGGTACTGCTGGATGGATTCCAGTACCTTGTCGGCATCCAGGCCGTGCACCATGCACGCCATTTCCAGAGACTCTCCAATGGAGGAGGGGCAGCCCACACAGTGCATCCCCTGCTGCATCAGTACGCCGGCAATGCCCATATCATAGCGGAGCATTTCGCCCATGGTCGTTTCCTTCGTGATTTCCATTTAAATACCCTCCTGGCCCGCGGTTTTACCGCGAAACACAGTATACTACTATGTTTTGCAGAATGCAAGAGGAAAATGAAAACCCCTGCGGCGTGAGGAGGGCGCGGTTTTGCGGCATGCCGCGCCGGTGCACCGCCTTTCTGCCGTACCCTTTTCCCCCAGGCCGCCGCTTTCATCCACCGCCGCGCAAAGTTTAACCTGATTCTCATGCAATCATTCACTGCCTTTCATCAAACTCACTGGACACCTTTATGCAGGCGGCCTATAATAAAACCGTCGGCAGGAAGCCGGCAGAAAGAAAGAGTCAGCCGCTGCGGCTGAGAGAGGAGCGACCAATGAGTGATCTGGAAAAGGTACTGAAGGATGTTGTGATGGGCAGTGTGGGCGCCGTTGCCGCCGTGGTGGAAAAGGGCACCGAGCTGGTTCAGGAGCTGGTGAAGAAGGGCGAGGAAACCGTGAAGGCCAACCAGGGCGCCGCGGATGACCTGGTGCGCAAGGGGCAGAATGTGATGGACAGCTTCGCCAAGGCTGCCACCGATGCCTACACCGGTGTGAAGGACGCCATCAATGAGGCGCTGAAGAATGTGGACAGCATGTCCAAGGAGCAGCGCGAGGACCTGCGCCGCCGCCTGGACGAGCTGGACGCCAAAGAGGCTGACCTCATGCGGAAGGCGGAGGAAGCCGCCCGCGTCACCACCGAGCAGGGCACCGATTTCGTCAGCGAAATCCGCGAAGCGGTGCAGAGGGCCTCCGCCGACGTGCAGGAAGCCGCGCATCAGGCGGAAGAAGCGCTCAGGAACGATGTGCCCGTCATCACCATTGACGAGGAAGAAAAGAACGACAGCACTGAGGGCTAACGAGTCCCACTGGCACTCGCGCCTATATGAAGCCGCTCCCCCTGCAGAAACGCAGGAGGAGCGGTGTTTTGCTGCATATCATTCAATGATTTCATAGCACAGCGGAGGCCGCTGCACAGGTTCCCCGCCGATGGTCACCGCCGCGCGGATGGCCTGCTCAGCCCTTGCGGCTTCCTCCCCGGAGCAGGCCCACAGCTCGCACAGCAGGGTGTCCGGCGAGACCCTGTCCCCAATGCGCACAGGCAGGATGAAGCCCACGGAGTAATCCAGCACGTCAGTTTTGCGCTGGCGTCCCGCGCCCATGGCCTGCGCCGCCAGCCCCAGGGCGGTGGTGTCCATGCGCTGCACATAGCCGCTCACGCCGCAGCGCACCGGCACGCGCACCGCAGGCTGCGGCAGCAGGCTCACATCGTCGCACACCCTCGGATCACCGCCCTGCGCGGCAATCAGCTGGCGCAGCTTTTCAAGCCCCGCGCCGCTGCGCAGGGCCTTTTCCAGCTCCCGCCTGCCTTCCTCCGCTGTGTTCACCCTGCCGGCGAGCCGCAGCATGTGGCTGCCCAGCAGCAGCGAAACCTCCAGCAAATCGCCCTTTGTCTTTCCGCTCAGCACCTCAATGGCGTCCTTGACCTCCAGGGCATTGCCCACATGAGTGCCCAGCGGCTGCGCCATGCCGGTCACCAGCGCCACTACCGGCTTTCCAGCCAGCCGGCCGATTTCAACCATGGCGCGGCCCAGCGCCACGCTGCCCTCCAGCGTCTGCATAATCGCGCCGCTGCCGGTTTTCACATCCAGCACGATGGCGTCCGCGCCGCTGGCCAGCTTTTTGGACATGATGGAGGAGGCGATCAGCGGCAGGCTGTCCACGGTGGAAGTCACGTCCCGCAGCGCGTAGAGCGTTTTGTCCGCTGGTGCCAGGCGGCCCGTCTGCCCGATCACCGCCACGCCGATCTCCTTCACCTGCTGCACAAACCGCTCCGCCGTCAGCTCCACGCTCATCCCCGGTATGGATTCCAGCTTGTCCAGCGTGCCGCCCGTGTGCCCGAGCCCGCGGCCGCTCATCTTGGCCACCGGCACGCCGCAGCAGGCCACCAGCGGCGCCAATACCAGCGTAGTGGTATCCCCCACCCCGCCGGTGGAATGCTTGTCCACCTTGATGCCCGGTATGGCGGACAGGTCCGCCACGTCGCCGGAGCGCAGCATCGCCACCGTCAGGTCGGTGGTTTCCCGCGCATTCATGCCCACAAGGCGGATGGCCATCAGCATCGCCGCCAGCTGGTAGTCCGGTATGGTTTTATTCGCCGCGCCGTCGACGAAAAAGGATATTTCTTCCCCAGTCAGCTCCTGCCCGAGCTTCTTTTTCGTAATCAGGTCCACAATATTCACAGGGCAGCCCCCCCTTTTTACTGTTCTCTGAGTGTGAGTATAGCGCAGAACGCCCGTATTTGCAAGGCATATCCGCCTCGGGCAGCGTGTTGCTTCACTATTACTGTCCGGAAAAAGGTTTGCCGCAGAAATGACACACATATTAATCATTTGTTACATCAATGTGATAAAAATGTCGGATAATTTTGAACAAATCGCAATGAACAGACTTTGACGGAAGCGGCAAAAGGCTTTACAATCATTGTGGGGGAAAGTGCGCCGCACCACAGCATGCAGTGCCTCCCCACAGTGGACGAGAGGGCTGACAGGGGCGTGAAAAGGCTTTTACTGTGCCTGATGGCGTGGATTCTCTGCGCCGTGCTCCTTCCTGCCGCCGCGGGTGGCGAGGAGGCTGTTTTCGTCATTCCTTCCTCTGTGGACAGCCTTTCGCTTCCCGCCTTTGCCGAGCCGCTGACAATGAAAACAAAGCAGGCGGGCGGCATCATCACCATCACGCTGTCCGCCCGTGCGGACGAGCTGACCGCCCTGTTTGCAGACGGCTCGGAGGCGCTGGATACCGGCAGCCGCACCGTGCTGCTGAACACAAACACCCATCGCTACCAGATCGGCACCACGCCGGCAGACGCGCTGCGCTTTGTGGACTGGTATCCCCCGAAGACCGCCGTGGATACCGTGCTGAGCGAGCATCCCGAGGTGGTCAGCCTGCAGCTGGTGGAGAATAAGAATTGCCTTTGCGCCTACGAAACCTTCCGCATGGTGGGAGACGTGGCTTACCTGATGCGCAGCGGCACCGTGCTGAGTGAGCACGCGCGCTCCGGCTCTGTCAACTGGGTGGAGCAGACAGTGGAGGGCTCTGACCTGTTCGGGCGCGGCCTGTCCGGCGCGCAGGCGAAGGTGCACTGGAGCATCAACGGCAACTGGGGCAGCTACTACGCCGTGCAGGAAACCGAGGGGCCGGACAGGATGCCCTCGCTGGCCTACTATCCTATGAATGTGGACCAGTGGTATGTCAGCTTCGCGGAGGAGACCTATCCCACCGGCCCCGTGGCCGCTGTCCGCGCGGATTATCTGCCGGACAGGGCGCACAGCCTGGTGCGCTATACCGTCACCTGGCGCCTGGACGGAGGGCAGGAGCTGCAGGCAGTGTACAGCCCGGAGGACAGCCTGCTCAAGGCCGCGATTCTGGTTGACGGTGTGCCGCAGTGGGTCAACGGCAGTGAACGCTTCTTCATGACAGCCTGGATGCGCGTGGAGGACGGCTCGCTGGAAAGAGAGAACCTGCCCGCCCTTGCCGACTATGCCGAGCCGCCCAGGGCGGCGCAGCGCAGATAAGCTGCGGCGGCCAGGACTGCAACACTGTCCGAATAACCGTCAAGAGGAATGCGCAAGGCGACAGAGCTGGAAATCATAGCCCACGCGAAAGGCTACCTGGACAAGCTGGCCAATGGGATCAATCCGCTGACCAACAAGGCGCTGGAGGAGCACGAGATTGTGAACAACGTGCGAATCTCCCGGTGCCTGTTTTTTGTGTCCGATGTGCTGCGCCAGGTGATCGAAAAGGGCGGCCTGCAGGGGCTGAAGTCCTCTAGAAGCGTGTATACGGAGCCCTTCCACCTCACGCAGGAGCAGCGCACACGGTTTCCTTACTCAAAGTCGCCGATGTATATCAGCGCCATTGCGAAGCAGCTGAACGAGCTCGCCGGCAGCAGTGAAATGAAGCCCCTCAGCCATGCCGCCATTTCCGATTTTATGGAATGGCCGGGCTATCTGTGCCAGCCAGCAGCCGCTGCCGGCCAGCCCAAACGGGTGCCGACCGAAAGCAGACAGGCGCTGGGCATCCGCACTGAGCGGCGCGTCGGCCAGCACGGCGTGCCCTACCAGGCGACGCTGTACAGTGAAAGCGCCCAGCGCTTTATCGTGGCGCATCTGGATGAGATTGAGCAGCTGAACCTGCTGTCGCAGGCAGAGCGGGCACAGCTGTTCAGGTAAGCCGTCAACCCGGAAACCGGCGAGATTCTCCGGCCCGCACCACAAGCAGCCCCCGATGAGGGCACGCCGGAGCTGTAGCACATGAAACCGAGGGCAATACCGCTGCAGATGCAGTGGTGCTTCGTAAGCGTCCCTGCCGCGGGGCGCTTTTTGTTCGGCCTTGTCCGGCTTCCGCTGCCGGGCAGCGCACTGTGTAACAGGCAGAAGGTCGCTCTTGCGCCGCTGTACCTTTTCTGCTATCATATAGGTTGCCGTAGCACGGTTTTTTCCATGAACCCTCCGGCAGCAAAGGAGCCACCTCATGATTACAGTCAGCAACGTTTCTCTCAACTTCGGCGGACAGAAGCTCTTTTCCGGCGCAGACCTGAAGTTCCTTCCGGGCAACTGCTACGGTATCATCGGCGCCAACGGCGCGGGCAAGTCCACCTTTCTCCGCATCCTCTCCGGCGAGCTGGAGCCCACCACCGGCACAGTGACCATTCCCGCGGGCGAGCGCATGTCCACCCTGAAGCAGGATCAGTTCCAGTACGACGCCTATCCCGTGCTGGACACGGTGATCATGGGCAACCAGCACCTGTACGACGTGATGAAGGAGAAGGACGCGCTCTACATGAAGCCCGACTTTTCCGATGCGGACGGCGAGCGCGCCGCCGAGCTGGAGGGCGAGTTTGCCGAGATGGACGGCTGGAACGCGGAGAGCGACGCTGCCGCGCTGCTGACCGGCCTCGGCATTCCCGTGGAGGATCACACCCTGCCCATGGGCGAGCTGAACGGCGGTGACAAGTTCAAGGTGCTGCTGGCCCAGGCCCTGTTCGGCCACCCGGACATCCTGCTGCTGGACGAGCCCACCAACAACCTGGACAACCGTTCGGTGGACTGGCTGGAGGATTTCCTGATGGATTTCCCCGGCACGCTGATTGTGGTCAGCCATGACCGCTGGTTCCTGAACAACATCTGCACCCATATTGTGGACATCGACTACAACCAGGTCAAGCTGTACGTGGGCAACTACGACTTCTGGTATGAGTCCAGCAAAATGATGCAGTCACTCATGAACGACCAGAAAAAGCGCCGTGAGGACAAGATCAACGAGCTGAAGGCCTTCATACAGCGCTTCTCTGCCAACAAGAGCAAGGCCAAGCAGGCCACCAGCCGCCGCAAGCTGTTGCAGGAGCTGACACTGGAGCAGATGCCCGCCTCCTCCCGCCGCTATCCCTGGGTGCAGTTCACCCCGGAGCGCGAGGCCGGCAAGGACATTCTCGCGGTCAACGGCATCAGCTACTCTTTTGACGGTGTACAGCTTTTGAAGGACGTCTCCTTCATCCTCACCAAGGGAGAAAAGGTCGCCGTTGTGGGCAACGAGCAGGCCGCGACCGCCCTGTTCCGCATCCTCATGGAGGAGATCGAGCCGGACGCGGGCAGCTTCAAGTTCGGCGTCACCATCTCCACCAGTTATTTCCCGCACGACAACAGCCGCTTCTTCGACGGCAGCGAGCTGAACATGATGGAGTGGTTCTCCCAGTACTCCCCCGAGCAGCTGGAAACCTATATGCGCACCTTCCTGGGGCGGATGCTCTTCTCCGGCGATGACGTGTACAAGCCCGTTGCGGTGCTGTCCGGCGGTGAAAAGGTACGCCTGATGCTGTCCCGGATGATGCTGTCCGGCGGCAATTTCCTCATTCTGGACCAGCCGACCAACCACCTGGATCTGGAATCCATCACCGCGGTCAACAACGCGCTGATCGCCTTCCCGGGCAACGTACTGTTCACCTGCCACGACCACCAGTTTGTGTCCACCGTGGCCAACCGCATACTGGAAATTCACGACGACGGCACCCTCAGCGACTATTACTGCAACTATGAGGATTACCTGGAAAAGAAAAAGGCGGAGAAGTGATCGGCCGCGCCGCAGTGAATGCACAGACTGCCGCATCTTCTTCACCGGATGGCGGGCCGTCACCGGCGTGAGAACCTCAGTGCTCCGGGGCTTTTCCGGAGGGTATGGGTGGACTGTACAAGAAGTTGGAAGGTTTGAACTTTCTGAGTGCTCACTTCAAAACAAAGCAGGAGGACATTTAGTATGCTGACATATCAGGAATCCATCAGGCCGTCCTCCGACCTGAAAAACCACTACAGTGAGATTTCTAGGCAGTGCAGAGAAAACAAAGAAGCTGTGATTATCACTGTCGGCGGGCGTGGGGACACGGTCTCGATCTCCTATGAGGAATACCGGCGAATGAAAGCCCGGATCGAGCTGCTTGAAACCTTGGCCGAATCGGAAGAAGATGTGAAATACGGCAGGGTTGCGCCAGCGCGGGAGACCTTTGACGAACTCAGAAAAGCACTGTCGGAGGGTATCCTGTGAAATACAGCGTACTGCGAACCGATACCGCTGATTCAATGATCCGGAATATCGTACTCTATATTGCGGATAAATTTGGTAACAGTATTGCACTGCAGAAGCTGGACGAATTGGAAAATGCCATACTGACACTTGGTGACAACCCGGAGGCGGGCGCAGAGCCAAGGTATACTGTTCTTAGGCGGCAGGGATACAGAGTACTCATTTTGAAAAAGGATCTGGTCTTTTACAAAATCAGTGAGGAAAAAAGAACCGTTACAATCTATGCCGTTGTTGATCAGCGGCAGGACTATCTGAGCATCATCAGAGGATTGTGAAGGGCAGCGGCTGTATTGCTGCGAGCACTTCTTTCACAAACCCGTTCTCACCCTGAAAGGCCCTTTTCCCATGAATCTTTTTCTCCGCCGCTATATCGGCGATAAGCGTTTTTACCACAGTGTGCTGACCGTGGCCGTGCCGATGATCGTTCAGAACACGATCACCAACTTTGTATCCCTGCTGGACAACATCATGGTCGGGCAGGTCGGCACCGAGCAGATGAGCGGCGTCGCCATCGTGAATCAGCTGCTGTTTGTGTACAATCTGTGCATCTTCGGCGGCCTGGCCGGGGCCGGTATCTTCACCGCCCAGTACTTCGGCCAGGGGGACGAGGAGGGCGTGCGCCACACCTTCCGCTACAAGCTGTGGCTGGCGGCGCTGTTGACTGTGCTGGCTCTGGTCTTGCTGCTGTGCGCCGGCACACCGCTAATCCAGCTGTACCTGAGCGGCCAGTCAGACGGCACAGACCCGGCGCTGGCGCTCTCCTCAGGGCTGAGCTACCTGCATGTGATGCTGTGGGGCCTGGTGCCCTTCATGCTGGTGCAGGCCTACACCTCCACCCTGCGCGAGTGCTCCGAAACTGTGCTGCCCATGAAGGCCGGCATCGCCGCGGTGATGATCAACCTCGCCGGCAACTGGCTGCTCATCTACGGCAACCTCGGCCTGCCCAGGCTGGGCGTGGTCGGCGCGGGCGTGGCCACGGTCATCTCCCGCTGGGCGGAAGCGCTGATTGTGCTCATCTGGGCGCACACGCATACACACCGCTGCCGCTGGATGAAGGGCATGTACAGAACCCTGCGCGTGCCCGGCGCGCTGGTGCGCCGCTTTCTGATCAAGGGCTCGCCGCTGCTGCTCAACGAGGGCCTTTGGAGCGCCGGTCAGGCATTCCTGACACAGTGCTATTCGGTGCGCGGCCTGAGCGTCATCGCCGCGATGAACATCTCCTCCACCATCAACAACCTGTTCACAATGATGTTCTTCACCATCGGCTCGTCCATCTCCATCGTGGTAGGGCAGCTGCTGGGCGCGGGCAGGATGGAGGAGGCAAAGGACACCGACCGCAAGATGATCGTCTTTGCGATGCTGATTGCCGCAGGTGTGGCGCTGGTGGTGTTCCTCACCGCGCCGCTGTTCCCTCTTCTGTACAACACCACGGAACAGACGCGCGAGCTGGCTGCCTCATTTATGCGGGTCGCAGCCATCTTTATGCCGCAGATGGCTTTCCTGAACGCAACCTATTTCACCCTTCGCTCCGGCGGAAAAACCATCATCACCTTCCTGTTTGACAGCGTGGCGGTATGGGTTGTTTCCATCCCCATCGCCTTCGTGCTCAGCCGCTATACCGGCCTGCATGTGGTGTGGATCAACGCGTGCGTGCAGATGGGCGACTGGGCCAAGTGCGTGCTGGGCTATATTCTGGTCCGGCGCGGCGTTTGGGTGCACAATATTGTGGAGGGCTGAGCAATGCAAGGGTCATTGAAAACCCTGGTTTCCCTTATCCTGGTGCTGTGCTGTCTGTGCGCCGGCTGCGCCGCCTCTGAGGAAAAAAGCGACGAGGACCTGCTGTCCTTCTACGAAAACTCGGTTTTTGCGGGGGATTCCATCACCGGCCAGTTCAAGCGCTATGTCACCATCACCCGGCGTGAAAACCCGGATTTCCTGAAGAATGTGACCATCGTCTCGGCGGACAGCCTTTCCCTGCAGACGGCGCGGGTGAAGAACATCCACACCGCCATCCAGCTCACCTACAAGGGAAGAACCATGCCGCTGTGGCAGGTGGTGGAGAAGGTACAGCCGGAAAAGCTGTTTGTGCTGCTGGGCGTGAACGACTACATCGGCCTGGACATTCCCAAGGGGATGCGGTATATCGAGGACATGGTCAACCTGATGCAGGAGACCAATCCAACCGTGCAGGTCTACTTCTTCTCGCTCACGCCGGTCACCAAATCCTTTTCCGGCAGCAGAAACCTGCAGAAGCACTGGGATGAATACAACGTGGCCCTTGAGGAAAAGTGCGCTGAGCTGGGCGTCGGCTTCATCGACATTGCCACCGCGCTCAAGGGACCGGACGGCTATGTGAAAAAAGGGTATTCCTCTGACGGCAAGTTCCACCTGAGCACCGCCGGCATTGAGTGCTGGATCGAGTCCATGAAGGACTACGTGCGCAGCCTCCCCGCTGAAGAGGAGGAGGAACTGCTGGAGCTGGAGGAGGACGAAGGCACAGCGGCGGAGGGCGGCGCCACACCGCTGCCGCAGACTGACTGAGGAGGTATGAAAATGAAAAAGCTGATTGCGCTGCTGCTCACCCTGGCGCTCTGCGCCACCGCCGCGCTGGCGGAGCCGGAGGAGGAGACATTGCTGGACAGGGTCGCCTCTGTACTGCCGGAGGCGGCCGACATGGAGGAGCTCTTCGTGGAGGAAGAGCTGTCCGATGTGATGGGCATCGAGCCGGAGGAGTATGAGCAGGCGCTGTACCTGGCCGACAGCGACGCCATGAGCGGCCGCGAGCTGCTGCTCATCCTCGCACTGGAGGACACGGTGGAGTCCGTAGCCGAGCGCGTGGAGGCCTACCGCCTGCGCCGGGAAAAGGAAACCGTGAGCTATAACCCCGCCGCGTACAAGCTCATTCACGAAGCGGAGGTCGTCACGCAGGGCAACGCCGTCATCCTCATCACCGTCGAAAACAGCAAGGATGCGGTAGACGCCGTCCTGGCCCTGTTTGCGCCGGTTGAATAAGCCCCATCAAAACCGTGGAGGAACCCCGCCCATGTCCTATTATAAGCAAACCCCGCCGTAACGGTGTTTTTCTCTGCATATCCAAATCACCAGACAAGGAGAGAAACGCATGTTACCCGAGAGAAATACAGAAGCCTTTAAGGAGCTGCTGCACCAGCAGGTGGAAAAGCGGCGCACCTTCGCCATCATCTCCCACCCCGACGCAGGCAAAACCACACTGACCGAGAAGCTGCTGCTGTACGGCGGCGCCATCCGCTCCGCCGGCTCGGTCAAGGCCCGCAAGAGTGACAAGCACGCCACCTCCGACTGGATGGAGATTGAGAAGCAGCGCGGCATTTCCGTCACTTCTTCCGCCATGCAGTTTGAGTTTAACGGCTACCACATCAACATTCTGGACACCCCAGGCCACCAGGACTTCTCGGAGGATACCTACCGCGTGCTCGTGGCCGCCGATGCCGCCGTGATGCTGATTGACGCAGCCAAGGGCGTGGAGGCACAGACCATCAAGCTGTTCAAGGTCTGCCGGATGCGCAACATCCCCATTTTCACCTTTGTGAACAAGATGGACCGCGCCGCCAAGGATCCCTTCGCCCTGATGGACGAGCTGGAGAGCGTGCTGGGCATCCGCTCCTGCCCCATCAACTGGCCCATCGGCGTGGACGGAGACTTCCAGGGGGTGTACCACCGCGACACCCGCATTGTGGAGCTATATACTGGCGGCGACCACGGCAAGCGCATGGTGGAAAAGACCGATATTTCCATCGACGACCCTGCGCTTTCTGATGTGCTGGCCGAGGACTACCGCACGCGCCTGCACGACGAGATTGAGATGCTGGACGGCGCAGGCGATCCCTTCGACCTGGAGGCTGTGCGGCGCGGCGAGCTGACGCCCATGTTCTTTGGCTCGGCGGTGACCAACTTCGGCGTGGAGCCCTTCCTGGAGCGCTTTTTGCAGTACACGCCGCCGCCCCTGCCCCGGGAGAGCGACCAGGGAATGATCAGCCCGGAGGAGCCCTACTTCTCTGGCTTTGTGTTCAAGATTCAGGCCAACATGAATCCTGCGCACCGGGACCGGCTCGCCTTTATGCGGATTGTCAGCGGCGCGTTTGAAAAAGGCATGGAGGTGTGGCACTCCGGCACAGGCAAGCCTGTGGCGCTCAAGCAGCCTCAGCAGTTCATGGCAGACGAGCGCGAGGCGGTGGAGGAGGCCTGGGCGGGCGATATCATCGGCCTGTTCGACCCCGGCATCTACCAGCTGGGTGACACCCTGTCCGCCGGCCCGAAGCTGCACTATGAGAACATCCCCGTCTTCGCGCCGGAGTTCTTCAACCGCGTGCGCCCGAAGGACAGCCTCAAGCGCAAGCAGTTCCAGAAGGGCATCAACCAGCTGGCCGAGGAGGGCGCAATTCAGACCTTCACCCGCACAGAAACCGGCCGTGAGGAATTCATGGTCGGCGTGGTGGGCGTGCTGCAGTTTGAGGTGCTGGAGCATCGCCTGAAGACGGAATACGCCGCCGACATCGTGATGGAATCCATGCCCTTCCGCCATGTGCGCTGGGTGGTGAAAACACCCAAGCCCGTGGAGGAGCTGAAGCTGACCTCCACTTCCGGCCGCGCGAAGGACAGCCGTGGCCGCGACGTGCTGCTGTTTGAAAACGAATGGAGCATCCGCCTGGCAACGGAAAACAACGAGGGCCTTGTCCTTGCGGAAACCGCGACCCGTGAATGACCTATCAAGCTGAAAGCTGGTAGTGAAGGGTTCCCGCGGCGGCCGGTTGATCTGAGATTGGACCCGTGTGAAAAGGGCTGCGCCTGCAGCCCTTTCTCGCTATATGGAAACCCCCTCCCGGAAAGGGAGGGGGGCAGATATTACATCACGCTGCCGCCGCCGTAAAAGCTCCTGGAGGAAAACTCCGCCTCGGCGTCGCTGCCGGTTTCCTTCTTCAGCTTGGCCGCCTTGTAGGCGTTGACCACCAGCGTCAGGCCGATGCCGATCAGCACCAGGGGCAGCGCGTGCCGAATGACGCCCGCCAGCAGGGAAAACAGACCCATCACCAGCCACATGCTCAGGAACCAGCCGGAGCGGAACACTTCGCGCATGATGCGTAAGGGCAGCAGAGCAAACTGCATCATCAGCCGGAAGGGGAAGAACATCAGTTCAAACATTGCGGTACCTCCTTGATGGTTGTATTGGTATCGGCTCACTGGCCGCTCGTTCATGTCCGCCTCGGGGCCTTCCCCCTTGGCACGATGTAAGCATACGCCTTTTCTGCATGAGAAGAAAGTACAGTTCGATTAAAAAGAAGTGAGAAAAGATTACACCGAAAGGAGAGCCCTATGAAACTGCTCATTGCCTCCGACATTCACGGCAGCGCGCTGTACTGCCGCCAGCTTCTGGACGCCTTTGACCGGGAGGGCGCGGACCGCCTGCTGCTGCTGGGCGACCTGCTCTACCATGGGCCGAGGAACGACCTGCCCCCGCAGTACGCGCCAAAGGAGGTCATCCCCCTTCTGAACGCGCGGAAAAATGACCTGCTGTGCGTGCGCGGTAACTGCGATACCGAGGTGGACCAGATGGTGCTGGACTTTCCCATCCTGGCGGACTACGCCCTGCTCTGTGTGGATGGGATAAATCTGTTCGCCACGCACGGTCACGTCTACAACACAAAAAACCTGCCGCCCCTGCGCCACGGCGACGTACTGCTGCACGGCCACACCCACCTGCCCGCCTGGGAGGCCCATGAGGATTACTGGTATTTCAACCCCGGTTCTGTCTCCATCCCCAAAAAAGACTCACCGCACAGCTACATGACGCTCTGTGGCGGCCTTTTCCAGTGGAAGGACCTGAACGGCAGGGTGTTCAACGAGGAGAGGCTCCACACCCTGTAATGCTTTTCTCCTGTGAAAACGCGCATGCAAAAAGATCGGCCTGGGTAATACCGCGCAGCTGATGCAGTGAGGTGCCTAAATCGAGTAGGAGGGGGTGACTAGCCCCCGTCCTCTCACCGCACCGTGCGTAC
>CAMJPQ010000043.1 GCA_946407745.1 uncultured Clostridia bacterium
ACAACACAAGCACTTCACACAAGGTTATGCAATACGGTTTACCCCGCGTGTGACGAAGAACCTGGGGGAGGACGGCCCCTCTGTCGCTGCGCGACATCTCCCCAGTGAACTGGGGCGATTATGCAGCCGGAAGCCAACGGTTCGCCACGCCCTTGTACGACCTCATCCGTCAGCGCCTCACGAGCGCTGCCACCTTCCCCTGAAGGGGAAGGCGCCGGTGGGGGGGGCTGCTCCGCATCCCCGCACCCCATACATCCCTGTATGCCCCCGCAAAGAACAATCCATGGGCGCCCCAAAAGCGCAAAAGTGCGCTGTCTATGCCTCGCGGCACAACACAAGCACTTCACACAAGGTTATGCAATACGGCTTACCCCGCGTGTGACGGAGAACCTGGGGGTCCGGGGGGACCGATCACACTTTCGAGTCCCCCCGGCGGGCTTTTCCCTCCACTTTTCGCCCGGACGAAAAGTGGAGCCTCGCAAAGAACCTACTTGCATACGAGTGCCCGCCACAGGCGGGTATCCGCGCCGCGCAACAGGCAGAGCGCACAAGCCCCCCGCAGGGGAAAGCCGCGCGCAGAGACAGTGGGGGTCTGCCTGCGGTAGAGGGGGACGACCTCATCCGTCAGCGCCTCATGGCGCTGACACCTTCCCCTGAAGGGGAAGGCTCAGTTTGACGGCGGCGGTCCCCCTTCCCCTTTCAGGGGAAGGAAGCCGCGCGCAGCGCAAGCCCTCCGCAGGAGAAAGCCCGCCCGCAAAAAATCTCCCTGCCCGGACGGAGCAGGGAGAAGACATCACTTGACCACAATATTCAGCAGGCGTCCGGGCACGAAAATGACCTTCACAATGGTTTTGCCCGCGGTGAGGCGCTGCACGTCAGGATTGTCCGGCAGGGTCTGCTCGGCAGTTTCGCGGGTCAGGTCGGCGGGAATCATGATGCGGCCGCGCACCTTGCCGTTCACCTGCACGGCGATCTCCACCTCGTCGGCCTTGAGGGCCTCCTCGTCCCAGGCAGGCCAGGGCTGATGATGGATGGGCTCGGCATGGCCAAGGTTCTGCCACATCTCCTCGCAGATGTGCGGGGCGACGGGGCTGAGCAGCTTCACCAGGGTCTCCAGCTCGGCGCGGGTTACCTGCCCCGCGGCGTACATCTCATTCACCAGTGTCATCATGGCGGCGATGGCGGTATTGAACTTCATCCGCTCGATGTCCTCGGACACCTTCTTCACCGTCTGGTGCATCAGGCTGTTCAGCTTTTCGGAATAGCCCTCGCCGTCCACCACCATCTCCTGCAGACGCCACACGCGGTCGAGGAACTTGCGGCAGCCCTTCGCACCGTTGGTGGACCACGGTATCGCCTGGTCAAAGGCGCCCATGAACATCTCATAGCAGCGGAAGGCGTCCGCGCCGATCTCGTCGATCACCTCGTCCGGGTTCACCACGTTGCCGCGGCTCTTGCTCATCTTTTCGCCGTCCGTGCCGAGGATCATGCCCTGGGCGGTGCGCTTGGCATAGGGCTCGGGGGTGTTCACCTCGCCGATGTCGTAGAGGAAGCGGTGCCAGAAGCGGCTGTACAGCAGGTGGCGCGTCACATGCTCCATGCCGCCGTTGTACCAGTCCACCGGCATCCAGTACTTCAGCTCCTCCATGTCCGCAAAGGCCTTGTCGTTGTGCGGGTCGCAGTAGCGCAGGAAGTACCAGGAGGAACCGGCCCACTGGGGCATGGTGTCCGTCTCGCGCTCAGCCGGGCCGCCGCACTTCGGGCAGGCACAGTGCACAAACTCGGGAATGCGCGCCAGCGGGCTCTTGCCGTCCTGGCCGGGCTCGAAGTCCTGCACCTGGGGCAGGCGCAGGGGCAGCTGGTCGTAGGGCACAGCCACCACGCCGCACTTCGGGCAGTGCACCAGCGGGATGGGCTCGCCCCAGTACCTCTGGCGGTTGAAGGCCCAGTCCTTCATCTTGTACTGCACGCCGGCACGGCCGATGCCGCGCTTTTCCACCTCCTCCACCGCGCGGGCGATGGAATCCTTCTTGTTGGTGAGCCCGTTGAGGAAGTCGGAGTTGATCATCACGCCGTCGCCGGTGTAGGCCTCCTTCGAGATGTCGCCGCCCTCGATGACCTGGATGATCTCAATGCCGAACTTGTGGGCAAACTCCCAGTCGCGCTGGTCGTGGGCGGGCACCGCCATGATGGCGCCGGTGCCGTAGCCCATCATCACATAGTCCGACAGGTAGATCGGCACCTCCTTGCCCGTGAGGGGATTCACGGCGGAAAGGCCCTCCAGCTTCAAGCCGGTCTTGTCCTTCACCAGCTGGGTGCGCTCAAACTCGGTCTTCTTCGCGCACTCCTCGCGGTAGGCTTCCACCGCCCCCATGTTGGCGATGCGTCCGGCGTACTTGTCAATCAGCGGATGCTCCGGCGCCATGACCATGAAGGTCACGCCGAACAGGGTGTCCGGGCGGGTGGTGTAGATCTCGATGGTCTCCTCCTCGCCCCTGATGGGGAAGCGGACAAACGCGCCGGTGGATTTGCCGATCCAGTTGATCTGCTGCTGGGCGATGTTCTCCGGGTAGTCGACGGTCTTCAGGCCCTCCAGCAGCTTGTCGGCATAGCGGGTGATGCGCAGGTACCACACATCCTTGGGCAGCTGCACCACCTCATTGTGGCAGATGTCGCACTTGCCGCCCTGGCTGTCCTCGTTGGAGAGCACCACCTTGCAGAAGGGGCAGTAGTTCACCAGCGTTTTGTCGCGGAACACCATGCCGTGCTCAAACAGTTTGAGGAAGATCCACTGCGTCCACTTGAAGTAGTTGGGATCGGTGGTGTCCACCTCACGGCTGTAGTCAAAGGAGAAGCCGATCATCTTCAGCTGGCGGCGGAAATGGTCGATGTTCTGCCGGGTCACGATGGCGGGGTGAATGTGGTTTTTGATGGCGAAATTCTCCGTCGGCAGGCCGAAGGCGTCCCAGCCGATGGGGAACAGCACGTTGTAGCCCTGCATCCTGCGCTTGCGGGCAATGATGTCCATGGCGGTGTTGGAGCGGGGGTGGCCCACATGCAGGCCGGCGCCGGAGGGATAGGGGAATTCGATCAGTCCGTAAAACTTGGGCTTCTCGTGGGAAGCCTCCGCCTCAAAGGCGTGGGTCTCCTCCCAGATTTTCTGCCACTTGGGCTCAATGGCTTTGGGATTGTACGGGGCGATGGGGGGCATGGTGGGTTCCTCCTCTTGTAAAGTGTGCATCAGAAGCACGGAAGGGTGACGCTGTGGTCTGCACGCCGGAAGGATAGAAAAAACCGTTCCTCTTTACACATTGCAAAGACGAAACGGCTGAAGGCCTTTTCCGCGGTACCACTCTGCTTGCGCCTCTCCCCGCAGGGAAAAGCGCCACTTGAAACGCTGTATCGGGCGCACCCGCCAAATCAATGGCTGCTCCGGGGCGAGCGGCGGAAGCGGCCCCTGCCGCCTCGCACCAGCCGGCGGCTCTCTTCAAAGGGCGGGCATTCGCGTTCCCCTTCCTCACAGTGCGGTGATTATAGCATTTTTTTCGCGCCTTGTAAAGACCCGCGCGGCGCTCTTGATTTTTGGGCGGCATTTGCTACAATAGACCTATCCGCGGCCGGTAAGGCGGCCGCATCTGAAAGCAACAAAGCAAGGGGGATCATTAAATGAACATTCTGCCTGTTTCCGATCCGTCCTTCGCGCGCTATGGGCGCGTGGTGACCGGCTACCCCGTGGAGGGGCTGCTGAAGCAGCTGGCCAAAACACCCCTGCCGGAGGGCACAGCTTACGTGCCGGACGACCCGGTGCTGCACGAGGCGGCACAGGCCCATGAAATCGGACTGGGGCTGTACGGCGGCATGCCTTATCAGCTGGGCTGGTGCAACGGCCACAACACCAGGCTGAACTGCCTTGAATTCCACCGCGACAGCGAATTCAACCTCGGCACGGAGGACTTCATCCTCCTGCTGGCCAAGCAGGACGAGATTGTGGACGGCGTGCTGGATACCGCAAAGGTCGTGGCCTTCCGCGTGCCGGCAGGCGTGCTGGTGGAGGTGTATGCCACCACGCTGCACTACGCCCCCTGCCATACGGACCCCGCCAAGGGCTTCCGCGTGATGGTCGCCCTGCCGGAGAAGACCAACACCGACTATCGCCCCGCCGGCGGCGCCAACGCCATGGACAGCATGCTCTGGGCGAGGAACAAGTGGCTGCTGGCCCATGCCGAGTCCTCTGAGGCCGCGCAGGGTGCCGTGGTCGCGCTGACCGGCGAGAACATCGACATCGCCGGCCTGCTGTAAGCCCCATCCCGACCCCCTTTCCCTGCGGGGGAAGGGGGATTGCCTGCTGCGGCTGAAGCCCTCCCGGCATCTTCGCGCAGCGCGCATTTCTGCATTCACCTGAAAACAGCTCTTTGTTTCTCCGCGCACGGAGAAGAAGCATTCGATGCAAACCGTAGAAAAGAAGACCCGCCGCCGGCGGATTCCGCGCTGGGCGCTGGCGGCCCTGCTGCTGGCGCTGCTCTCCGCCCTGCTTTACGCGCTGCTGGCGCAGCCTCAGTCAGAGGTGCCTGTGCGTGAGCCGGAGGGCGGCGTGCTGAGGCAGGCCGATCCGCTGGATGTGGCCCGCATCACCGTGACCCGCAGGGACGGCGGCGCCTGGACGGCCGAGCAGCGGGATCCCGGGGAATTGTTTGTGCTGCCGCAGGGCGGGGAAAGCGGCTTTTCCCTCAGCGAGCGCACGGCAGCGCGCCTGATTGCCGCGGCAGCCAGCGTGGAATACACTTCGGTGCTGGGCCTGCCCGGCGAGGGCTGGGAGGCAAGCCTTACGGAATTCGGCCTGAACCCGCCCGAGGCGGCGGTCACCTACACCTACGCGGACGGCACAAGCCTCACGCTCCGCCTCGGCAGCCGCTCAGAGGGAACGGACGAGGTGTTCTGCTATTTCCTGGCCGAGGGCGACGGCCGCCTGCTGGCGCTGGATGTGGGCACCGCCGAGGAGCTGCTGACCGACCGCGCGCTGCTGCGCCCTCTGCCCCAGCCCGCACTGCACAGGGCGCGCATTGATGAAATCGTGATCACCTCCGCCGGGGGTGGCACAGCCTCATGGCGCCTGGAGGCGGACATCACTGACGGGGACGCGCTGAACCGGTGGTTCCTGACCTCGCCCGTGCGCTATCCCGCGGAGGGAGAGGCGGTGGAGGGCCTCTGCCAGCGCCTCAGCCAGCTCTATATGGGCGGCTGGGCCGCCGATGCGACAGAGGAAAACCTCTCCCTGTACGGCTTCGACGCACCGCGGTGGACGCTGCGCGTGCATCAGGCCGCCGGGGCCACTCTCGCCACGGATGACAGCGGCGCCGCCACCGCCGTGGACTGGCCGGAAAGCTGGAGCGAATTCACGGTGGGCGGGCAGAAAAGCGAGCTGGTGGACTATGTGCTGTGGGACGGCGGCATTTACCTGTGCAGCGCTCTTACACTGCGCGCGCTGCTGGAGGTGCAGCCGCTGAGCACCCTCACCCGGTACGTGATACTCACCGCGCCGGACAACCTGACGCGCCTGACCGTAGCCACACCGGAAGGCCGGGACGTCTACACGGTTGAACGCACTGCGCGGCTGGATGAAGACGGCCGCCCCCTGACAGACGCCACGGGCGGCACGGTGTATGACAGCCATGTGGAAAAAAACGGCCGGCCGATGAGCTGGGATGCCTTCTCCGCGGCCTATGCCACACTGCTGGGGCAGACAGTGACCGGCATGCTGCCGGAGGACTTTGTGTGCGGGGGCGAAGCGGCGGCGGAGTACCTGTTTGAGACGGTCTCCGGCAGCCCGCACACCGTGCGCCTCTATCCCTTTGACGCCCTGCATGACGCGGTGGAGCTGGACGGCTGCGCCGTGTTCTACCTGTACCGGGGCAGCCTGGCTTTCAGGCCGGAGCATGACACAGATATGAGCGAGGAATGACAGACATGGCAGACGCGATACTCTTCCCCGGCCGCGAAAAGCGGGTTTACTCGGGCCACCCCTGGGTGTTCCGCAGCGACATTGAGCGTGTGAAGGGGCAGGCCGACCCGGGCGACGTGGTGCGCGTGGTCAGCGCAAGGGGCCGCTTTCTCGCCATGGCGCTGTACAACCCGCACTCCCAGATCACCCTGCGGATACTGACCGTGAAGGAGGAGACCGTTGACGCCTCCTTCATCCGCCGCCGCGTGAAGGAAGCGGTGGATTACCGCCGCCTGTTCGCGGACCTGCACTCCTGCCGCCTCATCTTTGCCGAGAGTGACCGGCTGCCCGCGCTGATTGTGGACAGCTTCGGGGATGTGCTGGTGCTGCAGTGCCTGTCCCTTGGTATGGAGCGCTTCAAGCAGGCTGTGGTGGAGGCGCTGGTGGAGGAAATGTCCCCCCGGGGCATCTATGAGCGCAACGACGTGCCTGTGCGCCGCCTGGAGGGCCTGGAGGAGACCACCGGCCTGCTTTACGGCGAGGTGCCGGACCGGGTGGAAATGTGCGAAAACGGCGTGCGTTTCTTGGTGGATGTAAAGCAGGGGCAGAAGACCGGCTTCTTCCTGGACCAGAAGGAGAACCGGGCAGCCATCGCCCCCTTCGTCAAAGGAGGGCGGGTGCTGGACTGCTTCACCCACACGGGCAGCTTTGCCCTGCACGCGGGCCACTACGGCGCCGGCGAGGTCACCGGCGTGGACATATCCGCCTACGCCTGCGCCTTTGCCTCGGAAAACGCGCGCCTGAACAAGCTGGAGGACAGGGTGAAGTTTGTGGAGGCCAACGCGTTTGACCTGCTCGCGGAAAAGAGCCGCGCCGGGGAAAAGTACGATGTCGTCATCCTCGACCCGCCCGCCTTCACCAAAACCCGCAGCCAGGTGGAAAGCGCCAGCCGCGGCTACAAGGAGATCAACCTGCGGGCAATGAAGATGGTGCGCGAGGGCGGCTTCCTCGTCACCTGCTCCTGCTCGCAGCACATCCTGCCGCCAGCCTTCCAGGACATTGTGCGCGACGCCGCGCACGACGCCCGCGTTCACCTGCGGCAGGCCGAGTTCCGCACGCAGGGCAGGGATCATCCCATATTGCCCGCCGCGCCGGAGACGCAGTACCTCAAGTGCGGGATCTACCAGGTGTTCTGACACTAAAAAAGCACGCGCCGCGTGCTTTTTCTGTGTCAGAAATTCTTGGTCAGGTCGTATTTCTCGTAGAACTCACGCCGGAAGTCCAGGAAGCGGTCCTCGCGGATGGCCTCACGCATCTGCTCCATAAAGCGCAGAAGGAAGCGCAGGTTGTGGATGGAGGCCAGCCGGCCCGCGGTAATCTCCCCCGCCTTGAACAGGTGCCGCACATAGGCGCGGCTGTAGTGCCGGCAGGCATAGCAGTCGCATTCCTCGTCAATGGGGCCGAAATCGCGGGCGAACTGCGCGTTTTTCACCACCACGCGGCCTTTGCTGGTCAGCACGGTGCCGTTGCGCGCGATGCGCGTGGCCAGCACGCAGTCAAACATGTCCACACCGCGGTACACGCCCTCCACCAGGCAGTCCGGCGTGCCCACACCCATCAGGTAGCGCGGCTTCTCCGTGGGCATATAGGGCATCAGCTCTTCCAGCATCTCGTACATCACGGGCTTCGGCTCACCCACGGACAGCCCGCCGATGCCGTAGCCGATGAAGTCCATGTCCCGCAGCGCCTTGGCGCTCTCCACGCGCAGGTCCTTGTAGAATGCGCCCTGCACGATGCCGAACAGCGCCTGATCCTCCCGGCTGTGGTGCGCCTTGCAGCGCTCCGCCCAGCGGTGGGTGCGCTCCATGGCCAGCTTGGCCTGGTTGTAATCGCAGGGGTACGGAGAGCACACGTCAAAGGCCATGGCGATGTCGCTGCCCAGAGCCTGCTGTATGTCCATGCTTGTTTCCGGGCCGATGAAATGCCGCGAACCGTCAATGTGGCTCTGGAAGTTGACGCCTTCCTCCTTGATGGTGCGGATGCCGGCCAGCGAAAACACCTGGAAGCCGCCGCTATCGGTCAGTATGGGCTTATGCCAGTCCATAAAGCGGTGAAGTCCGCCGGCCTCGCGCACCAGGTCCTCCCCGGGGCGCAGGTGCAGGTGGTAGGTATTGCTGAGCAGTATCTGCGTGCCGATCTCTTCCATCTCGCGGCTGGTCATCGCCTTAACGCAGGCCGCGGTGCCCACGGGCATGTAGATGGGTGTTTCGATATCTCCGTGCGGGGTGTGCAGTATGCCCAGCCTCGCGCCGGACTGCCTGCACACATGCACAAGCTCATAGGAAAAAGGGGAATTGGCCATGCTATCACTCCGATCAATGGCAGCGGCGCTCGTTGCCGTTGCCCCCCTATTTTACCGATTTGGGCCGCGGAATGTCAAGTGTGCGGCCCGATTGCGCTTCATGAAATTTTTTATTGAGAAAATTGCAGTTTTATCTTGTCAAATGAGCAAACAGGCGCTATAATGCAATCTGCACCCCATCAGACTTGCAGGAGGAATCTCTCATGGCGCTCACTGTTTCTCACCGCTGTCAGCACATTGCCCCCTCCATGACGCTGGCCATCGACGCCAGGGCCAAGGAGATGAAGGCCGCCGGCCTGGATGTGGTCGGCTTTGGCGCGGGCGAGCCCGACTTCCCCACTCCGCAGCACATCTGCGACGCCGCTAAGCAGGCGCTGGACCAGGGCATGACCCGCTATACGCCGGCCTCCGGCACACTGCTGCTGAAGAACGCCATCTGCAACAAGCTCTGGCGGGACAACGGCCTGAGCTACGATCCGTCGGACATCATTGTTTCCTCCGGCGCGAAGCACAGCCTGTTCACCGTGTTCCAGGCCATCATCGACCCCGGCGACGAGGTGCTGATTCCCACACCGTGCTGGGTCTCCTACCCCGAGCTGGTGCGCATGGCCGGCGGTGTGCCCGTGTTTGTGCCCTCCCGCGAGGAGAATGATTTCATCCCCACCAGCGAGGATATACAGAAGGCGCTGACCATCCGCACCAAGGCAATCGTCATCACCTCCCCCTCCAACCCGTGCGGCGGGGTGTGGTCCAGCGACCAGCTGCAGTTTGTGGCCGACCTGGCCGTGGACCGCGGCCTGTATGTCGTCAGCGACGAGATCTACGAAAAGCTGCTGTACGACGGCCGCTGGCATGTGTCCATCGCGCAGCTGGGCGAGGAGATCAAAAAGCAGACCTTTGTCATCAACGGCATGAGCAAGGCCTATGCCATGACCGGCTGGCGCATCGGCTATACCGCCGGCCCCTACGAGGTCATCAAGGCGATGGGCTCCTTCCAGAGCCATTCCACCTCCAACCCCAACAGTGTCGCGCAGTACGCCTCCGCGGTGGCGCTCAACGGCGACCAGAGCTGCGTGGAGGAGATGCGCCAGGAGTTCCAGCGCCGCCGCGACATGATCGTGGACCGCATCAACGGCATTGAGGGCATCAGCTGCAACAAGCCCCACGGCGCCTTCTATGTGATGCTGAACATCAAGGAGCTCATCGGCCGCCGCCACCACGGCCAGCACATCACCGGCAGCATGGATTTCGCCTCGATGCTTTTGAAGAACAAGCAGGTGGCGGTGGTGCCCGGCGTGGCCTTTGAGGCGGAGGGCTTCTGCCGCCTGAGCTACGCCACGTCGGTGGAGCAGATCACCAAGGGCATGGACCGCATTGCGGAATTCGTCAGCGAGGTGGAGCCGCCCATCGGCGGCGTGTGGCCGCTGAACAGGGCGTGACGTTCGCATTGTATTCCTTTTGTATTTGTATTGACACCGGACGGATGCTGTGTTAGAATTGGTCCACGAAATCACGAAAGGAGTGGCTGAGATGAAGCAGACCGCGATGAATTCCATCCGCAGCATGGCGTGTTGTTGTCTGTGTCAGAAAGCAGCCATGCTCCTTGCTGTTGCGTAAAAAACGCAGTGATTGCGTTCCTTCGCGTATTGATGCAGGCCGGCATGGTTGCCAGGCCTGCATTTGTTTTGCGCACTGATGGCGCGGGGCAGATGCGGCCCCGCGTTTTTCTGAGAGTGAGCAGCCCGGCCGACCGTGGCGTCTGTTCGGGCGGCTGGCCCTATAGGAGTACAGATGATTGATATCGAGCATGTAAGCAAGGTTTTCCAGGCGCCCAGCGGCGATGTGCAGGCGCTGCAGGATGTATCCATTCACGTGGAGAAGGGCGACATATACGGCATCGTCGGCTTCTCCGGGGCCGGAAAGAGCACGCTGCTGCGCCTGGTGAACCGCCTGGAAAGCCCTGACACCGGCACCGTGACGGTGGCGGGAGAAAACCTCAGCTCCCTCAGCAAAAAGCAGATGCTGCTGCTTCGCAGGAAAATCGGCATGGTTTTCCAGCAGTTCAACCTGCTGGAGGGCAAATCGGTGTATCACAACATCGCCATCCCGCTGAAGCTGGCCGGCGCCTCCAAGGCGGAGATCGACAAGCGCGTGGGGGAAGTGCTGCGCTTTGTGGAACTGGAGGACAAGCGTGACAACTATGTCAGCCAGCTCTCCGGCGGACAGAAGCAGCGCGTGGGCATTGCCCGCGCCCTGGCCACCAGCCCGGATATCCTGCTGTGCGACGAGGCCACCTCCGCGCTGGATCCGCAGACGACGGAATCCATTCTCCGCCTTCTGCAGCGCGTCAACCGCGAGATGGGGGTCACGATACTGCTCATCACCCACCAGATGCAGGTGATCCAGCTCATCTGCAACCGCGTGGCAGTGATGGAGGGCGGCAGCGTGGTGGAAGAGGGAACCGTGCTGGACGTATTCGGCCAGCCGAAGACCGAGGTGAGCAAGCGCTTTGTGCGCACCGTGATCAACGACCGCGTGCCGGAGGCCTTCACCGGCATTGTGCGCGAGGAAAAGCGCAACCAGAAGGTGGACCTGCTCAAGTTCATCGGCGACACGGTGAAGGAGCCGCTGATTGCCAACCTGTGCCGCATGGAGGGGCTGGAGGTCAACATTCTCGGCGCGACCATTCAGGAAATGCAGGGCAGCGTGATGAGCGTGTTCATCCTTCAGCTCATCGGCGACGAGGAAAAGATACTGGAGGCCGAGCGCCGCATCGACAAAGCCGGCGCGATACGTGAAAGGCTGGTGATGGACCATGAATGACGTGCCGCAGTGGCAGCTATGGTTCAGGGACGAGTTCAAGATCAAGTGGGACAAGCTCGCCGACGCGCTGGGCAAAACCGCCTATATGCTGGGCTGGAGCCTGCTGATCGGCGCGGTGGTCGGCATGGTGCTGGCGCTGATACTGGTGCTGTGCCGCAAGGAGGGCCTGCTGCGCAACCGCGTTGTGTACAGCATCGTGAACGTGTATGTGAACATCGTCCGTTCCGTGCCCTTTATCATCGCCGTGTTCGTGCTGTACGGCTTCACCCGCATGCTCGTGGGCAAAAGCTACGGCCCCACCGCCATGCTGGTGCCGCTGGTGGTCTACATCAGCCCGTATATGGCGCGCCTGTTTGAAAACAGCCTGCTGGAGGTCAGCCCCGGCATTATCGAGGCCGCGCAGGCCATGGGCGCAACCACCTGGCAGATCGTGACCCGCTTCATGCTGCCGGAGGCGCTCTCCTCCATCGTGCTGGCGCTGACCACCGGCGCGGTGAGCCTGCTGGGCGCGACCGCCATGGCCGGCTATGCCGGCGGCGGCGGTGTGGGCGACCTGGCCCTGACCTACGGCTACCAGACCTACAACGAAAAGCTGATGCTGCTGACCGTTGTGATCCTCATTGTGTTCGTGCAGCTGCTGCAGTTCCTGGGCAACCGCATTGCCAGCCGTCTGCGGGCGCACAAATAATCCCGCTTTCCTGTCCCCGTCCGGAAGGGGGCTCGAAATAGACCTGCCAAACCATACAGACCGTTTTGCGAAAGGAGAAAATCCCATGAAAAAACTGTTTGCACTGCTCCTGGCTGTCACACTGGTGATTGGCGCCGCGGCGCTTTCCAGCGCGGAGGAAAAGACCCTGATCCGCTACTCCAAGTCCCAGGGCCCCTACACCGAGCTGTTTGAGGCCGGCATCATCCCGATCCTTGAAAAGCAGGGCTACACCTTTGAGGTGGTGGACGCCAGCGACCTGCTGATGGCGGACAAAATGCTGGAAGACGGCGATGTGGATGTGAACGTGGAGCAGCACACCGCCTACATCGAGACCTTCTTCAACCCCAACAACGATGGCCATCTGGTGGGCATCAGCCCCATCCCGACCGTGCCGGCCGGCCTGTATTCCAAGAACCACACCTCCCTGGACGAGGTGGCCGACGGCATGACCGTGGCCGTGGTGAATGACGCCTCCAACCGCGCGCGCTGCCTGCTGATCCTCCAGAAGATCGGCTGGGTGAAGTTTGACCCCGCGGTGGATGTGACCGCCGTGACCGTGGACGACATCATCGAGAACCCCTACAACCTGGAAATCATCGAGATGCTGAACGTGAACATCCCCACCAGCCTGGAGGACTTCGACTTCGGCCTGATCACCGGCTCCATCGTGTGGAACGCGCGCGACATCGTGGACCCCGCCTCCGCCCTGGCGCAGGAGGACATTCTGGACCACCTGGTGCTGCAGGTGACCGTGAAGGAGCAGGACAAGGACACCAAGTGGGCGCAGGATATCGTGGCCGCTTATCAGTCCGAGGAATTCAAGCAGTACATGGCCGAAAACAACGACGGCATGTGGTGGCTGCCCGAGGTGCTGCGCTGAGCGGCATCCCCCAAAAGCAATTCAGCCCCGGTCTCCGCTGAGGAGGCCGGGGCGTTTTTTTGCTCTGGCAAACATTGCCGCGGGCAGCGCCGGCAGGTACATTGCACGCCGGACACAATAGCAGTTCCTGAAGGCTCATCTCGGGGCAAAATGAATAAGATGCTGGAAGCCGGCGGAACAAGAGGCGCTATGGGCCGCACCTGCCGCTCTTTTCCCTCCGCGGTAGCGCCACACTTATTTCTTCGTCCTCACGCAGAACACAGCCATGAAGGCCGCAAAGGCGCCCTCGGCCAGCACCACCTCGCTGTCGGAGGTGGCCAGCGCCCGCATCACCGGAATGTCGGTGCCGCCCAGCAGCAAATACTGGCAGACCAGCAGCGCCAGTGTCAGCAGCGCCGGCAGCCACAGCAGCCCGGCAAACGGCTCCCGCCGGCGCGACGCGCCGGAGAGCGGCAGCAGCAGCGCCAGCGCGGTGCCCGCCAGCAGGCCCTTCAGCGCCGCGCCGGCAAAGCCCAGGGGCGTCAGAAGCGGCAGCAGCAGGCACACCGCCGCCAGCAGCAGCAGCGGCACAACCAGTACGGTCAGCTTTCTCAAAAACACTTACATATCCTCCAGAAGCCTGCGCTCCTTCTCGGTCAGGCTTGCCTTCTCCAATAGATCGGGGCGGAAGCGCCTTGTGGCCTTCAGGCTCTCCAGCCGGCGCCAGGCGCGTATTTTCGCGTGGTCCCCGTTCAGCAGCACCTCGGGCACGGCCAGGCCGCCGATCTCCCTCGGCCTGGTGTACTGCGGGTATTCCAGCAGCCCGTCGGAAAAGCTCTCCTCCTCCGGGCTTTCGGCAGAGCCCAGCACGCCGGGCACAAACCTGGCCACGCAGTCCACCAGCACCATCGCCGCCAGCTCTCCCCCGGTGAGGATGTAATCGCCGATGCTGATTTCCTCGTCCACACAAAGGTCCAGCGCGCGCTGGTCCACGCCCTCATAGTGGCCGCACAGTAGCACCAAGCGCTCCTCCTGCGCCAGCTCACGGGCCAGGGCGCTGGTCAGCGTCCGGCCGCGCGGCCCGAGATAGATCCTGCGCCCGCGGAAGTTCTCCCCCGTCACATCCGCCATGGCGTCCATGATGGGCTGGGCCAGCATCACCATGCCCGCGCCGCCGCCGAAGGGATAGTCATCCGTGTTCTTGTGCTTCAGTGTCGAATAGGGGCGGATGTCCGTGCAGCGGATGTCCAGCAGCCCCTGTTCCCTCGCCCGGCCGAGGATGGAAGCGTTCAGCACACTGTCAAACATTTCCGGGAAAATGGTCAGAATATCGACTCTCACTGCCACACCGCCACTTCCGCCAGGCGCGGCGAGCAGACATCCATGCGGTCCGCCGCCACATCCACATGCACAAACACATCGGGCAGGGCAGGCGCCATCATCTCGCCCTTCGGCGTCCGGAAGACATAGATGTCCGTGGCGGAATACTGCAGCACATTGGTCAGCACACCGATCTCGCGCCCCTGCTCGTCCACCGCGCGGCAGCCGTACAGGTCGCACAGGTAATACTCCCCCTCCGCGAGCGGGGCCGCGTGCGCCCGGTCGATGTACAGGTCCTCCCCGCGCAGCTTCTCCACATCCTCAGGGGTAGAGCAGCCCTCAAACGTGGCGTAGCCGATGCCGTCCTGCACGCGGGAAAAGCGCACGCCGATGGGTGTGTACTCCTCCCCTTTTTTGAGATAGAGGGTGGTCCAGGCGAGGCACGTATCAGGTTCTGAGGCGTCGCAGCGCAGCTTGGCCTCGCCGCGTACGCCCTGGGGCTTCAGCACCTGTCCAATCAGCAGATAGGGTGTCAGCATATTGCACCTTCTTTCTGGTGTTGTTACATCTGCCAGCGTCCGCTGGCACCGCAGGGCAGCACGCCACCGGCCGTCACCGGCAGGCACAGCTCCTCGCTGTCCACCGTGCCGCCGTGCCTGGAAGCCACGCAGCGGGTCAGCAGGTTGCCCAGCACACTGGCCTGGAAGCCCGTGGTGTACCCGTTCAGCAGGAAAAACACCGGCCGCTCGCTCAGCGCCTGCGCGCAGGTATCCACCAGGCCGTACAGCTCATTCTCCAGCTTCCACACCTCGCCGGAGGGGCCGCGGCCGTAGCTGGGCGGGTCCATCAGTATGCCGTCGTAGCGGTTACCGCGGCGCAGCTCCCGCTGTACAAAGCGCAGCGCGTCCTCCACAATAAAGCGGAAGGAGGTCTCCGGCAGCTCATTCAGCGCGCGGTTTTCCTTTGCCCACTGCACCATGCCCTTCGCGGCGTCCACATGCGTTACATGGGCGCCGGCCTGCGCGCAGGCAATGCTCGCGCCGCCCGTATAGCCGAACAGGTTCAGCACGCGCACATCCTCCCGGCCGCTTTGCCTGATGCGCTCGGCCATCCACTGCCAGTTGGCCGCCTGCTCCGGGAAGAGGCCCGTGTGCTTGAAGCCGGTCGGACGCACATAAAAGTGCCAGTCTCCGTGGCGGATGACCCACCTGTCCGGCAGGCGGCCGAAAAATTCCCACTCGCCGCCGCCCTTTTCGGAGCGGTGGTAATGGGCCTGCGCCTTCTTCCACAGGGCGGGGTCTCCCTTGGGCCAGATGACCTGCGGGTCAGGGCGGCGGAGGATCACATCCCCCCAGCGCTCCAGCTTTTCCCCGTCGCCGGTGTCCAGCACTTCATAGTCTTTCCAGGTGGAGGCTAAAAACATGTTGTTCCCTTCCCTGCCGCGCGCATCCGTCGCGGCAGCAGTGTCATTCTCCGTCGCCGAACAGTGTGAGTATGTCTGAGTGCATGTCAATCAGCTTATCCACCACTTCGCGCAGGTACAGGCGGTCCAGCCCCTCCAGCGCGGGGTCCAGCTCAATGCACTCGCGCAAGGCGCTGCGGTCGCCGAAGGCCGCGCGCGCGGCCAGGCGGCCCGCCTCGTCAATTTCCGCGCACACATCCGCCAGCTCCGGGGGAAGGCGCACGCCGTGCGGCTGCTCCGCGCCGCCCTTCAGCGTCAGGTCGGACTGAATCACGGCCTCCCGCGCCAGGCTCACGATCTCTCCCCGGTTCTTTCTCGCCACTGTGGGCATTTCCAGGTCCTCGCCGCGCAGAAGCGCCAGCGCCAGCTGCATCGGCCGCGCCGCCGGGGCCCGGCTGAGCAGCCATACCTGGGCCATCTTAGCCTCCTGCGTGTCCAGCCCCTGCTGGCCGACCGTGTTCATCCACAGTATGCGCTCCTTGCGGCGCTCCACGCTCTCGGTCAGCGCGGGGCGTTCCTCCGGCGCGTAATCCGGCTGCGCGGGCAGGAACTCCGCGTGCTCCGTGACCCGGCCGACCGCCACCGCCCCGTAGCGCTCCAGCCACCTTGCGCACAGGCGCCCCAGCTCGCCACGGCGGGCCAGCTCCGTGACCCTGTCCAGCTGCTCCTGCCCGTCCTCCCCTGTCAGGGAGAGGAGGAACTCGAACCCGGGCAGACCCGCGGCGTGCGCGGCGGCCTTGCGGGCATCCAGCCCAAGCCGGCGGCAGATGTCCTCCACGCCGCCGGGGCCCTTGGCAATCCCCTTGCCCAGCCCGTAGCAGCGGTAGCCGCGCAGGCTGAACAGCTCCACCGTGCGCGCCACCGGCTCACCCAGCGTGATCACCAGCGCCTTCGGGCACAGCCCGTCCATGTCGTCACACAGCTGGCGGATCTTTTCCCCCTGGCGCAGGGTGTGCATCAGCCCGCCCAGGCCGCCGTTGACCCTGGCCTGGTCGCTGAGGCCCTCCGGGTCATTCTCGTCTCCGCCCAGCGCCTCCCTGTCCTGCTGGAAGCGCGAGGAGGCCATATAATCACCGGCATAGACCACCGCGTCCGCGCCGCACAGGGTATCCTCCAGCGCGCTGCATGCGCGGAAGCGCGCGTCCACGCCGCTGTGGCGGATGATCCGGTCAGCGTAGGCCTCCAGCAGGCTGCTCATGGTTTCGTTCTTTTCTTCGGCGCAGATTTCCGCCGCCTCATGTCCCGCAAAAAGCAGGTCCGCCAGCAGTGAGGGCAGCAGGGCAGGGATTTCCTGGCCAATGAGGGCAATTTTCATGTCAAACCTCGGTTGCAGTGATAAATACTCGCTTGACGCAGCAGGTAAAATCAGGCATAATAAAGGCAATGAAAAGGGGGCTTTCCCCGGAAGAGGAGGAATACATCATGAAAAGGATTTTGGCCGTGCTGCTGTGCGCCCTGCTGCTGTGCGGCACAGCGCTTGCCGATAACGGTTTTGTGGAGTGGGAGTTTGATCCCTGGCGCGTGGCGCAGTTCAGCGACGGCCTCACCGCCATCACGGGCTACACCGGCAGCAAGCAGGAGGTGACGCTGGAAACCTCCATCGGCCTGTTCTACGAGCAGGTGACCGGCATCGGCTCCATCGTCTTCAATGACGAGCTGCGCGGTGTATTCGCGGGCACCGAGGTGGAAAAGGTCATCATCCCCAAGGGCATCGTGACCGTGTTTTCCAACCCCTTCATCAAGGCGGAAAAGCTGACCGAAATCGAGCTGCAGGGCAACACCGCCTTCAAGGTGGAGGATGGCGTGCTCTTCTCCGCTGACGGAAAGGCGCTGCTGGGTTATCCCGGCGGGCTCACCGCGCAGAGCTACACCGTGCCGGACGGCACCGTGTCCCTCATTGACTACGCGTTTGCCTATCAGCCGAACCTGACGCTGGTGGTCATCCCCGCCTCTGTGACGGAGCTTGGCGAGGGCGTGTTCGAGGGCTGTGAAAACCTGATCGTCTCCGCGCCCTCCGGCAGCGCGGCCGAGGCCTACTGCGCCGAGCACGGCATCACCTGCGCGCCCGCATGGGGCAACTGAAGCCTGTGCACCGTCTACCAAAGCGCCCCCCGTTCATGTGAGCGGGAGGGCGCTTTTTTGTCGGGAAGGAGCCTGGGCAATACCGCTGCAGATCGGCGGCGCGTCTGGCGGTGCCTTTGTGTCATTCACTTCTTGCAGCTTTTTCGACTTGCCACCGGCAAGCCTTCAAAATCTGCAATCGCGCCTGACGCAAAATTCATCCGCCACCTGACCACCTCATCTGCGCGGTATTACCCTTACTCCTCCGCCGGTGATTCGGTTTCATCTATCGGTCTGAGAATCTCCACGAAAACAGGCTTCTCGTTCTTGGCGGTGGCAGCCTTCACCACGGCGCGGATGGCCTTGGCGATACGCCCCTGCTTGCCAATCACCTTACCCATATCATCCTCGGCCACGTTCAGCTCGAGTATTACCGCTTCAGGGGTTTCGGTTGTCTGTACGCGCACCTGTTCGGGCTGATCCACCAAGCTCTGCGCAACAAATGTCAGTAGCTCTTGCATGGAATCTCCTTTCATGGCACAGGCCGCATTACTTCTCGATCACACCGCTCTTCTTCAGCAGAACGCGCACGGTTTCCGTGGGCTGGGCGCCGTTACCGAGCCAGTACTTGGCCTTTTCACCGTCCACATGCACCTGGGCGGGCTTGGTCATGGGGTTGTAGTAGCCGACCTGGTCGATGAAGCGGCCGTCGCGGGGGCTGCGCTCGTCAGCGACAACAATGCGGTAGAAGGGATGCTTCTTCATGCCCATTCTCTTCAAACGGATCTTTACCATGGGGTTTGTTCCTCCTTAACAGATGGGTAAAAAGTAATGTATTGGTACCGCCCGCGCGGGCGGGAAACCACGGTTATTTGAGGCCCTTCATCATCATCTTCAGCTTGCCCTTGCCCTTCATGCCGGTCATCTGCTTCATCATCTGGCGGGCCTGGTCAAACTGGCGGATGAGCAGGTTCACATCCTGCACGGTGGTGCCGCTGCCGGCGGCGATGCGCTTGCGGCGGCTGGCATTGAGAATGCCGGGGTTTTTCCTCTCCTTGGGCGTCATGGAGCGGATGATGGCCTCCGGCTTTTTCATCGCGTTTTCATCCACCTCGATGTTTTTGCCGGAGAGGCCGGGGATCATGTCCAGCATGGAGCGCAGCCCGCCCATCTTCTTCATGGACTGCATCTGCTCCAGGAAGTCCTCCAGGGTGATGTCGGTGCCGGCGCGCGTCTTGTTGGCGAGCGCGTCCACGTCCTTCTCGCTGAAGGCCTCCTGCGCCTTTTCCACCAGGGACAGCACGTCACCCATGCCAAGGATGCGGCTGGCCATGCGGTCCGGATAGAAGGGCTCGATGTCGGAGAGCTTTTCACCGATGCCGGAGAACTTGATCGGCTTGCCCGTCACTGCCCGCACAGACAGCGCCGCGCCGCCGCGGGTGTCGCCGTCCAGCTTGGTGAGGATCACGCCGTCCACCTCCAGCTTGTCGTTGAAGGTCTGCGCCACGTTCACCGCGTCCTGGCCGGTCATGGAGTCCACCACCAGCAGGATCTCCTGCGGGCGGACCGCCGCCTTGATCCGGGCCAGCTCGTCCATCAGCTCGGTGTCGATATGCAGGCGGCCGGCGGTGTCGATAATCAGCACGTCACAGCCGTAATACCTTGCCTGCTCCACAGCTTCCTTCGCTGTCTGCACCGGGTCCTGCGTGCCCTTTTCGTACACACGGGCGCCCACCTGGCCGCCCACCACCTGCAGCTGCTTGATGGCCGCGGGGCGGTAGATGTCGCAGGCCGCCAGCATGGGCTTCTTTCCCTGCTTGATCAGGTAGCCGGCCAGCTTGGCCGCCATGGTGGTTTTGCCGGCGCCCTGCAGGCCGCACAGCATGTAGATGGTCGGTGTGGAGGAGGACCAGGTCAGCTTGGAAATGCTGCCGCCCATCAGCTGGGTCATTTCCTCATTGACGATTTTGACCACCTGCTGGCCGGGCGTGAGGGAGGTCAGCACCTCCTGCCCCACGCACTTCTCCGTCACCCGCTTGATGAAATCCTTCGCCACCTGATAGTTGACGTCGGCTTCCAGCAGCGCCATGCGCACCTCGCGCATGCCTTCCTTGATGTTCTGCTCGTTCAGCTTGCCCTTGCCGCTCATTCGCCGCAGGGCGCCCTGAAGTTTTTCACTCAAGCCCTCGAAGGCCATGGCATTCTCCTCTATTCTTCAATCAGCCCGCGCAGCAGTGCCTGCGCCTCGGCGCTTTTCCCCTCCTCCAGCAAGTGGAGGCATTCGCTCAGCTTCTCCTCGGTGCGCAGGGCGCGCTCTGCCTGGTGCAGGTGCTCTTCCAGCTCGTTCAGCCTGCTCTCCGCCCGGGTAAACTGCTCGTGCACCGCCTGGCGGCTGGTGCCAAGCTCCTGGGCGATCTCGCTCAGGCTCATGTCCTCGTTGCAGTGCAGCGCCAGCACTTCCCGCTGCCGCTGCGTGAGCAGGCCGCCATAGAAATCCGCCAGATAGGCCAGCTGCACCCTGCGGGAGATGTCTTCCGTCTGTTTCTCCGACATAGCGATACTCCTGTGTCAAGGCATTTTCCCTGACACGATGGCGATTATACTATAGCAGACCCGCCTTGTCAAGGGGAAATGCTTGACGCCAGCCGCACGTTCCGAAGCCCGTTCCGAAGCGAAAAAACTGCAAAAAACGGGCATCCGCCCACTCAAAGCGCAAAAGCGCCTATATTGACAAACGCAAGCTAAAAATGGTATAATTTACATACAAATAACAGCCTGCGGGTCTTCCCGGGCTGACAGCGCAAAGAAAACCCAATAACTCATCGAACCCGTGTATCACAGGCTCATCGTTTTTGCAATTCCTGAGGAGGGAGATACCATGAAGAACAGGAAGTGGCTGTTTGTATTGGCCGCGGCGCTGCTGCTGGTCCTTTTGGCGACCTCGGCATCCGCTTACGACATGCCTGAGTACACCAGCACCGGCTGCCCATCCGCGGACGATGGCATACATCACTGGATCTGGGACAGCTTCAATGATCCGTGGTGTACCACCAGCGGATCCGGCGTCTATGCATGCATTTACTGCGGTCAGCAGCAGACGCGTACCATCCCCGCCCTGGGGCATGACTGGGGCCCCTGGGTGGAGGCAAGCCCCGCCACCTGCGTGCAGCAGGGGATGCGCCACCGCACCTGCCAGCGCTGCCAGCAGATGGAGCGGGAAACCTTCACCGGCGACCACAAGTGGGGCCCCTGGAAGCGCAACGAGCCCGCCGACTGCGTCCACCGCGAGCTGCAGCTGCGCAAGTGCGAGTACTGCGGCAAGCAGGAATGGCGCTACTGGGGCGAGCTGGGCGACCACAAGTGGGGCGAATGGGAAATCGTGAAGGAGCCCACGGATACAGAGCCCGGATTGCGTCGGCGCATCTGTAAGATCGAGGCGAGCCACGTGGAGGAGGAAGAGCTGCCTCCCACCGGGCTCATCCCCCCCGTAACACTCGAGCCGGAAGGCCCGACCTCCGAGCCGCCGTCCTCCGACCCGCCGTCCATCACCCGGCAGTACGCGGGTATCTCCCTGTCCGTGAACCTGGTCTCTCAGCCGGACGAGGGTGAGGAGCTGAACGGGGAATACCTCTTCCAGGTGACCGTGAGCAACGACAGCAGCTTTGATTTCACCGGCGCAGGCGTGAACTGGACCTACGACGGGCATACGGACACCATCCCCTCCGCCGGCGTGGGCATGCCGGTGGTACCCGCCGGCGGAGGCTTCACCTTCCTGTGCAAGTACACCATGAAGTCGCCCGGCTCGCACCTGCTCAGCTGGCAGGCGTTTGAGGAGAACCTGACATACGACGCGCCGCCCGATGCCGAGGTGGCGAGCGGCACCTACTCCGGCGGCACACTGTGGAGCAACACAGTGGAGTATACCGTGGGCGGTGAGGTGATCCCCCCGCCGCCGGTAACCGAACCCGTGACCGTGACCAAGGCGGAAATCTCGGCCCCGAAGGTGGGCACCACCTATCAGGAGGGCGAGATCATCGAATACCAGATCACGGTGACCAACAACACCGATACAGACATGACTGGCGCGTTGCTGTACGACGTGCTGTCTGATACACCCATCGGCGTGCTGTCCACCCTCCCGGCCCACGACAGCATATCCGGTCCCTATGCCTACAAGGTGACCGCAGACGATGTTGCAGCGGGCCAGGTGGTCAACTACGCCTGGGTGGAATGGACCCAGGTTGGCAGCCTGGTTCCGCAGACCGTCATCTCCAACGAGGTGACCTCACTCACCGGGAAAAAGCAGGCCTCGGCCGGCCTCTCGCTGTCTGCCACCGTCTCCCCGGACAAGACGGTATACACTGTCGGTGAGACCGTAACCTTCCACGTGACCGTGACCAACGAGAGTACCTTTGACCTGGACGGCAACGCCACCGCGGCGTGGATGAGCCATGGGGCCTCCGCCAGCGCGACCTACGCGTCGGATGTCGGCTTCCCGACGGTACCCGCGGGCGGCTCCTTCAGCTTTGATTACGACTACAAGCTTGAAATGGCCGGCGTCTACAACATCAGCTGGGCAGGGATCGCCTACAGCGTCAAAGAGCTTGAGGACCCCTCCACGCAGATCGTATCCGGCACCGCGGACGGAGATGTTCTGGAAAGCAATTCGGTCGACTTCAGGCTGACCGCTGAGATGGGCGGCGGGGTGACCATCAGCAAGAGCGTCTACTCGGACCCGGACAACGGAACGTACTATGTGCTGGGCGAGCACATTGTTTACCAGCTTGAAGTTTTCAACGGCACCGCATATGACCTGCCTGTGGAGGTCACCGACATCCTCTACGTGGATGATCCGATCGAGGGATATGTCGAGAGCAAGGCCACGCTCTTTGTCTATGTTGACTATACCGTCACCGAGGACGATGTGAAGGCCGGCCAGGTGGTCAACTCTGCGTGGGTGATCTGGGAGGATCCGGAAAACCCCGGTGAGGAAGGCTGGGACCAGACCGAGGAGGTGACCGTGCCCACCGGAGAGCGGCCCGAGCCCGTGCTGCCCACCCTCGTCAAGGAGGCCAGTGATCCGGCCAACGGCGTGTTCTTTGTCGAGGGCGAGGATGTCACCTTCACTGTGACCATCGTCAATGACACGAAGGAGACGATCAGCAGCATTTATGTCTATGACGCGCTGTTCGACTACTTGCCGCTGTTCCACCTTGACTCGCTGGCCCCCGGTGCGAGCCACAGCGAGTCCTTCACCTACACCGTGACCTACGGCGACTGCTGGACGGGCTGGGTGACCAATGTAGCCTATGCCATCGTCGGTGCGACCCCCATTCACCAGGGCTTCACCGTCACCAGCAACGAGGTGACCGTTCCCTGCGGCTTTGAGGAGCGAGAGCCCGGGCTGAGCATCGTGAAAACGGAGATCAGCAGCCGCGGCGAGAAAGGCTACTATGCCGAGGGCGAAAAGATCCTCTACAGCATCACCGTGGTGAACAACTACGACGTGCCGATCTACGACGCCTTCCTGGGCGACACCAACGCCCCCGGCGACGGCATCATTGAGGAGGTTGGCACCCTCCTGCCCAGCGAGAGCTACGGCACCTACTTTGAGTACACCGTGACCGCGGACGACGTGGACGCCGGCGAGGTGATCAACTACGCCTGGCTCAGGGGCACCATCTTCAACACCCGCATCCCCACCACCTTCCTCTCCAACGAGGTGAAGAGCCCCACCGGACGGAAGGTCCCGACGCCGCCGAACCCGCCGGTGCTGCGCCCCCACAAGGGGATTGAAAGCTGCGTGCGCACGCTGATCAACGACGGCGACACGGGCGAGGAGTACACCGTGCACTACTGCCCGGTGCACCACCCCATTTACGAGCAGATCAACGCGGCCATCACGAAGGCCACCACCGGGGCAGAGCGCCTGGCTGTGTGGCAGCAGGCGCAGGACACCTGGCTGGCCGCCCTGGAGCAGCAGTATGACCAGCTGGCGCAGGGGCAGTCCAGCGCGGTGCGCGGCGTGATCGCCGCCGAAAAGGCTGCCTTCCTGTCCTACGTGTCCAGCCTGGAGGCCATGCTGCGGGACGGCGCGGAGGAAGAGGCCGCCGCGAAGACCCTCTCTGAGCTGCTGATGAATCAGACAGTGGACCTGTGCTACCTGACCGCCCACGCGGGTGAGCCCCGTCCCGACAGCCAGCTGACCGGAACCTACGGGCCGCTGGACCTGCCTGCAGCCATGGGCGAATGCCAGCGCAGCGCCGCTGTGAACCCCGCCGGCGACATCCAGTATGTGGAGCTGATGGAGGAAAAGCACGCTACGCTGAAGGCCGCCGTGAACACCATGCTCACCGACCCGATTGCGAGCCTGGACAAGATGGACCTGTTCCGCAAAGCGCAGTCGCTGTGGTGGACGAACCTGAGCCGCACGCTGAGCGGTGCCTCCGCCAGCGCCGGGGAAGAACAGAAGGCGGCCATCCGTGAGCACACCGTGGCCCTGAACCGCCTGCTGAATGCCCGCGTGGCAATGATGGAATACGCCTATCCCGGCTACCTGAGCCTCGCGGCCGAGCAGGGCTACCTGCTGGCGCGCAATCACGCCCTGACCCTGTGCGGTCTCTGGCACCCCGTGACGGCGTCTCCCGCCGCCACGGCCGTGCCGGTTCCGGCGACCCCCGAGCCCACCGCGGCGCCCACCCCGGCGCCCACCGATGCGCCCAACGGCACCCTGCGGGTGCGGGTGATCTCATCAGACGGCGCGGTGTACAGCCTGGACAGCACCCTGAACAATGAAACCATGACCTTCAACGCGCCCTTTACCGTGAAGAGCGGCACCTCCGGCACCATGCGCCGAAAGCCCGGCGTGTATAATTTCCGCGCTGTGCCGCAGGGCGGGGCCGTGGTACTGGCCGTGAACGGCGAGCCCGTGACGCCGGACGCGGACGGGGCCTACACCGCCACCATCACCATCGTAAGCGAAGAAACGCAGGAGATTCAGATCACCGTCGGCGCCCCTGCGGTGCCGGCCACACCGGAGCCGACCGCCGTGCCCACGCCCCAGCGCACCAACGTGCCCAACAGCGTATCCAACGTGATCCTGCGGGCCGAGGACGGCGGCGTATACGACGTGGTTCTGACGCTGCTGGACGCTGACGGCAACCCAAAATTTAAGGCCAACACCAGGCAGACAGGCGGCAGCTCTTTCTACTCGATGAAGGCCGGAGACTATATCCTCGTGATTGAGCCCTCGGAGGGCATGGCCGTGCTGACTGTCAACGATGAGCCCGCAGTGTCTGAAGCGGACGGCAGCTGCCGCGTTCCTGTGAGCCTTGGCCTGGAAGAGCGCAAGGATTTCAAGGTGCTCATCGGGCAGAAGCCCGCCGGAGGCGGCGCCGCGGCGGACAGCGACGCCAGCAGCTTTGTCGGCGAGTGGTATCTCACAGGCGCCAACATGGGCGGCACCGTCATCGCGCCTTCCGCGCTCGGCATGAGCATGTCCATGACGCTGGAGGACGATGGCTCCCTCTTTGCGGAGGCGTACTACGGCGATGAGCCGGATGTCACCACCGGCACCTGGACCTATGAGAACGGCGTCGTCACCGCCGTGATGGAAGGCGAGCCCGGCGAGATGCGCTATGAGAATGACGAGCTGCACTACCAGCTGAGCGAAACCATGACCTTCATCTTCTCCCGCGAGCAGCCCGAGCCGGAAGACCAGCCGGTGCACGTGTACGCGGACAGCGAAGACGACTTCCTGGGCGACTGGTCCTTTGAGTGGGTCGGCACCAACGGCGGGCTGATTTCCGCCTCCGCCCTCGGCGGCAGCGGCTCCCTGTCCATCCGCCCCGGTGAGCTGACCATGACCACGGATGGCACATCGGCCACCTACCCCACCACGTTTGAGGACGGCGTGCTGCAGTTCACCACCGAAAACGAGGGCCTGATGCTGATCGAGCTGAATGACAACGGCTGGCTCTCCATCACCACCGAGGAGGAAGGCGACATTGTGATGTCCATGTACTTTGTGCCTGTCTGAGCCTGAAATGCCCAAAACACAGCGCCCGCCGCGCCAGTCCATCAGGGACGGCGCGGCGGGCGTTTCAGTTCTCCCCTCACTGCCAAGCCAGAGAGGGGAATGATGCTCTTTTTCCGCAAAGCAATCGCTTTTCCTGTCAGAATCCCAGGCTGTCATTCACCAGTATCACATGGATGCGGCCGGCGTGACGGGAGAAGCGGGTGATCAGGAACTGGCAGCAGATGGTGTCCGGCGACTTGCAGTCCATGCAGGAGCCTGTTTTCGCGCACGGTGTGCTGAGGCCGAAGCGCTGGGCGTTGATGGGCGCGGCCACGTTGCGGGCGCGCTTCATGGCCGAGTCCACGTCCTTGCAGACCTTGTTCATGCCCACTATGAACAGCACCTTTTTCGGCCCCTGGGCAATGGCGGATACGCGGTTGGAGTTGCCGTCAATGTTCACCATCACACCGTCCTCGGTGATGGCGTTGGCGCCGGAGAGGAAGAAATCCATGTCGTAGGCGGCCAGCATGGCAGCGCGCTTATCCTCGGCCCTGTCGCGGTCGAGGAAGCGGTAGGGGCCGCTCTTGAGCGCCTCCGCCAGGCCGATCTCATGCACGCTCATGCCGCCGCCCATGGTGACCGACGCCCCCTCGGGGATAAGACGAAGCGCGATGGCCAGCGCCTCCTCCCGGCTGGCGGCATAGTAGCCGGTCATGTTCCTGCTTTCCAGGCCCTTGATCACCTTCTGTGCCAGCAGTTCGTTGCGGTGAAAGATATTCTTGTCCATCATCGTTGCCTCCTGTTGTCCTTATTCTGTGTCCTCCCCGGGCAGTCCATTGCAGGCGAATGCGGCTTACCCCTCGCCGGGCAACTCCTCCTGGATCAGCAGGTTTTCCCTGCCGAAGGCTTCCTGAAGCTGCGAGAGCATTTCCTTCTCGGACTCCCCTGCCGTTTTTTTCTCCTGACCCGGCAGGCTCGGCTCAAAGGTGACCGGCGCACCGGCACCCTCGGACAGCAGGCGTTCAATCAGCGCCTGCTTTTCCTGCTTCTGGACCACCGCCAGGTACACCTTGTCCCCCTCCCAGCGGTACACGCCGTCCCGGCAGCCGATGAATTTGCCGCTGGTCAGCATGGCATGCAGCGGTATATCCGCGCCGCGCCGCAGGGCGATCATCATGTCCTTCCACACGGTATCGCTGCTGCGGCCTCCAGCTGTCTGCTCTTTGGGGCGCGGTGCCGCCTTCGTCGCGGGCTCCGCGGTCTTCTTCTCCGGCTTTGTCTGCGCCGGGGCCGGCGCGGACCAGGCGCCGGCAGCCAGCTGCTCCGTGAGGCGCCTGACCGTTTGCTCCAGCTCCTCCACACGCTGGCGCAGGGCGGCTGTGTCCTCCTCGCCGGTGCGCAGGCAGGCCTTCAGCGCGGCGGCCTCCAGGGCGTTGCGGGGCGAGGACGCATACCGCAGGCTGGTTTCCGTGCCCATGAACAGCTCCTGCATGCTCATCAGCCGCGTTTCCGTAAAGCGGTCCGCCTGGCCCTCCAGCTCACGCGCCGCGTCCTCCGTCACATCCAGCAGCGCGGGCAGCTCGCCGGGGCAGGCCTTCGCCACCAACAGCGAGCGTAGGTGCTCGCTCATGTCCCTGGCAAAGACGATCGGCTCCCGCCCGGAGCGCATCAGCTCATCGATCAGGCGCATCACGGCCGCGGCATCCTCTTCCCCCAGTGCCTCGGTAAAGCGGAACAGGAAGGCCGCGTCGCTGGTGCCCAGCAGGCTGCGCACCAGGTCGTCGGTGATCTCCTCGCCATAGCCGATGCACATGTCCAGCAGAGACAGCGCATCGCGCATGCCTCCCTCCGCCGAGCGGGCGATGCGGTACAGCGCCTTGTCCTCCGCCTGCCTGCCCGCGCCGTCTGCCGCCTCCCGAAGGCGCTGCACAATCTGGTCCGCGGGGATGCGCCCGAAGTCATACCGCTGGCAGCGGCTGAGGATGGTGGCCGGCAGCTTCTGCGGGTCCGTCGTGGCCAGGATGAACACCACATGGGCGGGCGGCTCCTCCAGCGTCTTCAGCAGCGCGTTGAAGGCCGAGTTGGACAGCATGTGCACCTCGTCCACAATGTAGACCTTATACTTGCCGTACTGCGGCGGATAGATGACGTTGTCCAGCAGGTCGCGCATCTGGTCTACGGTGGAGTTGGAGGCCGCGTCCATCTCGATCACGTCCAGGCTCTCCTCGCGCAGCAGGCGGCGGCAGCTGTCGCACTCACCGCAGGGGTCGCCATTTTCCGGCCGCTCGCAGTTGACCGCGCGGGCCAGTATTTTTGCCGCGGAGGTTTTGCCTGTGCCGCGGCTGCCGCAAAACAGGTAGGCGTGCGCGATGCGCCCGCTGGTGACCTGGTTGCGCAGGGCGGTAATCAGGTGCTCCTGCCCCACCATTTCGGAGAAGGTGGTGGGACGCCATTGGCGGTAAAGGGCGGTATATGCCATGCTGCGGCCTTTCCGGCGGCTCGGGGGAAAGACGAGCCGCACTGATGATGATAGGGATATTGTACCCCTGCGGGGGGCTTTTTTCAAGTAGGGTTCCCTGCGGGGGAATTGCGCTGCGCGCGGGCTCTCCCCTGCGGGGGGCTTGCGCTGCGCGGCTTACCCCTGCGGGGGGCTTGCGCTGCGCGGCTTACCCCTGCGGGGGGCTTGCGCTGCGCGCGGCTTTACCCTGCGGGGGCTTGCGCTGCGCGCGGGCTCTCCCCTGCGGGGGGGCTTGCGCTGCGCGCGGGCTCTCCCCTGCGGGGGGCTTGCGCTGCGCGCGGCCTTTTTGTAGAGTCCGTTGCGCGGCGCGGATACCCGCCTGCGGCGGGGCGCATATGCTTGTGGATTCTATGCGACGCTCCACTTTTCGTCCGGGCGAAAAGTGGAGAGAAAAGCCCGCCGGGGGGACTCGAAAGTGTGATCGGTCCCCCCGGACCCCCAGGTTCTCCGTCACACGCGGGGTAAACCGTATTGCATCATCTTGCGTGGTGATGCCTGTGTTGTGCTGCGAGGCATAAACAGCGCACTTTTGCGCTTTTGGGGCGCCCATGGGTTGTTCTTTGCGGGGGCATACGGGGATGTCTGTGGTGCGGGGATGCGGAGCTGACCTCATCCGGCCTTCGGCCACCTTCCCCAAATGGGAAGGCTGACTGGCAGGCGATAGTGCAGGCCTTCCCCTTCAGGGGAAGGTGGCAGCGCCGTCAGGCGCTGACGGATGAGGTCGTACCGTCGGGCAGCAACCCCGCTGCTGGCATGTGACCAAAATCTCCCCAGTTCACTGGGGAGATGTCGCGCAAGCGACAGAGGGGCGTCCCCCCGGACCCCCAGGTTCTCCGTCACACGCGGGGTAAACCGTATTGCATCATCTTGCGTGGTGATGCCTGTGTTGTACCGCGAGGCATAGACAGCACACTTTTGCGCTTTTGGGGCGCCCATGGGTTGTTCTGTGCTTGCGCATACGGGGATGTGTGGTAATTGGGGATGCGGAGCAGCCCCCACTGGCGCCTTCCCCTTCAGGGGAAGGTGGCAGCGCCGTGAGGCGCTGACGGATGAGGTCGTCCCCGGCAGGCAAGCTCTTTCATCGTCTGGCAACACAACCTCCCCAGCTCGCTGGGTTCGAAGCGCCCGGAAAACAGTCCAGTGGGCTGTTTTCAGCGGAGAACGGGCGGCAGCCCCGGAGAGGGGGACCGCTTGCGGTGGAGGGGCAAGGAGTCCGGGCGGCAACCCAGGGAGATGCCATGCAAGCGACAGAGGGGGCCTTTTATCTCCGTCCCTGGCGGGCACGCATGAAAAAAAGCCTGCCGCGAGGGGCAGGCTGTGGGGGCAGGATCAGTAGTTCTCCGCCTTCAGCTGGAAATAGCTCTGCGCGTGGTCGCACACGGGGCATACCTCCGGGGCCTTGGGGCCGATGACGATGTGGCCGCAGTTGGAGCATTCCCAGATCATGTCGCCCTCGCGGGAGAAGACGATGCCCTCGCGGATGTTCTCAAGCAGCCTGCGGTAGCGGGCTTCGTGCGCCTTTTCGATCGCTCCGACCATTTCAAACTTGCGGGCGATTTCCTCGAAGCCCTCCTCGCGGGCTTCCCTGGCCATGCGGTCGTACATGTCGGTCCACTCGTAGGCCTCACCCTCGGCGGCCGCCAGCAGGTTCTCCTCGGTGGAAGCGATTTTGCCGCCATTGAGCAGCTTGTACCAGATTTCCGCGTGTTCCTTTTCGTTGGCGGCGGTCTCCTCAAACAGCCTTGCAATCTGCACATAGCCGTCCTTTTTTGCCTTGCTGGCAAAGAAAGTGTACTTGTTGCGCGCCTGGCTTTCGCCGGCAAAGGCCTCCTGCAGATTCTTCTCCGTGCGGGTTCCCTTCAATTCTTTCATTCCTGAATATCCTCCTTTTTGTCACCCGGTGTTCAGCTCGATTATTGCAGAAAAACTGTGTGTAAGTCAAGTATAACAGGCTGAACCGGGAGGACCCGGTTTGCCGCCTGCCAATCAGTCTCCCCTCCGGGGAGACCGGCGCGCAGCGCCAGTGGGGCTGCTTCGCATCCCAGCACCCCTCACATCTCCGTATGCGTAACCAAAGAACAACCCATGGGCGCCCCAAAAGCGCAAAAGTGCGCTGTCTATGCCTCGCGGCACAACACAAGCATCACCACACAAGGTTATGCAATACGGTTTACCCCGTGTGTGACGGAGAACCTGGGGGTCCGGGGGGACGCCCCTCTGTCGCTTGCGCGACA
>CAMJPQ010000044.1 GCA_946407745.1 uncultured Clostridia bacterium
GCCGGTGAAGCCCACGGCGGTGAGGGTGGTTCCCTCAGCGGCGGCAGGCGCTTCGTCAGCGTGGGCGGCGGCCTGCGGCACGTAGGGCTGAATGCCCTTGACCACGCCGTTTTCAATGGTCAGTGTCACATTCGCCTCGCCGGTGTAGCTGGCGGAGGGCTCGATCCGGGCTGCACCGCTGTCGGTGACACCAAGCGTACCATAGTCGGTTTCTGCCAGCACGGTGACCTTCTCGGCTGCGGGAGCCGCGGCGTCTGCCGCTTTGGCGCTGTTAAGGGCGTCCACCACAGCGGTGGAGGTAATGGTCGCGCCGGTCAGGGCGTCCACATCCTCGCCCAGGGTGAGCGGGATGGTCTTGCCGATGAACTGATCGGTGAATTCGGCCTCCGCGCAGCGCTGGCCGATGCCCTCGGTCTGCGTGGAGGCGTCCACGGTCAGGGAGGCGATGGCGGCGCTGTCATCCAGCGTGGCGGTGACCTTCACCTCGGCGTCCGCAAAGCCGGCAGCCGTGCCCTCCAGGGTCGCGCCGGGCTTGATGTCGCTGGCGGGCTGCGCGCTGTTGAGGGCGTCCACCACGGCGGTGGAGGTGATGGTCGCGCCGGTGAGCGCGTCCACATCCTCGCCCAGGGTGAGCGGGATGGTCTTGCCGATGAACTGGTCGGTGAATTCGGCCTCCGCGCAGCGCTGGCCGATGCCCTCGGTCTGTGTGGAGGCGTCCACGGTCAGGGAGGCGATGGCGGCGCTGTCATCCAGCGTGGCGGTGACCTTCACCTCGGCGTCCGCAAAGCCGGCGGCTGTGCCCTCCAGCGTCGCGCCGGGGGCCAGTGCCGCTGCGTCGGCGGGGGCGGCGGCCTTTGCCACGGGCTTGCCGAACACCACCAGCGGATCGGCCGGGGTCTGGTTCAGGGCTGCCTCGGCCACGCACTTCAGCGCGGCGTTGGTGGCGGTCAGCACGGCATTGGAGGTGCGCGTCGCGCCGGACAGCGCTTCAAACGCGCCGCCCTCCACGGCGTCCAGGCCGAGCAGGCGTTCCTGGTTCTGCTCGGACTTCCAGCGCGCGCCGAAGCCGTCTGTTTCGGAGAAGTTGGCGTCACCGATCACCACGCCCGTCACCTCGCCGGAGGGACTGACGCCCAGGGTCACGGCCACCGGGCCGCCATAGCCCTGCGCCGAGGCCTTGACACAGTAGCCGGCGATGCTGCCATCCGCGCCCTTCGCGGCGGCCAGCGTGTCCACCAGGTCGTTTCCGGCGGGCACGGAGAGCGTTTCATAGCTTTCCGCCGGCATCACGCTGGCGAAGGCCGCAGCCATTTCCGCCTGGGCGTGCTCCTGAATGGGGCCGGAGGTGACGGCGTTGGTCGCGCCGAGCACGGCGGCCGCAATCAGCGCGATGATTGCCAGAATCACCGCATCCGGCAGCTTTCTCTTGGTGGCCTTGTTCTCCATGGTATGAACCTCCCTTATATGAATCGGACAGCCCGTTGCCACCCGGCAGGGATCAGTAATAATAGATGGGACACATGTCCTCGAAACCCGCGGTGGTCAGCACCTCGCCGCTTTTGGTGATCAGCAGACCCGGCAGACCCTGGTCTTCAAGCAGCTGCAGCGCCTTTTCACTGCCCAGCACAATGCAGGCGGTGGCGTAGGCGTCCGCTGTCATGGAGCTCTCGCAGATCACGGTCGCGGAATCCAGATCGCTCGCGGCGGGATACCCAGTTACAGGATCCAGTATGTGGTGATACTTCACGCCATCCTCAATGAAGAAGCGCTCATAGGTGCCGCTGGTCACCACCGAGGTGTCTCCCACGGACAGCACCAGCATGCCTTCCTCCGCTTCGCTCTGCGGGTCGCGCACGGCCACACGGAAGGCACTGCCGTCGCTCTTCCTGCCCACAGTGTAGACATTCCCGCCGAAATTCAGCACGGCGGCGGTCACCCGGCCGCGCACCTTTTCCGCGATGCGGTCGGCAATGTATCCCTTCGCGATGCCGCCCAGGTCCACCTGCATGCCGTCGGGCAGGGTCACCGTATACCCCTCGCCCAGCTGCAGCCTGTCATCCGCCACCAGCGGCAGCGCGGCGGCGAGCTCGTCAGCGGAGGGCTTCCGGTGCGTGCCCCGGGTGAAGTCCCACAGCGCCGTGACCGGCGCGATGGTCACACTGAAGGCCCCGCCGGTTGCCCTGCTGACCTCCAGCGCGCGGGAGAGAATGTCCCAGGTGTCCGCGCTCACGGTCACGGTTTCTCCGTGGGCCTGGTTAATGCGGTCCACGTCGCTGCCGGAAACGGTCTTGCTGAGCAGCCTTTCATAGGCTCCGCACGCGGCCCAGATCTCGTCCATCAGTCCTTCCGGCGCGCCGTAGAGGGTCACCGTGACCACAGTGTCAAAGAAATAGCCTGTGCCGCTCACCCTGTCCTGAGACGCGGCGCGGCACGCGGGGGAGAAGGCGCACAGCGCGGCAAGGCAGATTGCCATCAGGCACGCGCCGCGCCGGAGACGTTTTCCTCTCATGGGGTCATCACGCTTTCTAATGATGATGGATTGTCAGCCGAGGGCACAAGCTCCACGCTCACCCGGTTGGGAAGGCAGATGATGAACGCACCGTTGACGCGCCATTCCCAGTTGTCCACCGTCACCTTGCCCATGTGGACGCACAGCTGGTTCTCGCACGTGGAGGAGCGCATCACCGCCCCCTCGCGGTCAATTTCGATCACGTTTTCCGCGCCGCTGTCCTGCCGCACAGTCACCGTCTGCGGATGAGAGAGCGGAAACCGACCGTATTCTGCACCGTCGACCTGGATGATGACCATGTCCCCGGAGGAACTCTGCGGCGCTGCGCCGCGGCTGAGAAGCAGCAGCGCGCCGGAGGCCAGCACCACGGCGGCTACCATGATCAGGGCAATCAGCCCATTGCGTCTTGTCATGTGTTTACAGCCCTGATTGATATTTGATAGATGAATTATACCATACCTGAAAAGGATGGTCAACGAGGAAATGGCAACTTTCCTCAGAGGTTCTTCTCAGCGGAAAACGCTGACCCTCTGCAGCGTGGGGGCGAGGCGGCTTTCCAGGAAGGTGACACGCACCGCGTCTGCCTCAAGGCCGTCTGCGCGGATGATGCGCTTGTAGCCGATGGCGCCGCCCGTCCACACCGTCCGCCATTCGCCGCCGGCACGCAGCGCCACGGCGCACTTTTCCGCGCGCTGGCTGAGGCGGATGTCCTCCATCAGCACAACGCGGCGCACCGGCTGCGCCACGGGCCAGGTGGCTGTCCAGACGGCCTGCCCATCGGCGCTGCGCCAGGCAGTGTCGCCATCGCCCAGGGCATTTTCCGGTCCGTAACCTTCTTCTGCGGAGGTGGCCGCGGCGGCAGCGCCGTCCGTCAGCAGCAGATCGTCCGCGAAGGCATCGCGCAGCCACGCGCCGAATTCGCGCAGGCGCCGGACGTCCTCCTCAAGCAGCAGGCCGCGCTTGTCCGGCGGGATGTTCAGCAGGAAGGTGGCGTTGCCGCCCACGCTGCGCTCGTAGATCTCCGTCAGCTCCCGCAGGGGGCGCACCTGGCTGTTCTCCCGCTCGTGCCAGAACCAGCCGGGGCGGATGGAGGTGTTGACCTCCGCGGGGTACCAGATCAGGTCCTCTTCCCCCGCAAGCGCCGCGCGGCTGCCGAGATCCTCGTCCCTGGAGGAGATACGGCGAAGGCGGAAGGCGGCGCTGTCCTCCTGCTGGCTCTTCGCGGCGACCTTTTCCGCGTCGGCCAGGCGGGCAGGCACCACGCTCCACTCGTTGGGGCGGGTATGCCCGGCCTCGTTGCCGCACCAGCGCACATCCGGCCCACATACGCTGATGCAGGCCTCCGGCTGCAGGCGGCGGATCGTTTCGTAATAGCGCGCCCAGTCGTAGGCCTGTCGCCTGCCGTTTGCGCCCTCACCGCAGGCACCGTCCAGCCACACGGCAAAAATTTCGCCGTAGCCGGTCAGCAGCTCTGTCAGCTGGCCGATGAAGTAGTCGTCGTACGGCTTGCCGGTGCCGTAGAGGGGGCTGTGCCTGTCCCAGGGGGACAGATACACACCGAAGGCCAGGCCGGCCTCCCGGCACGCGGCGGCCGTCTCCGCCACCACATCCCTTCCGCAGGGGCTGGCGGCTACGGTGTGCTCCGTCAGGCGGCTGGGCCACAGGCAGAAGCCGTCGTGGTGCTTGCAGGTGAGGATGAGCCCGCGCATGCCCGCGCCGGCGATCTCCCTGACCCACTGGCGCGGATCGAGCCCGGTGGGGTTGAAGACCGCGGGATCCTCCGTGCCGTCGCCCCACTCGCGGTCGGTAAAGGTGTTCACCGTAAAGTGAATGAACGCATAGAACTCCAGCGCCTGGTGGCGCAGCTGCCGCGCGGAGGGAATCACACGGGTCAGCGCCTCGGCGGAGGGACAGGCATTCCGCGTGGCAGTCACACTCCTTTCACCGGCAGACGGTCCAGCACCTCAAAGCCCAGCGAGGTCAGTGTATCCATGCCCTCCTGCCAGAGATCCGCGCGCCTGAGCAGCGCCGGGTCGTGCGCGTCCACACCGATGATGGTTTTGACCTTCCAGCGGCTCAGGTACTGCCAGAAGGCGGGCACGGGGTAGCAGTTGCTCTCGCCGCGCTTGCGGCAGTCCAGCCCCAGCAGATTGAACTCCACGGGGATATTCTGCTCGATGCAGACCTGCGCGATACGGTCTGCCGCCTCCTCGCAGGCGCGGTTGAAGCGCTCCGGCGGCCTGCGCCGCAGGTAGATGTCCGGGTGGGCGACACAGGCGTACAGCCCGGTGCGCACGCCCTCCGTGATGGAGTCGGCGAAGCGCAGCACGCTGTCATCGTCCTCCTCGCAGGCGGAGGCGGTCCACTGCCCGGGGTATTCCTCGCTGTTCATGGCGTGCTGGCCGAGCAGGTAGTAGTCGATGCCCTGATCCCGCATCCGGCGAAGGTGATCCACATAGTCGGGATAGTATTCCGCCTCCATGCCGAGGCACACCCGCAGCCGGCCGGCCCATTCCTCCCTGACCCTGTGCACGGCGGCAATATAGCCGTCCAACTCCTCGCAGGTCATGCGGATGCGGCTCACATAGCCCGTGCGGTACGGCCACGGGCAGTGGTCGGAAAAACCCAGCACCTCAAAGCCAGCCTCGGCGGCGGCCCGGGCGTACTCCTCCTCGGTTCCGGATGCGTGCTGGCATCTGGGCGTATGGGTGTGAAAATTTGCTTTCATCATATAGTCCTTTCGCGTTGCGCTGTGCGCGTGAAGGCGCGCAGAAAGTATCTTAACGCCGCGGGCGGCAATCGTCAAGCGCCTGCGCGGTGAAATAGCACTTGCTAAAACACACAAAATCCTGTATACTTGTATGCGCATAAGAAGGTGCACGGACAGGCGGCCCCGCCGCCTCTCCTCATTTTCGGAGCAAGGAGGTCACAGCGCTATGGAATGCAAGATCAGAAATGAGATCGGCACGATTTTTATCTCGGAAGAAGTTATGCTTCGCGTGGTCGGCTATGCCGCGCTGGAGTGCTATGGCATTGTGGCAATGTCTTCCAAGCGGGCCACTGATGGCCTGGTTGAGTGGCTGGGACGCGAGAACCTGGCGAAGGGCGTGCAGATCCGCCAGGTGCACACGGAGGGCCAAGCGGATATGCTGGATGTCGACCTGTTTGTCATCGTCGAATACGGCGTGTCCATTGCGGAGGTCTGCAAAACCATCGTGGACATTGTGCGCTACAAGCTGGAGAGCATGACTGGCATCCAGGTGCGCAAGATCAATGTCACCGTTGAGGGCGTGCGGGTCGCGGTGTAACGCGGCCCGCCGGAACGGAGGAAGATCTTGATACAGTATACTGAGATTGACGGCCTGCTCCTCAGGGACATGGCCATGGCGGGCAGCGCCCTGCTGGAGAAGCACCGCGAGGAAGTGGACGCGCTGAACGTGTTTCCTGTGCCCGATGGGGACACAGGAACCAATATGTCCCTGACAATGCAGAGCGCCATCCGCGAGGTGAACGCTAAGGAGCTGCTGCGCGCTGATGAGGCGAGCGCGGCGCTGGCCAAGGGCGCCCTGCGCGGCGCCAGGGGCAACAGCGGCGTCATCACCTCGCAGCTTTTGCGCGGCTTCTCCAAGGCGGTCAGCGGATGCGAGCGGATCACGCCCGCGCAGTTTGCCGCCGCGCTGAAGGCCGGCAGCGACATGGCCTACAAGGCCGTGATGAAGCCCAAGGAGGGCACGATACTGACGGTGGCCCGCGTCATCGCCGAGGACGCGCTCAAGCAGGTGCAGAAGGACCCGGACAGCTATGACGCGCTGTTTGAGGTGATGCTGCGCAGCGGCGAGGCGATCCTCAAGCGCACACCGGATATGTTGCCCCCGCTCAAGCAGGCGGGCGTGGTGGACTCCGGCGGCCGCGGCCTGCTGTACATCTACAGCGGCTATGCCGCGGTGCTGCGGGGCGAGTCCATTGAGGAGCTGCTGGCCCAGGCGGAGGACGACGGTGCCTTCAATGACGACCACGACGCCATCCGCGAGCTGAACCACATCTACCACACGGCCTACAGCATTGTCAGCTTCAAGGACGACTGCACCGAGGGCGATATCGACTCCCTCCGCCGCCGGCTCAACCGCATCGGCGAGCGCGTGAACGCGGAGGGCGACCTGAGCGGGCTGAAGGTGCACGTGCACACCAACAACCCCGGCAATGCCCTGGAATACGGCCTGGAGCTGGGCGACGTGGCGGATGTGGAGATTGAGAACATCGCCGAAACCCGCCGCCGCAGGGAAGAGGCGCAGAAGCCTGCCGAGCAGGAGCAGGACGCGGCCGAGCCGCCGAAGCCCTACGGCATGGTCGCGGTGTCCCTGGGCGACGGCTTCAGCCAGATTTTCCGCGACCTGACGGTGGATTCCATCGTGGAGGGCGGACAGACCATGAACCCCTCCACCGAGGACATCCTCCAGGCAATCCAGCGCGTGCACGCGGAGACGGTCTTCGTCTTCCCCAACAACGGCAATGTGGTGCTGGCCGCCCAGCAGGCCGCCGAGATGGCCGAGCAGAAGGTGTATGTCATCCCCACCAAGAACGTGGCGATGGGCATTGCCGCGGCGGTGGCCTTCCAGCCGGACATCTCGCCCGAGCAGAACGCCGCGCGCATGGATGAGGCGGCGCAGCGGGTGAAAACCGGCACGGTGACCTTCGCCGTGCGCGACAGCGAATACAACGGTGTGAAGATCAAGCAGGGCGACATCATCGGCCTGCACAACGGCAAAATCGAGTACTCTGGCACCAACATCGAAGAAGTGGTGTCTGAGATGATGAAGGCCGTGGTGACCGACGACGATGAGCTGATCACCGTCTATTACGGGGCGGATGTGTCCGAGCAGGACGCGCAGCGCCTCGCCGACAGTATCGCGGCGCAGTATCCGTCCTGCGACACCGAGTGCCTGCGTGGCGGCCAGCCGCTGTATTACTACCTGATTTCCGTGGAATGACGAGCAGATGAATCAGACCAAGCTCTCCGATATCAAGGGCATTGGCCCAACCCGATTGGAAGCCTTGCGCGCAGTGGGCATTGTCTCATTGCGCGATTTGTTATACTTCCTGCCTGCGCGCTATGAGGACCGCACAACGGCCACCCCCTGCCGCGAGGCGCGCGCGGGCGAGGTGATGGTGCAGGGCGTCATCCGGCAGAAGCCGGGCTTTAACGCCTTTGGCGGGCTGACCAGGGTCACCTGCTCCATATCGGACGGGAGCGGCAGGCTGTCGGTGGTCTGGTTCAACCAGCCGTGGATGCGCGAGCAGGTGCCTGTGGGCGTGCCGGTGAGCCTGTACGGACGGGTGGCGGAAAAAAACGGCCGTAGAACGCTGCAGAACCCCGCCGTGGTGGAGAAGCCGGAGATACTGCCGGTGTACCGCGCGCCAAAGGGCTTCCCGGCCAAAACCTTCCGCGAGCTGATGCGCAGGGCGCTGGAAACCGTGGACGACTGCTGCCCGGAAACGCTGCCGCGCCCGCTGCGGCTCAGGCACGGCCTGTGCGAGCTGAACTATGCCATCAGGCAGTCGCATTTTCCGGACAGCTTTGAGGACCTGAAAACCGCGCGCCGCCGCATGGCCTTTGAGCAGATGCTGCTGTTCCAGGCGGCGCTGGGGCTGATGCGCAATGCCGGCGAGGAGGGGATCCCCCTGCCGCTGGATGAGGCTGCGGCAGAAAGGTACTGGCAGGCAATGCCCTTTTCCCCCACCGGGGCGCAGCGGCGCGTGCTGGAGCAGATTGCCGCGGACCTGAGGCGGCCGCGGGCCATGAGCCGGCTGGTGCAGGGCGATGTGGGCTGCGGCAAAACGGCGCTGGCCTTCGGGGCCATCGCCCTCACATGCGGCTGCGGCTATCAGGCGGCAATGATGGTGCCGACGGACATCCTCGCGCGCCAGCACTACGAGAGCGCAAGGCACCTGCTGGAGCCGATGGGCATCACCTGCGGCCTGCTGGTGGGCGCCATGAAGGCCAAAGAGAAAAGAGAGGCGCACGAGGCGCTGGCTGAGGGCCGGTGGCAGGCAGTGTTCGGCACACACGCGCTGATCACGGAAAAGGTGGCGTATCAGAAGCTGGCGCTGGCTGTGACCGACGAGCAGCACCGCTTCGGCGTGCGGCAGCGCACCACACTGCAGGAGAAGGGAAAGCAGGGCGATTTGCCCGCGCCGCATGTGCTGGTGATGTCCGCCACACCGATACCGCGCACACTGTCGCTGATACTGTACGGCGACCTGGACGTATCGGTGGTGGACGAGCTGCCGCCGGGCCGCACGCCGGTGAAAACCAGGCTGGTGCCGCCCGAAAAGCGCGGGGATATGTACGCCTTCCTGCGCAGGAAGACGGCGGAGGGCCGGCAGGCCTACATCGTGTGCCCGCTGGTGGAGGACGGAGAAGACGCGGACAGCGCACAGGATGTGCGTTCCGCCCGGGCCACCTGGGAGGAGCTGACGCAGGGCGAGCTGAAGGGCCTGCGCGTGGGGCTGACCTGGGGCTCGCAGAAGGCGGAGGAAAAGGCCAGGGTGCTGGAGGACTTTCACGCCGGGCTGCTGGACGCGCTGGTCTCCACCACGGTGATCGAGGTGGGCGTGAATGTGCCCAACGCCACCGTGATGGTGGTGGAAAACGCGGAGCGCTTCGGGCTGAGCCAGCTGCACCAGCTCCGCGGCCGGGTGGGACGCGGCAGTGAGGAGAGCTGGTGCTTCCTGATGGGACCGCACACCGAAAAGCTGGACATACTGACCAGGACCAGCGACGGCTTTGTCGTGGCGCAGAAGGACCTGGAGCTGCGAGGCCCCGGGGACCTGATGGGCACCCGGCAGAGCGGCGAGGCGCTGCAGGGCTTCCTGCTGGACGGCGACGTGCGCCTGATGGAGGAAGCCACCGGATGCATGCGCCGCCTGAGGGAGGACCCGGCCTTTGCGCAGGAGCGGGAGGCGGTGGAAAAGCAGGCCCTGGAGCAGTACGGTGAAAAAATTAGACAGATTGCCCGCAACTGAGTTTCAGCGGGAGCGAGGAAGGGAACAATGACCAAGGCAATGTATGAAAACCGTGAGCTGAGCTGGCTGCGCTTCAACGGGCGCGTACTGGAGGAGGCGGAGGACGAGCGCGTGCCGCTGTGCGAGCGGCTGAACTTTCTGTCCATTTTCCAGAGCAACCTGGACGAGTTCTTCATGGTGCGCATCGGCAGCCTGCATGACCAGGCACTGATCGACAGTGAGGCGCGGGACAACAAGACGCACATGACCTCCTCCGAGCAGATCACCGCCGCCACACAGCGCATCCGCGAATTGTGCCAGCGCCGCGACCGGGCCTATGCCATGCTGCTGGACCGCCTGGCCGACCAGGGCATCACGCTGGTGGACTTCAAGCACATCAGCCCCCAGTCGGAACAGTACATGGCGGAGGTGTTCCACAGGGACTATGTGCCGCTTCTTTCCACCTTCAATGTGGGTAAGAAGCAGTCCTTCCCCTTCCTGAATAACAAAAAGCTGTACGCCGTGGCGGTGCTGAATACCAGAACGGAGAAGGAGCGCATCGGCATTGTGCCCTGCTCGGTGGATGTACTGCCGCGCCTGGTGCCCGTGCCGGAGCGCGCCGGTTGCTATATCCTCACCGAGGAGCTGATACTGCACTACCTGCCGCTGCTGTTCCCGGGCTACACGGTGGGCAGCAAAACGCTGGCGCGCATCACCCGCAACGCCGATATCGACGCGGACGCCATCTATGACGAGGACCTGAACTACCGCGAGCACATGGCGGAGGTCATCCGCCGCCGCCGCAAGCTGTGCCCTGTGCGGCTGGAGCTGTCCCGCTCCATTGAGCAGCGCGTGATCGACCGCCTCTGCGAGCAGCTGCAGATCGACAAGGAGCGCGTTTATCACAACGATTCCCCGCTGGACCTGGGCTTCTTTTCCGCCTTCCGCGACCAGCTGCGCGCAAACGCCGAGCTGTTTTACGCTCCGCGCCACCCGCAGGCCTCGCCCGACCTGAAGGAAAACCTGCCCATACTGGACCAGGTGGAGGAGCACGATGTGCTGCTGCACTATCCCTACCAGAGCATCCGCCCGTTCCTGCGCATGCTGTCCGAGGCGGCGCGCGACCCGAAGGTCACGGCCATCCGCATGACGCTGTACCGACTGGCCAGCGACAGCAAGGTGGTGGAGGCACTGGAGGAGGCCGCCGAGAACGGCAAGCGCGTGGATGTGCTGGTGGAGCTGAAGGCCCGCTTCGACGAGGAGAACAACATACAGTGGAGCCGCCGGCTGGAGATGGCGGGCTGCCACGTGATCTACGGCATTGAGCGGCTGAAGGTGCACAGCAAGCTGTGCCTCATCACCCGGCAGACAGAGCAGGGGCCGAAGTACATCACCCAGATCGGCACAGGCAACTACAACGAGAAGACGAGCCGCCTGTACACCGACCTGTCCCTGCTGACCGCCGACCAGGAGCTGGGCGAGGAGGCCGCGCAGGTGTTCGAGGCCCTACTGGAGGGGGAAACGGTGGACCACACCGCCAGCCTGCTGGTGGCCCCGCACTGCCTGCAGAACAAGCTGCTGGACCTGATCGACGGGGAGATTCAGAAGACGCGCAGCGGCTCAGGCGGCCACATCCGCATCAAGGTGAACAGCCTGAGCGACAAGACGCTGATGGACAAGCTGGTGGAGGCCAGCCAGGCCGGCGTGAAGATCGAGATGATCGTGCGCGGCATCTGCTGCCTCATCGGCGGCGTGCCGGGCTATACCGATAACCTGAAGGTGATCTCCATCGTGGGCAGGTACCTGGAGCACAGCCGCATCTACATCTTCGGCGACGGGGAGGAGGCCAGGTATTACATCGCCTCCGCGGACTGGATGACGCGCAACACCCTGCGCAGGGTGGAGGTGGCCGCCCCTGTGAAAAACAGCGAGCTGAAGAAAAAGCTGGAGCACATTTTTGAGGTGCAGTGGCGTGACAACTGCTCCGCGAGGGACCAGCACGCCGACGGCACCTATGTGCGCCGCTATCCCGGCACCGACGAGCCGCTGAACTGCCAGAACCTGCTGTATGACGAGGCCTACCGCGCGGCCGGAAAAGAGCCCCAGGCGTGACGGTGAAAGGAGAGGCACATGTTCTTCAGGAAAAACAGGCCCCCGGTCAGCCCTCCGCCCAGGCCGCGCCGGCGCGGCCGCGCGTTTTCCGCGGCGCGGAATGTGTTCGCGGTCATCGGCGTGGCGGCGGTGCTCTATCTCTTTGTCAAGTATCTGCTCATTCCCCTGCTGGTGGCGGTGAACGGCCATGTCTGACTATGAACGCAGGTTTCACGCGCCGGTAGTGGAGGAAGCGCCCCGGCGCAGGCGGCGCCTGCCACGCCCGGTGCGGTGGCTGGTGCGCTGCGCAAGCCTGGCGCTGGTGATCACCCTGGTCGGCGTTTTCTACCCGGCGCTGAGCGGCTGGCTTCGCGGCTGGCTGTTCGACGGGGCGGTGAACGCCACGCTGCTCAGCAGCACGATGACGCACCAGCTCACCGCGGTTTCCCGCCTGGAGAGCACCACTGTGCACGAGGAGGGGCAGGTGACCGCCACGGTGGAGGCGGCACTGTTTGGCGAGGTGCAGCGGGTGACCATACAGTACGACTATGACGCGGTGATCGGTATCGACCTGAAGAAGGTCAGTGTTTCATCGGAGGAAAACCGCGTGACCTTCCGCCTGCCGGAGGTCGAGATTCTCTCCGACAGCCTGACACCTACCTTTGTGGACCGCCAGGATTTCTGGTATCCGCTGACGGAAAAGCGGCGGATGGCCCTGCTGGAGGGCGAAACGGAGCGGCGAAGAGCTGCCTGCCTTGAGGAGGCGGCCGCGTCCTCAAAGGTGTGGGAGAATACCTGCGAGGCGCTGCGCCAGCTGGTCGGCCAGCTGGAAGAGGTGGATTCGCGGGGCGTTGTGCTGCAGTTTGAGCGGCAGGAGACGGAGAAAGAATGACAGAGCGGGAAGCGCTGTTTGAGGCGCTGGACGCCGAGCGGGAGCGCCGCCCGGCCATGCAGGAGACGGATGCCGTGAAATACCTCTTCCAGGCGATGTGCGGCATGGGCCACCTGCTGGGCAGCGGGGAAGCGGTGAGCAGCCGGCTGCGCGCGGAGATGGCTTCGCTGCCCCCGTTGGCGGGAGAGGCGCTGGCCGAGCCCATCGGTGCCGACTGGTTCCGCCTGAACCTGCGCCCGGCCCGCGAACTGGGCTTTACACCGGAGATGATTGCCCGGATGATGCTCGCCGCGCCGCCGCGGGAAAGAAGGGCGGCGGACAGGGAGACGGTCCTCCGGGCCTGCGCGGAATGGGCGCAGCGCGCACGATGGAAAAGTGTGGAAGAGGCGGCGCAAAAGCTGCTGGAGGAGGACTGGCTGCCTTCTCATTCACCAGCCTACCGCGCAGCCTATCAGCCCGCCTACCGCGTGCTGGACGCCGCGTGGCTGCCCTGCCTGCCGGCGCTGTGCCGCGCGCTGGAGGCGGCCCGGCACGCTCAGCGTTGCCTGGTGACGCTGGACGGCCCCTGCGCCGGTGGCAAAACGACCCTGGCGGCCCGGCTCGCCGCGGCCCTGGGAGCGCAGACGCTGCACACGGATGACTTTGTGGTGCCCCACGCCGCGAAAACGGCACAGCGCCTCGCCCAGCCGGGCGGCAACTGCGACTGGGAGCGCCTGACAGAGGAGACGCTGCGGCCCTGGCTGAAAACAGGTGAGGCAGAGGCACGGCGGTACAGCTGCTCGCAGGATGCCTTCCTGGCCCCGGAAAAGCTTCGGGATGGGAAATGGCTGCTGCTGGAGGGCAGCTACAGCGGCCTGCCTGCGATACGGGAGCTGGCGGATGTGCGCCTCTTCCTGTGGGCGCCGGAGGAAACGCGCATGCGAAGGCTGCGCGAGCGGGAGAGCCTGGCTTCATTGAAGCGGTTTGAGCAGCTTTGGATTCCCCTGGAGGAGGCTTACTTCAGGGCTTACGGCTTGCCCGATGAGGGCAGCCTGATCATCAAGGAGGAGAGCGCATGGAGCTGACAGGAAAAACGCGCACCATCACCGTGCTGGGCAGGGAAATGACATTTTTCAACCAGCGCTGCCGCGACTGGACGCATCCCTACCCCTATACCCCGGGCGACGGGGCAAACCTGTCCAATTCCGGCTGCGGCGTGTTCGGCCTGTGCCACTGCGTGCAGTGGCTGACCGGGCAGGTGATCGACCCGGAGGAGACGGCGGATTTTTCCTGCGCCCATGGCGGGCGCGGCGATGACGGCACCGACAGGCCCGGCCTGCTGCATGCCGTGATGGCGCAGGGGCGCAGCGCCGCCTACGGCTTTACCTACCATGAGGACGGGCTGCGCAACGATCAGGACGCGCTGTATGACATGCTGCTCAACCGGCAGGGAGTGGCGCTGTGCAACCTGCGCGTGGGGCACATTGTGGCCCTGGTGGCGGCCCGCGAGGTGAACGGGGAAAAGCAGGTGCTCGCCATTGACAGCTATTCCGAGAGCGCCTCGGAAAAGGTGCGGGACAACGTGCGGGAGCTTGTGCCCGGCACGGAGATCACCTATGCGGTGAAAAACGAAAGCGGCCTTGTCACCGGTGTGAACACGGCCAGCGCCGCCTTCTGGGTGACCGCCTCAACCCCCATGGATTTCAATTTTCTCTGGGCAAACAAGTGACAGGAGGACAGAGATGGACATGATTCAGCTTCGCTACGGACAGACCAGTGCCCTGGTGCAGACGCAGGGCGCACAGCTTGCCTCGCTGAAATGCGCGGATGGCCGCGAGGTCATCTGGCAGGCGGACCCGCAGGTGTGGGCGCAGCACACGCCCGTGCTGTTCCCCGTGTGCGGCTCGGTTCGGGACGGAAAGATCCGCATCGACGGCAGGGAATACCCCATGACCAAGCATGGCTTCACCCGCACGCCGGAGTTTGCGGTGTGCCGCAGGGGCGCGGATTTTGTGGACCTGGTGCTCACGGCCAGTGACGACAGCCGCGCCATGTATCCCTTTGACTTTGCCTTCCATGTCATTTACCAGCTGTTCGATGGCGGATATACCTGCAGCTTCCTGGTGGAAAACAGGGATCAGCGGCCGATGCCCTTCTGCGTGGGTGGCCACCCGGGCTTTGTGTGCCCCATGGAGGAGGGCGCGCGGTTTGAGGACTACCAGCTGGTGTTCGAACAGGAGGAGACCGGCGAAAACGCCCTCGCCCCAGGCGGCTACCTGATCGACGGCAGCGAGATGCTTCCCCTGGAGGGCGGACGGGTGCTGAACCTGAACCACCGGCTGTTTGACGAGCGGGACGCGCTGATCTTCACCACACTGCGCAGCCGCAGCGTGAAGGTGACGCACAAGGTCAGCGGCAGGGGACTGCGGTTCGATTTCCCCAAGATGGAAGTGCTGGCGGTGTGGACCAAGCCCGGCGCAAACGCGGACTACCTGTGCCTGGAGCCGTGGCACGGCATGCCCACCCGCGTGCAGGACAGCGACAACTTTGAGGACAAGCCCTTTGTGACCATACTGGCCCCCGGCGAGAGCTACCTGACGTGGTTCACCGCCGCGCTGATCTGAAAACACCATGTGCGGACGCTATTATCTGGAAGCGGACGACGCGCCGGAAAAGCTGGCGGCCATGCTGCGGGAGATGGAGCATGACCGCCGCACGCTGACCGGCGAGCGCCGCCCCGGCGATGAGGGGGCGGTGATTGCCCCCAGCCGCCGGGGCGAGCCGGCGCCCTTTGCGATGCGCTGGGGCTTTGCGGTGGAAAACAGGCGGGTATTCAACGCGCGCTGCGAAACGGCGGCGGAGAAGCCGCTTTTCCGCGAAGGGTATCGGCTGCGGCGCTGCGTGGTGCCGGTCTCCGGCTATTACGAGTGGGACCACCGCGAAAGGATACCGCCCAAATACCGCTTCAGCCTGCCGGGCGCGCCGCTGATGTACCTGGCCGGGCTATACCGGCTGCGCCCGGAGGAGATGGAGTTCACCATCCTCACGAGGGAAGCCGCGGGAGAACAGGCGGCTTTTCACAGCCGCATGCCGGTCATCCTGCCGGAGGCAGCCGCCGCGGCCTGGCTGCGCGGGCCGCTGGGGGCGGAGGAGCTGATGGCAGCCTCGCTGACCGGCCTGAACTGGCGCAGGGAGGGCGCGCAACAGCTTTCCTTCCTCTGACGCTCTCCCGTCACATCCGTTACAAATCCGTCTTTTCGTGTTTTTCCTGCAAGAAAACAGCCGCCTCAAACGTTGTATCACTGAAAATCATTTCCGGGAGGATACCTGCAATGTCCCGCTTTATGCTGCTGATGGCGCTGATCGTCTCTCTTCTGTGCCCCGCTGCCCTTTCGGAGGAGGCGGCGGTGGACAGCATTGCCTCGGTGGAGGACGCCACCGCCTTTGCCATGTCCTTTTTCTCGCTGACCTGCCTGGAAAACACGGACAGCCTGACCATCACGCCGGTGCAGACGGACGACATCTGGGTGGTGTACGGGGAAAACGAAACGGACGGCGTGCTGCATGTGCTCAAGTTTGACAGGAACATGCGCATCAACCTGTACCAGAACCTGACCTGGGATACGCCGGACATGGTGCCCACAGAGCAGCTGCCGGATTTTGATTATTCCACCGAGTCCAGCCAGGCGCTGGAGGAGCTGCTGCAGGAAGTGCGCGGCTGGGGCGTGAGCACCTTCACCGCCGTGGCCAAGGTCGAGGAAGAAAACATATGGGCCCTGAACCTGGATGCCTTTGAGGCCGACGGGGAAAACATGATGGAAGCCTACGCGCTGGTGCGGGTGACTGAGGGCGGACCCTGGCATCTGCTGGCCTACGGCGACATGAACACCAACGGCGCTTTCTACGGGGCCTACCTTGCGCGCGGCGACGCGGTGGCCATCGGCAGGCAGGTCGCCTCCGAGGTGCAGGGCATGGAGGCCGGACAGATCACCGTGAGGTACGCCCGCTTCCTGTACCAGCGGGAGGTGGGAGAGGACGGCATGTCCATCTCTGCCCCCACCTACTGGGAGGTGACGCTGGAGGCGGACGGCCTGGCCGAAGACCCCTACAATGAGTTTGTGGACCCCGTGTTTGAGGATGACGGCAGCGGCGATGACAAGACCGGCTGGGTAGAGGTGCTCATCGACGCGCTGACCGGCGAGGTGCTGCAGGTGCTGCAGGGCAGCGAGCTGGGCAACGGCTGATAAGAAACGGAGCGATCGAATGTCCTTTGAGCATATACCGGTGATGCTGAATGAGGTGCTGGAGGCGCTGGAGGCGCGCCCGGACGGCGTGTACTGTGACGGCACGCTGGGCGGGGGAGGCCACAGCGAGGCGCTGCTCGAAAAAAGCGGCGGCACGGCCACACTGTATGGCATCGACCGGGACCCGGCCGCCATCGCCGCGGCAGGCGAGCGCCTGAGGGGTTATGCCGGTTTTCACGCCATCCACGGCAACTTCCACGACGGAAAACGCCTGCTGGAGGAGGCCGGCGCGCCGAAGCTGGACGGTGTGCTGCTGGACCTGGGCGTGTCCTCACCGCAGCTGGACGAGCGTGAGCGGGGCTTTTCCTACCACGAGGACGCCCCGCTGGACATGCGCATGGACACCACACAGTCCCTCACGGCGGCGGATGTGGTGAACACCTATCCCGAGGCGGAGCTGAACCGTGTGCTGCGGGACTGGGGCGAGGAGAGATGGGCGGCGCGCATCGCGAAGGTGATCTGTGAGCGCCGCGCGCAGCAGCCCCTGCGCACCACTCTGGACCTTGTGCGCGCGGTGGACGCGGCGATCCCCAAGGCGGTGCGCCGCAGGGAGGAGGGCCACCCGGCCCGCAGGACCTTCCAGGCCATCCGCATTGAGGTCAACGACGAGCTGGCGCCGCTGGACGCGGCGCTGTGCGACTTTGTGGACTGCCTGGCCCCGGGCGGACGCATCGCGGTGATTACCTTCCACTCGCTGGAGGACAGGCTGGTGAAGCGCTGCTTCCAGCGCCTGCAGAACCCCTGCGTGTGCCCGCCCAAGGCGCCTGTGTGCACCTGCGGTCGCAAGCCGCAGGTGAAGGTGCTCTTCGGCGGCGCGGTGAAGCCGACGGAGGAGGAAGTGGCAGAAAACCCGCGCGCCCACAGCGCCAAGCTGCGTGTGGCAGAGAAAAGAGAGGTATTCTGATGCCCGCACTCTATGTGGTGGCAACCCCCATCGGCAACCTGCAGGACATGAGCCCGCGGGCGGTGGACACGCTGAAGGCGGTGGCGCTCATCGCTGCCGAGGACACCCGTGTGACCATGAAGCTGTGCCAGGTGTTCGATATTCACGTGCCGCTGGTCAGCTGCCACCGCCATTCCGAGGAGCAGAAGGCCGGCGGGCTGATCCGCCGCATGATGGAAGAAAACTTCGACATGGCCCTGGTGACCGACGCGGGCACCCCCTGCGTGTCCGACCCCGGGGATGTGCTGGTGCGGGAGGCCATCGTCGCCGGGGTGGAGGTCATCCCTGTGCCGGGGTGCTGTGCGGCGGCGGCCGCGCTGTCCGTGAGCGGCTTTGATACGCGGGAGTGGGCGTTTTACGGCTTCCTCCCCCGGGAAAAAAAGGCGCTGAGGGAGAAGCTGCTGGAGATCGCGCGCGGCGTGCCGGTGGCGGTGGTGCACGAATCCCCCCACCGGGTGAAGGACCTGCTGGCCTGCGTGGCCGAGACGCTGCCGGGCTGCCGCGTGTCCGTCTCCTGCGACCTGACAAAGCTGCATGAGAAGACCGTTCGCGGCACGGCAGAGGAGGCCCTGGCCCTGCTGGAGGATAACCCCAAGGCCGAAAAGGGCGAGTACTGCCTGGTGCTGGACATGCACGGCGTCGACCTGCCGCGGAGCGAAGAGGCGGTGGCCGACATTCCGCTGGCGGCCCGGCTGATGGAGCTGATGGTCACGCGGCGCGTGAGCCTGCGCGAGGCGCAGCAGCTGCTTGCGGAGAGCGGCTTCAAGAAAAACGCGGTAAAGGCCGCGGCGCTGGAAATGAAAAAAGCATGGGAGGATGCCCTGTGAGAGAGATTGCACATGAGGCCATCACCGAGGCGGTTGCCGGGCTGAGCGTGGAGGCCAACCGCTATCTGCCGGAGGACCTGGCGCGCGCCCTGCGTGAGGCCAGGCAGGCGGAGGAGTGGGAGAGCGCCCGCGCGCTGCTGGACATCCTGATCGAGAATGAGCAGGTCGCCCGGAGGGAAGAGATGCCCATCTGCCAGGACACGGGCATGGCGGTAGTCTTTGCCGACGTGGGCCAGGAGGTCCATATCGACGGGGACTTCGAGGCGGCGGTGAACGAGGGCGTGCGCCGCGGCTATGTGGGCGGCCTGCTGCGCAAGAGCATTGTCGGGGATCCGCTCCGCCGCGTGAATACCGGCGACAACACACCGGCGCTGATTCACACGCGCCTTGTGCCCGGTGACCGGCTGAGGCTGACCGTCGCGCCCAAGGGCTTCGGCTCTGAAAACATGAGCCGGGTGGCCATGCTGCCCCCCGCGCGCGGCGTGGAGGGCGTGAAGGACTTTGTGCTGGAAACAGTGCGCCTGGCCGGGGCAAACCCCTGTCCGCCCATGGTGCTGGGCATCGGCATCGGCAGCGACTTTGAGGGGGTTGCCGGGCTGGCCAAGCGGGCGCTGATACAGAGCGTGGACGAGGTGAATCCGGATCCGTACTACGCGGCGCTGGAAAAGGAGCTGCTGGAGGAAATCAACCGCACGGGCATCGGGCCGCAGGGCTTTGGCGGCAGAACGACCTGCCTGGGGCTGCACATCCTGGCGGCCCCGACCCACATTGCCTCCCTGCCGGTGGCGGTGAATGTGGGCTGCCATGTCACACGCCACCGGACTGTCACGCTGTGACGGAACAGAAGAAAGCATTGAGGAAACGCCATGAGAGAGATTACCGCGCCGCTGACTGACGAAACCGCGCGCTCGCTGCGCGCAGGAGAGCAGGTGCTGCTCAGCGGCACCGTGTACACCGCCCGGGACGCCGCCCACCTGCGCATGCTGGACTGCCTGCGGGAGGGCAGGGAGCTGCCCTTTGACGTGCGGGGGCAGGTGATTTACTACGCCGGGCCCACGCCGACACCCGCCGGCAGGGCGGTGGGAGCTATCGGGCCCACCACCTCCGTCCGCATGGACGGCGCCACGCCGACGCTGCTCCGGGAGGGATTGAAGGGCATGATCGGCAAGGGCCAGCGCTCCGCGGCGGTGGTGGAGGCCATGCGGGAGTGCGGCGCGGTCTATTTCGCCGCGGTGGGCGGCGCTGCCGCGCTGATGGCCCGCTGCGTCACCGCCTGTGAGGTGATTGCCTGGGACGATTTGGGCGCTGAATCCGTGAAACGGCTGACGCTGGACAGGCTGCCGCTGGTGGTGGCCATCGACTGCGAGGGCCGCAGCGCCTTTGAGGACGGGCAGCGCGCCTATCTTGAATACATGATGGAGGATAAGCAGCAGCAGCATGAGTGACAGCGAAGGCTACCGCCGCCGCAGGCGCAGGGAGAATCCGGACTTTGCCCCCGACGAAACCGCCGGGGATTTTGCCGCGCCCGAGGAGGAAGCAGACCCGCAGGCGTGGGCCGGTGAGGAAGACACCGCGGAGCCGGTGTGGGACGCGCCGGAGGATGAGATGCGGGAGGAGTACGCCGCCTATTTCAGCGACGCGCAGTATGAAGAAGAGGCGCGGGACGAGGAGGAGTACCTGGACGACGCGGATACCGAGCCGCACTCCCTTTTCAAGCCCCGGATGAAGAAGCCGGATTTTCTGCTGTCTGTGGCGGTAAACACGCTGCGGGTGCTTTTTGTGACCGCGCTGGTGGCCGGCTTTGCCGCCCTGGGCGCGATTGCCGGTATTGCGAAGGGGTATGTGGAAACGGCCCCGACCCTGGACCTGGCCGCCCTGGATGACCAGGCGCAGACCTCCTTCATCTATGACGCGGAGGGCAACCTGATCTGTGAGTACAAGGGCACGGAGAACCGCGTGATGGTCTCCATCGCCGCGATGCCCGCCTATCTGCAGCGGGCCTTTGTGGCCTGCGAGGACGCCCGCTTTTACACCCACAGAGGGGTGGACCTGAAGCGCATTGTCGGCGCGTTTGTGTCCAATCTTTCCTCCTCCTCGCTGCAGGGCGGTTCCACCATTACGCAGCAGCTGATCAAGAGCACGCTGCTCTCCTCCGAGCAGAGCTACAAGCGGAAAATACAGGAAGCCTACCTGGCCATGGAGCTGGAGCAGACCTACACCAAGGACCAGATACTGGAGAGCTATCTGAACACGATTTACCTGGGAGAAAACTATTACGGCGTGCAGACGGCGGCGCAGGGCTATTTCGGCAAGGGGCTGGGCGAGCTGACGCTGCGGGAATGCGCCATGCTGGCCGGCTGCACCAGGAATCCGTATTACTACAATCCGCGCAGGAACTTCTACACGCGCACCTCGGACACGGTGGACTATGCGGCCGTCACCAACGACCGCACGGACTATGTGCTCAGATGCATGTACGAAAACCAGTTCATCACCTGGGACCAGTTCCAGACGGCGCTGGACAGGGGCACCGCGCAGGTGCTCCGTGCGGATCCCTCCGGCTCGGAAACGATGTACGAATATCCGCACTATGTGGAGTATGCTATCGGCGAGGTGGTGGACATCCTGCTGGAGCTGAACAGCCTGGAGAATACCTCGCAGAACCGGGCCCTGATGGAAGGGCAGCTGCGCACCGGCGGCTACCGCGTGCAGCTGGCCATCGATACGGAGATACAGAACACGGTGGAGGACACCGTGGAGAACTGGAGCAAGTATCCCTCCCTGCGGGACCCGGCGGACAAGGTTTTCCGCTCGCGCAACTCAGACGGCACCTATGACGAGATTGTGCAGCCGCAAGCGGCCGCCGTGGTGCTGGACTACGCGAGGGGAGAGATCAAGGCCATTGTGGGCGGACGCACGCACCCCACCGCCCGCAAAACGCTCAACCGCGCCACCGACATGAAGATGCCCGTGGGCAGCGCGATCAAGCCCATTGCCGTGTACGCGCCGGCACTGGAGCTGGGCGCCTCGCCGGCCACAGTGGTGTACAACATGCCCCTGCCCATCTCCGGCTGGAAGAACAGCCGCATGGAGGACAGCTGGCCGCGCAATTACAACAACTCTGCCTACACCGGGCCGATCACCCTGAGGGCGGCGATGCGCCGCAGCCTCAACACCCCGGCCGCGCAGACCATGATGACCATTGTGGGCGTGAGCAGGGCGGTGGACTTCCTCCACCAGCTCGGCGTGGACGACGACCACATCGACGCGACGCCCTTTGGGGTGACGCTGGGCTCCAGTGGCATCACACCCATGCAGATGACGGTCGCCTTTGGCGTGCTGGCCAACGGCGGTGTCTACCAGAAGCCGATCTCGGTGCTGGGCATTTCCAACAGCGAGGGAGAGGTGATCTGGGACGGCCACCAGCACCAGGAGAGGCGGCGCGTGTTTTCCGCGTCCACCAGCTACATGATCGTGGATATGCTCAAGGATGTGGTTTCCTCCGGCACGGCGACCGGCGCGAAGATCAAGGGCCAGACCGTGGCGGGCAAAACCGGCACCAACTCGGACCAGAAGGGCGTGTTCTTCGCCGGGCTGACGGGCTATTACTCCTCCGCCATCTGGGTCGGGCACGACAACTATAAGGCCCTGGCCTCCTCCTCCACCGGCAGCGGGGCCGCGGTGCCCATCTGGCAGAGCTACATGAGCAAAATCCACTCGCAGAAGGGGCTTGCCAACAAGGACATACTGGAGGGCAGCGCCGCGGATTACAACCTGGTGCGCGTGACGACCTGCGCCGTGAGCGGCCAGCTGGCCACCGACGCCTGCCGCAACGACAGCAAGGGCTATGGCGTGGTGACGGATTACTGGCTGAGAGGCACGGAGCCGACAGTGCAGTGCCAGATGCACCAGAATGTGCAGGTCTGCGCCGTCAGCGGGCAGCCGGCCTCCGCCTACTGCCCCACAGTGACCGCACAGAGCACTGTTTTCCTGCCGGACGGGCATCCGCTCAGCCGCTTCATCGGCACCGAGTATGAGGAAACGCTGCGGCAGTACCTGGGCGGCTATGTCAGCCAGTACAGCGGCACCTGCACACTGCACACCTCCCCGGGCATGTACGAGCCCGCCCCGTATGGCGGCGAGGGGTACCAGTACCAGGGAGGCGGCGACGACAGCGGCCGCACCTTCGTACCGGACGCGCAAAGCCTCATCGCCCAGGCGCAGGGCATGGCGGCGACCCTGCCGCCGGACAGCGACCAGTATGCCGCGCTGAACGCCGCGATTGAGAACCTGAGGGGCGTGCTGACGCAGAGCGAGATTTCCTCCAGTGAAATCATCGCGGCCATGAGCCAGCTGACCCTGGCCATGGCGGGGGCGTACTGACCATGCCGACGATGGAGGAGGTATACGGCGCGCTGGAAAACGTGCGCGCCCCACTGCAGACCGGCGAGTATGACCTGCACCGCCTGCTGATCGATGCGCTGGATGGCGCGGGCATCGCCTGGCGGCACGAGGCAAAGCTGGGCCCGCGGTGCCGCATCGACCTGATGTGCGGCGGCATTGGCATTGAAATCAAGCGCGGAAAGCCGGAGCATGGCCGGCTGCTGCAGCAGCTGACGCGCTACGCGGCCTGTGAGGAGGTATCCGGGCTGATTGTGGCCTGTGAGCGGAACGTGACGCTGCCGCCGCGGCTGTGCGGCAAGCCGGTGAAGACGCTGTGCCTGAACCGGCTGTGGGGCATCGCATTGTGAGACCGGGGGAAAAGGATTGAGGGGAAAGACACACCTGGCGGCAGGGCTGGCGGCGGCGCTGGCGGTCTGCGCGCCGCAGAGCCTGACGGAGTGCGCCGCCGTATGCATCGGCGGGGCGGTGGGCGGCCTGCTGTGCGACATTGACCAGCACGCCGGCAGGGGCATGCAGGAGATGAAGAGCGCGCGCTGGTTTGCCGCTGCGGGCTCACTGGCGGTGGCGGCGGCGGAGCACCTCGCGGTGGGCGGCCTGTGGCGCAGCCTCACCTCGCAGCCGCCCGAGCGGCAGCTGGCTGGCGTGGCCATACTGGCGCTGACGCTGTGGAAGGGCTTCCGCAGCGAGCACCGCACGTTTGCGCATTCGCTGCTGTTTGTGCTGCTGGTTTCCGTCGGCTGCGGGCTGGTGTGCCCGCCCTTCGCGGCGCCGGTGCTGGCAGGGCTTGTGTCCCACATGGCACTGGACCTGCTGAATAAAAAGCCGCTGCGCCTGCTGTGGCCGCTGCCTGTGACGCTGTGCCTGCACCTGTGCGCCTCCGACGGGGCGGCGAACCGCTGGATCGGCCGCGTGGCGGCAGCGGCGGCAGCAGCGCTGGCCGCATGGCGGATTTTGTATTTTATACACCCTTGACGAAAGCGGTGCGATGTGCTAACATCATTTCGATAACTGAATACCTTATCACGAGTGGCAGAGGGATGGGCCCGATGAAGCCACGGCAACCGCCCCGGCCGCAAGCGGGGAAAGGTGCCAAGTCCCACAGCGCGGCACACGGAAGGCGCTGACAGATAAGGATGGCATATCCACCTGTTTTGTGTGCAAAACTCGGTGGCTTTTTCTTTCTTGCGGGGAAGGAGACGGAATGGTCAGGCTTTTTACTTCAGAATCAGTGACAGAGGGACACCCGGACAAGATGTGCGACCAGATCAGCGACGCGATACTGGACGCGATGCTCTCTCAGGATCCCAACGCGAGGGTGGCGTGCGAGACCTTTACCACCACCGGCATGGTGACCGTGATGGGGGAGGTGACCACCACGGCCCAGGTGGATATACCCGCCATTGTGCGGCAGGTGGTGCTGGACATCGGCTACAATTCCTCCGAGATGTTCTTTGACGGAAACAGCTGCGCGGTGATGACCGCCCTGCACGCGCAGAGCCAGGACATCGCCATGGGCGTGGATGACGCGCTGGAGACCCGCGGCGCGCAGGTGGACGACATCGGCGCGGGAGACCAGGGCATGATGTTCGGCTTCGCCTGTGACGAGACGCCGGAGAAGATGCCCATGGCCATCGCGCTGGCGCAGCGCCTGGCCCGCCGCCTGGCGGAGGTGAGGAAGAGCGGGCTGCTGCCCTACCTGCGCCCGGACGGGAAAACGCAGGTGACCGTGCGCTATGAGGACGGAAGGCCCGTAGCGATCGACACGGTGGTCGTCTCCACCCAGCACAGCCCCGACGCGGCACAGGAACAGATCGCGTCTGACATCCGCGAGCAGGTCATTCTGCCGGTGATCCCCGCGGAGCTGCTGAGGAATGACACGCGCTTCCTCATCAACCCCACGGGCCGCTTTGTCATCGGCGGCCCCGCGGGAGACACGGGCCTGACCGGGCGAAAGATTGTGGTGGACACCTACGGCGGCTATGCCCCGCATGGCGGCGGCGCCTTCTCCGGAAAGGACCCCACGAAGGTGGACCGCTCGGCGGCCTACGCGGCGCGGCACGCGGCCAAGAACCTGGTGGCGGCGGGGCTGTGCCGCAGGTGCACGGTGCAGCTGGCCTATGCCATCGGCGTGGCCAGGCCGGTGAGCCTTGCGGTGGACACACAGGGCACCGGCACCGTCTCTGACGAGCTGCTGGCGTCGGCGGTCGCCGCGGTGCTGGACATGCGTCCCTCCGCCATCATCCGCCGCTTCGACCTGCGCAGACCGATCTACCGGCAGACGGCCGCCTACGGCCACTTCGGCCGCACCGACCTCGACCTCCCCTGGGAGAGGACCGACGCGGCGGAGGCGCTAAAGGAGTATGTCGCGTCGCACTGATGCGCGGAAATAAGCAGACCGCCCGAAACCCCGCAAAGAGGGCTCCGGGCGGTCTGAATATAAATGTGTAGTGTTGCGCCAAGCGGTATATGGCGAAATCTGTGTTTTTCTATGAAGGCTGATACTGAACTCCCATTAGACAATTCTTGAATAAATACCTAATGGATGATTTTTTTAGGATTCAGGGACTGTGATTTCTACACTGAAGAAGCTTGACGCATTAAGCACATTAGATCTTACACTGATCTCAAGTCCTTTAATTGTTCCTTTGGTCTCCCCACCTGTTTTTACGTTCTCGTCCATCAGCACATTGATTTGGTTGAGAAAATCTGCATATTGGTCCATATTGAAACAGGACCATTGGATCAGACTCATCAATTCAATCACGACGTCATAGCGTGGCTTACCTGTTCTTGAGATGCCTTCAAACTTGAACGAGGACAAATAGTTATCTCTGAGTGTATATTCATAGTAGATGTTCAAATCGTCAACCCATTTTGCATATGTTGAGTAGTATGTTGGGTATATTGCCTCAGGCTCGCTGACTCTATATTTTGACGTTGCAAGAGTTTGCATAGCAGATATATCCAGCGTGATCTTTTGCGTTTCGGCAAAAGAAAATGTGATAACACTTGAAAACAACGCAATGACACATAAAACAGAAAACAATTTCTTCACTTAGCAGCTCCCCTTCATATGTAATTTAGAAGTTATTTATCCGATAACAATATAGCATAAAAGAAGAAAAATGACAAGATCATGCGCTTCGACCTGCGCAGACCGATCTACCGGCAGACGGCCGCCTACGGCCACTTCGGCCGCACCGACCTCGACCTCCCCTGGGAGAGGACCGACGCGGCGGAGGCGCTAAAGGAGTATGTCGCGTCGCACTGATGCGCGGAAATAAGCAGACCGCCCGAAACCCCGCAAAGAGGGCTCCGGGCGGTTTTGCTGTACGCTTTATCCGGAAAAAACGCAGGATTGGGGTTGCCGTTTCCGGCCGCTCCGCCCAATTGTCGCCGCGCGCGCTCCAACTGTCGGCCTGCGGCCTTTCACCCCGCAGGCTGCCATGGTATACTATGCATGAACAGAAGCAAGACATGCAGGGACAGAGAAAGGAGCATGAGCATGTATACCTACAAAACGGAAATCCTCACAGTCAGCAGCAAGTGGTGGTCTGATAAGGCCAACGACGCGGACGCTGAAATGCTGGATGAGCTGCTGAACCAGCGGGCTGAGGAGGGCTGGGAGCTGGTCACCTATGACTATATGGCGACCTCCTCGCAGATCCGGGGTGCCTTTGTGGTGACCTTCCGGAAGCCGAGGGTGCTGTGACAGGGTAACACCGCGCGGTTCGGCGGCGCAGCCGGCGGAGGCATCTGTGCCATCTGACTGCCTCATTTGCGCGGTGGTATCTGAATATTGCCTGTAAGGGCTGCTGCAGAAGCATCAAGCTGCAGCGGCCTTTTTTTATCACCGCGGTGATGAGGCGGGGAGAGGCTGCGTTTCCCTGCTCCCTCTTCTCAGAGCTTCACTGCTTCGGTTTCCACCCAGGCAGGCCTGAAGCCGCTGCGGATGGCAAGGTTCTGCGAGGGGATGTTTGCGGCAGCTGTGCCGTAGAAGGGAACGTCACCCATTTCGATGATTCTGTTCTTCAGCAGCGTCACCAGGCAGGCCCCGATCCCCCTTGAACGGTATGCCGTCAGCACATCGATGCCGATCTGCTGCCAGTGCGGGGCATCCTCTGAGCAGCCGGCCATGCCCATGATACGATCGCCGTCCATCGCAACGGCGGCGAGCCTGTCCGGCCGCACGGGGCAGGGCTCCGGATACGCAATGGCATTCGGGAAACGCGGATCGCCATAAAAGGGGGTGATATCGCGCTCGGAAAGCCATTCCACCCTGCAGCGCGCTTCCGCTGCCACATAGCGGCAGGGCAGAAACATGTGGTGCGTCGGCGCCATCCGGTAGCCGTACTTTTTCAGCTCGCCATTCAGCGCTGCGAGGCTGTCCAGCTCAAACAGATGGTGCCCGTCCATATCCCGGACCAGGCGGTGGAGAAACTCATGCAGGCATTCGTCCGCCATGATGACTGCGCCATTGCCCAGTGTTGCCATTTGCAGGAAGGGCTTGCCCGGACTGTAGCTCCTTCTTCCCTCATTCAGTGCCGGGTATGTGACGGTGCTTTCCCTTGCCAGAAAATCTCCAGGCCTGCAGTTGAAATCTACGGACAGCTGCAGCAGCAGCTTTTCCCGGTATTTACCGAAGAATGTTCCCGAACACATTTTATCGATCCTCTTCCCGGTCTATCAGACAGCGGTGCTTCCGCCGAACGCTGTGACGTGCCTTGCAGATGAATTTCCCGTTTCAGCTCTCCTGTTCATCATACCACACAGCCGCACCGCCTGCAATGCGCGGTACGGAAAAAGCCCCCGCATTGCTGCGGGGGCTGGGGCAAACAGGGAATGGATTACTGCGCGGCCAGCTTCTTGTAGCTCTCCAGGCGCTCCTTGGCGTCCTCCTCCTGCTGCGCGAACAGGGTCGCTGCGGCATCCGGGAACTGCTGGGCCAGAGAGGTGTAGCGCACCTCGCCCTTCAGGAACTCCTGATAGTCGCCGGTGGGATCCTTGCTGTCCACGGTCATGGGGTTCTTGCCCTCGGCCGCCAGCTCGGGGTTGTAGCGGTAGGTCTGCCAGTAGCCGCACTCAACGGCCTTCTTGATTTCCGCCTGGCTCTTGCCCATGCCGCCCTTGGCGCGCAGGCCGTGGTTGATGCAGGGCGCGTAGGCGATGATCAGGGACGGGCCGTGATAGGCCTCAGCCTCCAGCATGGCCTTCAGCACCTGCTGCGGGTTGCTCATGGCGACCTGGGCCACGTACACATAGCCGTAGCTCATGGCCATCATGCCCAGGTCCTTCTTCTTGGTGCGCTTGCCGGAGGCGGCGAACTTCGCCACAGAGCCGGTGGGCGTCGCCTTGGAGGCCTGGCCGCCGGTGTTGGAATACACCTCGGTATCCAGCACGAGGATGTTCACGTCCTGGTTCTGCGCCAGCACGTGGTCCACGCCGCCGTAGCCGATGTCATAGGCCCAGCCGTCGCCGC
>CAMJPQ010000045.1 GCA_946407745.1 uncultured Clostridia bacterium
GTCTTTTCCCCCTCCGAAAGATCCGGGAATTTTTTTCGGAAATTCTGATTGAGAAAGGCGGCGAAAGCATGACGAAGGCAGAAAAAGCAATGCTCTCCGGGGTGGATCCGGTCATGAAGGATCAGGCAGTAACCGTCTGCCGGATCGAGCGGGCTTTCCGGGCGAAGGTGAAGGAGCTGATCCCGATCTTCAAGGAAGCCGAGGCGACTCAGACCGTCACCAACACTCAGGGAGAAAAAGTCCTGAAGAGTAATCCGGCCATGCAGGAGATCAGGGCAACCTTCCGGGACTATTGCACCATCGTCAAGGTGCAGCAGGATATCCTCGCCAGTAAGACAGCGCCGGTCGAGGTGACATCCATCAGCGCTCTCCGGAGCAAGCTGAAGATTGCGAAATGACAGGAAAGACAGAACCTCGGATCTACACTCCGGAGCTGAGACCGCTGACGGAAGAAACGACGCTGGGCTTCGCCTGCATCGAGTACGCAAAGACGGTCCTCCGGAAGACTCTATATCCATGGCAGGAATGGGCGCTGATTCATGCTCTGGAAATCGTGGGAGATCTGGACGGCTCATGGCATTTCAGATATAGGACTGTCCTCTTCCTGATCTCCAGGCAGAACGGGAAGACGGTCCTCTCAGAAGTGATCGCGAGCTTCTTCCTGAATGTCCTCATGTGCGAAAATATCTTCGGCACGTCTCTTTCATTGGAGAAGGCGGAGGAAGTCTGGGAAGCTGTCATCAAAGACCAGGAAGATTTTCCGGAGCTCTCCTGCGACATCACGAAGATCTCCAGGACGAATGGAAAGAAAAGACTGGAGCTGCTGTACGGAAGGAAATATAAAGTCGGGGCGCCATCCAGAAGGGCGGGCCGCGGTGACAGCAACGATCTTGTCATGTTGGATGAGCTGCGCGAGCAACGGGACTGGGAAACATGGGCCGCAGCTGTGGCCAGCATCAGCGCGAAGCCGAACGGGCTTGTCCTCTGTTTCTCAAACGCAGGAGATCCGGAGTCGATCGTTCTGCGGCAGATCCGCGCACAGGCACAGGGACAGAAAGCGGATTTCGGCGGAGACATCGACTCCAGCACGCTGGGACTTTTCGAGTGGAGCTCAAAAGAAGGATCGTCAATGGACGACTGGGAAGCCCTCGCGCAGGCTAATCCGGCGCTGGGATATGGCCGTATGACTGAGCGTGCGCTGATGGCGAACCGCGCTACATTCCCGGAGGCGAAATTCAGATCAGAGTGCATGTGCCAGCAGGTGGAGACAATCCTTCCTCCACCTTTCCCGGATGGAGCATGGGACAGCGGGACGGATGTCAATTCTTTCATCCCGCCGGAGTCACCTGTTTACTACGGGATAGATCTGTCGCAGGATCGGCGATGGACATCCATCGGGGTCTGCGGCCTGCGAGAGGATGGAAACTGGCACATTGAGCTTGTGGCGCGGAGGATCGGCACGGAGTGGGCGCTGGACTGGTTCAGGGAGCGGGCGCTAAAAGGACGGATGAAGCTCGCTTTCCAGAGCCGTGGAGCTCCAGTCTCAGGGCTCGCGGAGCAGATCTGCACCATTCAGGGAATCGAGAGAATCGCGATTGAGGGACCGGACCTGTCCAATGGATGGGGCCGGTTTTTTGATGGAGTCTGCGCTTGCCTTCCGGATCGGGAGGGCGTGCGGATCTGTCACTTGCCGCAGCCGGTCATGGATACGCCAGGACACACGATGCAGCTGAAACAGATGGGCGGAGGCGTAAAGCTTCCGGACAGAATCAAAAGTCCGGATGACATCGCTCCGCTTTTCGCGTGCATCATGGCATTCACGGCCGCGACAAAAACAACAACGGAAAAGAAAATCTATGAATCCGTTTATGAGAACGGATCAACCCTGACTTTTATTTGATGGAGAGGGGGCGGGTGAATGCCCGGAATCCTTACAAGGTGGCGGACACTATTCCGCCCCATGGTCTACAACATCAGTTTCGGCCCGGATGCGCCGGCACAGGTCCTGAACCTGACGGCCCGGCAGCTCTACAACAGCCAGGACAATCTGGCGGCTGTGGTCAACTTCCTGGCGAACAGCATCGCTCATCTTCCGCTGAAAGTCTATGTCAGGGACGGCAATGACAACCGGAAGCGTGACCGGGACAGTAAGGCGGCGAAAGTGTTGTGGCTGCCGAACAGCGACCAGACGGAGTATGAGTTTATCCGCGCTCTGATGATCGAGTATTACGTTTTCGGCTGCGTGTACGTGTGGGTCCTGCCGGATCCTGACAGCGAAAGCGGTCAGCAGATCCGGATTATTCCGACGGACTGGGTCACCAACACGGAAAAGACCACAAGCTACGGCCCCGAGAAGATCACCGTGACTGGCACTGCCGGCACGATTGAGATTCCACGGACGGAGTTCGTCCGCTTCTCCATGTACGCGCCTGGCAATCCAGGCGGGTATGTGTCGCCGATCTCAGCTCTCCGACAGACACTGGAGGAACAGATCCAGGCAGGGCGCTTCCGGCGGGAGCTGTGGAAGTCTTCCGGCAGGCTGAACGCGCAGATTGTCCGCCCGAAGGACGTGCAGCCATGGTCTGAGGAAACAAAGAAACGCTGGATCGAGGCTTTCCGCGAGGCATGGGGCGCGAATGGCAGCCGTGCCGGATCCATCCCGCTGATGGAAGACGGTATGGAGATCAAGACTTTCAACGCTTCCTTCAAGGAACAGCAGTGGGTCGAAAGCGTGAAGCTGTCCAGGGAGGCGGTAGCAGCTGCATACAGGATTAACCCGTCCCTGGTGTGGCACTCTGACACGCAGACCTATGCCAGCAGTAAGGATAACGCAAGGGCGCTGTATGCGGAGTGCCTTGGGCCAGATCTGCAAATGATCCAGCAGAGGATCAATTCCTTCCTTCTGCCGATGATCGGAGCGGCCCCCGGGACTTATGTCGAGTTTGACCTGTCGGAGAAGCTGAAGGGCGACTTCGAACAGCGGGCCAGCGCGATGCAGTCTTCTGTTGGCGGCCCCTGGCTCACACGGAACGAGGCACGGCGAGACAACAATCTGCCGCCGGTTCCCGGTGGCGATGAGCTGATCGTCCCGTTGAACGTCATCAGCGGCGGACAGGCCAGCCCGACGGATACTCACATGGGCGCATCCGGGGCAGAGAGTGTATCTGTCAAGGATATGGTTGTTAAAGCGGCTCAGAAAGCCAAAAGGGCTCAAGTAACGGTATCCCAGACGGATGAGGAGGCGGACACTGTTGGAGACGCGCTGAAACAGTTCTTTGCGCGGCAGCGAAAGAGCATCCTGCCGAAGATCGGAGCAAAGGCTGTGAGCTGGTGGGACGTCCGGCGCTGGGACAAAGAGCTTGCTGATGACCTGGAGCCGATCATTGCGGATATCGTAGCTGCGCACGGCGAGATCATGGCGAATGCGCTTGGGTCTACGTTTACCGCTGCCGCTGTTGTGAATTACATCCGCAAGGTAGCAGAGTCCCGCGCAAAGCAGATTAATTCCAGGACTCTGGCAAAGCTGCAGGCGGCTGTTGAAGCTGCGCTGGACAGCGAAGAAGAGACAAGCCCGCAGGAAGCTGCCGAACATGAATTCGATGTCCGGGAGGGCTTTGAAGCGGGCTTACTGGGTACAGCGTTGGCCAAGTGGGCGGCCGGATGGGCAACAGAGGAAGCGGCCAGGCAGGGAGAAGAGCAGGGTGTAAAACGGACGGTTTACAAAGAATGGAAGACCGGACCAAAGGCCCGCGCCTCTCATGCTGCGATGGACGGCGAAACAGTGCTGATTTATGAGAAGTTCAGCAACGGCGCTGACTGGCCGGGGGATGATTCCCTGGATCCGGATGAGTCCTGCGGATGTAACTGCTCCACGCAGGTGATCATTATCACTGAATGAGGAGGTAACCATGTTTAAGGATTTTGAAGTCCAGTATAAAGATGCCGGCACCGGAAGCATTGAGGGCTACGCGTCCACCTGGATCCGGCAGCCGGACAGCTACGGCGATGTAGTGGCCAAAGGAGCCTTTACCAAAACACTTGCCGAACGCTGGAACGGCGGAAAGGGGATTCCGTTCCTCTGGGCCCACCAGATGGACAACCTGAAATCGTTCATCGGGACCGCTGAGGCCGATGAAGACGACAAGGGTCTGCATTTTGTGGCGACCTTTGACAGCACAGAAGAGGCACAGAAGGTCCGACAGCTGTACAAGGACGGACGGCTGCGGAAGTTCAGCTTTGCCTATGACGTGAAGGACGCCGGCACGGTGACCATGGAAGACGGAACAAAGGCGAACGAACTCCGCGAGCTGGATCTGTACGAGATCAGCGCGGTGACCGTCCCGGCGAACGAGGACGCCGGCGTGGTGGACGTGAAGAGCGGACGCAGGAACAGCAAGGCGGACGAAGGCAAGATCAGACAGGCGATTGAGCTCCTTCAGGATGTCCTGGGAGAGCTTAACGAGGAAGAACCCATTGACGGGGAGGACGAACCGGAAGCCAACGCGGCGGCGGAGGAGCAGAAGGCGAGCAACCCGGAGAAGGCGGGACTCCTGGAATACATCAAATCTATCTGAGGAGGACAGAAGCATGTCTTTGAAAGAAGAGCTGGCCCAGCTGAAGGGCAATCTGGCCGCGCTGAAAGAGCGCATCGAGGCCGACGATCAGGAAGCCATCGCTGAAGGAGTTCAGCTGAAGGCCAAGATCGAAGAGAAGGAAGCCGCCATTGAAGCGGCGGAGAAGAAAGCCGGTCTGCTAAATGTGATCGGCACGAAAGAAGAGGAGGACAGCACCGTGGAAGAGAAGAAGACCGCCCTGGAAGAGTTCACCGCGAAAGCTGCGGCGACCGACAAGAACGTGAAGGGATGGAGCGTGAATGCTCACATTAAGGCCGCTACGACCGTTGTGACCGGCTCCACCATGACCGACTACGACCGCTCTGTGGCTCCGCAGCCCAAGCGCGTCGCTGCCGCTGATTTCTTCGCCAATGCGATCATCTCCGGCAACGCCATCACCTACTTCAGGCAGGGTGCTTATGAAGGCAGCCCCGCCGTGACCGCTGAAGGCGGGAAGAAGCCCCAGAACAGCACCAGCTTCACTCCCACGACGCTGCCCCTGTCCAAGATCGCGGCCTACATCAAAGAGACCGACGAGATCCTGTGGGATCAGGACTTCCTGGCCTCTGAAGTGCAGAACAGCCTGATCTATCACCTGGGCACTGTGGAAGATTCCACAATCGTCACCACGGTTGCCGGTACCAGCGGCATCGGCGCGGTGACCTACGCCTCCGCCACCGAACAGCTGGCTGACGGCATCATCGCCGGCATCATGAATGTCAAGCAGAACAGCGCCTATGACGCTTCTGTTGTCATCATGAACCCCGCTGAATACCTGGCTGCTCTGAAGGCCAAGGATGCCAACAAGCAGTACATCGGCGGTGGCTACTTCTCCGGCGCTTATGGCAACGGCAGTTACGCCATGCCCACCTCCATCTGGGGCGTCCCGGTGTTCTGCAACAGCAACATCACCGCCGGAACCGCAATCGTTGCGGCCCGTCAGGCTGTGAAGATCTGGCGCAAGGGCGGCCTCGACGTGAAGCTCTACGAGCAGAACGAAGACGATGCCCTCTACAACCGTGTAACCCTGCTGGCTGAAGAGCGGCTGGCCTGCGCGGTCGTCGACCTCAAGGGCGTCTGCAAAGTTGCTGCGGCGACCTAATTAACAAAACGGGGAGGGCAGTCCGCCCTCCCCTCCATCTTTGAAAGGCGGTGAAACCATGCTGAAGATCTACTCTATCGGTGGACAGCTTTACCAGTTTGAGGAGGGCAAGCAGCCCGCCGGAGCGGTCGAGGTCGGGGCCAAGGCCAAGGCGGTCGAGCCGCCCAAAAAGGAAGCGCCCAAGCCCGCCAACAAGGCCAAGGCGGTGAAAACTAAATGAGCCTGACAACAAACTGGGGATATACCATCACGGATGCGGATGCCCTGGCGGATATGCTGACCCAGGCCGATTTCAATATCATGACCGCGAACAAGTTCGCCGGTGATGTGCGGATCCCGGCCAGCCTGTCGGCTGCGTCCATGGGTGTTCGGAACCACTGCGGATGGCACGTATCCCCGCAGCTGGCATGCGAGTTCTCTGAGCGGCTGCTCTATGGGAACGGCAGGATTAAGCGGGTCAATAATGACCTCCTTGTGCAGCTGCCGGCGGCGTTTGTCACGGCTGTTTCGGCAGTCACGATCGACGGCGAAGCCTGGACGGACTACGCATTCGAACAGAACGGAATCGTCCGCCTGTTCGATGTCTCGCCGGCATCCAGAAAGACGGAGATCACCGTAAGCTATACGGCAGGCATCCCGGATTCCCTGATGGGATCGATCAAAGAGATCATCTCCGGACGGGCCACAAGGGCACTGGTTGCGCCGAACGGCGTGTCCAGTGAGAGCGCCGGCGGCGTTTCCATCTCCTACAGCGCGAGTTGGTCGAATGGCGGAGGAGCGGGTGCGCTGCAGTCAACGGATCTTGAAACCCTCGAACCTTACAAGGTGAAGGGGGTGTTCTGATGGCTCTACCATCCTGGGCGAATGATTCTGTTGTCAGGCTGCGACCGGTAACAAAGGACGTTCGGGGATCTACAGTCTATGACTGGAACAACCCGGATCAGCTGATGATTGCCGGATGCTCAGTCCAGCCGGCGGGAACTTCTCTCACCCAGGACGGACGGGTGCAGGGTATCACAGACGGATACACCTGTTACTTGCCGCCTGGATCGGATGTGCGTGCCGGCGACCGCATACGATACGACGGCCACGACTACACCATCAACGGAGAGCCGCGGGAGTGGCGCAGCCCGACAGGGCGCGTAACCAACATTCAGCTCAACATTGAAAGGTGGCGGGGCTGATGAGTATCAAAATTGAATGGGTGCACGAGGGCTTCGAACAGATCCTCTGTGCGCCCGGGACCATGTCACAGGTGCAAGCCGTGACAGAGCAGATTAAAAGCCGGGCCAATGCGGCGAACCACCGCGGAGGATCGGGTTTTGAATCCGGAACGAGAGTTGCAAAGGCTTTCGGAAGTCGACGCGCATCCGGCTTTGTTTATACGACAGACCGGAACAGCAGGATTGCCGAAGCCGAGGATAAAGCGCTAAGTAAGGCGGTGGGCTGATGAGCATTGAAATCAGGCGGTCGATTGATGTCGAAGACGCCGTCAGGTTGGCATTGACGGATAATCTGGCCGTGTATTGCAGACCGCTCCCCGCGGATTACGCTTTGCCGCATATCCTTGTAACTCAGGTCGGAGGATCTGACGCGAACGGGATTGACACGTTTGAGATAACGCTTGATTCCCGCGCAGAGACAGAGGCCGAAGCGCTTGAATATCTGCGGAATGCCGTCGGTGTTCTGCGGGCGAAAGCCGGGGGCCAGGGAACACAGATCCGGCATGTGGAGGTCAATTCCTCCGGCAGCTGGGGCGCGGATCCTGTCCGGCCTGACCTTGCGATGTGCTCCGCGAGACTTACTGTCATCGCGCACCTGGAAAAAACCACAATTAATTAAAACGGAGGTAAAAGAGTATGGAAATCAATGTTGCTGTTGGCCATGAGAACGCGTCCGGTATGTTCTTTCATGCCCCCTATAATCCCGCGTCTCCCAACGCTATGCCAACCACGGGCGCCGCGGTGCTGGCCCTGGTAGGCGAAAGCTCCGCCTGGAAGATTGCCGGAGCGATCAGCGAGGACGGACCCAGCTGGACCCCCTTCGGCTCTACCGAGGGCATCCGGCTTTGGGATCTGTCTGTGGCCCGCACGGTCGAGACCGAGAAGGGCAGCATGACCATCCCGGTGATCAGCACGGACGCTGAGTCTATGAAGACTGTGTTCGGCTCTGATGCTGTGGCGACCACCACGACCGGATTTACCGTTGACGCTTCCGACGGCCCCAAGGCCAAGGAAGAGTCTTTTGTGCTGTATGGCAAAGACGGCGGGGATGACCTGATCTGGACCTGTCAGCACGGCATGGTGACGGAGATCGCGGAAGTGGGCCTTACGCCCACCGGCGCCCTGATCTGGAACATTACTGTGACCGGCGGCTGGAAGTTCACCAAGGACACGCCTGTTACCACTAACACCACTAATCCTCAATAAACAAAGAAAAAGGAGTTAAAAAATGGCTAAGAAGGTTACCATCGGCGGTCAGAACGCTAATGTTCTGGCCGTGGAAATCGGGAAGAAAACCTACTCTGTGCCGCTGGCTGGCAGTATGAAGCGGAAAGATGTTCTTGCGCTGAAGGATGAGGAAAGTGTTTATGCGATGTTCGCAAGATACATTCCGTCTGAGGTGCTGGACGATATGACCGTTGATGAGTACAACCAGCTTGCCCAGGCGTGGGCTGATGCCAACGCAGAGGAATCCGGCGCCAGCCTGGGGGAATCGTAAGCCTCGCGGATTTTGTCGAGGCACACAAATCGGCGGTCGAGCGTGATTTGCTCACGCAGACCGGATATTCGCTTGATGATGTCGGGCGCTCCCTCTCGTGGGGAGCGCTCGGCTCTTTTTTGCATAACACGAGACCGGATTCGGCTCTGGTTGAAGAGATGCAGCCGGAGCTGGCCGAATGGTCAACGACATTCAAGACAAATGTGATCCTGGCAGATATCTACGATGCAATAGCTTCCCTGGCTGCTATTGTGGCGGTCAAGGGGACAAAGAAACAGCCGAAGAAGCCGAAGGAATACCCGCGGTCATGGCGGGCCAAGAAAAAGCAGTTTACGAAGATCATGAAGATTTCTGACTGGTTTGGAATGTTAAGAGGAGGTGAGAAGCAGGATGGCGGGCGGAATTGAAGTCGCACGGGCGGTAGTTACAATCATGCCGTCTCTGGAAGGTGCGCAGAAAACCATTACAAAAGAGCTGACAGGCGCGACAGAGCCGGCGTCTAAAGCGGCTGGCAAATCCTCTGGAAAAACTTTCACCTCCCACTTTGGCGATGGACTGAAGAAAATCGGGACTGTCACGGCAGCGGCGTTTGCAACTGTCGGCGCAGCGGTTGCAGCGGTTGCAAAGCAGGCTGTGTCCGCCTTTGCGGACTATGAGCAGCTGTCAGGCGGCGTAGAAACTCTTTTCAAGACGTCGAGTGACCAGGTGCTGGAATATGCCCAGAGGGCTTTCAAGACCTCCGGGATGTCCGCGAATGAGTACATGTCCACGGTAACGAGCTTCTCCGCGTCCCTGCTTAGTTCTCTGGGTGGAGATACGGCAAAAGCGGCCCAGGTTGCCGATATGGCCATGCAGGATATGTCCGACAATGCCAACAAGATGGGCACGGATATGTCAGCGATCCAGACAGCTTACCAGGGCTTTGCAAAACAGAACTATACAATGCTTGATAACCTCAAGCTTGGCTACGGCGGAACCAAAACGGAAATGCAGAGACTTCTTGCCGATGCGCAGAAGATCAGCAAGGTCCGTTATGACATAAATAACCTTAATGACGTGTATGCAGCCATCCACGTTATCCAGACGGAAATGGGAATCACAGGCACAACCGCGAAGGAGGCCATGACAACCATATCCGGATCCGCTGGGATGGCAAAGGCGGCTTGGCAGAATGTTTTGACAGCTGTCGCCGGCGGAGGCCCTGGACTGAGCCGAGCGGTGGATGATCTTCTGCTTTCAGTGTTCGGTGACAAGAACGGGGGAGGATTGCTGAACAACCTGCTTCCGGTTGTTGAAACAGCACTGAATGGAATCGGATCCTTTATTGCGACAGCGGCCCCGCTGATCTTGCCAAAAGTAACAGACCTCGTGGCCAGCCTTTTGCCTGGATTCGTTGCTGCGACAATGTCAATTCTCAATACGATCACTGCGCAGCTGCCGACGTTGGTGCAGTCTATTACGGCACTGATCCCTCAGATCATCCAGAGCCTTGCCACACTGATCCCTCAGCTGGCATCCTCCGGGGTTGAGATTCTGAAAACAATCCTTCATGGAGTGTTGGATAATCTTCCGCTGATTCTGTCTTCTGCAGCGTCCATCATATCCACGCTGGTTTCGGATCTGGCCGCGAAGCTGCCGGAACTGCTGCCGGTTGCTGCACAGATCATCATGCAACTGGGCACCGGCATTGTTCAGAACGCGCCTCAGCTGATAACCAGTGCGGCGACGGCAGTCGGTGATTTCATCTCCGGGATTATCAGCAAGCTGCCGGAAGTGTTGAGCACAGCCGGCGACATTGTAAAAACCATGCTGTCCGGGATCGGAGAGCATATGCCAGGCGTAATCAATGCGTTCTCCGATGCAATGGCGAAGATTGTCCAGGCGATTTCGGACGCTTTCCCAAATATCAGCGACGGGATTACCAAGATCGTTACGGCCTGCAAGCCTATCATTGATGTTGTAGCGGCGAATTTCACGGAAGTCGCGAAGATCGTTGCCCAGGCAATTACGGATATGATTGCCTCGCTCGCTCCGTACACGCCTGCCATAACGAGCATGGTTGAAACGGTGTCTGCCAATCTGCCGGCGATCATTGACAGCTTTACCAGTATGTTCAGCCTGGTTAAGCCAATCATCGACAGCTTTATTGAGCTGGTAAAAGCCATCGGCCAGACGGTTGTGGATGTCGTGACGGCGGTCGGAACTAATCTGAGCCTGATTGTTGACGCTTTCAGCTCTTTCAACCAGTCCCTGGCTGTGCCGATCAAGGCCGTAAGCGATGCGATCAGCGGCATGATTAACGCGATCAGCGACGGCATAGTTAAGATCAATAACAGCATCGCCGGGATCCTGGATAAGCTGGCCAATGTTTTCAAAGAGGTCGGCGACGCGGCGATTAAAGCCGGCGAGGGCTTCAAGACGGTCGCGAATGCGGTTGTTGACCTTGTACGCAATACGGGCGTGATTGACCTGGCTGCTACGCTGGGCGCTGTGGCTAAGGGCATTAAGAGCATCAACCTTGAGGCCAAGTGGAGCCATGATAAGAATATCGGCGGCGCCATTAATGAGGTCGGGAGCGGATTGCAGAATCTTGTGTCATCGGCCAAGGGCGTTGATTCAACAGCCAAATCAATGGATACCCTGTCAAGCTCGCTCTTCAGGATCAACGGCGAGACAGCCGGCAAGCTGCCGCAGAACATCCGTGAGCTGGGCAAGGCCATTGGTGACATGGTCAACAGTGCCGGCAACAACTTCGGCAACCTTGGGACAACGGTTGATAATGTCCTGCAAAAGATCAAGACCCTTTGCGCTGAGAGTGTTTCTGCGTTCAAGAGTTTGGCTTCTGAGATTAAATCCACAATGTCCTCGGTTCCGGGTGCCGTTGGATCCGGCATGAATTCAGCTGCCAGCAGCGCACGGTCCGGGAGCAACGAGATCAACAAGGCCATTTCGTCTGGAATGAGGGCTTCCGAATCGTCTGCTAATAATTCCTTCAGTGGGATTGCGCGTTCCGCATCGAGCGCCATGTCCTCTTCCGCGAACGCTGTTGGGAACGGCATTGGCCGGATGCAGGGTTATTTCAATAACACTCGGTTCAACCTCGGGTCTTATATCCGTCTGCCCCATTTCTATATGCACGGAAGCTTCGATGCTAAGACCGGATCCGTGCCGGAGGTCGGCGTAAGATGGTATGACAAGGGCGGTATTTTCAGCAGGCCCAGCATTATCGGCGTCGGTGAAAAACGGCCCGAATTTGTCGGAGCGCTGGACGATCTGCGGGAAATCGTCCGCGAAGAATCCAATACCGCGAACATTACTCTTAACGTATACGGCAGCGAGGGGCAGAACGTGCGCGAGCTGGCCAACATTGTAATTGATCGAATTCGGAACAGTATTGACAGACAGGAGGCGGCATTTGCATGACGGGTCTTATCAGCTGGAATGGCCAGCGGTCAGATCAGTTCGGCATAATGGTTGAGAAATTCCCGGACTATTCCAGGCCACGTAGAAAGTTTGATTCATATACGATCCCTGGTAGGAATGGCGATCTGATTATGATGCAGGACGCATGGGAGAATGTAGAACAGAAATATAGCATAGCAGCCGGGAGCGGGGAACAGAGCTCCGCTCCTGGCTATTTCAGTGCCATTGCAAGGTGGCTTTGCTCGCCTGCAGGGTACTGTGAGCTTTGGGACGATTTTGATCCTGGATATTTCAGGTTGGCATACTACGACGGGCCTTTTGACATTGAGTCGCTTGCAGATGGGCGATATGGCCGCGCGGTTATTAAGTTCATTTGTATGCCGCAGAAATTTCTCATCTCCGGAAAAGAAGCTGTTGAAATCACGGCGGCGACACAGATCCGCAATGATACGGCCTATGCATCAAAGCCATTGATTAAGGTTGAGAGGTCCGCAGCCGGAAACGGCACGGTGACTGTTTCTGGGACGATATTCACGATCACCAATATCCCAGAGGCCGGTCTGTTCATAGACTGCGAAGCTATGAATTGCTACGACACGATTGGAAACAACCTGAACAATCGTGTTTCTTCCAGCAGCAGTCAGTTTGCGAGTTTGAAGCCAGGGAATAATGCAATCGGTTTTTCAGGAAATGTAAGGCGGGTTTTCGTTACTCCGCGATGGTTTGAAATTTAAGGAGGGTTCTATGCTTCCTGTTTTGTTTAGCCCGGACGCTACGTCATGGGAGAACTTCGGCCTTGGCGTCCTCACGGATGCTATATCATGCGAGGTAGAAGAAAATCGGAATGGGTCGTATGAACTTGAATTAACGTATCCTATTTCAGGAGCCCATTTTGCTGATATAGCCCTGCGGTGTTTGATTGTTGCCAAGCCGAACTATACGGATGATCCGCAGCCCTTCAGGATCTACAATATCAGTAAGCCTCTGAATGGCATTGTTACTATAAACGCCCAGCATATCAGCTACGATCTCTCTGGGTATGTAGACGCGCCTTTTGATGCCATTGGAAGTCAAGATGCGCTGCAGAAGATGCAGAGCGCGTCTATCATTTATCCTGCGGCTTGTCCGTTTACTCTCTCAACGACTATCTTCAGCACACAAACCATGAGGGTAAAACGGCCTACCAGCATCAGGGCGCTCATGGGTGGGCTGCAGGGGAGCTTGCTGGATACTTATGGCGGTGAGTGGCGTTTTGACAAATATTCCTGCTCGTTGCAGCCGAGCCGCGGAGAAAATAGGGGAGTCATTATTCGCTACGGAAAGAATATGACGGACCTTCGACAGGAAGAAAACAATGCTTCTGTTTACACTGGGGTCTATCCTTATTATTTCAGTGAAGAAACCGGGGTACTTGTTACTCTGCCGGAGAAGGTGGTAAATGCCTCCGGAACGTTTGGGTTTACTCGGATTTATCCGCTTGATCTTACCGAGGAATTTGTTAGCGCTCCGGATGCTGCAGCGCTGAGAACGCGAGCGGAAAGATACATTACCGAAAACTCAATCGGCGTCCCGAAAGTTAATCTTACAGTTAGCTTTGTGGAAGCCGATTCGATGAAAGACCGCGTGGATCTGTGCGACATTGTATCGGTCAGGTTTGACAAGCTCGGAGTATCAGCGACTGCAAAATGCATCCGCACAAAATGGGACGTACTGAAAGAGCGGTACATTGAAGCTGAACTTGGGTCTGCGCATAATAGTTTGGCTGCGACCATTGCGAAAACTTCGGAAATCACCGCTGCAATCAAAGAACAGGCATCTTCTCAGTTCCAGTCAATTGCTGCAGAGGTTGCAGAAAAAGTAACAGGAAACACGGGCGGCAACATTGTTCTGCATGATACAGACAATGATGGAAAACCGAATGAAATCCTGATTATGAATTCTGATAGCATTCTGACTGCTACAAAAATTATCAGAATTAATAATGGAGGTATCGCGTTCTCAAAAACGGGGTACAACGGTACTTACACAACTGCCTGGAACATTGATGGCGAGTTTGTAGCGGATTTCATTGCTGCCGGCACCCTGGCCACGGATCATGTCAAGATTCTGGGTGACACCCAGTTCTATTGGGATAATAATAACATTACAATTATTAATCCATCAAATACAAACCAGATCATTAGATTTGGAAAGTATAACGGCACGAATTACGGGTTGGGGTTCAGTACGGACGGTGGCGCCACCTGGCAATCTGGATTTGACTTCAATGGAATCAGAACGCTTGGCGGTGCATCTGGTTCTGGCCGCGCAACTATGGATGGTGATGCGTTTTCTCTTCTTAATGCCGCCGGCGTAAGTACTGGTTATATTGGGACTGCATCCGTCACGGATGAAAACGGAAACATTGTTCAAGCCCCATATTATAGGCTTGGCACATGGTGGGACGGCGGCGATGGCAGCTCCGCAGCAGTGAATCATGGGGCGTATAGTTTTTCCGGTGGACGATTCTGCCGTCCAAAGGGGGCGTTTTGTGTATGCATTGGCTATCAGAATATGGCCTCTGGCGTTGCGTCGGTAGCTTTAGGAAGGAAAAATAATGCTACTGGGAACCAGTCAATCGCAGCTGGTGATGAATGCGAGGCAACAGCTTCAACTTCAATAGCGATTGGATATAAAAGCAAAGCTACACAGCCGAGCGCCATTGCTATTGGTAGTAACTGCACATCCAGTTATAACTGGGCGCTCAGTATGGGATATGACAGTTCTGCGTCGGCAATGGGCGCTACTGCAATAGGAAAGAACTCCGAAGCAACTGAAATGGATGCAGTTGCAATTGGTGGCGGCAATAAAGCCACGTCGCACGGCGCAGTTGCAATTGGCGACACATGTAAAGCTACAAAAGCATTTTCTGTTTCAATGGGAATCGCCGCAGAAGCAAAACATGATTTTGCTTTTGTAACTGGATCAGATACAAAATCAAGTCGAGATTGTCAGTTTGTATGCGGACGGCTTAACGCTGACAATGCCAATGCTATTTTTATCTTAGGCAATGGCACGCGAACCGGCTCAAGTACATTTACCTATAGCAACGCGATGACCGTTGACTACGCCGGTAATATGTGGATTGCTGGAACGTTGACGCAGAGCTCTGATAAACGCCTTAAGACTGTTTCGGGAGACATCCCGGATGTCTCTGGGATCCGTGCTGTCAGGTTCCGTTGGAATGAAAAAAAATACAACGGCGATAAGGATGAGCATATTGGCTATTTCGCGCAGGATGTCGAGGAGAAAGCTCCTTATTTGGTCCATGAAAATCCGAATGGGTATAAAACACTTGATTATATTGAACTCCTGTGTGCAAAAGTAGAATGCCTGGAACAGACAGTACAGAAAATGGCAAAACGCATCGAAGAACTCGAAAGCAAATTGGAGGTGTTGTAAATGCAGCCGTTCGAAACATGGCTAAAGGCAGATCTGCAAGCACCGGTAACGGTAAAGAGAATTGATGGGAATCTGTTCTCTGGCGACAACCAGGGCAACCTGGTCGGAGTGACCGTAACCGATTCCGGAGAGCCTGCTACCTTGTCCGGAGAGGTGCGCGGGTATTTTATCCGGAGTGATGGAAACACGGTCATCATGAGCGGCACAATTGACGGGAACAAGGTTACTGTAGTGCTGCCATCTGCGTGCTATACGGTTGTGGGCCAGTTTAGCCTTGTTATCAAGGTTGGCCAGGTTGCTGTAGGTGCCTGCACCGGCTATGTTTACCAGAGCAACACGGACAGCACCGTGGATCCTGAGCACGTTATCCCGGATATTGATCAGCTGCTTACACGAGTGGAGGCTCTGGAGGGTCGAGCAACCACGTTGGAGGGTGATGTCTCAGCACAAAACAATACTATCAATGCCATTGAGGATGGTTTGGCGATCATCGCGACCGGCAATGTGCACCCAGCGATCGCAAACGGACAGTTCGTGTATGTCAAGGGGCACAGCAGCCTGGCCGAAGGACTTTACCGGGCCACGGCTGCGATCGGAACGAATGCGACGCTGAGTACCAGCAACATAACGGCTGACGGGAGCGGCGGGCTGAATGCGCTGAAGGGCGACCTTGATTCGTTAAACAGCAAAATTACGTCTGGCAATTTCCATAAGTTGGAACTGGGATATATGCTCGAAAGCTATGTCGGAGCAGGAGAGCAACCTGCAAATCTTAACACTTTTACGCATGGGCTATGCTATGTCGGTAATAGCACCCAGAACAGACCGGAAGATTATTGTCTCATACTTGCATTTTGTGTTGGAAACTATGTTTCTCAACTTGGCTTCGGCGTTACTTCTCAAAATGTTTATTACCGGAATGGTCGAGCCTCCGGGACGGATTTCTCTGCATGGAAAAACATTTCCGGTTAAAATTATTTGTATTACGAAGTACCGACCGACGGAAAACATTATTATTCATTAAAAAATCACCCGGCCTGAGCCGGATGATATAGAAAGAAAGAGAGGTATTTACCCATGACTGAAAACGTGTATTTTCTGCATCAGATCAAACACACCAACGGCAATTTTGACAAGGGAATTGTCGTCAAAGACACCTACGAAGCCGCCCTGCAGAGCTACCATGCTTACCTCGGCGCTTACGCCTATGGACAGAGCGAGGGCACCGATTTCGTTTACTGCATGATTACCGAATCCATGAGCAACGCTATCCTGCTGCGTGAACAGTGGGCGAAGGTGGAAGAGACACAGGCGGCGAACTAAGCGTAAACACGACTGTGTTCGCGCTGGAGGTCTGTCTGATCCTGCTTAGCGTAGATCAATGTGGTCTCCGGCTTTGCGTGGCCCATGAGCGCCTGGAGCTTATCCAGGGGCATCCCGCCACGCAGGCCGGAGGTGGCGAACGTGTGCCGGAGCTTGTGAGGGTAAACATGCTTCCCGCAGCGCTGGGCGATCTTCGAGATCTCGTTTTCAATGGCTTTGACGCCCAGACGATGATGCGGGGCCCGGACGGCCACAAACAGGGCCCCGTTATCATCTTTCCGGGATTCCAGGTACTTCCTCAAGGTCAATTCCGATTCAGCATTGAAGAACACGGTCCGGCGCTTATCTCCCTTGCCGTGACGGATGATCACTGATCTCAGCTCCCAGTCAATGTCAGACTGATTGATGTCGCTGCACTCGCTGACACGGATCCCCGTCGAGAAGAGGAAATCAACGAGGGCTTTCTCCCGGATCGTCTGACAGGCCCAGCGCAATTCCTCAAGCTCATACGAGGTCAGGGGAGTGCGCTCCGGCGCCTGGTATTTGATGCTGTCAATGCTCGCGCATGGATTGCGGACGATGTATTCATTGGCGACCAACCAGCTAAAGAAAGCACTGAGGATCCGGCGGATATTGTCGAGATATGCGTCGGAGGCGTGCCGCTCGCTCTTGCAATAATACAAGTACATTCGGATGTCATTGGCGCGGATGTCGGAAAACGGTTTCCGGGTCAGCTTAAAGAAATCCTCCAACCGGAGGCGGTAGATCTTAAGCGTGCCGGCGCTCATGTTTTCGACGGCTTTGGACGCAAGGTAATACTTTACAACCTCCGGCAGGCCGGAAGCGGGGACAAGCGTCACCGGTTTCCTGGTGATGTCATAGTCCTGCATGGCTGAGTCGAGCACAGCGAGGACGCTCTGCAACTGCTCCTGCGGGATGGTATCATAGAGACGGGAAACCATTTGAGACCGGAAAGCTTCGGAAGAATTGGACGACATGAAAAGCACATCCTTTCTTTACTTTGTGCGGAAGGATGTGATAATATCATTTCCTGGAGGATGTCCTACCCACATCTTCCGCCAGCGTCTTGACGGGCCCTAACCGTCAGGCGCTTTTTCTATACCCATTATATCAAAAAGAAGCGGAAAAAATGTCGCATTCCAGGCGACATTTTTCACGGAGGCATAGATGATCAAGGTGGAGGAGTTTCTGGCGGCTGCGGAGCAGATCGCCGCGGAGGAACCGGCATACGGTCAGGGGCATGACGGCCACGACGGCCTGTGCGACTGCATCGGGCTGATCATCGGAGCAATCAGGCGCTGCGGAGGTCAATGGAGGGGTCTGCATGGAAGCAATTACGCTGCACGGCAGGAGATAAGAGACAAGATCAGACAGATCACCGGATCGGGAGATCTGCAGCCGGGGGAGCTGGTATTCAAAGGATACGAACAGAATCAGGGAGGATACAGCCTTCCGGCACGATATCAAAAAGGCGGAGAATACTACACCGGAGATCTGCGGGATTATTATCACGTGGGGATTGTGGAAAGTGTTTATCCGCTGCGGATCAGGCACATGACATCCCCGCGCCCGAAAATGGATACCAGCATCGGGAAATGGGGATATCACGGAAAACTTAAAAAGGTGGATTATTCCGGCGGAGGGAAAGAAATGGAAACAGTGATCATCTCAGGAGGGAACCCGGATGAGCCGATCAGACTGAGAAAAGCGGCCAGCACCGGATCAAAAATCCTGGCGGAAATGCCCCAGGGGAGCGAAGCACAGCTGATCGAAGGCGGAGGAACATGGAACCTGATCGCGTGGAACGGCCTGCAGGGGTACGTGATGAGCGTATTCGTCCATGCAAAGGGAGAAGACCGGGAGACGGTCACGGTGAGCAGGGCGGAGCTGGAAAGGATATATGATACCCTGGGCGACATGCTGGGACTGAGGGGGTGATGACGATGGAATGGTACCAGTGGGCGGCTACGTTAGGCATTCCGAGCATCATAAGCGGGATCATCTGCGGCGTGATCATGATGAGGATCAACAGAACCCTGGCGAAGAGTGACGAAGCAAAAAAGAAAGCGGATGCGGAGGCACAACAGCGAGACAGGGAAATCAAGGCCCAGAATGAAAAGATGGAAGCGCAGAATCAGGCCATGATGCTGGGTATGCAGGCGATGCTCAGAGACAGGTTGCTGCAGGGGTATCGGCATTACCAGTCAAAAGGATGGGCTGACTATGATGACCGGGAGAATTTAGAAAATATCTTCACACAGTACCACGCCCTGGGCGCGAACGGTGTGATGGATGGATTCCGGGAAAGGTTCCTTGCTCTGCCGGATCACGAATAATACATAGTATAAGAAAGGGGTAAGACAATGTATAAGAAATGGTTTGAGGCTGCTTTGATCCGTGCTGCCCGCACCTTTGGGGAGGCCGCACTGGCTTACATCGGAACCGGCGCGCTGGTTCTGGGTGACGTGAACTGGCTTGCCGTTCTGAGCGCCGGGGCCTTTGGCTTCGTCTCCGCCATGCTGCTGGCCCTGACCGGGCTGCCGGAAGTACCGGAAGAAAAACCTCCCGAAAAGATCATAGAAGAATAACAATTGCCCTGCGGTTCAGATCCAGCAGGGCTTATTTTTTTTCAAAAAACACAGAGAAAATAAAAAAACAGTTGACATACTTAGTCCGGAAAGATATTCTGGAGCATGAAACGGGAGAGAATGGTAGTCAAAACGGTAGTCAGACGAAAGCGGAAAACACTCAGAACGATTGAAATATAAGGAAATAAAGATACTTCGATCAGACGGCTGTTAACCGAAGGGTTGTAGGTTCGAGCCCTACCTGGGGAGCTTCCCGGAAGCCTTGAAAATAAAGGCTTCCGGGATTTTTTTCGTCTCGCGGAGGGCGTCGCGTAGGGTCAAAATGTGCACCTTTTCGGTAGTCAAAAGCCGCGATTGGTAGTCAAAATGGTAGTCAGAAAAGAAGTCAGAAAAACGCCCCGGGGAGATCACCCGGGGCGCTTTTTTTATGCCTGTTTCAGGAGCTTCAGAGGAGGCGGATCCGCGAAGCTGGTGTCCAGCTTTTCGGCCTCGCGCCGGAAGCGGGAGTCGGTGACTTCATCATAGATCTTGAGGATCATCTTAGCATCTGCATGGCCCATCCATTTGATGCAGGTATTCAGCTCAACGCCTTTATCACGGCACATAGTGCAGAAGGAATGGCGGAGGTCGTAGGGAACGACGGTGAAATCCTTCCAGGGCGGGAGCTGGCCACCGGCGGCCAGGATGGCCTTGTGCTCCTTCGTCTTCCCGTACCACCGGCGCTCGCATCCGTTGATGGCCTTTTCCATGCAGAACACATACGATTCCCAGGCTGATTTCCACGCCTGGACGCTGACACGCTCTCCGGAGGCGCTGGTAACCAGATAGCCGTGCTTCTCTTCCAGGGCTTTCCGAAGAGGGGCAAGCAGCGGGATCGTCCGCCGGGCGTTGTCCGTTTTCCCTTTGGACGTGATCCTGTAATGGTTCTGCCCGTCCAGATGGGCAAAGTCGGAGAGGGTGACCGTTCCCGCGTCAAAATCAACAGCCTTGTCAATGTCCAGCGCTTTGGCCTCCTGCGGACGGATCCCGGCGTAAAGCATGGCCATGACCGCGGCGTGGGCGCGGTGATCCGTGCAGTAATGATCTATCCACCACCGTTCCTGATCCGTAATGGCGCGATGACTGCCGACGGTTCCGGCGTGAGGCTTCGCATCCTTCGACCGGGCAGGATTGATCCGGCAGAGCCCGTTCTCGACGGCTGAGTCGAAGAGCGCGGAATAGATCTGCTTGGCGCCGTTGATATAGGACTGCGACAGGCCGAGATAAACGGTGGAATAAACCTGCTTGATCTGGAGGGGCTGCACATCGCAGAGGGGAACGTTCCCGATCTGGGAAATCAGATGATCCAGATGGATGGCCAGCTGATGATAGGTGCTGTCTGAGACAGCGGGTCGGGCGATGGGCAGCCAGGCAGCTGCATACCGGGCCACCGTGACGGATGGGTCGAAGATCTGTCCGGCCTTCTCCGCTTCCTTGTATGCGTCTCTGGCCGCGAAAGCTTCGTCCTCCGTGTAGCCGTAGAACCATTCTCCCTTATACCGGCAGGCATACCGCCCATCCGGGCGGCGCTTCAGGTGCTGTTTCTTCGGGCGTGGCATGGGATCACCTCCTTATGCGGTGTGGTCAGTCGCGGTAGATTCGAAAGAGGAGCCTTTTTCCTGATTTTCGTTAGCGCTGTTCTCAAGGATTAACAAGGCAGCTTTTCGACAGTCGGGTGAAGCTTTTCGATACGCAGAGACGATACGAGATTCGTCTGAAGTAAGAATCTCAGGCTCATTAAGGAAAAGCAAAGGATCCAGTTCTAAAATTGACGAAAGAGCGGAAATCTTGTCGCGCTTCATTTTCCGAATGTCTCCGCTTTCCCATCGTGAAACCGTGGCCTTGGAAACACCAACAGCGCGGGCGACATCGTCAAGGGTCATATTCAATTCCTTGCGCTTCTTTGAAATAACATCCCCTATTCTCATCAAGGTCACCTCCTGAGCAAGGAAGATGATAGCATAAGTTGCGCAAAAATGCAAAATATTCTGCAAAAATGCTTGACAACATAAAATTACGAGTGTATTTTAGATATGGTTGTTGCGTAAACACGAAACTTCTGGAGGTGAAATAGAGTGAAAGAGTATCTTCTGAGGCAAAGGATCAGAGACGCAGGGATGAATATTGGAGAGTTCTGCGAGGCGGCCGGATTTGTAAGGGCTACATTCGACAGAAAAATCACAGGTAAGAATGAATTCGACAGAGAAGAGATCTGCCGGATCAGAGACACCCTGCATCTTTCTGACGAAGACATCCGCGATATTTTTTTTGACAAAGAAGTTGCGTAACCATGCAACATTAAAGAAAAGGAGGAACCATCATGAACGAACGGCAGCTGCAGCTGATCATGCAGATAGTCCGGGAACAGCTATCGGATTATCTGGCGGAGGCTCTGGTTGAAGATCTCGACAAGAGCATCGAAGAGGCCATCAGCGACAACCTGGAAACATTTGATCTCCTGGGCAATGAAGATCAGGAAGCGGAGGCAGAGGAATGAGCATCGATCAGAGGACACTGGATCTTCAGCAGATCGCAATCGACATCGAAAAGATGGTCAACCGGCACATCGTGGATCCGATCACGATCGTCTATGTGCAGATGACGAAGAAGGTCAGGGAAGAGGAGAGGAAGCTGCAGCGGTTCCGGGTGACGGAAGGGGACGAATACTTCATGATCAGCCGGGGAGAAACGCTGCTGTATGTGGTCAACGTCACGGCGGACAGCTACATCACAGCGGCGCACGAACTGATGGCGCAGCTCGCGAGAAAGTTCTGAGAAAGGAGGAGAGACCATGAGCCTGAAAAACGGAGTCTGGCATGACGCGGAGCTGGATCCGCCCAGGGCGGATTATCACGGGAAGCCGCTGCTGGCCGTGCGGGAGATCGGGAAAGGGAGCGAAGGATACCGGAAATATGACATCGTGACCTTCTACGCAGATCTCCTGCATGCGCCAAGCTGCATCTGGGACGGGAAGTACAGCAAGAGCGGCGTGATCTACTGGATGCCGCTGCCGGAGATCCCGAAGGACGGGGACTGAGAAGGAGGCGCAGCATGGACAGGCTTTACAGCGTGGAGGAGATCATGGATCGGTACCGCTGCGGAGTACGCACGGCCCGAAAGTACATGGGCGAGATGGGCGCGATCAAGACGAAGCCGATGCTGGTGACCGAGACAGCCATCCTGAAATGGGAAGAGAAGAAGCAGGAGAGGGCGGAGGATCAGCAGCCGGAGCCCCGGCAGAGGAAGCAGAAGAAAACGATGTCCGTCGTGCCGGTGCCGCCGAAGCCGGGACAGTACATCAGCCGGGTGAGACCAAAGAACATAAAAAGCGCCCTCTGATGCTGCAACATCAGAGGGCATGCACCAAACTGGGCAGAGAAAGGTACAGGAGGATTATAGCATGAGAACCCGCAAAACAAAACCCCCGCGTGAAACAATGATCGAACGTATGGGAGGAAAGGCGAATGTGATTGCGATGTTCGTTTTTTTCATCATATCCATGACGGTCGGCTTGATCCTGATCGACAGCGAAGCCAGGAAGGCGGAGGAAAGCCAGTATATCGACAGCTGGGAGATCACCCAGAACAGGAACATCGAATGGACATGGGCCGGGAAGGAGTGAAGCTGGAGAATGTACTGGAGTGCGTTTAGCAATAACTGGATCTGGGCAGGCACAGAGCATGAGAGAAGAGTAGATCCGAAGACCGGGAAGGGTGCCATGAAGCGGCCCAGGAAGATGACCGGGAAGACCACAAAGAAACCGGAGAGCGGAAACTACTGGATCATTACCAGCGTGAAGGACGGGGCCCCGTATTACCTGACGGAGATTGACAGCCCGGCAGGGTGCAACGTGACCTATACATGGAATTCGGGAAAGGAAGGGCTGAGAAAGGCCGTGATCTTCCTGAATGAAAACGAAGCCTGGGACGTGGCCTACAGGTGCCGGGGGTTTGCAGTCACGAAGACGGTGATGAAAAGAAAGGCGGAGGATCAGCATGACACTGACGAAGATTGACCGGATGGAGCATATCGAAGACATCATCCAGAAGCACATCGAAATGACGGAAAAGCAGATGGAAAGCCTGGGCACGATGACGGATCCGGAGATCTGCAGAATCCGGAATATGTATCTGCTGGATCTGGGAGAGCTGCGGAGGAACCTGATCAGCATCCGGCACAAGATCGAACTGGAATACGCCACGAAGAAAACGAGGGAGGAATACCATGACCAGATCAAGAGCTTTGTTGAAAGCTGCAATGTGGGCGGACAGTATGCGCCGGATATGCGGAGACGTCGGGTTCAGGGGTACCCTTCCCGCGCCGGGAACAGCGGAGCAGTATCACATGTGGGAAGAGATGGCGGATATTTTCAGGAAGATGGCCAGGGAAAGCGCCGTTGAACAGATGGCGGGGAAGGACGATGACGGAGAATAAAGGAAGATGAAAGCGGGAACGGTAAGAGGGGCTGATCAGCGCGAATTTGTAAAAGCATTTAACGGAATATGCAATTGGAACAACAATTGGGAACGGTGGAATGACATGGTTAAGTTGTTTGCCGTTTCGATTGCAAACAGCGTGGATCGGAACAATTACGAGGAGAGAGAAAAAGATTATAACAGGATCCGGGGACGCTATAAACCGCAGGAGTTTGAAGGTTTTATCACTTGCTTTGGGCTGCTGATTGAGAGCTTGGAACGCAATCCTTTTCAGGACTTCCTTGGTCAGATGTACATGGAACTTGAAATGGGGAGCCAGGCACACGGACAGTGTTTCACGCCGTATGGAGTATGTCAGGCCATGGCGAACATGGCGATACGGGAGGACGATGTCCGAAAAGAGCTGGACGATCATGGGTGGATCAGCATCAACGATTGTGCATGCGGCGCCGGAGCCACATTGATTGCTGCTGCGGAAAGACTTTATCAGCTCGGCATCAACTATCAGCAGAGGGCACTGGTTATAGCAGGGGATATAGATCAGACAGTGGCAATGATGTGCTACATTCAGCTGTCGCTGCTTGGATGCGCCGGGCGTGTGCGAATTGCAGACACTCTGACAGATCCTGAAACAGGCCCGGTTCTGATTGGGGACGGCGGGCCGCATACATGGTATACTCCGATGTTTTATTCGGGGATATGGTCTGGCCGCGTATTTGCATTGAAAGCCAATCAAATGTTTGCAGGGCAATTGAAAAAGGCGGCTTCAGCTGCAGCGGAAGTTGAAAAGGAGGAAAAGGAAGATGGAGAACGCGGAGGGATCCAAATTTCATTCTTCGACTGACGACAGAGATGAATTGGCCGACAAAATCGCGGACGCATTGCATATCCAGGAAGGAAAGGCGCTGATCCTCGGGATAATGTCGGGATTCGATATCAGCAAAAAACAGACAGCACTGATCGTTTATGACGGGGGCCAAACAGAATACCTGATTAAGCGGTTTCTCGTAGCCAAGAAAGTAAAGGGATGCACACAAAGGACTTGCCAGCTGTACAGCGACAATCTGAGGAGGGCTTTCGCATTCATAAACAAAAGCCCATTGCAATGTGATCATACTGATATCCAGGCATTCATCGCGAGCCTGATCATGAGAGGCTGCGGAAAGGACTATCAGCAGAACAATATGAGAACCCTGAGCAGCTTCTACGGATGGCTGACAAGAGAGGAGATGATCGATAAGAATATCATGCTGAAGATCGATCCGATCAAGAACAAGCCGAAGCAGAAGAAGGCTTTCACGGAAATGGATGTTGAGAAGATCCGGATGGCCTGCAAGACAAGGCGGGAGCTGGCACTGGTTGAAGTGCTATTGAGCACCGGGTGCCGTGTGTATGAAGCCGCATCCTTAAAGATCGAACAGTGCCAGCAAGAAGAGATGACCATTATCGGCAAGGGAGAAAAACAGCGTACTGTGTACCTGAATGCAAGAGCACAGCTGGCGATTCAGGCATACGTAAAGGAAAGAAAGGATGGAAACCCTTATCTGTTCCCGGCCAGCATCAATGTAGGCACGCCGGCGAGCAAAGCTCCTGCGCTGAAGGGGTGGGCAAACTGGTATATCTATCCGGAACAGGTCAGCAAGGATTCTTACAGCGATAACAGCACGCTCGAGGCGATCATCCGGGGAATTGGCAAACGCGCAGGCGTGAAGCAGTGCCATCCGCACCGGTTCCGCAGGACATGTGCGACAATGGCCCTTCGCCGCGGAATGGATGTGACGCTGGTTCAAAAAATGCTTGGTCATGAGAGCCTCGCAACAACGCAGCGGTATCTGGACATTGCAGAGGAAGATCTGAAGTCAGCGCATAAGCGCTATGTGATTTAAAGGGGATTACAGAAAGAGCTGGCGGAAGGCAGGTGAGGTCGGATGATCGATATCAGAAGAGTTGACGGATTATGGTGCGATGATATCACTTTTTGCAGAATGCACTGTGAATGGCTGAGCTGTCCAAGAAACAGTAAGCACATCCGTGACAGGACGATCCCTCATAGCTTTTCGATAGAGATTCCAAGTGATTGCCCAAAGCGTGCTGATAAAAAGGAGATGAAACGGAATGAGTCTGATAAAAGAAAAAATCCCGATAGTTGAACTGCTGGCAGGATTGGCGGAGGAATGCTGTGAGCTTGCCAAAGCCGCGCTGAAGCTCCGGCGATGCTATGACGGGACGAATCCTACGCCGGAGGATTCTGATAAGCAGTATGAAAACCTGCTCGAAGAAATCGGAGATGTAGAGCTTTATCTGGATAATCTCTACATTAACAGAACGGTTGTCAATGAGTATAAGGACATGAAACAGAAACGATGGGAAAAGAGACTGATGGATAAATGTGATCAGAAGGAGTGAGCAGATGGTCGCGATTGAGATGAAGATGCCCAGGAAGTGCGCTGACTGCCGGTTCGCTCAGGCTCAGTATGGGCGCCGGTATTGGTGCGCTGCGGAATGCATGAATTTGAAGGTCACGGAGATCAACACGCGCCCGAACTGGTGCCCGCTGATTGAGGTGGCTGCTGTCGCTCCGGTGCTGCCTGAGATGACGGTAGCGAAGAAGTTCAGCTAAAAGGTGGTGAAATGGAATGGAAAAGTCCGAAATCATCAGGCGGCTCGAAAGAGAAATCAAAAGCATCCGGAGGGAATCGCAGAGCAAGATGCTTGGTGTTTGCATTACGGTCGATGAGGCAGAAGACATTGTTTCCCTGCTGAAAGAACAGACCGAGAAAGAAGATGATCGAAAGTGAACTTATTCCCATGGCTCGAGAAGAAATGCGCAATATGCGGTAAGCGTTTCATTGCTACACCGCAATGGGTTTACCAGAGCGGAACGCCAAAGGGGAATCGGTGGTTTTGCTCATGGGGATGCTTCAGAAAGTGGAAAGCAGCTGCAGCAAAGATAGTTAAACCGGACAGGAGGCGGAACAGGATGAAAAAGCAGGAGCAGCCAAAGGCCAAGTGGTTGGTGTTTAACATCGGGACAGAGTATGAGTTTGCAGAATGTTCCAATTGCGGGTG